>JAVERC010000051.1:0-22037 GCA_034007295.1 Desulforegulaceae bacterium | reverse complement strand
TGATTTAAAATCTATAGTTTCAAATGCTGTAGATCAAAATAAGGGGGATATGGTTATGACTATTGCTGAAAGATTGAGGCAGGAAGGAAGGTTGGAAGGCAGACAGGAAGGCCGACAGGAAGGTGTTGAACAGGCTATAAATCTTGTACTGGCAGTTTTTGATAAATTTGGACAGAGCAGTGAAACTAAAATAGTTGTTTCCATGATTAAAAATATTTATGAAGCTGATGTTCTGGCTAAACTTGAAAAAAAACTTAATGAAACCAATTCCATTGAGGATTTTAAGGAAGCTGTTTTTCTTGAGTCTTGATAAGAAAAAAATATCATGAAAAAACTTGCACTCAACACATCATCCTTTGAAAAATTACGAACCGGCAATTTTATATATGTAGTGATTGGCCGAAAACGAGAATTTTTTGTTCAGTTCAAGGAAGATGAAAAATTTAACCGCAGGAATACATTGAGTATTTTGAGGATTAAATTTTAATCTGACGCCGAAATGGACAAAAAAGGCCGTTTTCGTTCAGCAACTATGTAGATAAAACAAAATGGATATTAAATCTTTTAGATAATGATAAGGCATATTTTTTATCAAGATTAAGAAAATTTGGAAAATCACTGACTGTTTCAACACTTCATGAACTTTTTTCAAAAAATAAAAAATTATTCAAAGGCCTTTATATTAGAAATATGCCAAAAAATGGGAAAATAAAAATATAAGAACCATTTTATGTGGGATATCATTTGACAGTGAAAAAAGGAAAGTAAGTGATATTTTATTTGAGGAATAATTTTTAATTATGAATGATTTCAATATCAAAAACTCACACGACAAACTTTTCAAAGATACCTGTTTTAAGCTGGCTGCAATTTTGTAGCAAAGCTTCAGAAAGGTTTTAAATCCCTTTTGTTTATTAAATTATTGTACTATTATTTATGATACTTATGGAAACCTAATTATTTATGGTATTGAAGCTGATATGGATGAACTTGTAAAAAAAAATATGGATAGGCTCTGGCATCTTTGCAAGCTTTATGATGTAGAAAAAATGTATCTTTTCGGTTCTGCATCATCAGGTATTTTTACGTCCTCAAGCGACATAGATGTACTCATTAAGTTCAGGAACATACCTGCTGAAGAATACGCAGATAATTACTTCAAACTACATTATGAGCTTGAAGAACTTTTTGGAAGAAAGGTTGATCTTGTAACTGAAAATTCTCTTTCAAATCCTTATTTTATAAAAAGTGTAGAAAATACAAAGCAGATTGTATATGCAGGATAAACTTAAAAAGTATTTATTTGATATAAAAGAGTCTGTCTCTTCAATTTATGACTATCTTGATAATAATTTTAATTTTTTTGAATATGAAAAAAATAAGCTTTTAAAAAGGGCAGTTGAAAGAGAGCTGGAAATTATTGGAGAAGCAGTAAACCGAATTTTAAAAATTGATCCTGATATCAAAATTAACAATTCAGATCCCGAAAAACTCTACTCAACTATTCAGCTCAAGCCAATGCTTTTTCAGGCAGAGTATTTAACAATAAAAGATTTTGACGGAACGCTCTTTTCTCTGTCATATCCAAATGAAGATGTTCTGGCTAAATCTGAAAAAAACTTAATGCTCAATGTATACTAAAGATTAAATTTTTCTTTTCCAATGAACTGAAACAAAATCCTCATTTTCGGCCAATCACTATATAGTTTGCAAAACACAATCTATAATGATAAAAAAAACCGGTTTATCTAAAATAGAACCGGTTTTTAGTTAATATTGATATAAATTTTATAAACACAAAACAAATCAGTTTCAGGAATATATTATGAAAAAGCTTATTACATCCGCTCTTCCCTATGTAAATAATGTACCCCATCTTGGAAATATTATCGGCTGCGTTCTTTCAGCTGATGTTTATGCAAGATTTTGCAGACTTAGAGGTTATGAAACTCTTTATGTATGCGGTACAGACGAATACGGTACAGCAACTGAAAACAAGGCAAGGGAAGAAGGACTCACTCCAAGAGAAATCTGTGACAAATATCATGCAATACACAAACAAATTTACAAAAATTTTAACATATCATTTGATATTTTTGACAGAACCTCAACACCTGAGCAGACACAGACTGCCCAGGAAATTTTTCTTGATCTTGAAAAAAACAATCTGATTACAGAGCAGACAACCAAAAGGTCTTTTTGCGAACATGACAATATATTCCTTGCTGACAGATATGTTGAAGGAATCTGCCCTTTTTGCGGATATGAAGATGCAAGGGGAGATCAGTGTGATAAATGCGGAAAACTTCTTGAGCCTGAGCTTTTAAAGGAACCAAGATGCAAAATCTGCGGAAACAGACCTATTTTAAAGGAAACATCCCATCTTTACCTCAAACTTGATAAACTTCAGGAAAAGCTTGAAACCTGGTATCAAAGTTCTTCCAAAAAAGGAAAATGGACAAACAATGCAATAAAAACCACAAAAGCATGGCTTGATCTTGGACTTCAGCCAAGACCAATTACAAGGGATTTGTCCTGGGGAATTCCGGTTCCTAAAAAAAGATATGAAAACAAGGTTTTTTATGTGTGGTTTGATGCGCCGATCGGATACATTTCCATGACTGTAAAGCACAGGAAAGACTGGAAAGACTGGTGGCAGAACCCTGAAAATGTAGAACTTTATCAGTTTATGGCAAAGGATAATATTCCCTTTCATACAGTAATTTTTCCCTCATCTCTTATTGGAACAGGAAAAAACTGGACACTATTACATCATATAAATGCAACAGAATATCTTAATTATGAAGATACAAAATTCTCAAAATCAAACAATGTTGGAGTTTTTGGAACAGATGTAAAGGAAACCGGAATAGATATTGATCTGTGGAGATTTTATCTTCTTGCAAACAGGCCTGAAAGAAATGATTCTGACTTTACATGGTCAGATTTCATAGAAAAGGTAAACTCCGAATTTATTGACAATATTGGAAATCTTGTAAACCGTACTCTTACATATTTAAAAAAGAATTTTGACGGAGAAATAAGAGATTATAATTCATTTGAAGAGCACAATGAATTTATAAAAACATGCTCTTTGGAAGCTGATAAAATTACCGAGCATCTTGAAAATGTAAAAATAAGGGAAGCGGTAAGACAGATTCTTGTTCTTGGTAATAAAGGAAACAAATTTTTCCAGGATATGGTTCCATGGGAAAAAATTAAAACCGACAAAGACCATGCACATGCAACAGTATCTGTACTTGCATATCTTGTAAGAAATATTGCCGTTGGAATTTCTCCATATATGCCTGACACTTCCAGAAAAATTCTATCAATATTAAATATTGAAAATGCCTCATGGGAAGATATTAATAAATTCAGCGGTCTTGACTCACATAAAATAAATGATCCTGAAATAATCCATCAAAAACTTGAGTCATCACTTGCTGAAAAATTCAGGAAAAAGTTTTCAGGACAAAGTCCTGAGTTTGGAAAATTTCAGCTTAAAATTGCAAAAATTATTGAAGTTAAAAATCATCCAAATGCAGAGCATCTTTACCACCTGACTGTTGATGCAGGCGAAGAAAAGAAAAGAAGCATTGCCGCAGGGCTTGTAAAACACTATTCAAAAGAAGATCTTGAAAACAAAAAGGTTATTATTCTTGCAAATTTAAAACCTGCCGATCTTTCGGGTGTAATGTCTGAGGGAATGGTTTTAGTGTGCAAGAAAAAGAAAAAAATGGAGATTCTTGACGGCTCAAAATTTGAAATCGGAGATCTTGTTGAAGTTGAAAATCAAAAAACAGATCACAGTGAAATAAGTATTGATGATTTTAAGAATGCTCCGCTTCAGATTAAAGACGGCAAAATGATTTTTGATGATGAAAAAATCTGCCTTGTAAAAGGAGTTGAGATTGAGACACAAAATCTCAAATCTGGCAAAGTTTGCTGATGAAATAAATGAGGAAAAATTCCAAAAGCTTTCTTCAAAAAAACAGCATGAGCTGATTGCCTCTTATGCTTACCTGTGTCTGAAAAAAAACACGCCAAAAGACTTTTTTAAAAAATATGAAATTTTTCATTCCTGGACAGAGCTTGACAGGTTCTGTCCGGGAAACTGGTTAAATGACGACGAAAAATTAAAAGGCTATTATGAATTTCATGTTTCATATTCCATAAATCCCCCTGAAAATGACCTGGAAAATAAAACTCAAATAAAAACTAAGTGGAATCCCCTTTTTGATCTTTCAATTTTTATTGATGAAATAAGAAGTCCTTATAACATAGGCTCAATTTTAAGAATTGCAGACAATTTTGGTCTTAAAGGTGTTTATCATTCATCTTCACACATAGATATTTCAAACCCAAAGCTTAAAAAAGCTTCAATGGGGACTTATAGATGGATACCACTTATTTTTGTAGAAGACCCTGTTTCATGGCTTTTAAATTCTAAAAAAGAAATAGTCGCACTTGAAACAGGAAAGGATTCACAAAATATTTCAGACTGGGTTCCCATAAAAAATTCAATAATTGTCGCAGGAAATGAAGAAAACGGAATAAGTGAAAAAATTTTGTCATGTTGTACAAAAAAAATTCATATTCCAATGTATGGTTTCAAAAAATCTATGAATGTTAGTAATGCAGTTTCAGTTATCTGTTATAAGTTTATAGAAAGAATCAATAAATAACTTCCTTTAAAAAAAGTCCATGGGGCGGTGCTGTCATTCCTGCACTTCCTCTGTCTTTTTTTTCTATTATTTCATAAATCTCATCTGGAGAAATTTTTCCAAGTCCAACCTGTGCAAGAGTTCCTGTAATGTTTCGAACCATATACCTTAAAAAACCGTCTGCACTTACTTCAATTTTTATATTTTCCTTTCCGTCATAATATACTTCAAGATAAGATATTGTTCTTATTGTATGAGCTCTCGGGCTTCCTGCTGCTTCAAATGATTTGAAATCATGTTTTCCCTTTATAAAGGAAGCTGCCTTTTTCATTTTTTCCACATCAAGGGGCTTCCAGAGGTGCCATACATAATTTCTTCCGATTACAGGCCTTAAATGACTGTTTATTATTCTGTATTCATAAGTTTTTGATTTTGCAGAAAATCTTGCATGGAAATCAAGGGGAACTTCTATGCACTCTTTAATAACTATTCCTTCAGGTATAAGACAATTAATTCCTTTTTTAAAAGCTTCAGCAGGAATTTTTGTATCACATGAAAAACTTGCAGTCTGGTTAAGTGCATGGACTCCGGCATCTGTTCTTCCTGAACCATGTACTTCAACATGGGAGTTTGTCATTATTAAAAGGGCTTTTTCAATTTCTCCCTGGATTGTTCTGTCTTTTGGCTGAATCTGCCAGCCGTGAAAATCTGTACCGTCATATTCAATTGTAATTTTAAAATTTTTCTGCAATTTAAAAACCTAAAGCCTGTCAACTGGTAGAAAAGCCAGAATTTCTTCTGCATCATCGTTTAAAAAAAATTTCATTTTCTCTTTTTCAAATTTTGTTTTGCAATCCTTGCAATAAAAAAAAGCAGTTCTTCAGCTTCTTTTAAGAACAACCCTTCCCTTGCAGTATGGACAGGTTCCTTCAAATTTTTTCATATTAAATCCTCAAATTTTCTTGCCATTCCAAAAATTAAAAGTACAATTAGTGCTTTTAAAAAAATGTAAGTTATATCAAAATAAAACAAAAAATCAAATACGGAAAATATCATGGAAAAACTACAATGCAAAGGTTTTAAAGCAGCCGGAATAAGCTGCGGAATAAAAAAGAACAATTTAAAGGATCTTGGTCTTATTGTTTCTGAAATTTGTTCAAATGCAGCAGCTGTTTTTACTAAAAATAAAGCTGTTGCAGCTCCGGTTACAGTTTCAAGGGAAAACATAATTTCAAAAAAATGCTCTGCTCTAATTGTAAACAGCGGAAATGCAAATTGTGCAACAGGAAAACAGGGGATTGAAAACTCAAGACTTATTGTCAAAGAAACCGCAAAATCCCTTGGGATTGATTTTTCACATGTTCAGGTTTCTTCAACCGGAGTAATAGGACAAAATCTTCCTGTGGAAAAAATAATTTCAAATATTGAAAACTTAAAATCAAACTTAAAAGAAGATTTTACAGATTTTACAGATGCAATAATGACAACTGACAAATTTAAAAAAAATATTGTTTTAAAGGAAGTAATTGAAGGAAAAGAGATAACTCTTCTTGCAATAGCAAAAGGGGCTGGAATGATAAGGCCTGATATGGCAACAATGCTTTGTTATGTTATGACAGATGCAGAAATTGATGAAAATGCAATCAAAAATTTTCTTATAAAGGCAGTTAACAAAAGTTTCAATAAAATCACAGTTGACGGTGATACAAGCACAAATGACACTGCTCTTCTCATGGCTAACGGACTTTCCGGTGTTAAAATTGATTCCCACGAAAAAGCCTTTGCTTTTCAAAATCTTCTTGATAATGCTCTTATTTTTCTTGCAAGAGAAATAGTAAGAGATGGTGAAGGCACAACAAAAGTTGTAAGAATAAATGCTGTAAATGCAAAATCAGATGAAGATGCCTTTAAAGTTGTAAATGCAGTTGCTCATTCAAATCTTTTTAAAACAGCACTTTTTGGACAAGACCCAAACTGGGGACGAATAATTGCTGCTGCCGGAAGGTCTGGAGCTGAAATTGATCCATATGAAACAGATATTTATTTTGAAGATGTGTGCATGATGGAAAAAGGCTTTGGGCTTGGACATATTAATGAAGATAAAGCCTCTGCAATAATGAAAAGAGATTCCTTTGAAATTACAATAGATCTAAATTTAGGAACAAGCTCAGATTACATAATCACAAGTGATCTTTCCTATGAATATATTAAGATAAATGCTGATTACAGATCATGAGTGAACAGGTAAGACTGCAGAAATTCATAGCAAACTCAGGTTACTGCTCTAGAAGAAAGGCCGAAGAACTTATTCTGGATAACAAGGTAAGGGTCAATGACGAGACTGCATCCCTTGGAACAAAAATTGATCCTGAAAAAGATATGGTTTATGTAAACGGTCAAAAAATCAGTCTTGAAGAAAAGACTGTTTACATTATGCTCAATAAACCGCCAGGATTTGTTTCAAGCTGCAGTCACAAAGGGAAAAAAACCATAATTGATCTTATAGATGTAAAAGAAAGAATCTACCCCGTTGGAAGACTTGATATGTACTCAAGAGGATTGATTCTTCTTACAAATGATGGTGAGCTTCACAACAGACTGTCTCACCCGTCCTATGACCATGAAAAGGAATATCTTGTTAAAACAAATATTCCTTTAACAGATGAAGAAATAAAACTTCTTTCTAATGGTGTTGTAATTGACAAAAGAAAAACAAGAAAAGTTTCAAAAAAAAGAAAAAAAAATGAATATTTAAGTTTTACGCTCAAAGAAGGCCGAAACAGACAAATCAGAAAAATGGTTGAAACATTAAATAAAAAAGTTGTGGATTTAATAAGAATCAGAATGTCTGAAATTTACCTTGGGAATCTTAAAGAGGGTAAATGGAGATATCTTAGTTCAGATGAAACTAAAAAATTAACAAAAAAATAAAATAGCTATTTATTAAGCCTCAATTTTAATCAGGGATGTTTTTTTAGACAATCGCGGCACATAGCTTGCGTTACTAATTGCCAATACAAAAAAATGTCAGATTAAAATATAGGTGAAACCGAATGCAACAGGAGGACAAAATGATTAAACGAATACCAATGATGACACTGGCATCGGTTCTGATTTCCTTTGCCGTGCTTTCCCTGGCATCTGCCGGAGAGGTAATTACCATAAACAAGGCCAATGCCGGGATCTACAATGTCACAGCCTACAACCCCGGCACCAGGTCCTACTATTTCATTAACGGCAGTCTGGAATCGGATTCACACAGGATCAATATTCCCAACGGATACGCATCTACCATCACCGTTACCAAGGGCAGAGCCGTCGGGAATCGGAACCTCTATGAGGCTAAGGATCCCTTTTCCCCTATTTTTGAAGTGTCAAATAAAACAACCTATGTGCTGGAGTTAAGATATGTCGGCCGGGGCACTGCTTCTGTAAACAATGCACCAATAGTCAACGGGCTTATGGGCATCGACGCAGGGCAGCGCAAGCCCCCGCCAGGTCAATAGGGACTAGCAATCATAAAGTGCCTGATCCCGGAAAATTCCGAAGACGGGAGTTTTCCGGCACAGGGAAATGGGATCACACCCTGCCGGCATGAACCAGACGGGCAAAATGCTCAAAGGATCGAACAGGGTCAAGGTGGTCGGACCAAAATAAGATACCCCAAATTTTATACTTGCTCACAAATGCTTGATTGTGAGCAAGTATAAAAAAAGATAATTTTTTAAATAATGCGAAATATAAAAATTAAATTACTATTATCTTATAAAAGTTCGGGGAAACAAAAGAATCATTTTGTATAGCCCCAAAATTCTTTTCCTAATTCCTTTTCCATACAACAATTCCAAAATTCCTTTTATGCCGTTATATACTTTTTTATTGTGTGGATGCCACCACATGTCCCTTTTCACAAAAGGCATAATGTCATTTACAATTACCTGGGGTTCTGTCATTTCAGCAAAACCGATTTCTCCGTGAGTTCTGCCTATTCCAGATTCCTTGAATCCTCCCCATGGAGTTTCAGCAAGTCCATGACTCATAAGATGGTCGTTTATTGTAACAGCTCCGGCTTTAATTTTTGATGCAATTTTTATTGCTTTTTTCCTGTTAGATGACCACACTGAAGAACTAAGCCCAAGATTTGAATCATTTGCATAAGAAATTGCTTCATCCATATCTTTTACTTTCATTACACCAATTACCGGCCCAAAACTCTCTTCCTTCATCACAAGCATTTCATGATTTACATTTGTTAAAACACAAGGGCAAAAAATATTCTTCCATTTATTTTCATCTGCACACTGTGCTTTTGCAAAAACAATAGCACCTTTTTCAAGGGCTTCATCAATATGCCTTTTTACTGTTGCAACCTGTCTTTCTGTTGTCATCACTCCAATGTCAACATTAAAATCTTCATCGCAGCCAATTCTTAGCCTTTCAATTTTTATTTTTAATTCTTCAAGAAAAGCATCATAAATATCCTCATGAACATAAACTCTTTCAACTCCTCCACAAGATTGCCCTGCATTTTGGAATCCAGCCCAGATTATTCCATCAACTGTTCTTTTTATATCTGAATCAGGACAAACAAGAGCTGCGTCATTTCCTCCAAGTTCAAGACTGACCGGAGTAAGTGTTTCAGCTGCTTTTCCCATCAAATATTTCCCAACAGGAACAGAACCTGTAAAAAAAAGCTTGTCTATGCCGTTTTCAAGAAAAGCATCTCCGGCTACTTTCCCGGGCATATTAACATAATTAAATACATTTTCAGGCAAGCCTGATTCTTCAAAAATTTCTTTTAAAATTTTGCCGACCATCTGGGTTTCTGCTGCTGTTTTAAGAATAACTGCATTTCCTGCAAGAAGTCCCATAACAAGCTCTGAAAAAGGAATTGCAAAAGGATAATTCCATGGAGAAATAATTCCCAATACTCCAAAAGGAACTCTTTTTATCCTGCTGATTTTATTGGCAAGCAATACACTTCCAGGCTTTAAATATCTTGTTTTTAAAAATTTTTTTGCTTTTTTAGCATAATATGAAGCAGACATGGCTGTTGGTAAAATTTCTGTTATTATTGCATCTACTCTTGTTTTTCCGTTGTCTTCAGATATTGTTTTTGCGAGCTCGTCACATCTTTCGCAGATAATATAACTTAATTTTTTAATAATAGCCGCCCTTTTTGAAACTGGAACAAGTTCCCATTGTTTCTGGGCTGACCTTGCTTTTTCAATTATAATTTTAAAATCTTCTATACTATCAATTTGGGTTGACCCAATTTCTTCGCCTGTTGCTTTATTAAAAGAAATAGTAAATTGATTTAGGTATTCAGCCTGCTGAAGCATTTCTCCCCCTTTTTTAATTTATATGATTTTTGATTAAACTCTAAATGACTTGAAGTCATATAATAATCTTTAATTAATTTTTTTTCAATAAATGAAATAATTTAATCCAAATAAAATAAAAAAACGGCCGGGCATATTTGCCCAGCCGTTTTAATATAGAGGGAAAGAAAGTTATGAGTACTTAAAATTATTATGCAGCTTTTGACTTCGCCTTACAACACTCGCCTCCATCTGCACATCCGCCTTTGCATGAACAAATTTTATTTCCATCACAACAAAGGCTGTCTTTTAAATGTTCTGGTATTTCAACATGGACAGGGGTCTGATCAACATTAACAAATCCTTTTCCCTGGCAATGCGGACATACAGAACCTGATTTAATTATTCTTGTTACCCCTTCTCCAAGATGAACTACCTGAAAAGGAATTTTATTATCTGCCATAAACCCTACAAGCCACCTTGAAAAGATTGGATTTTTTAAATCAATAGAATCAAAAGTTCCCTGACCTAGTTTGGTTATTGTTTTTATTTGAAAAGATTTCATAACCTTTGACTGTTGTTTGGTCACTTTTATCTCCTTATTATAAATTTGCAATTTCAGCTGCCCAGCTTTCTATTTCCTTTTTTGCATCATCTGGATCGCCGTCAATTTTTAGTGAGTCAACAACAAGCTCTCCGCCAAGTTCTCTTACTTTGTCTTCAATTGCATCTACAGCCCCACAAAAAAATGTATATGAAGAATCTCCGCATCCAAAAACAGCAACTTTTTTTCCAGAAATTTTGGCTTTATCCAAATCATCGTAAAAAGTTGCAAAATCCTCTTGAAGTTCAATATCGTCATCACCCCAGGTTGATGAACCCATAATTAAAAAATCATAATCAATTGTTTCTTTTGGTGTAATAAAAGATACGTCTTTTAATGTAACATCCAGACCTTTTGAAGAAAGGATTTTTTCTATCATTTCAGCTGCATTTTCAGTATTTCCAGTAGTAGAGCCATAAACTATAAGTGTTTTATTCATAATACCTCCTATTAATCATTGTTGTGATATTAATATATTCTTTTAAAAATAGTGTCAACTAAAAAAATTAGATATTCCTAATGAAAAATAAAAATTCCACTTTTAACTTTTAAAATTATAATTTTTGAAATTAATTAGTAATTGGCCGAAAACGAGAATTTTTTGTTCATTCCAAGAAAGATCAGAAATTTAACTGCAGGAATACATTTGGTATTTTGAGGATTAAATTTTGAATCTGACGCCTAAATGGACAAATAAGCCCGTTTTCGTACAGCAGTTAAATAGCAAAGGCAATTAAACTAGGCCTTAATTGTGCATTTCATATTTTTAAATCCGCCAACAGCTAAAAAAGCAAAAAAGCCTGATATACCGGTAAAAAAAATAAGAAGACAATCAAAAATATGATCTCTAATCTTAAAATTTTTTAATCTTAAAAAAAGAAAAAAAAATATTAATAAAGGTATTGAAGTAAATAAACCGTAAATACTGAAATTTAAATCAAAATCAACATATCTGGTGTCTGAAGACACTAAAGAAATTGTTAAAGGGAAAAATATATTTGAAATTTTTTTGGCTTTTTCATCAAAACCTGGAGCAAACATGGAATAGGAATCAATAAGTTTATAATTTTTATCAAAAGCATAACAGCTTATCTGATTGTTATTTTTTATTTTTACAACATTTTTAAGAATATCAGACAAAAGGACAAAATACATTCCTTTAATATTATCAATTTCTAAAGGAAGCTTTATAAGCTCATAATTATTGTATGTAATAAGAAAAAATTCATTTTTATTTGTTACTAATACCCCGTAATATTCTTTAAGCTCATTTTCCTGAATTTTTATGTATTTAATTTTGTTTTTAAGCTTGATTTTTGTATCTGCAACAAAAGGATTATTATTTTTCATTTTTACATGAAACAATCTGCCTGATGAGTCCTCAATAAAATAACCTTCATCAAAGGGTTTTTTAGGGACAGGGTTTCCAAAAATTTGTTTACTAGGGAACTTAAATCCATTATCTTGAAGTGCTTTTGTAAATTTTAGGGACAGATTTAAATCTGTTTTATTTGAGTTTGCATTTATAAATTTTATTGATTTTTTTATTGTAAACATTGAGTCAGGATTTTCAATTTTTGAAAAAAGAGAGTCTGATTCATACATAGGATAAAGATTAATTTCCGGAGAATCAAACTCGTGGGACTTAATCCTTAAAATTTGCTTATACTTCACAAGTTCTTTATAATTAATATCAATTCCGTCAATTTTCTGAGGCAGAGACTTCCATATTGACAAATCCCTGTAATAAATCATTGGAAGAAGTTTTTGATATTCAATTCTTGAATAAAAATTATTATTTAAATCATAAAACTTTTTTCCTGCATTTTCATTATAATCTGCAATAACAAATCCTTTTAAAACAGAGCTGTAATTTATTGAAGGATCGGTTTTTTTTTCATAAAAAATTTTTTTAAACATTGGTTCAATATAAATTACAAAAACAATTGTAAGCACAACTATTAAACAAAATCTCGAAATTTTAAGCATCAGTCAAGGCCCCTCTTAAACCTGAAGGCAGGGTAAAAAATTGTAAATATATAAATAAAAATTAAAAGCCAATAATAACCTATTGATTTCTCGTACATATTTGGGAAAGTGCCTTTAAAAAAAATTAAAACCAAAAAAAAACAATGAAACCCATAAATAAGTCTGCCTTTTATTGAAGGCTCAATTGAAACAAGAATTATGCCAAAATAAGCAGCAAAACCTGAAATAAACCATGGAAGTGAAGTAATAAAGGCACTTTGCAAAATTACAAAAGGAAAATAAATTTTTAATATAAAAATCAAAAGAAAATAATTAATCAAAATCAAAAAAAACAAAAAAAAACATCCTATTAAAGCCATAAAGCCAAGGGACTTATTATGATCAATTGGAAGATGAAACAGGAGTCTTAGTTTTCTTTGCATGGTTTCAGGAAAAAACTGGGCAATGCCTATTATAAAGCCAGAAAAAGGAATAAGATATTTAACAATATCATAAAAAATTGCTCCTTTGACTGAAGCAAAATACCAGATTGTATATGCATCCTGAACTTTTATTAATGTTTTAAGATTAATATAAAAAACCAAATACGTAATTAAAGTAATAATTATCAATAAAAATAATGCTGCCTTTAATTTTATCCATTCTTTATAAAATAATGCCTTATACATTGTATAAATTTCCCTGCATCCTTAATTTAAGGACTCTCAATTTTTTTATTTGTTGATATTTTATATATTAAATTTAATTAATTGCTGAGCTCAAACCAAGTGTTTTGTTTATTAATGTTGTTAATAAAAAATGACTTTTTAACCATTTAAAAATTAGATTCAAAATTTAATCACCAAACACATAAATATCCCAAAGATTAAATTTTTTTTGGACTGAACAAAAAGCAAAAAGAAAGGTTTATAAATCATAAATCCAAAATTTTTAGAAGTTAAAAAATTTAATGCCAATTTATTTTTAAAAAAAACTTAACATAAAAGTTTAATTTAGTTAAAAGGAAAAGTTCAGCTCAATTTTGAGCTGCAAAATTTGTATTTTTAAAAAAGAGTATTTATTTATGATCAGACTTATTTTGCTTCTTTCACTTTTGACAGCCTTTCCACCCCTTGCAACAGACATGTATCTTCCTGCTCTTCCTACACTTGTAAGAATATGGAATCAGCCTCTTTATCTTGTAAATCTTACACTTGTGATTTTTTTTGCTGTTTATTGTATTTTTATTCTAATTTACGGTCCTTTGTCAGATAAGTACGGCAGAAAACCACCCCTGATTGCAGGGATTTCAATTTACATTGTTTCCTGTTTTTTATGTGCAGTGTCATTTAATGTATACATGCTTATTTTCGCTAGAGTTTTTCAGGCTGCTGGTGCTGCTTCAGCTGCAACAATCGCTCTTGCCATTGCAAAGGACAGATTTCCTCCAAACAAAAGGGAAAGAGTCTTGAGCTATATTGCTGTTATAATTGCACTTGCTCCGATGCTTGCACCAATGATTGGAAGCCTTGTACTTATTTATTTCACCTGGCACTGGATTTTTGTTGTACAGGCAGTATTTGGTATTATCTCAATTATTTTTGTGTTTTTTATGAAAGAATCAAATTTAAACAAAAAAAATGTTTCCCTGACTCAACTGACTACTGGCTTTGGCAGTGTCATAAAAAACAAAAATTTCAGTGTTTTAGTCATATGTTTTTCCATGCTCTGCCTGCCAATTTTTGCTTTTATTGCAGCATCTTCATATATTTATATTACTGTTTTCAATATCAGTGAAACCATGTTTTCTGTTTATTTTGGGTTTAATGCAGTTGCTGTAATGGCTGGATCAATGACATGTGCAAGATTTGGATATAAAATAGGAACATTTCAACTTATTAATACTGGAATACTTGGGGGAGTTTTTGGCGGAATTTTAATGCTTCTCAAAATTTTTCAGGGTCCTTTTCAGTTTCTAATACCAATGGCTGTTATTTCATATACATTTGGATTAAGCCGCCCGCCCTCAAACAACCTCATCCTTGAACAGGTAACAGAAGATACAGGGACTGCTTCCTCATTAATGATTTTTTCATATTTTATTTTAGGGGCTCTTTCAATTGCAGCAGTTTCCCTTGGATGGAGCGATAAAATCACCTACATTGGAGCTCTTGCTTCCATATGTGGACTTATATCTTTTATTTTATGGTGTTTTATAAAGCCTGAACTAAGCGTTTCAAATTTTTAAAACAAAATTTATTGTAAATTAAACCAATTTTATTTTGCACACAGGTACACACAATTATGAAATACAAGGAACTGGTTCAATTTGATCCAATAGAATCCGTAATTCAGATAAATGATATTCATGAATCAACTGCGGCTTACAATCTGGTTAATACATATGTTGTTTCAAATGAAATGGCTGAACGCATAATAAATATTTTGATCCCACAGCTGCAATTTAATAACCCTGACGATAATAAAGGAATCCTCATTGTAGGTAATTACGGAACAGGCAAATCACATTTAATGTCTGTTATTTCCTGTATTGCTTCTAATGCTTGTTTTCTTGAAGATCTAAATCATAAAGCCCTAAAGGCTGAATCAATTAAAATTGCAGGTAAATTTAAAGTTATATGCACTGAAATTGGTTATTCTACCATGAGTTTAAGAGATATACTTACTGCTAAGATTCAATTTCATCTAAAAGAAATGGGCGTAGACTTTAATTTTCCTGATGAAAATAAAATTATAAGCCACAAACAAGCTTTTCAAGACATGATGGAAAAATTCAGCAAAATATATCCAGAACACGGGCTTATGCTTGTTGTTGATGAACTATTGGATTATCTGAAAACAAGAAAAAATCAGGAATTGATACTTGATCTAAATTTTATGCGTGAAATTGGTGAAATTTGCAAAAATCTACGTTTCCGCTTTATAGCAGGGTTACAGGAAACTATTTTTGAGAATGAAAAATTTAGTCTGGCAGCACAAAGTATTTATCGGGTTAAAGACAGATTCGAACAAATACAAATTGCAAGAAACGATATTAAATTTGTTGTCTCCCAAAGATTGCTAAAAAAAACAAATGACCAGCAAAAAAAAATTGAAAAACATCTAAAACCTTTTGCAAAATATTATGACAGTCTTAATGAACGCATGGAAGAATTTGTCCAGCTTTTTCCGGTTCATCCTTATTATATAGATATTTTTGAAAAAATATCTGTTATTGAAAAACGTGAAATTCTAAAAACACTATCAATAGAAATAAAACAGATTTTAAATAAAAATATTCCAGAAAATGAGCCGGGTCT
The DNA here is from genome assembly GCA_034007295.1 of Desulforegulaceae bacterium. Taxonomy (GTDB): domain Bacteria; phylum Desulfobacterota; class Desulfobacteria; order Desulfobacterales; family JACKCP01; genus JACKCP01. Next base: position 6,157 of record JAVERC010000051.1, on the reverse strand, counting down.
AGTTGCCTTTGACAATTACTGGACAACCATAAAACAAAATCCATATTTAAAAGCTATCCCTGAAATAAAAAAAATAATTGATGCAAGCCAGATTCTTGAATCAAAAATAGAAAATAAAATCCGCAGTCAATACAAGCCCACAGCATTGAGAATAATCCATGCCTTGTCATTTCACCGCCTTACAACCAAAGATATTTATGCTCCATCAGGCATAAGCTCCAAGCAATTACGGGACAGTCTTTGCCTGTTTGATCCTTTAATTGCTGAATTTGAAAGTAGTGAACCAGACAAAGACTTAGAAACATTAGTTGAAACAATACTTAGGGAGATAAATAAAACAGTCAGCGGCCAGTTTATATCTTTCAATCCAAATAACAGTGAATTTTATCTTGACATTGAAAAAACAAATGATTTTGATGCACTTATTGAAAAAAAAGCTGACACTTTAGGCCCTGCTGAGCTTGATAATTATTATTTTGAATCTTTAAAAAACCTGATGCAATGTGCAAATTCAACTTTAATCAAAGGCTATAAAATCTGGCACCACGAACTTGTCTGGCCGCATCGTAAAGCTGTTCGCACTGGTTATCTGTTTTTTGGCACGCCAAATGAAAAACCCACATCTTTGCCTAAAAGGGATTTTTGTATTTATTTTATTCAGCCAAATAATCCTCTGCCTTTTAAAAACGAAAAATCTAAGAATGAAGTTTTCTTTACTTTAAAACCGATAAATAAATCCAATACTAAATTTCAAAAATTATTAAAAAGCTACAGTGCTGCAACTGAACTTTCCAAAAGTTCTTGTGCTCATGCAAAATTAGCATATGAATCATGTGCTGCTTCTTTTCTTAAGGAACTTATTCAATGGCTTGAAAAACATATTAAAAATGCTTTTGAACTAACATACCAAGGGGAAAAAAAATCAATAAGTGCCTGGATCAATAAAATAAATACAAAAGATTTACACCTTATAATGGATAATGAAAACCAAAGTTTTCATTATTCAATAAATAAAATTGCAGGTTTATGTTTTGCTTCTTTTTTTGAACAACAGTCTCCAAATCATCCGTATTTTAAAAAAATAATTAAAGAAAATATCCGTAAACAAGCTGCACAAGAAGCAATTGCCTTTATTTGCGGACAGGAACAAACAAGCCTTTCAAAAACAGTTCTTGAAGCATTGGAACTTTTACATGAGGAAACAATAAATCCTTATAAATCCAGATATGCCAGCTTTATTCTTGACCTTTTAAAAGAAAAAAACGGTCAAGTAATTAATAGAAATGAAATAATTGAAAACTTTTTCGGTTACGAATATATGGACCCTTACAATTCAAGACTTGAACCTGAATGGGTTGTTGTATTGATTGCAGCTCTTGTTTTATCTGGAGATACTATTTTTTGCATTTTTGACAAAAGATTTGACTCATCCTGTCTTAATGAGCTTGCATCAGCAAATATAAATCAACTTATAGAATTTAATCATCTTGAACAACCAAAAGAATGGGACTTAAATTCTATTAAGGCTTTAATTGAACTTGTTGGAATGAATCAACAAACAATTAAGCTTTTAATCAAAAACAATGATGAATCATTTACTGAATTGCACAATAGAGCAGATATAATTTTAAAAAAAATAATTATGGCTCAGCAAATCCAGGATAATGGGCTTTTTTTCTGGGGAATAAGTCTTATTGATAAAACAAAACTTTCAAATCAGCGGCTAAACCTTAATAAAACCAAAAATTTTTTTGATTCTATTCAAGCCTATACAAATTCGTACACATTAAAAAACTTCAGATACAATGCTGATGAAATTAAATCATATAAAGAAACTTTAAATCTTTTGGATAATCTGAATTTCTTAGATAAATTTATTAAGGTACATAAATTTGAAATTCTATGGTTCTCAACTGCTCAGGGAGTACTGCCACCAAGTCATAAATGGACAAAACAAATTAAAAAAACCCGTTCAAATATTTTAGAAATAGTTGAAAACTCAAACCCGGAAGAACTTGAAAATCAATCAAAAAATATAAAATTAAAACTTAAACAACTTAAAAATGAATATATTGACCATTATATGGAACTTCATTCAAAAGCAAGGCTAAGCATCAATGACAACAAGCTAAAAAATAATTTGCTTAAAAACAAACGATTTAAAAAAATTTTAAAACTTTCACAAATAGACCTTTTGCCAAAAAATCAGCTGATTGATTTTAAAAAAAGTATTAACTCGCTTAAAACCTGCTTTAAGCTTACAAAACAAAATCTTGAATCAGTGCCTGTATGTCCTTTTTGTCAGTTTCATCCCATTTCTGAAAATATAATTTCTAAAGCAGATAAAATAAAACAGCTTGATTTTGAACAAGACCAAATTCTAAAAAAATGGACCTTATTTTTGCTAAATATTTTAAAAAATCCAACAACTCTTTCAAAAATGAATAAACTTATTTTAAAAAAAGAACAAAAAATAGTAATGGAGTTTATTGAATCTGAAAAACTGCCAGATGATATAGATGATGAATTTATTGAAATAATAAATAAAATTTTTAAAGATATACAAAAAACAATTATAAAAAAGGCAGATTTTTTAGCAAAAATTTCGGATATTGGCCCTGTTTCCTCAGATGAATTTAAACAAGCAGTCTGCGACTATGCAGACTATATGACAAAAAATAAAAACCCGGATAAAATAAAAATTGTTTTGGAGTAATTTTAATGCCCTTAAAACATGATCATAAAAACTCAAAAAACCTAACAAATAAATTTGGAAAAATTACTTGTTTAGGTAAAAAATTTTCAAATGATGATGAAAGACGAAAATACTTTACAGACCTTCTTGCAAAAAAGCTCAAAGACCCTGAATTTAAAAAAATTGAAGGTTTTCCAATAGGCTGTGATGAAAATATTTTAGATCTAAGTGATCCCCCGTATTATACTGCCTGTCCAAATCCATGGCTTAATGACTTTATTGAACAATGGGAAAATGAAAAAATAATAAATCCAGATACACTAAATAAACCATACTATAGAGAACCATTTGCAGCTAATGTAGGCGAAAAAAGAAGCGGAATTTTTTATGATGCACATTCATATCATACCAAAGTTCCACACAAAGCTATTATGCGTTATATACTTCACTATACACAACCTGGAGACATTGTTTTTGACGGATTTTGCGGCACAGGAATGACAGGCGTAGCTGCACAATTGTGCGGTGACCAGTCAACAGTAGAATCTCTTGGATATAAAGTAGATAAAAATGGAATTATTTTTAAATTAGATGAAAATCAAAAATCAAAACAATGGATTCCTTTTTCTAAATTAGGGCCAAGAAAAGCTCTATTAAATGATCTTTCTCCATCGGCTGCTTTTATAGCCTATAATTTTAACTCCCCTGTTAATACTAAAATTTTTGAAGATGAGTCCAAAACCCTTATTTATGAGCTGGAAAAAGAAATTGGCTGGATTTATGAAACCCTTCATTCAGACAAAAAATCAAAAGGCAAAATTAATTATACAATATGGTCAGATGTTTTTATCTGCTCAAATTGCGGTTCTGAAATAGTTTTTTGGGATCAAGCATTAGATCACGAAAATAATAAATTAAAAAAAGAAATTGAATGCCAAAACTGTGGGGCTAAACATTTAAAAAAGCAGTTAAACAGAGCATGGGTATCACAATATTCACAAACAAGCCAAAAACCTGTAAAAAAAGCTAAACAAATACCTGTACTTATAAACTACTCACTAAAAGGTAAAAGATATGAAAAATGTCCAGACAAAGAAGATTTTAAAATTATTGAAAAAATTTCAAAACTGCAATTTGATTTAGATTTTATAAACAATCCTATACCAGACGGCTATAATACAAGACAGCCAAAATCATCCCATGGGGTTTATTTTGTTGAAGATTTTTATACTAAAAGAAACCTTTATGCCATATCAATGTTAAGGAAAAATCTCCCCAAGGGAAGAATCGGCAAAGCATTAAATTTTCTTATAAATTCTTATGATCTCACCCACAGCACTTTAATGACTAGAATTATTTTTAAAGGAGGCTCTAAAAAGCCTGTATTAACCGGTTACCAATCCGGTACTTTATACATACCTTCACTTCCTGTTGAAAAAAATATTTTTCAAGGCATTTTAAAGCAGAAATTGCCAATTATTTTAAAATCATTAAATTCAGTTGAATTTCAACAATTGATTTTTACCGGAAGTGCCAGCCAAACTAATATCAAATCTGAAACCATAGACTATTTGTTTATTGATCCACCTTTTGGATCAAATATTATGTACTCAGAACTTAATTATTTATCTGAGTCATGGTCTAAAGTATTTACAAATGACAAGCCTGAAGCCATTGAAAATAAAGTAAAAAACAAAACTTTATCTGATTATAGAAAATTAATGCTTGAATGTTTTAAGGAAGCATACAGAGTTATGAAAAAAGGCAGGTGGATAACTGTTGAGTTTTCAAACACAAAAGCATCTGTATGGAACAGTATCCAGACAGCCCTTGCTGAAGCAGGATTTATTATAGCAAATGTATCAGCTCTGGATAAAAAACAAGGGAGCTTTAAAGCTGTAACAACTCCAACAGCTGTAAAACAAGACCTTGTAATATCAGCATATAAGCCAAGCAGCAGATTTGAAAAAAAATTTGAATCAGTTGCTCATACTCAGGAAGGAGTCTGGGACTTTGTAAGTAGTCATTTACAGTATCTTCCAATAATAAAAAAACAAGGTATAAATCTAATATCTATTCCTGAACGTGATCCAAGAATTCTTTATGATCAAGTTATTACCTATTATGTAAGAAAAGGATACAATGTCCCAATTGACAGCCAAGAATTTCAGCTCGGCCTATCAAAAAAATTTCATAAAAGGGACGGTATGTATTTTCTGCTAGAACAGGCTGCTGAATATGACAGAAAAAAAACAACTGCCACTTGCAAACCTTGTGAGCAATCTTTGTTTGTTTTTGATGAAGCATCTGCAATTGAGTGGCTTAGAAGTCTTATAAACACAAAACCACAAAGTTTTCAGGATATTAACCCCTTGTTTATGAAAGAAATCAGTGCATGGAGTAAAAACGAAGTAAGTCTTGAACTTTCTACACTACTAGAACAAAATTTTCTTATTTATGATGGCAAAGGCCCTGTGCCCCAGCAGATTCACAGCTATCTTTCAGCCAATTGGAAAGAAATGCGAAACCTTGAAAAAAACGACCCTTTACTTATCTCAAAAGCCAAAGGACGCTGGTATGTTCCAGATCCAAACAAAGCAGCTGATCTTGAAAAGCTGCGTGAAAAGTCTTTAATCAAAGAATTTGAAGAATATGCCAAAGCAAAAAAACAACTTAAAGTTTTTAGAATTGAGGCAGTACGTGCAGGATTTAAAAAAGCATGGCAGGAAAAAAACTATAATTTAATAATATCTGTAGCAAAAAAAATCCCAGATGATCTGCTTGAAAAAGATCCAAAATTATTAATGTGGTACGACCAGGCAATAACACGAACTAATCCAGGCTAAAGCGTAATAATTTTATGAAAAAAGTAATTTACAATTCAAAAAAAAATGTATTCAGCGAATGGATAAATAAATTTTTTTTAAATAAAAATTCAAAATATATCTGGCCTCAAATCTGTTATGACTGGGATACAGGAGAGCTCATACATATTGTTTTTGAAAAAAATTTAAAAAACAAAAACTACATAAAATGGCCAATGAAACTTGACAATATAAATTTTACAAATTTGGATTTCACTTCTACCCCTCCAAAACTTGAAAATGGCAAAGACTGGAATTTCCAATCATGGCATTATAAGGCCTTAAAATGTTCCCTTGCTAAAAATCCTGAAAAAATACCTCTCTCATTTTGGGATTGGAGGCTGAATACAAAACCAAAAGGCAATGCTACATGTGATCTGGATTTTTTATGTAAAACAAAAAATAATGAATACATAGTTGCTGAACGAAAACATCAAATTTTATAAAATCAGGCCTCAAAAAATGAAATTGTTTTTCTAAAAAATTATGAGAAAATTATGAGAAAGATGTTTTTTGGTTAAATTTAAAAAATTTATGCAAAATTTTGTTGATTTTAGACGCAGCTATCCCAATAAATAACCATAAAAAGTTTAAATTT
>JAVERC010000050.1:0-22726 GCA_034007295.1 Desulforegulaceae bacterium | reverse complement strand
TTGCATAAATTTTTTAAATTTAACAAAAAGACATCTTTCTCATAATTTTCTCAAAATTTTTTAGAAAAATAATTTCATTTTTTGAGGCCTGATTTTATAAAATTTGATGTTTTCGTTCAGCCACTAACTAATTTTAATAACGGACATGACAATATCCGGCTGCTCCACAGGATTGAAAAAAAAGGTCTTGCCTCAGCTGTTTATGAAGGTGCCAAGATTTCAGAGGGAAAAATTCTTGCAGTAATGGATGCAGATCTTAGTCATCCTCCGGAATCTTTGCCGGAATTGATAAAACCTCTTCTTTTAGAGGGAAAAGATATTGTTGTTGGAAGCAGATATGTAACTGGAGGCTCATCAAAAAACTGGCCCCCTTTAAGACGAATAATGTCTAAGACCGCAAAGATTCCCGCCTTGTTTTTTACAGAGGTAAAAGACCCTCTTTCTGGTTATTTTGCAGTGAAAAAAGAATTGCTTCTTGAAACTGCAGAAAATGTTCCTGGATATAAAATATGTTTTGAGATACTTGCAAGGGGAGGGCAAAATATTAATGTATGCGAAATTCCAATAACTTTTACAGATAGACAAAGCGGCAGCTCAAAGACAGGACTAAAGGAAATTCAGGCATATTGTAAACAGCTTTGTGTGCTTGCTGGAGCAGACCCTGGTATTGAAACAGGGATTAAGTTCTGTCTTGCTGGATCTGCTGGTTTTGTACTGGATTTTATTTTATTCAATATCCTTTTTTATTCAGGTTTTTCTCTGGGGTTTTCTAACGGATACAGTTTTATATCTGCTTTTTTGCTTAATTTTATTTTGAACAAAAAATGGGTGTTCCGCAGCTCATCGAGTAATATTAAAGTTTTTTTGGGTTATGGTGGAGTTGCTCTTGCTGCTTTTTTTCTGAGAGGCGGTCTTCTTGAAATTTTTGTTAAAAACTGGCAATGGAATGCTTCTTTTGCAGGATTTTCTGCTGTTGCATCAGGAGCACTGATTAATTATCTGGGAAATTCCTTTATAACTTTTGCTCAAAATAATGGAGTTGAAAACAGTGAAGCAAAATTTAATATCGCTGCTGCAGCTGTGATTATTTATACTGCAGTTCTTCGTCTTGTTTTTCTGGGAGTTCCTGAATTAATGCATCAGGAGGCATATTACTGGAATTACAGCCAGCATCTTTCTCTTGGATATCTGGATCATCCTCCTATGATAGGCTGGCTGATTCATTTGAGTACAATGATGTTCGGTAATAACGAATTTGCCGTGAGGTTTGTTCCATATATCTGCTGGATAATTGCTTCATATTTTGTTTTCAGGATTTGCAGTGAGTTTATAGGCAAACGGCACGCATTTAAAGGAATTCTGCTGTTGTCTGTACTTCCGGGATTTTTTTGCACAGGCTTTCTTGCAACACCAGATGCTCCTCTGGTTGCTTTTTGGGCTATGACTCTGTTCTATCTTCAAAAGGCTTTAATTTGTGAGGATGAAATAGCATGGTATTTTGCAGGAATAGGATTTGGATTGGGTATGCTTTCAAAATACACAATTATTCTGCTTGTGCCCGCAGCCTTTATCTTTATTGTTTTAAACAGAGCTTCAAGAAAAATGCTTGTTAAGCCGGGTCCTTACATTGCAGTTGTGATTTCTTTTTTAATTTTTCTTCCAGTGTTGTCGTGGAATGCGTCAAATGACTGGGCTTCATTCATTTTTCAGGGGCCAAGAAGGTTTGGTGCAGAATTTGACTTTTCATTAATTAAACTTGCGGGAGCTGTGCTGCTGATTTTAACACCGGCAGGTTTCCTGACTTTTTATAATATGTTATCTTTTTCAAGCTTAAAAAAATATTTTTCAAAAGAAATTCCTGGCAGGAAACAGTTAACCTTTATTGCTGTTTTTACATTGGTTCCTCTCTCGGTCTTTGTTTTTTTTAGTATGTTCAGGCAGATAAAGCTTAACTGGACTGTTCCGTTATGGCTTGCTTTTATTCCATTAATGGCTGTATCAATAAATAAAGTGGCAGATAAAAACAGCATTGGCGGATTTAAAATAAAAAAAATATGGTCTATTACTTTGTACAGCCTTCCTTTGATTATGGGGTTATTTTTATATTACTCATCCGTTGGAATACCGGGAGTTCCTTATTTAAATGATTCTCCGTTTTTACTTGGCTGGGAAGAAATGGTGCAAAAAATTGAGTCAATTGAAGAAAATACTGGTAATGACTTAATTATAGCAGGACTCGATAAATACAAAATAGCAAGTGCAGTCTCATTTTATAGAAAAAAAAATAAATCAGGAGCTGATGATATAATAACAGGAAGAAATCTGTTTGGTAAAAACAGTTTAATGTATAATATCTGGGCCGATGAAGTCCAATTTAATGAAAAAAATATAATAGTTTTAAGTGATAATAAAATGGAACTTATGGATAATTCAATTACTTCTCACTTTGAATCACTTGGTGATATAAAAAAGATAGAGCTTACAAAAAATAATAAAAATGTTAAAAAATACTTTTACAGGGTGTGCTATAGATACTTGCCAGATTCTGATCCTGAACATGAAAAAAAAGAAGCATCTCCTGTAAAAGTAGTTAGAAATGCAGATAATCTGGACTTGGAAAAACTTCTTTTCTTTTATTCTCTTATTAAAGATAAGCGTATTTTTGGGTGATTTTTTCTCCAGTCATTAAGTTGTGATTGGCCGAAAATGAGATTTTTTGTTCAGTTCAAGGAAAACGAAAAATTTAACCGCATGAATACATTTAACATTTTGAGGATTAAATTATGAATCTGACTTAGAAAGGGACAACAAAGGCCGTTTTGGTTCAGCAACTAAGTAGAACTTCTGGTTTTGGCTGGAAATTATGACCAGAACCAGAAGTCTTTTGGTTAAATATTAATCTGATTCCACAAAGGGCAAAAGTCAGGTCTCAGCTATTTAAATCTCAGATCAGATCGTTTACTCGCAATTTCATCAATATCAGAGTTCATCCATCCTGATCTGCTTTTTTCAGGATGATCAAACTTTTCAACATAGGGCTTGATGTCAAGAAGGGGAGTATTGTCTAAAATATCTGCTCCTTTGATAAAAAGTTCATTCCCCTCAATTTTTTCAAGCTGAACTATTGAAATTCCAATATGATTGGGGCGAAGTGGAGAGCGGGTTGAAAAAACTCCCCTTTCCTCTGTATCAAGAAAAGGCTTTACAATAAGTTTTGTCTTGTCTGCTTTGTGAAAATGATAAATCAGATAAATATGGCTGAATCCTTCAAGGTCTTTTAGTCCGTCTTTATATATTTCATCTACAATTACTTTACCCTCAATATCCTTTGCGCCCTTTGGCTGAATTGGCATGTTTTCTATTTGTGTAAATGGTGTTTTTATAATTCCAATGGGTTTCATTATTATTCCTTAAATTATTATAATTGTTCAGCTTAAAATTGGAACTGCTGCTTCATTCTTTTTAAAGCTCATTAGCACTTTACTCCGAGCCAGGAAATAAAAAACTATCTCTTAAAACCAGCTTAGGAAAAAAACAGCATGCTTTTTTTATGTCAATTTACGGTTCAATAATCATGTTTTAAATTCCAAAAAAATTAGCTAAATATTTTCCTGCTGTAAACATGATAATTAAAGCAAGCATCCACTTGATAATGTTTGCAGGAACATATTTTTGCACCCTTGCTCCAAGATAAATTCCCAAAAGTCCGCCAATTCCGAAAAGAAAACCAAGAAGCCAGTCAGGTGCAATTGACATATCAGGATAAAGCGGTGCTATTGCAGAATAAAAAATAACTCCAGCTATTGAAGTGACAAAGGTTCCCATAAGTGCCGCACCTGCCACAATATAAACTGGAAGATGAAAAAAACTTATAAAAAAAGGAGCTATAATTGCACCTCCTCCAATACCGTATATTCCGCCGATTATACCGACTGTGAAGCTTAAGGAAAAAATTCCCGGAATTGAAACATTAAATGTTTCTTCGTAAAATTTGAACTCAAGTGTTTTAAAGTTTATCTTAAGAATTTGAACAGGCTTGAAATCCTTGTCTTTTTTCTTTTTTATTTCACCTTTTTTCATCATTTCCTGGAAATGTTTTTCACTTTTACTGGCAGCTGTTTTTTTGTCTTTTGATTTAACAAGGTCTAAAATCATTTTTGCTGCAATATAAAATAAAACAAGACTTGCAAAGAATTTAAAATTTTTGGGATCAGGAAGGTAAATGATTCTTGCAACTGCTCCAATAAAAACACCTGGAAGGGTTCCTACAATAACAATTGAAGCAAGGGGCCATACAAGTCTTCCCTCTTTCCAGAACCTGTAAACTCCCCCTGGAATTGCAACAATATTGAAAACCTGGTTTGTCGCACTTACCGACGGGTTTGTATATCCGAGAAATGACATTTGAAAAGGTAAAAGAAGAAATGCACCGGAAACTCCTCCCATGGAAGTGAAAAATGAAATTATAAATGCCACAAGAGGGGGAATCCATATGGCAGCTTCAATTCCTGCTGTTTGAAAAAGCATCTGATTTTCCCTTTATTAAAATCACGAAAATAATTTTTATGGTGATAGTAAATGATTTTTATGTCAAGGTTATTTTGAAATTTTTTTGGTTTGTGTGTATTTTAAACTGAACAATTACATTGTTTTAATTTGTGATTGGCCGAAAACGAGAATTTTGTTTCATTCAAGGAAGATGAAAAATTTAACCTTTAGGATACATTGAGTATTTTGAGGATTAAATTTTGAATCTGACTTAAGAATGGACAAAAAAGGGCGTTTTCGTTCATCAACTAATTCCCAACTTTAAAAAAGGCCGGTATATGGAAGTGAAAAATATCAACCAGCGAATAATTTCTGCTGAAGAGGGAAATTATCTTGATTCAGGCGACCTTTACACCCTTGAACAGTCTTTCAGGGCTTATGTCAAAAATTCAAAAAGAAAAGATGTAATTATTTCAAGGAAAAAAATTTTAATGGTTTTCCTTGTTATAAGATATACAGGTGCAAAATTAAGCGAGGTTTTAAGTCTTAACCCTTTTAACGACATTGACTGGGAAAAATCCTTTATAGGTTTTGGTGCAAAAAATGAAGAGTCAGGCAGTCAAAGGAAAGTACAGGTTTCAAAAGCTGTTCTTGATGAAATAAAGGAAATTGTAAACCAGGTTGAATTTGAAAAAAAATATGAAAATTTAAGTTTTCCAGATCCTGGTTTTGTAAGGAAAAAATTTTATGAAAGGGCAAAAGACTGCGGTTTTAATAAAAACCTCTGCGGACCTGAGGCAATAAGAAAATCAAGGGCTATTGAGCTTTTAAAAAGCGGAATTCCACTTCCTGCTGTTCAATCTATTCTTGGGCATTCAAACCCGGGGCTTACATCTTCATTTGTTAGTTATTCAAAGGAAGAAATAGAAGTAATTGCCAAAAAATTTGCTGAAAAGGAATCCTGGCGGAAAACAAGTGCAAGAAACTCTTTTTTTGGGAAAATAACAAATATTTTAAAAGGTTCCATCCAGTCAAAAGTTGAACTTCTCACAGATGAAGGACATAAAATTGAGTCTGTAATAACAAATCAGAGCCTTGAAAGAATGGGACTTTCAAAAGGAAGCCTTGTAAGTGCAGAAGTTAAGGCTCCAATGGTTTTGGTGGTTTGTAAAACTGGTGATTTTCAAACCAGTGCTGATAATAAATTTATGGGAAAAATAAAAAAAATTTCAAAGGGCGTTGTTTCCTGTGAAGTGGTTGTAAGCATATCTGATTATACAGAAATATGTTCCATTGTTTCTGCCGGCGAAGAATTTTTTTCAGAACTTAAAAAAGGTGATGAGGTTTTTGTTCTATTTAATTGTTTTTCAGTTGTTCTTCATCTGGATTGAGTGATTTTCTGGTTTGTTTTTATATGCAGCAAACCTGGCAAGCCTGAATGGTTATTCAAATTTTTTAAATAATAATCCATATACGGTATTTTGTTTAATAAATATCATATATGGTTTTTTAATATTCCACATATGGTACTTTTTCTTGTATGAAATCACTAAAAGCCTTTATTTTCAATCTATCTCATTTGGGCATGGTTTTTGATACTTTCTATCTATCTCAAATCTTTTAAGCTTCGGAGAAATAAATTGAAAACTTTTATTTTGATTTTAACAAGTTTTATAATTTTTCCATTTTTATTTACAGGATGTACCAATTCCAATGCAAAAACAATTGATGAAAAGGAAAAATCTTTAGTATGCGTCAATGTTTTTGAAGTCAAAGACCCTGTAAATAAAACAGATTTTTCATATCCTGGGGTTATAAAGCCTTTGGACGAAGTAAAACTTTCCTTTAGAACAGGAGGGCCCATAACTCACTATTATCCTGAAGTTGGAAAAAAATTTGAAAAAGATGAGATAATCGCAAAAATGGATAAAAGGGATTATCTTGTAAAAATTGAAAATATCAAGGCCAGGCTTTTGGCTGCAAAGGCAGGATATGTTGAAAAAAAGCTTAAATATAACAGGTATCTTGAGCTTTTTAAAAAAAATGCGGTTTCAAGGGCAGATTATGATTTTATTAAAGCAGCATATGAAAACTCTGCCTCCCTTGTAAAAGCACTTGAAAAGGAACTTGAAGCATCTGAAAACAGCTTGAAGGATACAGTATTAAAAGCTCCCTTTACAGGATTTGTATCAGCGGTATTTTCAGAAAATCACGAGTTTGTCCAGCCAGGTCAGCCTGTTGTTTCTTTGATAAATCTTGAATCAATTGAAATTGAGGCTCTTATTCCTGAAAATATTTTATCCTCATCAAAAAAATTTAGCGATTTTAAGTTTATACTTTTATCAGACAACACCAATTCAAAAAAGGCACAATTAAAGGAAATTGGAAAAAAAGGAAGTGGTTTTGGAAATACTTATCCTCTGATTTTAAAGGCTGATAATCCGGGATATTTAATAAAACCAGGAATGTCTGCTCTTGTTGAGTTTTCAGTAAAAGACGACTCTGATCTAAAAAAATTTGAGATTCCCATGTCATCAATAATTAAAAAAGATAACCAAAAACCATTTGTATGGAAGATTGAAGATAATCTGCCCTTAAAAATTATTGTAGAACTAGAAAAATTTTCAGATTCAAAAAACATTGTTATTTCTGGAAATTTAAACAAAGGAGATAAAATAGCCCACCTTGGAGCACATTTTATTTTAGAAAACAGACCTGTTTCCATAGTTGAAAAAAAATCTCAGACAAATATCGGAAATGAACTCTAACCCTTCCATTTAAAGTTTAAAAATATGCTCACAAAATTTTTTTTAAAAAATCAGATTACTCTTTTGTTTGTTCTTTTTATTGTTCTTATTGGAGGGATTGTTTCTCTTCTTAAGCTTGGAAAACTTGAAGACCCCGATTTTACAATCAAAACAGCAGTTGTTGTTACAATTTATCCAGGAGCTTCTCCCTATGAAGTTGAGCAGGAAGTCACTAGAAAAATCGAGGAAGCCTGCCAGAGTGCAAGTATGGTTGAAAAAATCAGGTCAAAATCAAGGGCAAATATGTCCATGGTTTATGTTGATCTTTATGAAAGTGTAAAGGCTTCAGAAATTGACCAGCTCTGGGATATTTTGAGAAGAAAAGTAGAAGCTGTTCAAAATGACCTTCCCAAGGGTGTTTTAAAGCCAGTTGTTTATGATGATTACAGTGATGTTTTTGGAATTTTTCTTGCTGTTACTGGTGAGGGTATGGATGTTTATCAGCTTGAAAGATATGCAAAATTTTTGAAAAAAGAGCTTCTTTTAGTTAAAAATGTTGAAAAAATAAATCTATTTGGAGTTTCAGATGAGGCTTTATATATAGAGCTTGATCCTGTAAAAGCAGCAGACCTTAATATTCATCCTCAAAAAATTATAAGTGCAATAAATTCAGGCAATCTTGTTTTTACTGGAGGTGCTGTAGAAACAGATGATAAAAGAATAAGAATTTCTGGTTCGCAGCATTTTAAATCTGAGGATGAAATAAAAAATATTCTTATTTTATGCGATAAGGATAAATTAGTCCGGCTTAGTGACATTGCAGAAATAAAAAGAGAATCTGAAAGGCCTATTCAGCCTTTTATGCGGTATAATTCAAAGCCATCAATAGGAATTGCTGTTTCAGCCAAAAAAAATGCCAATGTAGTTGAAATGGGTGAAGCTGTTAGTAAAAAAATTGAAATTCTTTTATCAAACCTTCCTTCAGGTATAAAAATTGAAGAAATTTATTATCAGTCTGATTTTGTGAAAGATTCAATTAAAAAATTTGGGAAAAATCTTTTTCAGTCAGTTTTTATTGTTGTACTTGTCTTGTTTTTTTCCATGGGCTTAAGGCCTGGTCTTATTATTGCCTCAAATCTTATTCTTTCAATTGCTGCAACTTTTAGTGCAATGCTTGTAATGGGAATAAACCTGCATCAGATTTCAATTGCTGCACTTATTTTAGTTATGGGAATGATTGTTGATAATGCAATTGTTGTAGCAGAAGGCACTCAGACTGACATAAACACTAAAACAGATAAATTTGCTTCATGTATAAAATCAGCCCGCAAAAACTCATTTCCACTTCTTGGTGCAACAATAATTGCTTCCCTTGCATTTATGCCTATCTATCTTGCTCCCACAAATATGGGGGAATATGTTGGAAGCCTGTTTCTTGTTGTTGCTGTATCGCTTTTTTTTTCATGGCTTTTTGCCATGACCCAGACTCCGCTTTTTTCATTTTATCTTTTGATCCCAAAAAAGAACTTTAAAGAAAACTATTCGGGATTGATTTATGATTTTTACAGAAAAGTATTAAATATTTCATTCAGATACAAAAAAATTACCCTTGTTATTATGATTTTTATTCTTGCTGCTGGAATATTCGGATTTCTAAAAGTTCCCAAGAATTTTTTTGCAGATTCTGAAAAAGCCCAGTTTTTTGTTGATTACAGAAGACCTGAGGGTACAAAAATTCAGTCTGTTTCAGATGACATAAAAATTTTTGAATCATGGGTTTTAAAAAAAGACGGGGTTAAAAACATTGCTTCTTCAATAGGCCAGGGAGTTCCAAGATTTGCTGCATCAATTACCCCAAGAAGTCTTAACAGATCCTTTGCACAGATTGTTGTAAATGTAGATGACCATAAAAAAATAGATGAAATGATAAAAGAAATTAAATTATGGTTTAAAAAAAATTTGGCCCAGGGAGAAGCACATTTGTGGAAATATATTTCAGGCCCAAATGGAAAATACAGAATTGAAGCAAGGTTTACCGGGCCTGATCCTTCAGTCTTGAGGGAGCTTGCAAAAAAAGCCAGGGAAATAATGTATAAAAATAAACTTACAGATTCTGTCACAGACGACTGGCGGGAAAAGGAAATGGTTTATAATCTGAAATATTCCCCTTTAAAGGCAAAAAAAGCAGGGGTTGAAAAAGATCATTTTGCAGCAGCACTTCTTTGTGCAACAGACGGTCTTCCTGTGAGTCAGTTAAGGGAAAACGATGATATTTTAAATATTAAGCTTAAATATAAGAATATCTCTCCTAAAGAAATGTCTTCTGTTCCTGTATTTGGGATTTTAGGGAAAAGCATTCCCATTTTACAGGCTTCAGAAGACATTTCACTTAATTTTGAAGATCCTGTTGTAAGAAGATATAACAGAACAAGAGTTATAAGAGCTCAGTGCGATCCGGTTCCGGGTATTACAGCTGATACTGTCCTTAAGCAGATCAGACCTGAAATTGAAAAAATTGAACTCCCAAAAGGTTATGAACTTGACTGGGGAGGTGAGCATGAAAGATCAATGGTTGCAAACAAAGGGGTAAGGCAGAATATTTTCTCATGTGTTCTTTTTATGGTTGTTATTCTTGTTTTTCTTTTTAATTCAGTAAAGCAGACCTTAATTGTTATTTTGACAATTCCATTTGCAATAACAGGCATTGCAGCAGGACTTTTATTTTCAGGACAGCCCTTTGGATTTCTTCCTATAATAGGATTTTACAGTCTTATGGGAATGCTTATAAAAAATGCAATAGTTTTAATTGATGAAATAAATATTGAAATAAGAGAAGGCAAAAAGCCTTATTTTGCAGTAAAAGATGCAAGCGTAAACAGATTAAGGCCTGTTCTTTTAACTTCTGTAACAACAATACTTGGCATGACGCCGCTTCTTCAGGATGCTCTTTTTACATCCATGGCAGTTACAATAATGTCAGGCCTTTTTTTTGGAGCAGTTTTAACTCTTGTTCTTGTGCCTGTATTGTATCTTTTGTTTTACAGGATAAAATATGAAGCTTCTCTTTTAGAAAAATAAAAAAAAACGGCAGATATATACTGAAAATATAACTGCCGCCAAAATTAAAATTTCCCTTGTCTGCTTTGGGGAAAACTTCATTTATTCTTCTACATCAAGACCAAATTCTGTGTGAAGAGCCCTTACTGCAAGCTCAGTGTATTTTTCATCAATTATACATGAAATTCTTATTTCAGAAGTGCTTATCATTCTTATATTTATATTTTCATCTGAAAGAGCTTTAAACATTTTTGAAGCAACGCCTGAATGTGATTTCATGCCAACTCCTATTACAGAAACCTTGGAAATATTTTCATCTCCAAGAACTTCACTTGCACCTATTTCATCTGCAATTTTTTGAGAAACCTCCATTGCATCACTAAAGTCAGTTTTTGGAACAGTGAATGTGAAATCAGTAAGTCCTGTTGACCTTGTATTCTGGATTATCATATCAACAACAATGCCTGCATCTGAAACAGGAGTAAGAATCCTTGCTGCTATCCCTGGTTCGTCAGGAACATTTTTAAGAGTAATTCTTGCTTCGTTCTTGTTGTATGTAACACCTGAAACCAGTACTTTTTCCATATCTGTATCGTCGTTAACAACCATTGTACCTTCCTCTTCGTTAAAGGATGATCTGACATGAAGCGGAACCTGATATTTTTTTGCAAATTCCACTGATCTTATCTGCAATACCTTTGCCCCAAGGCTTGCCATTTCAAGCATTTCATCATATGAAACCTTTTCCATTTTTTTTGCTTTTTTGCAAATGTTGGGGTCTGTTGTATATATTCCGTCAACATCTGTATATATTTCACACATATCTGCGTTTATTGCGGCTGCAACAGCAACTGCAGAAGTATCTGAGCCGCCTCTTCCAAGTGTTGTAATGTTTCCATGCTCATCAATACCCTGGAATCCTGCGATTACAACAATGTTTCCTTCATTTAAAAGGCCGGTAACCTTTTCTTTTCCAACATTTAAAATCCTTGCACTTCCTGCCTGGGAATCGGTTTTAACTTCTGCCTGATGACCCAAAAGAGATGTGGCTTTATATCCCATAGAATGAAGACACATGGAAAGAAGTGCTATTGTAACCTGTTCTCCGGTAGAAAGAAGAACATCAAGCTCTCGCTTATCCGGTCTTTCCGTTATTTCATGTGCCATAGAAACCAGCTGGTCTGTTGTACCGCCCATTGCTGAAACAACAACAGCAACTTTGTGTCCCTGTTCATAGGTTTTTGCAACTTTTTTTGCAACATTTTTGATTCTTTCAATACTGCCTACTGATGTACCCCCGTATTTCTGAACAATAACACCCAATTTCTTTATCTCCTTTTTTCAGGTACTATTTTGTCTAAAAGATTATTTTCTCTAACAGAACCAATGCCTTTCGTCCACAGGAAATTAGCCTGATTTTTCTTTTGTCAAAATTTATTATTTTAATTTCTATTATTAGATCAAAATCAAAATCATTTTCTATTTTTTCAGGCCACTCAACTGCAAGTACGGGGTTTGTTTCTTCTAAAATATCGTTAAATCCTGTAAGCTCAAGCTCTTCTATTCCATAGATTCTGTAAAGATCTGCATGAACAAGATTTAATCTTCCCGGATAAACCTGGATAATATTGTATGTAGGGCTTGTTACATAATATGAAGGGTCAGTCTCAAGGCCTTTTGCAAGCCCTTGAACAAAGGCTGTTTTACCGGCTCCAAGATCACCTTTTAATGCAATGTAAAAAGGTGATTCAATGTTTTTACCAATATTTTCTGCAATTTTTTTTGTGAATTCTTCATTTTCCGAAATAATTTCTTTAATGGTCATTTTCTAAAAACTCTTTAAAAACAATTGGAATATTATCTGCTGTTTCAGATGGGAGATATCCAAAAGGACCTTTTTGCAGTGAAGTAATATCTGCTGAATATCCGTGAATAAAAACAGCTGCCTCAGCTGCATTTTCCATGGACATTTTATTTGCAAGAAAAGCACCAGTAATTCCAGATAAAATATCACCGCTTCCTCCGGTGGCAAGCCCTGGATTTCCGCTTGTATTGATCTTAATTCTGCCGTCTGGAAATGCAATTATTGAAGAGGATGTTTTTAAAACTAGAATACATTTGTATTTTTTTGCAAATTCCCGTGCAGCCCTAATCTGGTCACTTAATATTTCTTCAGTTGAAACACCAGTCAGCCTTGACATTTCCTTTGGGTGGGGAGTTAGAATTATTCTTTTGTCAAGATAATCTAAAAGTTCTCTTTTTTCAGAAATAATATTAAGTCCGTCAGCATCAATTAGAACAGGGATATCAGTCTCCTTAAGAAGAAATTCAATTATTTTTTTAGCTCCCTTTCCTGTTCCCATTCCAGGGCCGGCAGAAATGGCAGTTTTATCCTTAATAAAATCCCTTATCTGATCAACTGAATTTTCAGCAAATTCACCTTTTTCAGAATATGAGCCAAATTTCATTGTTTCATTAAAGCTTTGGCTTGTGTCTGAATCACTTGGCATACAAAGGGTAACAAGGCCTGCTCCGCTTCTGTGTGCTGCTTTTGAACAAAGAAGTGCAGCTCCTGTTTTATTTTTTGAGCCGGCAATTATTCCAAGATGACCAAAATTGCCTTTATGGGATTCAGGTGCCCTTTTTTTAAAAAGTGTTTTAATATATTCTTTTGTTAAAATATTTATATTTTCTTCAAACTGATCTGATACTGAATGGGGAATACCTATATCTATTACAAAAAGTTTCCCTCTGTTTTTTTTCCCAGGTTCAATATAATGTGCCGGCTTTGCAAATCCAAATGTTGCACAAATATCTGCTTTTATTGTTTTTTCAAAAGTTTTGCCGGTATCGCCGTTTGTACCCGAAGGAATGTCAACTGCCATTACAAATTTATTGGAATTGTTTATATAATCTATTATTTCTCCAAAAATTCCCCTTGGGCCTGACTTGAGTCCTGTGCCAAAAATTGCATCAATTACAATATCAGAATTTTTAACTGCACCTTTTAGTGTTTCATTAAAATTATCAGATTCTTCAATTATTTGAATGTTTAATTTTTTTGCTCTTTTATAATTTAAAAGTGCATCTCCCTGAAGTTTTCCAGCACCGGATAAAAGGATAATTTTTATATCAGCTGCCTTTTTTAAAAGATATCTTGCAATAACAAATCCATCTCCCCCATTATTCCCAGGGCCGCAAACAACAAGAACCTTTTTATCTGATAAATTTATATTTTCAGTTAAAACCCTGACACATCCCCTGCCTGCATTTTCCATTAAAACTTCACCTGGAAGTCCAAATTCAAAAATGGTTTTGTGGTCAATTTCAGGCATTTCAGATGAACCAACAAGCCTTGAACTATTTGAAAACATTATAATTCACCAATTATTTTTATCATATCCCTAACAGCTTTTTCCATTCCAACAAGAACAGCCCTTGAAATTATGGAATGGCCAATACTGAATTCATGGATTAAATTTGAACCTTTAAAAGCCTTTATAGTTTTGTAGCATAAGCCGTGTCCGGCATTTACAAGTAAACCAAGGGATTGGGCATATTTTGCAGCTTTAATAACCTTTTCAAACTCTTTTTTTTGCATAGCTTCATCTTCTGAGTCGCAAAAACCGCCTGTATGAATTTCTATTGCATCAGCACCTATTTCCTTGGCAAGCTCTATCTGATCATTGTCTGCATCTATGAAAATCGAAACTGGAATAGCAGCACTTTTTAAATTTTCAACTGCATATTTTGTTTTGTCTTTATTGAAAATAAGATCAAGACCGCCTTCAGTTGTAAGTTCTTCTCTTTTTTCAGGAACAAGGGTTACAAAATCTGGAATTATATCCATTGCAAATTTGAGCATTTCATCAGTTGCAGCCATTTCAAGAATAAGCCTTGTCTGAACCGTATCCCTTAATATTCTTACATCTCTTTGCTGAATATGACGGCCGTCTTCCCGAAGATGAACCACAATTCCGTCGGCTCCTGCAAGTTCAGCAAGAAAAGCAGCCGTAACAGGGTCAGGGTAGGTAGTTTTTCTTGCTTCTCTAAGTGTTGCAACATGGTCTACATTAACTGCAAGTTTACTCATAGCAAACCTCCTGGCTTTATTTAAAATGTTCAGATATTTTTAAAATCATATGATTTTGATGCAGATATTTAAGATTTTCATATAAAAAATAAAAATTCAATGAAATATTTTATAATTTCAAGCTACATCCACCATGACAGATTTTTGTCTTTTTCTATTATAGATAAAAGCTCAATGCTTTTTTGGGTCATTTTTTCATCCTCTTCTTCACTTATTTCATGGTCATAACCTAGAAGATGCAAAATTCCATGGATAAGAAGCTGTGAAATTCTCTGGTCAAGGGTTATTTTTGCATCCTGTGCTTCTTTTATGGCTGTATCTTCAGAAATTACAATATCACCAAGAATTTTAAGTCCTGGGATAACCATATTTTCATCATCCATTGGAAATGATAATACATTGGTTGGCTTATCAATATTTCTATAATCTTTATTTATTTCTCTTATATCCTCATCATCTGTTATTACAATTGAAATTTCGCAGTTGCTACAGCCCAAGGCGTTTAAGATAAGATCCGTCTTCTTCCTGAGGCTTTGGTTTGTTATCCTGGACTGGTTTTTCCTGTTTTGGAGCATTATTTCCATCTTTTTTAGTTTCTTCCTTTTGTTCTTCTATATATTTGATTCTATGGTGATGAATTCCGCTTAAAATTTTATTAAATATTTTTGCAATTTTGTGAAGGTCTTTTAGAGTAAGGTTGCATTCATCAAGCTGGTTGTCTGAAAAGCATGAATTTATCTGCTTGTGGACAACGCCTTGAATCCTTGAAACACTTGGGTTGTCAAGAGATCTTGTAGCAGCTTCTGCAATGTCTGCAAGCATTACAATTGCAGCCTCTCTTGACTGGGGTCTTGGCCCTGGGTATCTGTAGTGATCTTTTAAAGGTTCTTTTTCATTTTTCCTGAGTTTTGCCTTTTCATAAAAGTATTTTATAAGGCTTGTTCCATGGTGCTGGGTAATTATTTCAATTAAAGCTTCTGGAAGCTTATATTTTTTTGCAAGTAAAACTCCGTCCTTTACATGGGCAGTAAGTATAAGCATTGACATAGAAGGTGATAATTTATCATGAAGATTTTTGCTGTGTCTCTGATTTTCAATAAAATAAAGTGGTTTTTTTAATTTCCCGATATCGTGGTAATATCCTCCAACCCTTGCAAGTATTGAGTTTGCACCTATTTCTGCTGCAGCAGCTTCAGCCATTGTTCCAACTATCATTGAATGGTTGTATGTTCCAGGAGCTTCAAGCATAAGCCTTCTTAAAAGCTTTTGCTCAGGGTTGGAAAGCTCCATAAGCTTAATATCAGAAGAATATCCAAATAAGATTTCAAGAAGAGGAGAAATACCGCCTGTTAAAATTCCGGACAAAATTCCTCCGGCAACTGCAAAAAGAACTCCTATTGATAGTTCAATCATTGATATCTGGGGAATCTGAATAAGAAAAGCCGGGGTTATCAAAAGATTTAAAAGAGCAAGTTTACCGCCTGTTCTTACAAAAGCCTGTCTTTCACGGCATTTCCTGAGCCAGAAAGTTCCCATTACTCCATTAATTAAAAAGAAAATAAACAGCCCCGGGATATATGTTTCAAAAATCATTGCACAAATAAAAGCACAGATTATTGCTATTGAATATGCCTGATACTGCCCAAAAAAAAGACAGACAATCATTGAGGCAGATGCAACAGGAAGAAGAAGTTTTATTGCAGTGTCAGGGATAGTAAAGCTTCCTCCTCCAAATTCTGCTGAAGGAATAAGTGAAAGAAGCTTTGCAAGAATTATATTGAACACTATTACAAGGGTTAAAAAAAGAATGTTTTTGTTTGACTTATTTTTTGATTCAATAAACCCTTTTAAAAAGGTCATATAAATGACTGCAATAAAAAAAAGAATAGAAATGCTTTTACCGATTACACCAAGCCATTGGTCTTTTGTGTTGTTTTCATTTTGATATGCATTGAGTTTAATCATCTGAAGCGGAGTTATTATATCTCCTTTTCTTATGAGAATTTCACCTTTATTTATTTGATAAAGGACAGGAGGCACACTTTCAACAGCCTGATAGATTCTTTCCTGGGTCTCATTTTGATTTATTGTGATATTGGGACGTATAAGCCTTTGAGCAAAATCAACTATAAGATTTACTATATTGTATGAATAATTTTTTAAAAGAGGATCTCCAATTATTCTTACCATTGTCTGGGCCTGATCAGGGCCGTAGTATTTTTTAAGCCTGTTTGCAAAAAGTTCTTCACCTGTATAAATATCTCTGAGTGTTATTCCTTTTTCTTCTTCTTTCATAAGTATTGTTTTATTTGCAACAACACCGTTTTCCATTATCTGAACAACTATTTCCTTTAAAATTGATGCAAGTTCATCTGAAAATTTATTTTCAGATAATAGATTAAAGGCACCCTGGCTTATTTCAAAACCTATGTGTTTTTCAAACAGCTTTTTTGTTGTCTGTTGAGGCTGAATTTGATTTATTTTTGAAAAATCATTTTGAAATGATGATTTCCCTGATTCAAAAGCAAGGTCTATTGATTTGGTTATCTTGCTTATCAATCTTGAATCATAATCATAAACAGTTAAAATTCCTGAAGCAGCCTCTCGTTTTTTTTCTTCTGTTTTTCCGGGATGTTCAAATACTGTATGTTTTGTTGATTTTATTGTTTTTGGAGCAATATCTCCGATTTTGTAATTTTCTTGTGCAAAATAAAACTGATCTGAGGCAAAAAAAGCAAAAATAAGAATTATAAGTATGCCGGAAATAGGAATTACTATTGGATGATCCAATCCTAAATTAATATTTTTTAAAGCTTCTTTTAAAATATTATTTTTCATTTTTTAAGTTCCGAATCTGATTTTCTCTTTTTTCATAGGCGTCAATTATTTTTTTTACAAGATGATGTCTTACAACATCGTTTTGGGTAAAAAAAACAAAGCCCATTTCCTCTATCCCCTGAAGAATTTCAAGAGCATCTATAAGGCCGGATTTTTTGGAATTTGGAAGATCGACCTGGGTAATATCTCCGGTTACTACGGCATGGCAGCCAAATCCAATTCTTGTAAGAAACATTTTCATCTGCTCTCTTGTTGTATTCTGTGCTTCATCAAGAATTATAAAGGCATCATTTAAAGTTCTTCCCCTCATAAATGCAAGGGGAGCAACTTCAATTATTCCCTGGGCCATAAGCCTCTGGGCCTTTTCAAAAGTCATCATGTCGTGGAGTGCATCATAAAGAGGCCTTAAATACGGATTTACTTTTTCTGCAAGATCTCCAGGTAAAAATCCAAGAGCTTCACCTGCTTCAACTGCAGGCCTTGCAAGAATTATGCGGTTTACCATTTTTTTTTGTAAAAAAGATACTGCCATTGCCATGGCAAGATATGTTTTCCCAGTACCTGCAGGGCCTACACCAAAAACAATATCCTTTTCTCTAATTGAATCTATATAGGTTTTTTGTGCTTTATTTTTTGGGGAAATATGACTGTTTTTTGAAGAAACAAAAACAGTATCAAGAAAAACATCCTTTAATTTTGTATTTTCATCTTTGCTCAAAATCTCTACTGCATATTCAACATCCCTTGGATAAACAGGATAATCATTTTTTATTACAGAACAAAGTTCCTTTATTACCTTTGAAGCAAATTCAACATTATCTTGCTCTCCTTTTATCATGACTTCATTTCCCCGTGACTGAATATTTACGGGAATGCAATCAGATATTTTTATAAGATTTTTGTTATGCTCTCCAAAAAGCTGGTTTGCATGGGCTTGCTCCATGATTTTAATTTTTTTTACAAATTCTTTTTCCATACCGTCTTCATTAAAATAAGTTTAAAAAAAACAGGCCGTAAATCATAAATTGACTTCTATGATTATAACGGCCAACGTGAATTATGTATTTAATTATTTGCATGTCAAGTTATATAATATATAAATTATTTTGCAAATAAAATTAGCTTTGAAATCAGCTCGGCCTGATTATTTAAATCAAATTCAACGGGGGAAATTAATGAACGGACTTGACATTGCAATTGTATGCATTCTTGGATTTACCTTGATAAGAGGAATCATGACCGGACTTATTCATTCAGTTTCAGGGGTTATAGGGTCAGTTGCAGGCTTTTACGCAGCTTATTTTTATTACCCTGCTCTTGCAGATTTTCTTAAACAATGGGTCGAGCCCGGATCAGTTTTGAATATTGCTTCTTTTTTTGCAATTTTTTGTGCAGTCTTAATTGTAGTTACTATTTTAGGCCACATTTTAAAGTGGATAATGAAAATAGTATTTTTAGGCTGGGTTGACCGTTTAGGAGGAGGCATTGTCGGCCTTTTAAAAGGTGGCATAATTGTTTCAGTTCTTGTAATTGCCCTTACAACATTTCTTCCTCCAAAAAGTCCAATTCTTAAAAACTCGGCAATTTTCCCATATGTGTCTATCGTGTCAGAACTGATAATGGAAATTGTACCCTCAGATTTTAAAGAAGATTCTTTTAAGCTCAATATGGAAACTTTGAAAAAAATAAGGGAAAAGGCAGAAGAAAAATTAAAAAATGACAAATAATTATTTTGTAAATCCATTAATTGATCTTATAGAAATTTTAAAAAGCGAAAAAGGATGCCCCTGGGACAGAAAACAAACCCCTTTGTCTCTTGGCAAATATCTTGTCGAAGAAAGCCTTGAGGCCTATGAAGCAATTAATCTGAATAAAATTGAAAATATCAGGGAAGAACTTGGAGACGTATTGTTTCAGCTGTGTTTTATTATTTTGCTTTACCAGGAAAAGGGGTTATTTTCTTTTGAAGAAGTCGTAAAAAAATCTGCTGCAAAAATGAAGTTCAGGCATCCCCATGTTTTTTTGGATGAAAAAGCAGATAATATTGAAGATGTTGAAAAAATTTGGGAAAAAGCAAAGATTCTTGAAAAAAGCAATGCTTTTATCTCTGTTATGGATAAAATTTCCTCAGGTCTTCCAGCACTTATGAAAGCTCATAAAATATCTTTAAAAGCAGTTAACTGCGGTTTTGAATGGGAAAATATTGATGGAATCTTTGATAAAATTTATGAAGAAATAGATGAGCTTAAAGAAACTTTTGAAAAAGACCTTGATCTTGAAAAAAAAGAAATGGAATTTGGAGACCTTTTATTTACAATTGTAAATGCAGGCCGTTTTCTTGGGCTTGAAAGCGAAGCATCACTTTTAAAATCATGTGATAAATTTGTTAAAAGATTCAAATGGATGGAAAAACAGGCATTGTCGCAGGGTAAAGATATTAGTTTGATTGAAAGAAACAGCCTCGAAGAATTATGGAATTACTCTAAAAAAATTTATTCTTAAAGTTTAATTTTAATTTTAAATCTGCCCTTTTTTGCAGAAGTAAAAAAATTAAATTACCAGTGAATTTTATTCAATAAATTCTGTATTCACTTTTTTTACTTGTGGATCAGTATTAAAATACCCCGAATTTTTCAAATGCTGCATATGCAAGTGCAGTACTTTCCTTTGCTATTGATTTAAGATCGTCTGGGATATTGTTTTTTTCACTAAACCTTAAAACTTCATTAGAATTTTCCTGAATTTTATCTGCAAGGGGCCTTAAGTCTTCTAAATCAATTGAAGAATTACCTAAAAGACCTGAAAACAATTCAAGATCTGAAAGAATTTCATTAAGACTGTTTTCTACAAATTTTGAAGCTTCATTATTGAGTTCAATATTGTTTAATGGATTTATATATGAGGCAGAAAAAATATTTGAAGTCTGAAATATGCCGGCTGTTTTTTTAATTTCATCTGTTTTTGAAACAGCATTTTCTAAAATTTTGGAAAATGCATCTGTTGGAGCATTCTCTGTTTTTTTTGGTTTTGAAACATTGCCTGTTTTTGCAAGAATTTCATTTATTGAATAAATCTGATCGCTCATTTGTGCCTCGTTCAGTGTTAAAATTATCTTTACAAAAGATAAGCAAAAATCAGGCCATAAATCAAATTAAATCATTAATATGAACACCAATCATTTTTTCGGCAACTTTTTCAGATGAAATATTGTAGATACCTGAATTTATTTCATTTTTAATTCTTGCAAGCCTGTCTGCTCTTGATTCATGTTCCATGTCTAGTTTTGCTGTTTCACTTCTTATGGTGTCAGGGGAATAACCTGACATAGGCTCAAGGGCTGATTTGCTTTGAGCTGAATTACCTATTGTAACCCTGTCAGTAATTTTTTGCTCTGAAATTTCTTTTTTCTCAACTTTTTCGTGTACAGGCTTAAACCTGGTAACAGTATCATTAAAATAGGAAGGTGTTATCTTCATTTTTCTTCTCCTTGTTGCCCATTATCTTTATCTTTGAGCAAATCCTTTGCAAGGTCTTCCATTTGTTTTTTAGCATTGTCTAATTCATTAAAGGAGAAGGTGGTTTTTGTTTTTGAATTTCCATTTATTTCATAATAGCTGAAATTCTCATCAGAAGTTTCTGAAAAACCTATTTTTTGGCTGAGTTTCTGTCCAAGCTTGCCTACAAGTTCTTTTTCAATTTTTTCATTATGATCGTTTGTGGTTATTTTTTGGACAATATCTGCAGATACCTTGTCAATAATCCCTTGTTTCTTACCTTCTGCCGAAATAGAAATTTTGTCTACAGGTGTACTCGAAGCATTTAAACGTGCAGCAGAATTAAGTTTATTCTGGCTGACCTGCCTGCTGTATGCTTTTAGCACATTATGTATTTGGTATGCTGGTATCTGCATACTCACCTCTCCTTGTTTAACAAATATTTCGGCATGGGAAAAATTTTCCTTAAATTATTTTTTTATATTTTCAATAATCAGCCAAAAATGTCAAGAAACATATCCTGCCATATACGTTCTAATAAAAGACAAATGGGAATCAAAGGCAATTTCCGGCATTTTTTCATATTCAAAAAATCTGCAGTCCATGGCGTCATCACCAGGAAAAATTTTCCCGGTAAAATTTTCCACAGAATAGCCTGTAATTGAGACCGTTCCATACAATACACTTGGATGACTTAAAACTCCAAGAATATTTGAAATTTTACCATTAACCCCAGTTTCTTCATTAAGTTCCCGCAATGCTGTTTCTTCAGGCGTTTCTCCAATTTCCATAAAACCGCCCGGAAGACACCACATACCAATTTTTGGCTCAACACTTCTTTGCACCAAAAGAACCCTTTTATTCTGATCAACAACAACACAGCATGATGCTGGAACCGGATTTTCATATAAAGGTTCTTTGCACACGCTGCAATAAAGCCTTTTTCTTCCATCTATAATTTTTTTTTGGAGTTCAAAACCGCAAAAATGACAAAATTTTTTTTCTTTCAAAATATAATCTCCATCTTTCTTTTGACGGACAAAAATATAATCTGAATTGAGTGCTTTATATTTTTAAATTAATAAATTTTCAATTATCCATGCCTGACAAGATAAATTGCACCAGACAATGTATAAGTCTGATGCAATCTGGATTTTCAGAAAATAAATTTTAAAAATTTCAATCAGTCTTAATGATTAATCATCAAAATTACCTTCAGGGCCTTTATCACTTGTTATAAGCCCGGCATTTTCAATAATTTTTTCTTTTGTCCAGTCATTTGGATTTTCAATTCTTGAAGCTTTTGGTCCAGGATCATGGCCGCCTTTTTCAAGAATTTCGTTTATTGCGAAATCAGCAGTGTTTTCTGCATTAAAAACATTTACAAGATAATCATATGCAAGGTCTTCAACTCTTTTTGCCATTCTTTCCTTAAATTCTTTTTCAATTCCCATTATCCTGTTTTCAAATGGCATATTAAGTTTTTTGAAGTCATTGCCTTTTATATTGTTTTGTCTTGCATATTCGTTCATTTCCTCCCAAATGTCTTCTGGAAGTCCTTCGCCTTTTATTTTTTTTAGATCTTTGTTTGCATCAAGAATTGCATTTCCATAGTCATTTACTTCAATTCCCCAGCCTGCCATCTGAAGAGCTGTTGCTACATTTGCTTTGGTAGTTGATGTTTCATTTGCAATTCTTCTAAGCTTTTCAGAACTGTTTCCTGAAGTTCCGTGCTGGGCTCCGGAAACTTTATAAGGTTCTAGTGCCTTATGTATTTTGGATGTCAGCTCAATTTGAATTCCGTCTTCATTTGTTTCTATTCCATGTGTTGTTCCGTTATTTAGAGCAATCCAGTTTGGAAAAATATTGTGTGCATTAAGGCCTTTTATAAGGAAAAGTGCTTCCTCTGGAGTTGAAAGACCTGATTTACCTTTTATTTCGCCTACTTCTGTCTCAAGTCCAGCCCATGGAGGAATAAGACTGTAAAGTTCAATATTTGCTAAAAGGTT
>JAVERC010000099.1:0-3443 GCA_034007295.1 Desulforegulaceae bacterium | reverse complement strand
TCTTTTTTTGGGATCATTGGATTTTTTATAAATATAATGATCTACAAAAGTAATTATGTCTTCTGTAATATCTTTTAATGGAGGAATTTCAATTTTTACCTCAGAAATTCTAAAAAAAAGCTCCGGCCTTAATTTTTCCTTTATAAGATCCTTTGATCCTGCCGCAATAATCCTTACATTACCAAGCTTTGTAATTTTAGTTCCAATTGGAGAAAATTCACCCTTTTCAAGAAATCTCAAAAGCATCATCTGGCATCTTTCAGGCATTTCATGGATTTGATCCAGAAAAAGAGTCCCTCCTGAAAGTGACTCAAAAATTCCTTTTTTATCTGATAATGCACCTTCAAATGACCCTTTTTTATGTCCAAACAATTCCGAAATAAGATAATTTTCCTCAAACAAAGCACAATTTACAGCTCCAAAATTTTTCTTATTCCTATCGCTTAAATCATGAATAAAAAAAGCTGCACCGTCCTTCCCGGAACCTGTTTCCCCTCTGATCAAAACATTTAAATCTGTCCTTGAAAGCTGATGAATACGCTTTTTCAAATCAAGCATTGGCTTTGAAAAACCTTCCAGAACAGGGGTATCATAATTTTTAAAAGCTTTTACATTTTTTTCATAGTCCATATAATAGCTTTCACCGCTGAACCAGCTTATTACTTTTCTCAAATATTCCGTATCAAACTCACCAGAATCATTTTTACCAAGAAAAGCTCTTGTCATAAAATATCTTACATAATCAAGATCCTTTTTTTTAGCCTGAACAGGGTCTTTTATTTTTATAAAAGAAATACGGCCTTGATCTGAGTTGAATTTTTTTTTCAAACCTTCAACTTCTTTGCTTTCTTCTACATAATACCACTCAATTTTCAAATCTTGTTTTTTTGCAGTCAACCCATGAACCAAATCTACAATTTCATCCTTTTCAGACCCATAAATAAATGGAACAAAAATTCTAAGCATTGTTAAATTGCCATATTTATTGTTTAACAAAACAAGATTTTTACATATTCTGCTTCTTCCTGATTCAATTAAAATATTTTCAGACTGACAAATCTCTGATGCAAGTCTTTTATCTTCTGAAACTTTTTCCAAAAATGAAATATCAGGCCAGACAAGACTTATTGTTGAGTTCTTCATACAACCCCCAATTAAATATTAATTATTGATAATACATATTAAAAATTAATATTTTTTAAAAAAATTGTCAAATCAATTATTTTCTTAAAAATACTTTAAAATAAGGCTTTACAAATATTTTTTATGTGGCATATTATTTGTTAAGACAAATTTTAATTGGGAGAAGTCATGGCTGATTTAAACAAAAAAACAATCCCCTCACAAGAAGAAATTGAAATTTACACAAAAATAGGAAAACTGCTTTTCAAAAGAAAATTTAACGAGTCTCTAAAAAAAATTGAAGCACAAGGCCTTGATTCTTATTCAAACAATTATATTAATACATGGAATACAATATGGCTTATTGCCAGCGAAGCAAATATTTATCATTTTTTATATTATCTTAAACATGAAGGCGTTGATGATCAAACACTTTCCTTAGCTTTTCAAAATACAAATGAAACCGCATTCATTATTTTTTCCTCGGTTCTTTCTGAAAAGAAAAAAAACCTTTTTAAAAACTCAGTAAATTCAAATAAAAACCAAGACATTGCAGAATCCAGAAAGAAAATTTCCAATCTTTTTATCGAATTTAAAGGCTCTTCTATATATGGTATTGATACAATTTATTATCTTCCAAAATCTATAGCCGGAAAACAACTTCCTTTTTTTACAGAAAAACAATTAAAACCTTTTACATTCAAGTTTGATCAATGGTCAGCAAGCCTTTGTGAAAACCTTAATCTCTTGACCATAATCAGAAAAGAACTTGTTACAAAAAACTTTGGTCTTGGAAAAGCAATGAATTTTCCACATGCTCCTTTTTTATCATATTGCATAAATCATCTGCTTGATTTCGAAGATCCAAAAACTTACGAAAAAGATATAAAAAAATACGCTGAAATAACTCTTGAAAATGCAAAACTAAAACTTGGATTTATAAGATCAGGAATTTCTGGAATATTAAATTTCCTAAGGATAAAACCTGAAAGACTTTTTGAAAAATTATCTAAATATCTTGAAAAAAACAGCAATAAATATGAATTAAAAAATATTAATATACAAAAAATAACAAAAGAAATTGATAAGTTAACAAATAACAGAAAAGAAAAATATCCCCCGATAATGGATAAAAAAAAACTTTGGGACCTTTCCTTTGAAGAACTTATGGAATTAATTCTTTATTTAAATATAAAAATAAATAAATACGGCCCGTTATGGCTTAGCGAGCTTAAGGATGATGAAATAAACGGAGATATTCAAAGCACTTATTATACAGCCATACCAGAAAAACTGATAAATAAAAAAAGCTATGAACTTCTTTTGAAAAGCATCGATGAGGATATTATAGACACTGAAAAAGATTTTTTCTTTTTTGATTATCAAAAAAAAAGATTTTTAAATGAACTCGAAGACAAGCTAGACATAACATGTTTTATTTTTAATTCATTAATTGAAAAACAATCTTTAGACACCAAAAGGGGATCAAATAAAGCCTCTGACATAATTGAAAAAATTAAATTAATGAATGACCCTGAATATTCAAGGCTTATTTTTAAGATGGGTCATCTGGAGAATAGATCATCATATATATTTTTATAAGAGAGAAAAGGAGAAAAAAATGAGTGTTGATTTTAAAAGAGGAATAACAAACGAAAACTTTATAAATGCATTGAAAGATAGTTTTGACAATAACGGGCTATGGAAAAAAATACTTGAAGATAAGGATATTGCAATAGGCATAAGAGATAATTATATAAATATTTATTGTCAGGGGAACAGCATTTTAAAGCTTGGATATTCAAACAATAAAATTTCTGCTGAAACACATTACAAATATCTTTTAAGCCCGGCTCCCTTAAAAGGAAAATCTGTCTTGATAAAAACAGAAACCAGCAATTTTTTTGAAGAAAACGCAGATGATTTCATAAAAAATTATTTAATAACAAAACGAAATGATATCAAGGCTCTTAAAAAATCTTCTTCTGTTTATGGGGGCGTTGAAAAAGAAGGAATCCAGAAAATACTTAAAAGCAACAATAATATTATTGACCTTGAAATAGCACTTACACATGAAGACGAAACCATTGAAAATTATTTGGGGACAGGAAACAGAAAAACTTCAAAAAGAATAGACTTTGCAGCAATCCAAAACATTGAAAATAATTAGTGCCTGACCGAATTCAAAAAAAGCATAAGAAATCAATGTATTAAGCCATTTTCTTATAAAGAAGCAATGTAAATTATAACATAATTTTTCGATCAACCCTGCTCCTAAAGCAATATCATAAAATTGTATATTTTTTTGAAAAGCTTTATTG
>JAVERC010000098.1:0-3449 GCA_034007295.1 Desulforegulaceae bacterium | reverse complement strand
TGACATAATACATTAGTTGATTCTTTACTATTGATATCATTGTTGAAAAGGCTAACTTTGACTTTGTCAGACTTGATTTATGAGTTAATTTCTTGTTCTCTCCATAGTTTAACTGTATCACTTCATCTCTTAATATTCCACTGTCTGCTTCATCAGGAATATCTATCTCCATCTCACTTATATATTTTGCATTGCTTTTTAGTTTAGTAATATAGTAGATAAGATTTTGAGAGAACTTCTCATAAGCAGCATAGTCAACATAAGCCCTATCAAAGGTTTTGATAAAAACTCCCTATCAATGTAGCTGTCCGATAAACGTCTCCCATATTTGCGATATAGACTCATATAGATTGCTTCAAAGAACTCACTGCTCCTTCTTTTATTAGCGTCTGCTAATGTGCTTTTGGTTACGCAGTATTTAACCCCTAAATGTTGCAACTTATGTGAATCAGATAAAAGATTGATACAGACTTCTCTTAAAGAGGTGAAGTCTTTCAAAACTGCATAAAGCATAGTTACTAAATGAGTATAGCCATCAAACTTTTTTACATACCTATCAGTATTATATTCCTTTGATATCTCGTTGATTGTCGAACGATTAATAAACTTTAGTATTTGACCAAGTACTAGCTGTCCGATAAAATTTGTATTTTTGCCCATCTGAAAAGAGTTTTGTAGATTTATAGTTTATGGGGATAAATTGATTCTTATTATTTTATCTTATTTTTTTACCGGACAACAATGGTTTTCTAATTCAAATGTAAGTCTCTGTTTCGCTGTCATTGTATCTAATCGTTTAAGAAAAACAAAACGAGTGTTTTTTAGTAATGGTTCTTCCTTTACCTCTTCTTTACGTGTTAATTCAATCGCTTGGGTTAAATATTTGACAACATGAAATTTGTCATGAACCAATCGGGCATTCGGACAGTTTTTTTTAAAGTGTTGATAAATGGTTCCCACATATCACAACAAGTGGTTATAATATTATTTAATTGATCTGTATTAAAAGTATTTTTTATTATACTGTCTGCCGATTGGTCGGTTCTGTCTTTTGAGACTTCTAAGACTACTCCTGTTTTACTGTCTGTCAGCACGCTGATAAATTTATATCCCTTCTTATAACTCTTCTCATCTAATGATAGTTCTGTTATAGAAGACAGGTCTCTCTTTTCTATCCCTCGGAGGACTGAACGATGCATTATGCCACACATCCTATCATCACTTATTTTCATTAATTCTGATGCTGTTTTCTGACATCGTGTGGCTTGGAGTGTTTCTATGCTTTTGTTTTCAAATTTCTTTGTATGGCTGATACCGCTTTCTGCCCAAACTATATAGATGGTGTGTAGCTTCCCTTCCGAGGTTTTAACGTGTGGCAAACGACAATGAATGAATGTGGAATGTTCCATGCTGTCCAAATGCCGCCATACTCGTTCTTGTCGATGGTCATAGATAGAAAAAACCTTTCCTGTTGTTTTGTCTATCCATTCTTTGTGTCGATACTCTACTGTTACGTGTATCTCATCTTGATTATCGTCAACAATGATGTTTACTACTTTCCAATCGGAACCTAAGCGTAATAATCTCTCGTACAATTTAAAACTACTCTCTTCCATAGTTGTCTTTTTTATTGTACCCGCAAAATTAACATTTTTATTTAAACTTGCTTCACACGATTAACTATTAAACCGTTCTCTTAACACAAAGGTTAATTAAGAACAGGTTAAGTCTTGTGAATTCTACAATGTTTTTATGATAACATTATTTGTATTCTCTTTATTGAGTCTATTAGTATATCTATTTCTTCTTTGGTGGTGTAGATTCCAAATGAGACTCTTGCTGTGCCGGGGATATTGTAGTATTGCATTATTGGTTGGGCACAGTGGTGACCTGTTCTTATGGCTATTCCTAATTGGTCTAATAATGTACCAAGGTCGAATGGGTGAACATTTTCGATATTAAAGCTTATTGAGCCTGAACGATGTTTTGGGTTACCATAAATTCTAAGGTTTTCTATTTCCAATAATCTCTTTGTAGTATATTCCATTATCTCATTTTCATGCTCTGAGATATATTTGAATCCTATTTTATTTATATAGTCAATTGCTGCTCCAAAGCCAAGGGCATCAGCAACTGATGGGGTGCCTGCTTCAAACTTAAAAGGAATTTCGTTATAAGTAGTACCAGAGAATTTAACTTCCTTAATCATCTCTCCTCCTCCGTGGAATGGTGGCATTGCTTCAAGATACTTCCTCTTACCATATAGTACTCCTATTCCCATTGGTCCATAAAGTTTATGAGCCGAAAAAGAATAGAAATCACAGTCTAAGGCTTGAACATCTATTTGGAAATGCGGTACTCCTTGAGCTCCGTCAATATGTATTGGAATATTGTATTGATGAGCAATATCTATAAATTCTTTAATTGGATTTACAACTCCCAAAGCATTTGATACATGTGTAATAGATATTATTTTAGTCTTTGGACTTATCAAAGATTTAAATGCTTCTATATCCAATATTGCATCATTGTTCATTGGGATTACTTTTAGTATTGCTTTCTTTCTTTCTGCAACTATTTGCCAAGGAACAATATTGGAATGATGCTCTAAATATGATACTATTATTTCGTCTCCTTCTTTAATAAATTCTTCTGAAAAGGAATAAGCCAATAGATTTATACTTTCTGTTGTTCCTCTTGTGAAGATTATCTCTTCTCTTTCTTTAGAATTTATAAACTCTTTTACCTTATCCCTTACTTGTTCAAACTCTATTGTAGCTTTTTGGCTTAAGGTATGCACTCCCCTATGCACATTTGAGTTTAAGTTTAGATAATAATTATTCATAGCATCAATCACCTGATTTGGCTTTTGTGCTGTTGCTGCAGTATCTAAATATATTAATGGTTTATTATTAACCTTTTGTTCAAGGATAGGGAAATCCTTTCTTATTTCATTTACCATTTTATTCTTATGTTGTTAGATTGAGCAGAAATTAGAAATTTATACCTGGGATTTCCACATTATATACATAATAAGAAAGAAAAGGAATAAGGCACCTAATAATGAATAAAATATTATACTACCTGTTTTACTTAAAAATATAAGAGGCTTTTCTCCCTTTTTCTCTTCTCTTTCCTTTTTTTTAATATCCTTATATGCGAATATTCCAATAATCAATACTCCTACAATTGCTGCACCTATTATTAGCTTTTCCATACGTCTTATTTTTATTAATTAAACCAATACTAGGTCAACAAGTTCAATCATATCATTAATATAATGGAATTTTATTCCCTCAAGATACTCAGGTTTTATATCCAATATATCTTTTTCATTTTCTTTTGAAAGAATTATATCTGTTATTTTTGAACGCTTTGCTGCTAAGATTTTCTCTCTAATTCCTCCCACAGGCAATACTTTTCCTCTTAGAGTAATCTCTCCAGTCATT
>JAVERC010000049.1:0-23343 GCA_034007295.1 Desulforegulaceae bacterium | reverse complement strand
AAAAAGAAAATTGAAGAAGAGATTTTAAAAATTTGTCTTTCTTTAGAAGAAAATAAGAAAAAGAAAAGAAAAAAATATTACATTTTCAGACTATGGAGTTTAGTGCATTTTGGAATTACGGATGACATTATAACTATAAGCCAAATTTTATAATAGCTTATCTTATAAAAGAAGCAAAATCTTGCTTGCCTTTTTTTTGCAACACCTTTGATTGTATGAAATTTTTAATTTGTTAAAAGTTCTATTGACTGAGTACCTAAAGGGGGCAGATATACCCTTGACTCGCCTTGCTCAGAAAGAATGAAAAATAGCACTCTTGCTTTAAATCATGTGTTTGTTTACATGAGTCAAGAGTAGACTTGACCCCTTTTACAATGCCAATTCGGGTTCCGCCCGGTTTCATTTTGGAAATCATATGCTGTAAAAAGAGCAACGAGCCATCGTTTATTCTTGGTAAACCTGCACAAAACGTCCTCGCATTCCTTTGCTGTCTGCTTCTGCTTTGATTATCTTCTGTGCTTTTTTCCAGTCCACACCAAAAGGCGGATTGGAAAGCATATAATCAAATTTTTCTTCTTCCAGTCCGTCCACCGTAAAAGTGTTTCCAAATTTCACATTGGAAGGATTTTGCCCTTTAATCAGCATATCCGATTTACAGATTGCATAAGATTCTGGATTAATTTCTTGTCCGAAAACTTTTAGCTCTGCTTTTGAATTGAGTTCGTTCAAATATTGTTCTGCAACCGAAAGCATTCCGCCTGTTCCGCAAGCAGGGTCGTACATTGTTTTTACAATTCCCTCTTTGGTCAAAGTCTCGCTATCTTCATTGAATAGTACATTGACCATTCATCGAATTACTTCTCTTGGCGTAAAGTGTTCCCCTGCGGTTTCGTTGGATTGTTCAGAGAATTTACGGATAAGGTCTTCAAAAATGTAACCCATAATCATTGGGTCGTCTTCTGAAAGGTCAATTTCCTGAAATGCTTTTACCACCCGAAAAAGAATGTCCGCCTTTGGGTCGTCCATTCTGTCTATTTGGTCGTCAAAGTTGAAATATTCGATTATTTCTCTGGCACTTGTGGAAAATCCATTGATGAAGTTTCTTAGGTTAGCTGCTACATTGTTTGGGTCGGCTATGAGTTTATCAAAGTCAAATTGGCTTCGGTTATGAAAGTTAAAACCTGCTTTTTTGTTCAAAGCAATGTCCTTAGCACTTTCTTTTAAACTGTCAACTTTTGGTAAGTAGTCGAGAACATCTTGTTTCGTGCTTTTTAACACGCAGTCCAAACGCCTTAGCACTGTCATTGGCAAAATTACTTTTCCGTAATCTGCTCTTTTGTAATCGCCTC
The DNA here is from genome assembly GCA_034007295.1 of Desulforegulaceae bacterium. Taxonomy (GTDB): domain Bacteria; phylum Desulfobacterota; class Desulfobacteria; order Desulfobacterales; family JACKCP01; genus JACKCP01. The sequence goes on along the minus strand of JAVERC010000049.1, from coordinate 21,994 downwards.
TGAGAAGATTTGCAACTTCCCAAATTTTGTCTGACTTTTCTTTAAAGTTCTTCACTTGTAAATGTTCTCCTTACGAGTTGATATTTTAATGTATAACAAGTAAATAACCGGTTCTGTATAACGATGTTAATAACCTGCAATTAAAGGCGTGCGACAACCTTTGAAGTCTTCTAAATAGTCACTCGCCTTTAATTGTCAGAGTTCATTTATTTGTTATAAGCTTTATCATTACAAACTATTTCTGCCCAGCTATTACTTAGCCACAATATGGTTGCTATAGCATTAAATAATTTAATAACATCTATTTTGTTAACATTTACACTTGAACGTCCATGGGCAATCCAATGTCTATTTATATCAACGGGCTCATCATTTGAGAATAAACTATTCTTAAAAATGTGTTTAGTGAATTCTTTTAATGAAATTGCTAATATGACATCAATACCAGTATAATTATTACAGTTAATATTATTCTCCAATGGCTGAGTGTACCTAATATTAACTACATTGAAGTCAAATATTTTATAAGACAACAGACCCTCGAACATCGATATGAGTGCTGGAATACAAATTCTGTACCTTTCGTCAAAGTAGCAATCAACACATTCTTTTAAGAGAAAACGCCATTTTTCAGGGCAATTAGAGACTATTTTATTTAATAAAACTGATTCGTTTTTATGGTATAAACTGATCCAATGTTTTATTAGCCTTTCATGATCTTTATTCAATTCATCAAGAGTTTTATGCCAGTTTATGAAAGGCGGAATAGTCCAACCTTCAGAAGCAAGTTTAATAATATTACCAGTGTATAATGATTCTATCGAAATTTTGTAGTCATTGATAAATTTTTCAATGCTTCCATTTTCCATATATTCTTTAATAGTTTTGTACTTATTCACATTGGCTTCCTTATAACGTGTTAATTACTTGCAGTTAAAGGCACGCGACAACCTTTGAGGTCTTCTATAAAAGGTCACGCACCTTTAACTGTCAAGTACATTTTTTTGTTGGCCTAAGGGTAAGTTATTGTTGAAAAATATTTTTCTTTAGAAAGTGGATATTTGTTTAAAAAAGAACTGTATTTAAACCCTTGGCCACATATCTGATATAGATATTTTGTGCCTTCTACAGCCGAAAATAAAGCGGATCTCGACATCTCAACAGTTGCAATTGCAGATGTTTTATGAATTGTTTCATTTCTTCTCATGCGAAGAGTTTCAGTTGATTTTAAAGGTTCGTAATTGAGGTTTACGGGTTGTTCTGCTATTTTGGGTAGTAAATTTTTTAAAGCAAAAAAGTAACTTGCATTTTCGAGCTTTTTTTTAGAGATCGAAAACTTGTCATTGGTTGAATTTACATATGGTTTAAGCAAATCAAATAAAGCGTATTCCATTAAATGATTCGAACCGATAATTGCTAACTGACAAAGAGCACCATCTTCAGCTTTCTGTTCTGAGTTTGAAGAAGGAAGGATTTCATAAACAATTCTTCTTGTACCAATAAAAGCTTCTGACCAAGCGTCATTGCTCAACCAATTTATTGAAATTTGGCTGGTTACAAATACCATAATAGAATCCTTAAATAAGAGGCCAACAGTATCAATATATGGAAAAAATCCACTTATAACGCTTATATAATTGAAATTTTTCCAGTTTATCAAATATTTAACTGCAAAAATTGAAAATAATAATAATTTTTTTCCACTTTTAAAAAAATAGATATTTTCAGCAGATAGAAAATTAAAAAATCATTAAACAAAACAATTGTCAATGAATTTAGCATACTATGCTATAACATACCTAATTTTAAAACAAATTTTAAATTTAAGTCTATTTCATAAAAAAAATTTTTTAAACCTTTTCCATAATATCAAATATTAAGATAACTTAAATGACCAATGCCACAAGCCAAAAAACAACCAAAGAATTACCAGTCAGATTTACCAATATAATCAGCATAATAATCCCCAATAAACTCCTGTCCCAGATTATTTGGATGAATATCAATTGCAAGATTATTGTAATAAACTCCGCCCTGAGCATCAAAATCGGACTGTTTTATAAGGCTTTCAATAAAAAAAGATGATTTATAATCAAAATTTTTAGCAATTTCAGAAATTTTTTCACTCAGATAAAGAGCTCTTTCCTGATTTATTCCGCCCTGCTCAAAGGGTGGAAAACCGCACCATAAAACATTGAGTCCCTTTTTTTTAAGTTTTTCAAAAAGAATAAAATACTGCTCAAAAAATTCGGATTCACTTATTGAATATGGGTATCTTAAAATTCCCTCTCCGTCAAAATGGTTTGCTCCTATGCATAAAAACAAAATGTCTGGATAATAAACATTAAAAAGAGAATCAGACAGTTTTATTAAATCATAAATACCGGCTCCCGGAAAACCCAGGGGATTTTCACGTCCCACAAAAACAGGCCTTATCCCAGATTCTTTTTCAAAAACCCTGAAGCATCTTGATTCATAATCTGTCTGATAACCATAAAAAATCGAATCTCCAAAAAAACCTGCTGTTAAATCTTTTTTTGTCATATCAAATATATTTATCTTCAATTTTTGAATAATTTATTTTTAAAAATTCATCTTCTGGAAAAATAAGCCTCATCTGGCCTGTGTGGCCGTTTATTGCTGAATGGAGCAAAGACTTGTTCAGGTCTTTGCATGTTTTTTCAAGGTAAATTCTTGATTTGAAATTATCTAAGGCATCAACTGCAATATTGGAATTTTTCAATGACAATAAAAAATTGTCATCCTCAATATGTTTTTTAAAAATATGATAATTTAAGTCGGGATTTATTTTTTCAAGAGCTTTTTTTGTCTCTTCTGCCTTTGAAAACCCTATATTTGAACTGGTGCAGAAAATCTGTCGGTTGAAATTATTTTCCTCAAAAACATCAGGATCATAAATACAGATATTTCCTATTCCAAGTCTTGCAAAAGTTTGTGCATAGGACTGCCCAAGAGCTCCGCACCCTGCTATTACAACAAAAGAGCTGAAAAGTTTTTTTTGCTCCTGAACGGATAAATCATTTTTCTGATATTTTGGTGGGATAAAGTCCTTGATAAATCAGCCTCCTCCAACCACAGGAAAAATTGAAACCTGATCGCCATTTTCAAGAACTGGCTTGTTTTCAAAATGTCTGCCGTTTACAAAAATTATTCCTGCTTCTTTTTCATCTATTTCAAGAAGTTTTAAAATATCTGAAACAGAGGTGTCCTCTGACACCTCCATTTCCTTTTCCTTAAACCTGTTTTTTCTGAACTGAGCAAAAAGTTTTACTCTTATTTTCATTATTTAAAAATTCCAGAAAGAGTCTATTTCTTCGTCAGTAAAATCCCAGATAACATTATGGGGAGGACATTTTTCAAGGGAGAAAAATTCCGGCAGTCTGTCGTCTTTTTCATTAAATCCTGCCCTTTTGTTGAATTCCCTTTCCATTTTTAAAACCGATGCTCCAAGGCTCATTACGTCATCCCCTGTAATTGATGAACCGGATTTGGCATTTAACATATCAACAATTGCTTCCATAGCTTGTGGATTGTCAAGGATTGCAAAGGCTGTAAATATGCAAAGTCCTGCTGTATCAAGTGATGCTGTTGCTATCTGAAGATTTCTTGAAAGTTCAATCTGGCCTTCTTTTTTAAGAGGATCAATAAATCCGCCTACACTTAAAATATTTGAAGTTACTGAATAGCCGGCAGTATGATCTGCTCCCATTGGCGAGGTTGCATAGGTTATTCCAATACCTTTTACAGCTCTTGGATCATAGGCCGGAAGAGCCTGGCCTTTTACAACAGGAACCCTTGTAACTCCAAAAACCTTTCCTGTAACTTCTGCTCCGGCACCAATAATTCTTCCAAGGGGAGTACCGTTTTTTATGTCCTGTTCAACAATTTTTACAAAACCTTTTGAATCTCCAAACTCAAGAACTCCAGCCTCCATTGCAACAGCAACCGCAGCTCCTGTTTCAATTGTGTCAATTCCTATATCGTCCATTAAATTATCTGCATAGGCAAGGCTGTCAAGATCGCTTATTCCGCAGTTTGCTCCTGTTGCCCAGATTGTTTCATATTCAAATCCGGATGTAAGGTAGTTGCCGTCTTTATCATTATAAACTTGTGAACACTGAATAACGCATCCTGCATGACATCCGTGCCTTACTTTTCCGCCTCTTTCTTCAATAAGATCATGCATGGTTTCGCCTGAAATTTTGTCGTGTCCCTCAAAATTCCCTGAACTGAAGTTTCTTGTGGGAAGTCCGCCTGCTTCGTGTAAAACATTTGTTAAAATATTTGTTCCATAGGTTGGAAGGCCTTCACCGCTTACAGGATGAGCCATGAGAGCTTTTGCAAACTTTCTGGCAGCTTCTTTAAATTTTTCAGGATCTTCTATATGCACCTGATCATTTTCTGAAGGTTCAACAACAACATATTTAATATGCTTTGAACCCATAACAGCTCCAAGGCCGCCCCTTCCAAGGCTTCTTATTTTACCCTGGGGATCTTTTACCGAAATGTTTGCAGCAGCCATTTTCATTTCTCCAGCTACTCCTATTGAAATAACGCCGCGTTTTTCATTTCCCTTTGAAAGGGCTTCTATTGTTTCAAAATTTCCTTTTCCCCATAGATTTGTTTTTTCTATTTCTATGCTGTCTTTTTTTATTCTTATTCCGTAAAATTCATCTTTATTTTCAGGAAGTCCTTCAATTATAAGAGCTTTAATTCCGGCTCTTGCAAAAAGCTGGGCCGAGGTTCCCCCTGAATTACTTTCCTTTATTCCTTTTGTTAAGGGACTTTTTGCTCCTGCAGAAAGCCTTCCTGTATTTGCAGCCGTAGTTCCAGACAATAGTCCCGGTGCAAAAACAATTTTATTATTTTTTCCAAGTGGATGGCACAAAGGCTCAACTTCCGATGCTACAACAGCAGAAGTAAGCCCCCTTCCTCCAAGGGATTTCCAGTTTTCAGGGATATCTTCAATCCATGCTTTCATTTTTGAAAGATCAGCCCTGTAAATTTTGTCATTCATGGTCTTTCCTCCTTTTTTAAATCGGAGCATTAGTCAAAAAAATATAATTTCCATTTGTATCTTATATTGGAGAATTTTTTTTTTCAACTCGAAGGTCATAAACCAAAAAAAAACTTAAAGGAAAGAACAAGAAGAATAACTCCACCAATAATTTCTGAAAAACCCTTTAATAGAGAAGCTTTCGAGAGCCTGTCTCCAAGAATTGCTCCAAAAGCACATAAAATTAATGTTATTGCAAATACACAAAAGGAAACAAAAAAAATATCTGATTCAAGGATTGACATCCCAAAACCTGCTGCAAGTGCATCAATACTTGTAGCAACAGAAAGAAAAATAAGTGTTTTTCCTTTTGACGGATTGTTTTTAAAACATTCTTCATCATTTTTTATACCCTCATAAATCATATGAAGGCCGATAATTAAAAGAATTATGGAGGCAAGAGGGTTTGCAATTGAATTTATAAACTTATATATAGAAGTTCCTGCAAGATATCCGCTTACAAAAAACAAAAACTGAAAAAGTCCGAAATGCCATGAAATCCTGAAGATTTCTCTTTTTCCAACCTTATCAATTTTAATTCCAGATGACACAGACACAGCAAAAGCATCCATTGCAAGAGCAAAGGAAAGGGATATTGATTCAAAAATCATTATTCAAGCCCAAATTTTAATTTCTTAGATTTAAATTATTGCTAAAATTTCTTTTCGCATAAGTTATTACCTTTGAAGCATAAAATCCAGACATTGTAAAACCAAAACTTAAAGCTATTATTAGAAAAATTGAATGTAAAATATAACTTTTGTTTATAATAAAACCTGCTCCAAAACAATCTAGACCTGATACAATAATAATTAAAAATGAAATTTTCAATTTATCAATTTTTTCTTTATTAAAAAAAGCATCATATATAAACTTAAGTAAAATAAACAAAATAAAATAACGGTAAAATGGATAGTTTCTAAAAAATTCTGAATTATACGTTGTAAAAGAAATTAAGGATCCTAAGGCAAACATTAAAAAATTTATCAGGCAAATAAAGATTGAAAAATATAATATTTTAATTTTTTTCTTAAAGCATGGACAAAACCCGGAGGCACAGCCAATAAAAAAAGCATCTAAAACTGAACTTGTAATAATAATATATGCATTTAAAACTTCCATAAAATCCTCCAGCAATTTTTAAAATAATATCGGTATTTTAATTATTTTGCTTTAAATGCATATTAAGAATTTTCATATTAATTTGACCGAACCAATGTTTAATTGTAAAAATTATTTTTAAAATTTGACTAAGCTCAAAAATAATCAAAACTAGGAAGTTATATGGATGTTTTTATTGCAAGACAACCTGTCTTTTACAAGGACAAAAAAACATTTGGCTATGAGCTCCTTTTCAGAGACGGATTTAAAAATTCATTCCCTGAAATGGATGGTAATATTGCTACAACAAAAGTGCTTTCAAGTAGTTTTTTTTCCTTTGGATTCAATGAAATTACTTCAAACAAAAATGCACTGGTTAATTTTACAAGAGAACATATACTGAATAAAACTCCCATCACTTTCCCTGAGCACAATCTAATTGTGGAGGTGCTTGAAAATATTTTACCTGAAAAAAAAATCCTTGATTCTTTATCAGACCTAAAAAAAAAAGGTTATAAAATAGCCCTTGATGACTTTGTTTTTAGCAATGAATATGAACCGCTTATTATGCTTGCTGATATTATAAAATTTGATCTTATTGCAACCCCTCTTAAACAAATTGAGCCTTTGGTCAAAATGCTAAAAAATAAATACAAAAAAATTGTTTTTCTTGCAGAAAAAGTTGAAACATACGAAGAGTTTGAAAAAGCCAAAGAGCTTGGTTTTTCTCTTTTCCAGGGATATTTTTTCGCAAAGCCAGAAATTATTTCAAATAAAGAAATCCCCTCCCAAAAACTTGCTCTTGCAAGACTTGTAAAAGAAATATCTGCTTGTGATCCTGACTCAAAAAAAATTCTTGATATCATTAAAAAAGATATTTCAATATCATACAAACTTCTAAAATTTATAAACTCATCATATTTTAGCAGGCCATGCAAAATCGATACTATAAAAGATACAATGACTTTTCTTGGAATTGATGAACTTAAAAAATACATAAGCCTCATTGCAACAGCAGGACTAACTGACAACAAACCAAATGAACTTTTAAAAAATTCTGTATTCAGGGCAAGAATGTGCGAGCTTATTGGTTCCCAGGCTTCTTCAGAATTTAGGCAGGATGAACTATTTACAATAGGACTTTTTTCCCTCATAGAAGCAATGCTTGATAAAAAAATGGATGACATTATCAGAGAAATATCATTTTCAACAAAAATAACCAAAGCACTTACAGGCCAAAATAAGACAATTAACAAAATTTTAAACCTGATTTCATATATTGAAACTGGCCACTGGGAAAAAATTAAAAATGTTAATAAAAATAATCTTGCAAAACTAATGGATTATTATCTTGATGCAATAAAAATGGCTGACTCTATTTTATAAATTTTTTTGCTCAAAACGAATAAAAATATCCACCGAAAAAACGGCAGATATTTTTACGGCAGAATTAATTATAAATTATACCTAAATTGAGCGATTTTCAAGTTTGCTGATATACAAGGCAAATTGTATCAGGCTTTTGATTTGCTATGCGTGATGCAATTTAACGCCGTAGATGCAGTAAAATTGAAAAGCCCGCAGGATTTCATATTTTTAAATATAACAAGCTTAATTTATTAAAAATTTCTTAATTTAAAAATATGAAACGCTCAACTTAGGTTATACTAAAAATCAGCCTTTACATTTATCCATTGCTGCCTTGAATCCTTTAATCGAATTTTCAATTACAGAATCTGAAACACAAAATGAAAGTCTGAAATGTCCTGGCACTCCAAAACCTGATCCTGGCACTGCAAGAACTTTTTCTTCCTGAAGAATTCTAACAAACTGTACATCGTCTGCTATTGGAGATTTTGGAAAAAGATAAAAAGCACCTTGTGGTTCAACAAAATCATATCCTGCTTCTCTTAAACCATTGCAAAGAATCTGCTTTTTCTTTTCATAGGCTGCAATATTTACACTTGCACCTTTAATTTTTCCCACAACTCTCTGCATAAGTCCGGGAGCATTAACAAAACCAAGAATTCTGTTGCAAAGTGCCATTCCATTAAAAAGCTTGTCTTTATCGTCTGCATTTGGAGAAATTGCAATATATCCGATTCTTTCACCTGCAAGGGAAAGCTCTTTTGAATATGAAGTTGCTACTATTGAGTTTTTATATGCTTTTAAAACGCCTGGAACAAAAGCATTATTGTAAACTATTTTTCTGTAAGGCTCATCTGAAATAAGATAAACAACCTTTCCAAACTCTTTACTTTTTGCTTCAAGAATTTTACCTAACTTTTCAAGCTCTTCACTTGTATAAATTACACCCGAAGGGTTGTTTGGAGAGTTTATCAAAAGAGCTCTTGTATCTTTTGTTATGGCTTTTTCAATTTCATTAAAATCAAGGCCAAAGCTTTCAGTTGAAGGAACTGTAACAAGCTCTCCCCCGTGATTATCTAAATAAAAATTATATTCAACAAAATAAGGCTTTGAAACAACAACCTTTTCACCAGGATTTAATATTGTTTTTAAAGTAACATTCAATGCTCCAGCAGCACCACAGGTCATCAAAATTTCATTTTCAGTCAAATCAACTTCCTGGTCAACCGATGCAGCTTTAGCAATTTCAGCTCTTACCTGAGGATAGCCTGGGTTTGGCATATATCCATGGATCCCTTCAGCTTCAACAGCAGCTTCGCTCATAAGCACATCATGGAATTCCTTTGGAGGAGGAAGGTTGGGGTTTCCAAGACTTAGGTCAAATACGTTTTCTGCACCGTATTTCGCCTTCATTTTTGCACCCTCTTCAAACATTTTTCTAATCCAGGATGATTTTTCCATGAAAGATTCAATTTTTACCGCAATAGACATGTTTCCTCCCTTGTTATTAATCAGTTAATGCATCTATTCCTTTATTTCTCTCTTCAAAAAAATTCTTTTTAAAATTTTTGTAATCCAAATTTGAAACAGCATTCCTTATATTTTTCATAAGATCAAGATAATAATGAAGGTTGTGAATTGTATTAAGTCTGTATGCAAGAAGTTCCCTTGATTTGTAAAGGTGCCTTAAATAGGCTCTTGAATAATTCTGACATGTTTCACAACTGCATTTCGGATCAATTGGAAGAGTATCATTTGAATATCTTGAATTAGAAATATTCATATCTCCGCATCTTGTAAAAAGCTTGCCATTTCTTGCGTTTCTTGTTGGCATCACACAGTCAAACATATCAGCACCAAGTCCGACAAGAGTAACAAGATCTTCTGGTGTGCCAACGCCCATTACATATTTAGGCTTATTATCAGGAAGCATTGGCAGATTGTATTCAGCAACTTCATACATAAGTTCTGGCGGTTCTCCGACACTAAGACCTCCAACTGCAAAACCGCTGAAATCATTTTCACATATCTGCTCAGCTGAAATTTTTCTTAAATCCTCAAACATTCCACCCTGAACAATACCAAATAATGCATTGTTCCTTTTTTCATCCTGTTTCCATCTGTCAAAACATCTTTTTGCCCATCTTTTTGTAAGATGCATTGCACTTTCAATCTGTTTTTTTTCAGCAGGATATCCAACACACTGATCAAGACACATCATAATGTCTGATCCAATACAAAGCTGAATTTCAATTGACTTTTCAGGTGTCATGAGATGTCGTGAGCCGTCTATATGGGACTGGAATGAATAGCCTTCTTCTGTAATTTTTGAAAGCATTGCAAGTGAAAATACCTGAAATCCTCCGCTGTCTGTAAGGATAGGCCTGTCCCAGTTCATAAATTTATGAAGTCCGTCAAAAAGATCTAAAATTTCCATTCCAGGTCTTAAATACAGATGATAGGTATTTCCAAGAATAATCTGTGCATTGACTTTTTTTACATCTTCAACACTCAAGGCCTTGACACTTCCAAGTGTCCCAACAGGCATAAAAATAGGAGTTTCAATTTTACCCCTTGAAGTAGTAATTATTCCTGTTCTCTCAAATTTATCTCCACCTTTTTTTAGAACCTCAAACGAAAACATTCTTTTTTACTCCAAAATTCATTTATTTAAAAAAATTAGATATTGGCTTTACTTTCAAGAAACATTGCATCGCCATAACTGAAAAAACGATATTTTTCTTCAACAGCTTCCAAATAGGCCTTTTTGATCAGGTCAAAACCTGCAAAGGCAGAAACAAGCATTAAAAGCGTACTTTTTGGAAGATGGAAATTGGTTATTATTGAATCAACAATTTTGAATTTGTATCCTGGGTATATATATAGATCACAGCATCCGTCCCCTGATTTAACAAAACCATTTTCATCACACGCATATTCTAAAGTTCTGACACTTGTTGTACCAACTGCTATAATTCTTTTTCCACTTTTAATAGCTTCATTAATCTTTAATGCATTTTCATTGTCTATAAAATATTTTTCCTTATGAATATTATGATCTCTTATATCATCGCATTCTACAGGACTAAAAGTGCCATAACCTACATACAAAGTTATTTCAGCAAAATCCGCACCATTTTTTTTAATTTTTTCCAAAAGTTCTTCGGTAAAATGAAGACCTGCCGTAGGTGCAGCAGCAGCACCTTTATTTTTTGCATAAACAGTCTGATATCTTAATTTATCTGATTCAAAATTTTTTTTATTTTCTCTTTTAATATAAGGTGGCAAAGGAAGCTCTCCGGCCAAATCAATTTCTTTTAAAACATCACTTTGACTTCTAAAAACTAATTTTACCTTTTTTCCATTAATTTCTTTAACTTCAGCAATTAAATTGCCAGTGATATAAAGCTTGGAATTTACTTTAGGCCGTCTTGAAGCTCTAACTAAGCAAAAACATTCAAAAAAACCTTTTTTATCCAAAGATTCAATACCTTCTAAATAATCAAGAATTAAAATCTCAACTTTTCCTCCAGACTCTTTTTTTCCAAATAATCTGGCTGGAACTACTTTTGTATTATTAATAATAAGAAGATCATTTTTACCAAAAAAAGAATAAATATCCCTAAACTGCATATGTTTAAATTTTTGATTTTCCACTGAAACATGGAAAAGCCTTGATTCATCTCTTTTTTCAGCTGGATTTTGTGCGATTAAATTTTGGGGAAGAAAAAAATCATAGTCATTAATAAAATACATCTACGCTGTACCGTTATTTAAAAATTAAAAAAGGAGAATGGACTTTCGTCCATTCTCCCGACAAACTATTGAGACCTTATTTTACAGAAAAATCTGATTAGATAAGGAAAGGTACAAGTAGAAGTGCAACAACGTTGATGATTTTGATCATTGGGTTGATTGCAGGACCAGCTGTATCTTTGTATGGGTCACCTACTGTGTCACCGGTAACTGCTGCTTTATGAGCATCGCTTCCTTTTCCACCGTAGTTGTTATCTTCGATGTATTTTTTAGCGTTATCCCATGCTGCACCACCAGTTGCCATAGAGATAGCAACAAAAACACCTGTTACGATAGAACCGATAAGAAGACCGCCAAGTGCAACTTTACCAAGAAGAAGACCAACAACGATTGGTGCAATAACAGGTAGAAGAGCTGGAACGATCATTTCTTTTAGAGCAAACTGAGTTACGATATCAACACATGCTGCATAATCAGGCTTTGCTTTGTATTCCATGATACCTTCGATTTCACGGAACTGACGACGTACTTCTTCAACAACAGCACCGCCGGCACGACCAACAGCATTCATTGCTATTGAACCGAAAAGGTAAGGAAGAAGACCACCAAGGAAAAGACCAATTAGAACATTAACATTGGAAAGGTCGAAAACAATTCTTGCTTCTCCACCCTGAATAGCAAATTCTTCAACATAGCAGGCAAATAGAACAAGAGCTGCAAGACCAGCAGAACCGATTGCATAACCCTTTGTTACAGCTTTGGTTGTGTTACCAACAGCGTCAAGAGCATCTGTAACTTCACGAACTGAATCTTCTAGCTCAGCCATTTCAGCAATACCGCCGGCGTTGTCTGTAATTGGGCCGTAAGCATCTATAGCGATAACCATACCAGTCATTGAAAGCATAGCAACAGCTGCGATTGCGATACCGATAAGACCTGCAAAGTAGTTTGCAGCACCGATAGCAACACAGATTGCAATAACAGGAGCAGCAGTAGACTGCATTGAAACTGCAAGACCAGCTATAATGTTTGTTCCGTGACCTGTTACAGAAGCTTTTGCAATGTCTTTAACAGGCTTGTAAATACCTGTGTAGTATTCTGTAATAACAACAATAACAACTGTAAGAATAAGACCAACAAGAGTACAGTAGTAGATATTCATTGCAGATGCATCAATACCTGTTACGAATTTTTCACATGCAAAGTAGAAAGCAACAGCTGCAAGAATAGCTGCACCAAACATACCCTTGTAAAGAGCACCCATGATGTAGTCGCTGCCTTTTCCAAGACGAACAAAGAAACTTGCAATAATTGAAGCAATAATTGAAATTGCACCAAGAATAAGCGGGAAAATTACTATTTCTGCATTTGCAGGGTACTTAAGGTGAAGAAGAAGCATAGCTGCAACAACAGTTACTGCATATGTTTCAAAAAGGTCAGCTGCCATACCAGCACAGTCACCAACGTTATCACCAACGTTATCAGCGATAGTAGCAGGGTTTCTTGGGTCGTCTTCAGGAATACCAGCTTCAACTTTACCAACAAGGTCAGCACCAACGTCAGCACCTTTTGTAAAGATACCGCCGCCAAGACGAGCAAAGATAGAGATTAGAGAACCACCAAAGCCAAGAGCTACAAGAGGTCCAACTTCGCCAGTTACTGTGTAAAAACCAGCAACTGAAGTAAGAGCAAGGCCAGCAACGATCATACCAGTAACTGTACCACCCTTGAAAGAAAGAGAAAGACCTGCATTAAGGCCGTTTCTTGAAGCTTCTGCAGTTCTAACATTAGCAACAACTGAAACTCTCATTCCAATGTAACCAGCTAAGAAAGAAGCAACAGCACCAACAACAAATCCAACAGCATTTAACCAGCCAAGTCCAAAAAAAATAACTGCTGTGATGATAACACCAACAACAGCCATAGACTTAAGCTGACGGTTAAGGTAGGCAATAGCACCTTCCTGAATAGCACCGGCGATTTCCTGCATTTTTGCATTTCCAGCAGGAGCTCCCTTAACGATACCTGCAAGTATCAATGAAAAAAGGATACCTGCGACCCCTACCAATGTACAGGTAAGAGGCAAATTAGACATCAAGACTTCCATACGATCCTCCTTAAAAAAGTTAAAAACTACTTATTAAAATTATTCATACATGCCGTATAACCGTTTTGGATTATCTCTTCTGCGGCTTTAGCGGCTTTTTCAATCCCGTTATTTATTACTTCAATTTCATTTTTATCAAAATCATGGAGAACATATGAAGTGACCTGTTCTCTTCGCTCAGGACGGCCTATTCCTATTTTTATTTTTCCAAACTGCTCAGTCCCTAAATTTTCTATAATTGATTTTACTCCGTTATGCCCACCAGCTCCACCCTGTTTCCTAATACGGATTTTACCAGGTGGCAAGTCCAAATCATCATAGATGATAATTATTTTTGAAGTATCAACATTAAAATACTGCGAAAGATCTCTTATGGGAAACCCACTTCTATTCATATATGAGAAAGGTTTGAGAAGAATAATATCCTTGCTTTTTCTCTTACCTTTCCCGAAAATTCCATTAAATTTTTTTTTATCAACAGGTATACTAAACAAATCAGAAAGCCTGTCAATGCATTTAAAACCCACATTGTGCCTGTTGCCTTCATAACTTTGTCCAGGATTACCAAGACCTGCAACAAGCCATAAATTTTCTATCATTTAGCTATACTTGCCTGACTATAATTATTTACCCGCAAAATGAAATTTTTTTCATTTTTGCTTCTGTTTCAAAGTTAATTATAAAATACTTTTTAGGTATTATATAAATTATTTAGTCAATCAGAATTATTCTTCAGCTGCTTCTTCAGCTGCTTCTGCTTTTTCTGCAGACTCTTCTTCGCCCTCTTCTCCTACTTCACCAGCAGGAGCAACAATTGTTACAACAGTAAAGTTGACATCTTTAAAAACTTCAAGCTCATTACCGAATTCAATAGAATCAATATGAACAGAATCACCTAGCCCAAGTTCTGAAATATCTACTTTAATTGACTCTGGAATATTATCAACTGTACAGCGTACATCAATCTCTCTTCTAAGTATCTGCAGCATACCACCATGCTCAATACCTGGGCAAACATCATCTCCAACAACTTCTACCGGTACTCTAAAATCAAGTACTTGATCTTTTTCTATAGTTAGAAAATCTGCATGAATAAATTTTCCATTTACAAAATCAGACTGCAGCTCCTTAAGCATTACCTGATAATTTTCAGAACCAAGGTTAAGCTTTAAAAAAACTTCCATAGTTTCTGTTTTTTTAATTGCTTTATCAAGATCAGTTGAACTGACTGAAACTGATATTGCTTGGGTTTTTGCTCCATAAATTACAGCAGGGATTCTTTTTTCTCTTCTCAGTGCTTTACCTGCCTGCTTTCCTTTTTCTTTTCTTTCCTGTGCTTCAAGCTCTATAAATTTCAATTTAAACTCCTTGATTTTTCTTAATCAGTCAAATAGAGAAGTAACAGAATCGCCTGTATGACTTCTCAAAATTGCTTCACCTATTATTCCAGACATTGAAATAACTCTTAGCTTATCTGAGCTTGCAGCCTTTTCAGACAAGGGAATTGTATCTGTAACAACAAGTTTTACAATTGGTGAATTTTCTATTCTTTCCATAGCCGGGCCCGATAAAACAGCATGACTGCAAAATGCATAAACTTCTTTTGCACCCTGATCAATAATTGCTCTTGCAGCCTCTGTCAGGGTTCCAGCAGTATCTACCATATCATCAAGCACTAATGCTTTTTTACCTTTCACATCCCCAACAACTGTCATTGAACCAATCTGATTTGGAGCATTTCTATGCTTGTCAACTATTGCCCATTCAGCACCCAATCTTTTAGCAAATGCCCTCGCCCTTTCAACACCGCCTGCATCAGGAGATACAACAACCAACTCATCCATATTAAATATTGAAGCAGCGTGATCCCTTAAAACAGGAGCTGCATACAAGTTATCAACAGGGATATCAAAAAAACCCTGAACCTGACCTGCATGAAGATCTACAGTAATAACCCGCTGAGCACCAGCTTTCATTACCATATCTGCAACAAGCTTTGCACTTATAGGAACCCTTGGAGCGACTTTTTTATCCTGCCTTGCATAGCCGAAATAAGGAATAACTGCTGTAACTTTTCTTGCAGCTGATCTTTTGACTGCATCAATCATAAGAAGAAGTTCCATTAAATTGTCATTGACAGGGGAACATGTTGACTGAATGATATATACATCCCTTCCCCTTACATTTTCACAAATTTCTATTTGAACTTCACCATCACTAAATGTTGTTACTTTTGCATTTCCCAGGGGCTTTCCAAGATATTCAGAAATTCTTTTTGCAAGTGAAGGATTGGAATTACCTGAAAAAATCGTTAAATCATCCATCGTTCCTCACGGATAGCTGCTAAATTTTAGTTTGGCTGGGGTGGAAGGATTCGAACCTTCGCATGCAGGGATCAAAACCCTGTGCCTTTCCGCTTGGCGACACCCCATCAATTATTTATTAAACAAACTCTGCAGAATAAACTTTCCAGTCGTCAGGACAAACGCCTAAAAGATATTTATAACCTTTATCACGAGCTGATTTGTCACAGTAAATCCCAAAACATGTTGGGCCGCTACCTGACATCATTGTAAAATCAGAACCTGAGAGTATTATTTTATCTTTGATTTCTGCTATTTCTGGAAGCATTTTTTCTGCAACAGCCTCAAGGTCATTGGTCAAAAATTTTTTTGCTTCCAAACAATCCTTAAACAAAAGTCTTTTATTTTTTTTTACCTTGTTTGTCAATCCCCAATTAAGATTTTTGTATACTTGTGCAGTTTTTAGCCCTTTTGAAGGATTAACAAGAACAATATATTTTTTTTCAAGCTCAAAACAGTCAGAAACAATTTCTCCGACACCTTTGCATACTGCTGGTTGGGATTGAATAAAAAAAGGCACATCAGCACCAATTTCTGCTGCTTTTTTTTTTAAAAAATCAGTAGAAAATATGTTTGAAAATAAAAAATTTAAGCCTGTCAGCACACTTGCACCATCACTGCTTCCTCCGCCAAGGCCAGCTTCAACAGGAATATTTTTTGTAATCTTTATTCTAACTCCCTGATTGATTTTAGATTCCCTCAAAAATATATCTGCTGCTTTAAATACAGTATTTGATTCATCGCAAGGGCAGTAAAAATCACCACAACAATCTATTTTAATGCCGGAAAAATCTTTAGAGACCTCAATATCAATCTCATCATATATTGAAACGGGCACCATAAGTGTTTCAAGAATATGATACCCGTCATCTCTTATCCCCTTGATATCTAGATAAAGATTTATCTTGGCACAGGCTATTTTTTTTATACTATTTCTGGAGTTTAATAACACTGAACCCCCGATTGTACTGTTTTATAAAAAAGGAGACTTCTTTCCCTTCTTTTACAGAATTTATTATTTTAAGGTAATCATCCGGAGAGTTTACAGGCTTATGATTAATCTGAAGAATTACGTCCCATACTTTCATCCCTGCTTTAAAAGCTTTGCCTTCCGAATCAAGATTTGCAACAACAACCCCCTCGCCATATTTTACGTTGAGCTTTTCAGCTGTTGCCCTATCAAGTTCAGCAATCTGAATTCCAAAAGGAATTTTGGAATTTTGATCTTGCAATGAGACTGCGACATCATCTCCTCTTTTACCTATAGTAACATCATATATTTTTTCATTACCGTCTCTTACAATTGTAACACTTACTTTTGACCCAACTTTAAGACTTGCAACTTCCCGTGTTAATTCCCTTGAATTTCTGACTTTTTCTTTTCCAATATCGGTTATTATATCTCCAGCTTTTATTCCTGCATCTGCTGCAGGATTACCTTCAATAACCTCTGAAACAAAAACACCTTCAGCTTTTTTCAAACCATAATATTCAGCAATGCCCTCATCAACATCCTGAATCATCACACCAAGCCAGCCTCTTACTACTTCTCCATTATTTTTAAGCTGCTTTATTATTGAAGAAGCCATATTAGAAGGAATTGCAAATCCTATCCCCTGTGCTCTTGCAAGAATTGCAGTATTGATACCAACAACTCTTCCCTCAAGATCTAAAAGAGGTCCGCCACTGTTTCCAGGATTTATTGAGGCATCTGTTTGTATAAAATCATCATAAGGGCCTGCATCTATAACCCTTCCCTTTGCACTTACAATACCAGCAGTTACAGTTTGTTCAAGCCCAAAAGGACTTCCTATGGCAACTACCCACTCACCTACTTTCAATTCATCTGAATTGCCAAACTCAAGAAAAGGAAATTTTTTGTCTGATTCAATCTTTATAAGAGCAAGGTCTGTTTTTGGATCTGTTCCTATTTTCTTTGCATCATACTCATCTCCGTTTTTGAGCTTAACCTTAATTTCATCTGCATCTTCTACAACATGATTATTTGTAACAATAAAGCCATTTGAATCTATTAAAAAACCTGATCCCAGGCTTTTTTGCTCATATTCCTTTTGAGGAAGACCTTCATAAAATTTTCTGAAAAACTCATCAAAAAGGTCATTACCTGGCGAGTAAAAGTTTCTTCCTGATACTGTTTTTTTAACAGTACGAATATTTACTACTGAATCTTCAGCATACTTAGCTAGTTCACTGAAGTTTTCTGGAATAAATCTTGGAGCACTGTAAACTTCAACAGTACTTAATCCAGCAAAAATTACAAAAAGCAATAATACAGCCTTTAATTTAAAACTCTCCATAAAAACCTCCATTGATTAAGTGTCTATTCATGATTCCTTTACATACATAAGCCTTAAATCATGCAATATATTTTCAATAAGGTTTTTCTCCTCTTCCTCTAAATTCCCCTTAGTCTTTTCTTTTAACAAAGCTATGATATCTATGGTCTGCTTTGCAAGTGCAATATTTTTATTTTTCTGTCCTGTGCCAGGGTCTGCAATCATTCCAAGATTATAAAGGGCTGACGCATTAAGAGACATAATAAATGTATTGAAATCAACTCCTGGCATAGAACCTGCCTTCTCAGACATAACTAAATCCTTTCAACTTTATTTTGGTTTCAAAAATTAAAACAGGCACGATCATTTTTCAAGACTAAAACCTTTAAAAATTAATACATGGCAAATGAAAACCTAGAAAATATTTTGTATTTTACAAAATTTATTTTAGTCTGAGGCAAAAATCAGAAGTCAGAATAACTCTGCCCTATATCTTCTATGACTTTAAAATATTTAATTCCAGACATAATAACACAGTTTTAATTTATAAAAAGAAAAAATAAATTATTGCTCCGATCTAAACAATATTAACCGAAAACTAAAATTTTTTGTTCCTTTACACAAGATGAAAAACTTAATTTTTAGGATAGATGAATTATTTTTAGGATTAATTTTTGAATCTGAACTATAATAAATGTAGTTTTCATTCAGCAACCAGGCAGTTGCTGAATAAAAAAATTTATTTTATGTCAATTACTAAAAAATTTATTTAAACCGATTTTACTGCTATAAAAGTTTATTTTCTTCAAGAAGCGGAATCGGGTTGACAAGATGTTTTTCAAGCCAGTTTTCAGCATTCTTAAGCTTGCATGCAAGACCTATCAGCTCCGAAATGTAAAAAACAGGCAGACGAGTTTCCTTAGAGCCTCTCAATTCCAAATTAACCTGACAAAGAGGACAAAAAGATATAATACAATTTGCCCCGCTTCTTTTTGCCTGATCCCTTATTTTATCTACCTGTGAATCTGCAAGTTCTGGTTTTGTTACAGCTAGATGAGCACCACAGCATTGTTTTGCATATCCCCATCTTTTTGTTTCAACTCCAAGGGAATCAACAAAACTTCTAAGTTCAGCCTCATAAGGAAGAACATCAAAACCCGTAATCCACTCCGGTCTTGTAAGAAGGCAGCCAAAATACAAAACAGGCTTTAATCCTTTAAGAGGATTAACAACAGCATTTTTAAAAATATCACGCCTTGAATCGATAAGAAGCTCAAGAAAAAACTTAAGTCTTACAGTTCCGTCATATCTTCTTCCAATTGCTTCTTCGAGTATGTCATTTTTTACAGGTGTATGACGTAAAGTATTTTCAGCAGTTCTCAGCCTGACATAACAGCTCGGACAAGTTACATAAAGTTCATCAATACCTTGTCTTTCAGCAAGAAGTAAATTCCTTCCAGCAAGCAAAAGAGCATAATCCTGGCTTACACTATGAGCAGGAGAAGAACCACAGCAGTTCCAGTCTTTAAGTTCTTCAACCCAGGAGCCGACAAGTTTTGCCATTGCGAACAAAGATTCACCAAGTTCCTTTGCACTAGACATAAGAGAGCAACCAGGGTAGTAATATAGCCTTGAATGTTCCTTATTTACTATAGGATAATCAGGTATTTTATCTATTTCGTCCATCAAAATAATCTCCCATTGCTCGAATTTCCTTTAGCTTTTTAACCTTTGTAGGAAAAAGATCTAGTCTGCCGTGTTTAATCATTTTTAGCCCGGCACCAACATCATTGAAATATGAGCCTGTAGCAAGTTTATATCTCATCATGAACTCAAGCTCATAAACCCTTCCCCGCTTATCAACCTGTTTTAAAAATTCCCTGTGGAACGCCCAGATGTCAGGCTCGCCAGGTTCAACACCTTCTTCAAGGGCAATTTCCCTTAAAGCATCCATCATGTGAGGAATATGAATTCTGTTAGGACATTGGGCAACACAGGCATAACACCCTACACAAACCCAGATTGTTTTTGATTTTAGAACTTCTTCTTTCATGCCAAACTGGATCATGCGTATAATCTGATTGGGATAATAGTCCATAAGCTCTACTGCCGGACACCCTGATGCACAAGCCATGCAATGAAAACATCCTCCAAGCAAATGACCGCATTTATCTTCGACCTGGTTAAGGAAGCCGTTATCAATTTTTTTCATTTTCAACCTTTACATGTAACTAACAAATTTTGTGATGTACAAAAAAACTTCAGCTCACAATATTTCCTTTCGAAAAAAGAAAAAATAATATATACACAGGTTCATCATATGTCAAATGATTAAAAGTTGAACATTTTAAGCTGATCCGAAAATATAAAGATTCAAATTTAAACAAATTTATGGGTAAAATAAAAAATTTTTTAATATTCATCTTGTAAAGAGCACCTAAATATAACCTGAATTGAGCATTTCATATTTTTAAATTAATAAATATTAAATTAAATCAGATATTATAGTTATAATACTGAATCCTTCAAGCTTACCAATTCTGTCGAATCTTACGCACTAAATTGTATCAAGCAGAGCCTGATACAATTTGACGTTATATACAGCGAACTTGGAAACAACTCAATCCTGGTATAACTTTCAATCCTGCTACACCATTTTGGACAAAGCTTAAAAATTTTTTACAAATATTAACATTTTTTCAGCTCATTTAATGCGGAAATAAGTTTACCAGAGGAAAACGGCTTTTCAAGAAATATATGAATATCACTTTTTTTTGGAATATCTGACATAACACCACCTGAAATATAAATCACTTTCAGGCGGGGATTGTAGAAACTCAGTTTTTCAAAAAGATCCGGCCCATTAATGCCAGGCATAATAAAATCTGTAACTAAAATATCAATTTCCTTAAAATCTTCTAAATGCTCAGCTTTTATATCAGAATTTATTTTAATAACCTCATAGCCCTCAAGCTCAAGCAATTCGCATAAAGCATTCCTTACATCTTGGTTTTCTTCTGCAACAAGAATTTTTAAATTTTTATCAGAGTTACCTTTTTCAAAATTATTTGCCTTGATATTCAAAAAATTTTCAAATTCACAATCAGATACCAAGGGAAAACTTAAAATAATTTCTGTTCCTTTATTCTCGGAGCTCTTAAGATGAACACTTCCCAAGCACTGCTTCATAATGCCATAAACAGTTGATAAGCCAAGACCTGTGCCTCTATCCCTTGGCTTGGTTGTAAAAAAAGGATCAAAAACCTTTGACTGAATTTCTTTTGGAATTCCTGTACCATTATCTTTAACTGAAAGAATAATTTTTTTATCTGAATTTGAATCTTCAATTTTTGTAGAAATAATTATTTCTCCACCTAAAGGCATGGCATCAACTGAATTAACAACAAGATTCATTAGTACCTGTTCAATTTTATCAAAATTGCTTTTAACAGGCAGTTTACCTTCATAAAGATTAAGTTTTATTGATATATTTTCATTTACCAGCCTGCTCAGCATGCTTTCCATATTTAAAACAAGCCTGTTTAAATTAAAAATATCTGTTTTAACAAGCTGATGCCGGCTGAATGACAAAAGCTGCCTTGTTAAAATTTCTGCTTTTTCCGCAGCAATATCTATCTGTGCAATATTCTTTTTTAAATTTTCACTGTCTTTTGCTTTTAAATTCAAAAGCTCACAATAGCCTCTTATGACAGTAAGAGTATTGTTAAAATCATGGGCAACCCCTCCTGCAAGCCTTCCAACAGCCTCCATTTTCTGGGTATGCAAAAATTTTTTTTCAAGAAGTTTTTTTTGAGTCACATCAATTCCAAGGTAAGAAAGACCTGTAACATCATTTCCATTCTCTCTCAAAGGCCTTATGTGCCAGTTTAAAATTTTTTCCTGCCCGGCCCTGTCAATAATTTTT
>JAVERC010000009.1:0-97470 GCA_034007295.1 Desulforegulaceae bacterium | reverse complement strand
TCCCGAACACGGAAGTTAAGCCTTACATCGCTGATGGTACTGCATGGTAGACTGTGTGGGAGAGTAGGACGCTGCCGGATAAAATATATAACCCCTGAAGATTCTTCTTCAGGGGTTTTTTATTTGGATAAATATATTTATTTTTTTTATCTAAAGAACAGCAGATTTATTTAAAAAGTTTTTATTTAAACCTAAGTTGAGCGTTTCATATTTGTAAATTAAGAAATTTTTAATGAATTAAGCTTATTATATTTAAAAATATGAAACCCTGCGGGCTTTTCAATTTTACTGCATCTACGGCGTTAAATTGAATCACTCATAGCAAGAGTATAGCCTGATACAATTTGCCGTTATATGCAGCAAACTTGAAAATCGCTCAATTTAGGTTAGATTAAGATTATATGCTCTTTTCTCAAGGTAATAAAGAAAGTTGCCAATGAGTTCTTTATTTATATTATGATCACTGCCGTCAAAAATTAAATTTAACACTGGAATATATGAGGGTCTAGACTCACCTAACTGACGGGTAATAATTCCTGTATTTTCATAAGCTGAACCAAGATTTATAATGCCGTTAATATTTGTATGTGAAAATCTTTTTGCTAGTCTGTATCGGCCGTTGCTTCCAGTAAAGAGCGGAAAAAATTTATCTGCTTCAAATTTTAGGATATCTGGATCTGGTTCAAAAATACTGGATTCTCCAAGAATAGATGAAACCTGAATCATTAAATGTCTACATTTCATAAGATTTTTAGTTATTTGAATATTTTTTTTTCTTTCATTAAAATCCTGCCAAAAAAGATAAAATATCTCAGTGAGAGGCTGGTAACTTAATCTTGCAGATATATCTTTTGTAATTCCACCATGGTTAAATGGGTTAAATACAATTGCTGGTTCTCCGGTCAGCAAAAGATTTAATCCTTGATCCTGCTTAATGGAAGCAATCTTTGAAGTAATACGAATTATATGATTTAAATTAAAATCACAGATTGAATTTCTTATTTCAAAAAGCACTTCTTGTCTGCTTTCTACAGGTGCTGAAAGGATAAGATCACCTGCCATGGCTAAAAGGAAAAAGTTTTTAAAAAAATCAGGAGAAAGTATTACATCTTCAAGAAAAGGTGAATAAATTTTTAAATCAGGAAATTTTTGCTTAAGCAAACTAAATATTACCTGCGAGTAAAGTCCTTCTACCTCAGAGCCTTCGGTTTGAGGTATTAATACCTGAACATTGGAATCAGATAAGACGAGTTTTTTTACATCACCCAATAGTGTTATAAGTGAAAGATATTCCTTTGCAGCACTAAGTTCTTTACCTTTTTCAAGGCTTAACTGATCAGTTGGTTGAAGTATGTCTGCATTAAAGCCTTTTTGTTTGAAAAATTCGCATGCAATATCAGAGTATGGGTAGAAACAGGGAATAAACAGCGGTAAATTTTTATCTGGAGCAGAAATATTTAATTTAGAATTTGAAGGTTTTTGTTCTGAGACTTTTTTTTTGTCAAAGCTTAGTACAAAAGCTTCAATACGGGTAATCACGCCAACATCCGAACCATGTTCATCTACTTCTAGGTGGAGAAAAGGTTTTCCGTCCATTTCCTTTTGAAAAAGATGTAAAATTGCTGTATCAGGCCCGCATCCGTGATTTGTTAAATATATTGCATAAAGATTTTTT
Source organism: Desulforegulaceae bacterium (assembly GCA_034007295.1). Taxonomy (GTDB): domain Bacteria; phylum Desulfobacterota; class Desulfobacteria; order Desulfobacterales; family JACKCP01; genus JACKCP01. The sequence continues at coordinate 95,795 of JAVERC010000009.1, read as the reverse complement.
ATTTGCCTAATTTTTTTTGCACCTGCAAGTATGTGCTGTCCAAATGGCCAGTACATGTTTTGATAATCTTTTGAAATATCAACATCTTCTATGTCAAGTGCGGACAAAGGGATTACATTGTATCCCATTGACATAATGTGATTTGGTATATTCATGTTGAGTACAGGATCATTAACTCCATAGGGCCGTGTAATAATCACAAAGGCAGGATTATTTTTGTCAAGAGCTGAAATCAGCTTGTTTCCAAGCCTTGCAATGGCTTTATTGTATTTTATAAATCCGATTGCTGCTTTTTGCATGGCTGTAATTGTTGAAATATTGGATTTTCCAAGTTGTTTGCCAAGGTCAAGAATTGTTTTAGCAATATACCTGGTTCCGAACTTAAAAGATATTGCAGGGCTGAGCAATGTGATTTGCTTTTCTTTCAGGTTCATTGAATGGTCAACAAACATTGCTATTGTCTGCATATAAACGCAGCCATAATCTTTTCTTGCCTTTGATCCAGAATGTTTCATTGTAAAAACAGTTGGTAAAAAAATATAGTCCACATTTTTTTTTATTAAATAGTCTATATGGCCATTAACAAGTTTTACAGGATAGCAGGTTTCCTCCATGGCTGTTTCTCTACTTTTATCTACCATTTCAGGTGTAGTTGGTTCTGAAATTAGAACATTGAATCCAAGTTCAGTAAAAAAGCGGTTAAAGAGAACAAAAAGTTTGTGAAGAAAAAGCACTCTTGGTATGCCTATGGTAGGCTGTCCCGGGAATCTTTTGGGTTTATACCCTTCAAGGAATAATTCCTGTGTTTTTGTAAAGATTTCAGCTGAAATAGGCAGGCAGGTTTTTGTTGATTCATATTTATTTAAATCTTGCATTGGAAAGTTACTAGATTTAGATAAATATTTTGAACGGCACATAAGCCCAGCCCCAAGAGCACCTGTAACGCTGAAATAGGGAGTAATTGAAATATTTTTTGAAATAAGGGAACGAAAAGCATTAACTACGCCTTTGTTATGTGCAATACCTCCCTGAATAAAAATTCTGTTTCCAATTGACCGGTTGCCAACCACACGGTTTAGGTAGTTTCTAGCAATACTGTAAGCAAGTCCGGCAGCAATGTCAGACTTTTCATGACCGAGTGCAACAGCTTTTGAAAGAGAACCCTCAATAAAAACAGTGCATCTGTCTCCAAGATCAAGTGGGGCTTTTCCTTTCATTGCAAGCTCTCCAAAATCATTGATGCTTACTTTAATTTTAGCAGCCTGCTCTTCTAGAAAAGCACCTGTTCCTGCAGCACAGATTCTGTTCATTTCAAAATCCGTAACTGCCTTGTTTTTAAGGCGTATGAATTTTGAATCCTGACCGCCTATTTCAAAAATTGTGTCAGCTTCTGGATGATTGAAAATTGTGCCTTCGGCTTGGGCAGTAATTTCATTTACTACCAGGTCAGCATTAAGTGCTTTTCCGACTAATGAGCGCCCAGAACCTGTTATTCCAATTGACAAAAAATTTATATCATCTCCAAATTTTTGTTTAATGTTTGCTATTCCTGATTTTACTGTATCAAGAGGGGAGCCAAGCGTCCTCAGATACTGCAAGTCAATAATTTCACACTCAGGGCTGATTAACACAAGATTTGTTGATGTTGAACCGACATCAATTCCAAGAAAGCAGGTTTTAATTTTTGTTTTTTTACAGGGGTGAGTATTATAATTTTTTAATATGTCAAATTTTTCAAGAGGAGGCAGATAAGAAGCATTTGAAATTGAAGGTGATTTTTTTAACAAAGTATTGCATAACTTTGAAAGTTCAATTATTGAAGTTTGTTCCGGTACACCAATGGCTGATCCAATGGCATTAACATATAAATTTTCCGGTTTTAGAATAAAATCCTTAGATGAAAGATTAAATGTTTTTGCCAATGCCTGCCTTATCCCATGAATTTTCATTGTCTGTCCTGATAAAAGTACAGGTGGCTTTACAGGATGTCTTTTTATTACATTAGCCTTATAGTTTCTGGCCATTGCATAAACAAGTCCAAGAAGAATATCTGGTGTTTGTGCTCCGGCCTGCTGAAAATGTATTATATCAGTTCTTGAAAAAACCGAACACCGGCCTGCAATCGGCAGGGCTTTTTTGGCAAGTCTTGTTTGTTTTGAAAGCTCATCCATTGTAATATTAAGGCGTCTTGCCTGTTCTTCCAAAAATGACCCTGTACCTGCTGAACAGCTTGAATTGAAAAAAAATTGGATTTTTGAATTATTTTTATCAGAAAAGCCACTGATAAATTTTGAACTGGAAGCTCCTATTTCCATTATGCATTCTGATTCTGGAGCTAAAAATCTGCATCCTTCTATTGCTGAAGGTACCGCCTCCATGTGAAAAATACCAGATTCTGATAAATTTTTTGATAAAGCTCCGCAGACGCCGATTTTTGCCAAAGGGAAATGTACCAAAATTTCAGAAAGAAGATTTTTAAGGCATGAATCTGGATCTCCTAAATGCTTTTTGAATTCTGAATAAATAATATTTTTCTTATAATCTAGCACTATTATTTTTATAGATGAAGTCCCAATGTCAATTCCAATTTTTGGGATATTTTGGTTCATTTTTTATCTCCTTAAAAGTTTGCCCTTATACCTGCGAATATATATGGGCCTAGATTTGATCCAAGGGCTTCATCTACTGATTCATCAAAAATATTGTTAATTCCGCCGTAAAGTTCATATTTGTTGTTTGTTCCAAATTCTTTTAAGAAACTGATATCAACTAATTGAAATGAATTTGTTTTTTCATGGGAAGCTTTATATTGTTCGCCTATATGTCTTGCAATCAGGGATAATGACAGAGTTTGCATTAATTTGTAATTTATGCTTAGCATGGCTGTTCTGTCAGGATTGAAAAGAAGGTCTTTATTTGTACTTTTGTCTTTAGTATCAAGCTCTGACCAGTTTATTTGTGCAGATAGTCCGCAATCAAAACTATATCCAAGGTTTAGCTCAATTCCCTTTGTTTCAGCTTCGGTTTTATTAACATAAGTTTTATAATCATCAATACCGTCATTGTTGATATCAATTCTTTCAAGTTCAATTTTGTCTTTTATATCATTAAAAAAGAATGCAATTTCATAATTGAATTTTTTTCCGTTTCCTCCAAATCCTATTTCGTAACTTTTTAAAAATTCTGGATCAAGCTCATGTATTTCTGTTTTTGGGCCGTAAACTGATTCGGCTCCTATTGTTGGCACATCGCCTGGTGTAGGCGAAGTAATGTAGAGTTCTGCTGCATCAGGTGCACGGTAGCCTTCTGCATAGTTAATTCTTGCCCTAAGCATTGGGAAAAATTGTTTTACAAGGCCTGCCTTTAATGTTAGCTCCTGGTCTGCACTGGAAATATCATCATATCTTATTCCAAAAACAGCATTGGTATCTTTAGTTAATTTCCATTCATCCTGCAGATATAAAGCCTTGAATCTTTGTGTATCTCTTACAAATTCACAGCTTGTAGGGTCAGGGTTTAAAACGCTTGAGTTTCTTGAAATTTCTCTGTACTCAGTTCCTCCGGCTAGCAAATGGCTTTCTGTTACAGACCAGATAGACTCAGCCTCAAACCCTGTTATATCAACATCTGCACTGAATTTTTTGTTTGGTGGAGCATTGAAGTTTATGGCAGAAGTTTCATTTCTTTTTTCATATTCAGAACGGTATGCTCCGATTTTGGAAGTCACTAAATCTGAAAATTTGTATTTTATTGATCCATTATAGTCCAGCCTGTTATTATCATCTACTGATTTTACAGGTGTGTTCATTACCATTACAGCAGGCGGAGTTTGTCCAGGTCTAAGTTTTTTTGAGCCGCCTTTGTAAGTCCCTTTTCTGTCTTCCTGAAAATAATTGACTCCCATCTGCGAACTGAGTGAGTCAGATATTTGATAATCAAGAGTAAGTCCTGTTGTAAAAATTTTTGATTCATCCCTGTATGCAATATCTGTTTTACCTGTTAGATTGTGTTGATCATCGTTTGCTACAGGCTTATTATTAACCGGATTTAGAGCTTTTGAAGTGTAGGTTTCTTTTTTTGTCCATGGCTCTGTTTCATTATAGTCTGAATAAAATGAGTAACCAAGTTTGCCTTTTTTCCCAAGAGCATTGATACTTGCATTATATTGATTCCCTTCTCCAGAGTCATTCATTCCTGAATTGAAGTCCAATCCTATTCGTAATTTGTCTTTAACTGGTTTTTTTGTGATAATATTTATAACCCCTCCAAGTGCATCTGAACCATAAAGTGTGCTCATGGGGCCTTTGACAATTTCTATTCTTTCAATCATGTCTGCAGGAATTCTGTCCATTTCATAGGGATTTTCAGTTTCTCCGCTGACACGTTTGCCGTCAATTAGAAGAAGGGTGCCGTTTGCTCCCATTCCTCGTATTGAAATTGCACTTTTTGATTTTGAGCTTGGATGGGGAAAACGGCCGTACTGCATTGTAAGTCCGGGGGTTTTTTCAATAATATTTTTTAGCGTGGAAGCACCCATCATTTTAATATCATAGGAAGTAATTACATCTACGGAAGCAGCTATTCCATCAATTTGATTTTCTGTTTTGGTTGCTGTAATTATAATTTTTTCTGATTCTGAATTGCTCATTTGTGCAAATGCATTGTTGTATAAATTTATAAAAGCAATTGTAAGAAAACTCAGGAAAAAATTGAATGTATTTATTTTTTTGGCTCTCATTTTGTGTCCTTTTTATTGGATTTATTAAGGTTTTTTTCATTTTCCATTGTTGATCGTTTAAAATGAATCATTTCAAGCAAAACTCCCTCTGGATATTGGTGAAAGGCGTTTATGTACATGCTCATACGCTGGGCATGCATTTTGTCTCTGATAAGCCAGAAGTACTCTTTTTCATCAATGATTTTGCTTTTTTTAAGTTCTTGAGCTGATTTTATGAATTTGGCTGCAAGGCTGTTTGCAGTTGCAACAACTTTGTCTCCAGATTCAAGATTTTTTTGTGCCTTTGATTTTGAGTGGCATTTGGCACAGACTTGGAGCATGGATTCTCTTTGCTGTGACCATTGTTCTATATTTGGCCTGAAACTGTCTGGAGCTAAAATAGGGCCGAGCATTTCAACGGCTTTTTTAACAGTTTTCTGATCTTGTGCTCCTTTTTTGTCAGGTTCATCGCCTCTGACTCCAAAAAATCCCCAGCTTGTTTTAACCATATGGTTTCCGTCTGGCATATGACATGTGGTGCATGTAGGTACAGTTCCGTCAAGTCCTCTTGATTTGTATAAAGCACCATGTTTGGAAAAATTGTATGATTCGTACTGGGGATGGTTCCCCATGTGGCAGGGAAGGCAGGATTCTGGCTTTTTTGCCTCTCTTGCAGAAAATCTGTGTCCACTGTGACAGGCATCACATTGACCGCCGTCTTTACAGATTTCATTGTGGCATACAGCACATGAACGATCAAAAACGGCTGGGAATTGTGTTTTGACTTTTTTACCCATTGCAGAAACATATAAGGCCTCTTCAGCCTTTCCATGTTTACCGGCACTAAATTGATCTGCCTGTGCCTGATGACACTCACCGCAGACTTTTATTGAAGGCAAAACAGCTTTGTCTGCATTTTTTTCATTATTGTGAGAATTGCCGTGACAATCAATACATTCCATTCCAGAAAAGGCCATTGTTGATTGCTGCCATTCTTCAACCATTACCGGGTTTGTTTTTATATGACATTTTATGCAATCATTTTGTGTCTTTTTTTGAAAAGACTCAATATTAACAGCAATAAAAAAAGCTGCAACAAGTGCTGCTGCAAGAAAATAGTTTCTGACTTTTATCCAGTTCATCTGATTTACCATTAATTTTTTGAGGGTAAATTACTATGTTCATAGTTTATTATTTCAACGACCTTATCACTTTGATTAAAGAGGTATTCCACCATTTTTTGAAATCTTTCAGGGAAAGTTTTTTTATTTTCCTGTGTAGCGTCAGGTCCTATGGCAGTCATTAAAATTGTTTTTGGATTTACAATTTTTTGGGGATGGTAATTTATTCCAATCTGCTGTTTTGTATCAATTCGGGTAAATCTTATATCAGTATCAATTTTTGCATTGTAAAAAAGCAGATTTCTTCTGTTGAAATCTCCGGTAGGCAGCCCGCCGAATCCGAAATCAGTAGTTGCACCTGTTATATTTGAAAGAACTGAACCGACAACACCTGCATTATCTTGTGTTGGCGGGTTTTTGATTTCAACAATAATTTCACCCCTTATTGGAATTTTGTCGCCATATAAAGCTTTAAGGCCTTTTAATGCACAGATATATGCACCCCCGACAACAGAACAGCTGTGACCTGCCATTTTAACTGTGTCAAGATATGTGATTTCAATGATTCCGTTTTTACTTGTGCCAATAAATTCTCCAAGGGGATCTTTTAAAATGATTGATTGTATCTGGTCAAAAAATTTAGGGTAATTCATAACCTGCTTTTGTGATGATAAATTTAGACTTTGAATTTCAGCACAATATGGTTGTGAAATAAAAATAAATAATGAAAAAGGGAAAAAAATAAATTTTAAAAGTTTGAGTTTTTTAGTAATTTTAGCCACAAAGCCTCCTTGATAAAAAAATAATTAATTATTAATCCAACCCATAATAATAATAATTTCATTTCTGTCTTTGCTCTGTGGCAAATATATAAAATAAATTTAGTATTAATAAATTATATTAGAATATTTATTCCAACTTAAAGATATAAAACTTTTAAAGGCAAAATTTTTGTTGAATAGTTGATAGAATGGTTTGCTAAATTAATTTATGCAAAATAAAAAAAGTTTTTTGTTAGTAATGAAGTGAAATGTGAAAAGATATTTTAAAATAGTGAATTATTAAATAATGAGATTTATATTTTATTATTTGAATTAAGGAAAAAATATTTTTTGAGGTGGAAATAATTAAATCACAAAAAATTTGAAAAAATCAGTCATGTTTTTTCATATAAAGTCAGGGCTTGTGGATTAGTTATTGTAATTTGTTTTCTTGAAGATTTTATCCATCCCATTTTTTCCCAGCTGCTTAGTGTGCGGCTTACAGTATACATAGAAGCTCCAATATGATCTGCTATATCCTGGCGGCTTAAAGGGATGTCAATATGAACTCCATTATTGTTTTCCATTCCTGAATTTTTCATAAGGCTTGTCATTAATTTTGCTATACGATTTTCTACCTGATCTGAACTTAAGGCAAGGTAGCGTGTCTGCAAATCTTCAAGCCGGTCAAATACTGCCATCAAAATATTTAAGAGTATATCTGGATATTTTCTGGTAAGTTCAAAAATTGCAATTTTGTTTAATATAATAACTTCTGAAAATTTTATTGCATGAGCTGTAACCGGATATAGTTCGTTTTTAAGTACAGCTGGTGCTGCCGTTATATTTCCTTGAGAAATATATCTGATAATTACTTCTCTCCCACGCTTATTGAGTTTTGAAAGCTTAAGGCAGCCTTTGTTTACAAGATAACAATTTTCGGCCAAATCTCCTTCGTGAAAAAGAATATTTCCAGGTGCAATATTTTTTGCAATACCATAGTGCAAAATTTCATTGTAAAGATTTGGAGATAAAATTTTAAAATTAAGATATTTTTTATTTTTTTCCAATTTTACAGCCATATTATGTTTGATAATTTTATGAGTATTATCAATTTTAGTTTGTTGTGTCAAATAAAGTTATATATTCTTAATGAGGGGCGGCTTAAATTAATTGATTAATTTTATTCATGCACTAGTTGAACTAAATTCTTTTTGTTTATTTACTGCGTGAAGTTATGGAGTATAAAATTTAACCTTTAGTAACCTTATGGAATTTGTGGTATTAAATTTTTATTTAAAAAAAATCATAAACCCGTCTATCACACATAAATCCGCTTTTTTTAGAAATATTGTTTATTGATTTGATTTTGCCTTTTAAAAGAGCAATGCATTGGGCAAGTTTTCCTGGGTGGACAGGGAATGGAATGTTTTTTGAAGTGATAATGGCAATACTCAAAGTTACCAAAGGAATGCATTCCTTTTCTCCTTTTCTGTTTTCACAAAAATAAAATCCATTTTCTATGTCTTCTTTGAGAAACAGCCTTTTTTTTTCTGCATCAAAGTTTTTGCATATAGTTTCATAAAAACTATCTTCCAGGATTGATTCTGAGATAATTACAAAATCATCTCCGCCAATATGGCCAAGTTTGGATTCAGGATAAAAATCTGTAATAGCTTTATCAAGCACACAGGCAAGAAGTTTAATCATTTCATCTCCAGATGAAAAACCATAATTATCATTGTATTCCTTGAACCTGTCTAGATCAAGGTAAGCAATTGAATAAGCATCTTTTTTTAAAATTTCTTCCATCCAGACATTTATTACAATATTGCCAGGCAGTGAGGTAAGTGGATTTGCACTTGTTGCAAATTTAATTTCAGTGTCAAAGGCTCTTGATATAACTGTTTCCATTGTGATAGTTCCAAGAAATCGGTTATTCATATCAATTATTACAACTGGATCATAAATTTCATTTTTTTTTCTATTCATTGTTAGTTTGCCAAGTATTCTTAGGTCAGTATCTTCAGATACAATAAGCATATTTTTTTTTGATGTTTTTTCAGCAAATTTATTTTCAAATACAGAATAGCCGTATCTGCCTGATATGTATGAATAAAAATCTTGTCTTGTGATAAGTCCATTTGGATAATTTTTTTCATCAATTATAATAATATGATCAATTTCTGGATTGTTTTTGAAAAATAAATCAAGATCCTTGCATAATAATGATTTTACGACAAAGGTAGGTGGTTTGGAAATAAGCTTGAATATGGAAATTTCAACTGATGATGTTTTTTTTGAATACTGCTTTATAAGAGTTTTAAGAAGTTTTTTTTTATCCAAATCAAGGTCTGTGGGATTATTTTCAGGTTTAGCAAAGAAAAACCCCTGTGCATATCTTACTCCAAGTCTGTAGGCCATTTTTAATTCTTCTTCTGTTTCAATTCCCTCCAAAAGAATAAAACTTCCTACAGTAGATGCAAATTCACATATTGACCTTACAAGATTTTGCTTATAGCTTATTCTGTCAATATCTTTTACAATGGATTTGTCAATTTTAAGTATATGTGGAGTTGATGCAATAAGAGTTGTAAATCCGCTGTAACCTGATCCAAAATCATCAAGAGCTATTCTAAAACCCTGTCTTACATAATGTTTAATCATAGCTTCATAATGGCTGTAATCTTTTACGCTTGCGGATTCAGTTATTTCAAGAACAATTTTTTTTGGGTCTATTGAATATTTTTTGAGTTTATTTAAGGTAAATCCTGACTGAAATTTTTCATTGGAAAAAATATCAGGGCTTACATTTATAAAAAAATCACAATCTCCAAAAGTTTTTGAAAGGATATTGATTTTTTTTAGGGCTGCTTCTCTGCAGGCATATTCAAGTTCCCATTCAAGATTGAATTTTCTTGCCTTTTCAAACATTAAATCAGGAGAATAAAATGGCTTTATTCCTCTAGCAAGAAGTTCAAAGCCTTTTATCTGGCCTGTGTATAAATCAATAATTGGCTGTGCATGGGAGGTAATAAGTTCGGACTTGATCATTTCTTGGAAGGCTGTATATTCAATTTTTAAATTATCACATTCAGCGGCAAAAATTTCTTTAGTAAAATTAACTTGAAATTTTCCCATTTTTTTCTCCTTAATCAAATTATTTTTAAATCTTTCAAATTGACCTATAAAAAATTTATGTTAATTTTTGATGAAAAAAATTATTATTTTTTCAATTGGATAAAATAAAAAAGATTTAATTCATTATAAGATAAACTTTAAACTCAGCATAAAAAAAGAAATGTTTGGTTATATGTCAGATTCAAATATTAAAAGAAGTTTTATATATTCCATTCTTGTCCTTTTTGTATCTGTAGCAGCTCTTGGAATTTCTCTTTTTTTGTATATTTACTGGTTTATTAGTGTAAAGCAGGGATTGATAGGCCTTGCCGAAAAATTCAATCTTAAAAATGAGTATATTTTTGGGCCTGAAACATGGAGTGTTATTTTAATACTTTCACTTCTTGTTTCCTTAATAATTTTTGGACTCAGCATAATTTATTTGTATTTTCAAAAAATGTTTATGCTTTACAGGCTCCAGAGAAATTTTATCAGAGGTTTTACACATGAGCTTAAAACCCCTGTTACTTCAATCTCTCTTTATATTGACACTTTTGTAAAACATGAACTTGATAGAAAATCTCAGCTTAAATATCTTGAATACATGCAAAAAGACGTTAAAAGACTTTATTCTCAAATTCAAAGGATTTTAAATCTTGCAAGGCTTGAAAGCAAAGTGGATAGACTTTGTTTTGAAAAAGTGAATTTAGCTGAATTTATAAATGAAACATATGAATCATATCCAAATATAAAAAACATTCTTGATTTAAAAATTGAATATATGAAAATTTTTTTAAATATTGATAAGGGACTTTTTCAAATGCTTTTATCAAACATATTTAACAATGCTGTTAAATATAATAATACTAAGAATCCTTTTATAAATGTAAGTTTTAAGATTAAAGGGAAAAAAATATTTGTATTTTTTGCTGATAATGGAATAGGCCTTAAAAGAAGAGAACAGAAAAAAATTTTCAGACAGTTTTATCAGGTAAATAAAAATGAAAAAAAAGAGGGTACAGGCCTTGGACTTTATCTTTCTCAAATGATTGCAAAAAGACACAAAGGCTTTTTATATGCAAAAAGTGATGGTTTAAATAAGGGCAGTGTTATTATTCTTAGATTAAAGGCAGATAATAAATGAAAAAAATTCTTATAATTGAAGATGAATTTCATATAGCCGATGGAATAAAGCTTAACCTTGAACTTTCGGGTTATAATTGCTTTATTGCAAATTCTGGTAATGAGGGATTAAAAAAATTTGAGGAAATAAATCCTGATCTTATTATCCTGGACTTAATGCTTCCAGATACTGACGGAATGGAAATATTAAAAAAATTAAGAATAAAAAACAGATTGCTTCCTGTTTTGATTTTATCTGCAAGGGGAGAGGTGGAAGACAGAAAACGCGGCTTGATTTTTGGCTGTGATGACTATATGTCAAAGCCTTTTGATCTTGAGGAGCTTGAACTGAGAATAAAAAGACTTTTGTTCCGATATAAGGGAAACAGCAGTAATGATAATTTTTTTGAATTTGGAAAAAACAGGATTGATTTTAATTTAAGGTTGGCAACAACAGAAAATGAGAAAATTTCTCTTACTGAACAAGAAATTAATATTTTGAAATATCTTTTTACAAATTCACGAAAGCCTGTGACAAGAGAGGAACTTCTTATAAATGCTCTTGGATATCAAGTCGATGTTCAAAGCAGGACAATTGATAATTTTATTGTAAGATTCAGGAAATATTTTGAGAAAAATCCCAAAAAACCAAAATTTTTTAAAAGCATAAGATCAGTGGGATATATGTTTGAACCTGATTAAATATCAAATCTGTTAAGATAAATTATAATGCTGCCGCTTGTTTCTTTTGTGTTATTTTCCCATTTGTAAGAAAGAATTTTTTTTTCAGACAGCATTTCATTGACAATATCTTCTGTTATTTCAGGAAGAACAGCACCAAATTCAGAATGGTTCCCTTTTCCTGTAATAATTTTTAAAGTAAAGTATCCTTTTGCAAGGGAAGAAAGAATAAAATTTTCAACCTTAAGCTTTGCCTGGATTGATGTAAACCCATGAAGATCAAGAGTAAGTTCTGGCTTTGGATATCTCTCAATTCTTTTTTCAAGAGATAAAGGCTTTTGTTCTTTCAAACCTTCTTTTTTTGCATTTAAAAAAGCTCTTTCATTATCTTTTGGCTGTTTTACTGTTAATTTGGCTGAAGCAGATGAAAGAAAAAATTCATTTATATCAGATGTTTTTTGTATAACTTTAATCCCGTTTTTATTTTTCAGTTCTTTTTTTGAAATTTTCTTTTTAATCTGCAAATTCAAGGGAGCTGGTTTTACCCTGTTTTTTTCTTTTTTTATAAAGTCTGGATCATTAAATAATTTTTCAAGATCTTTTTCATTATCAATAACAGGGATTTGATTTTTATCGGTTTTTAAATTTTTTTTGCTTGAAGAAGCTTTTATTTCCTTTGGAATTTCAGCCTTTTTTAGAGGTAAAGGTTTATCAATCAGGGTTTCTTCAATTGTTTCCTCAGCTGTTTTGGTAAATTCTTCCCATTTGGAATCTGAAATAATTGTTGGTCTGTTTTTTTGTTCAACTTGTTGTTGTCCAATAAGGGTATTGTTTTTAACTATATTTTGTCCTGTTTTTTTAAACGGGAGTTTGTTTTTTATTAATTTAAGTATGTTTTTTTCCATAGCATCAAATATTATCAAAGCTTCCTGCAATTATTTCCCTTGGTTTTGATCCCTGAGCCGGACCTACAATATTATCGCGTTCCATATATTCAATAATTCTTGCAGCTCTGTTAAAGCCGATTCTCAAATGTCTTTGAACTGCTGAAATTGAAGCCTGCCTTGTGCTTGTGACAAATTGTACAGCTCTGTCATAAAGAGGATCATAATCCTCATCTGAATAGGATTCGTTTTCTGTTTCAAATCCTTCAGTTACATCTTCTATATATTCCGGCTCCATCTGGGTTTTTAGAAAATCTATTACATCTGTTACTTCTTTTTCAGAAATATATGCTCCGTGAAGTCTTCTTATTTTTGATGTGCCTGGGGGAAGAAAAATCATATCTCCGTTACCTAAAAGTGCTTCTGCTCCATTGCTGTCAAGAATAGTTCTTGAGTCAGTTTTTGAAGAGACCTGAAATGAAATTCGTGTTGGAAAGTTTGCTTTTATAACACCTGTAAGAACATCAACAGAAGGTCTCTGGGTTGCAAGAATAAGATGTATTCCAGATGCTCTTGCCATTTGTGCAAGTCTTGCAAGAGCTGTTTCAACATCTCTTGAGGAAACCATCATAAGGTCTGCAAGCTCATCAATTATTATAACTATATATGGGAGTTTTTCCTCTGAAATTGCATTGTACTGGTCAATATTTCTGACTTTTTCAATGGCAAGAAGATCATATCTTTGTTCCATTTCCTTTACTGCCCAGTTAAGAGCATTGGTTGCTTTTTTCATATCTGTAACAACCGGAGTAATAAGATGGGGAATATCATTGTAAAGTGAAAGCTCTATTCTTTTTGGATCTATCATCAAAAGTTTTACGTCTTCTGGAGAACATTTGTACAAAAGGCTTGTTATCATAGCATTAAGGCAGACGCTTTTTCCTGTTCCTGTAGCACCAGCAATAAGAAGGTGAGGCATTCTTGTGAGATCCGAAATAAATGGATTTCCGTCAATGTCCTTGCCAAGACATAAAGGCAGTCCGTTTTTAAAAGAATCAAAAATTTCAGACTCAATTATTTCTCTTATTCTTACAATTTCCCTTTTTTTGTTTGGAACTTCAATCCCTATTACATTTTTACCTGGAATTGGAGCAACAATTCTTACACTTAAAGCACTTAAAGCAAGAGCTATGTCATTTTCAAGATTGACAATTTTACTTATTTTTATTCCAGGAGCCGGCTTATACTCAAATGTTGTAATAACAGGTCCTGGAGCTATTTCCTTTACTTCTCCCCTTATTGAAAAATCCTCAAGTTTTTTTTCAAGTTTTCTTGCCTGATCCTTTAAAAATTTTGTGTCAATGTCTTCTAACTGCCTTGAAGGGGGGATTAGAAAATTAATGTCAGGAGATGCTGTATATATTTTTTTTGATTTAACTACATCAGGTTTTTGTTCTTTTTTAATAAAAATTGGCTCTGCCTGTTTTTGTGATGGAAAAATTTCAGGCATTTTTTTTTCAATTTGCTTTTCATCAATATTATTTTGCTCTTTTTTTTCTTCTGAGGCTTCTTCTTTTAAATCTTCTTTTAAACATAGAGTATTTTCAAAATTTTCTTTTATTGTTCTTATTACCGGTTCTTTTTTATCTTTATAAACTATTTTTTCTATTGTCTGGTCTGTTTTATCTTCAATTTCAGAAAGTCTTATTAATGATGAATCAACTATATTTTTAAGTTTTTTTTTGGCTTCAATATATTTTTTTGAAAGACTTAGGCCTGCAATTATAAGTGCAGGCATGGAATTTGACGAAATTGATGATTTTGGAATGTTTTTCTGGGCTTCCTTTAGCTCTTCTAAAATAAGCATTTGAACCTGTTTTGGATTTTTAACATTATCTTCTGCTTTAAATTTATATTTAGAGCCGGAAAGGCTTATTTCAATTATTCTTTGATTTTCGTCTTTATTTTGATTTCCCATTGTCAATTTCCCAGGCTGAATTTTAAAGAATTATTTCTATCATTAAAGAGAGCTATTATCAAGTGAAGACATTTGGCTGATTTTTTAAAAAATAATTGCAGATTTATTCCTAAAAGGTATACCTTATGTTTATTAAAAAACACATTAAGGAGAAAATATTTTGAGCGGGTATAAAAGAATTTATCTCGAAGATTACAAACCCTTTGAATACGATATTACCAATGTAGATTTATGGATAGATTTTTTTGATGATAAAACAATTGTCAGATCAAAGCTTGTTGTAAAAAGTAAAGAAAAGGACAGCTTTTTACCCCTTGTTTTAAAAGGTGAAGAACTTGACACCTTAAGTATTTTGATAGATTCACGGCCTGCCATGAAAAAAGAGTTTGAACTAAGAGATGGAGAGCTTTTGATTTATCCTTCAATAAATGATTTTTCAATTGAAACAGTGTGTGAAATTCATCCAGAAAAAAATACTTCACTTGAAGGAATTTACAAATCAGACGGATTTTTCTGCAGTCAGTGCGAGGCTGAAGGTTTCAGAAAAATTACCTGGCATCCTGACAGACCTGATGTTTTATCAGAGTTTACCTGTACTGTTTCAGGTGATTTTATAAAGTATCCTGTTCTTTTGTCCAATGGAAACCCTGTAAATAAAGGCATATTTGCCGATGGAAGACATTTTGTAAAATGGCATGATCCTTTTTTAAAACCTTCATATCTTTTTGCAGTTGTAGCAGGCGATCTTTATTGTGTTGAGGACAACTATAAAACAATGTCTGGGAAAAATGTTGTTTTAAGACTTTTTACAGAACCTGAAAATAAGAAAAAATGCTTTCATGCAATTAATTCCCTGAAAAAAGCAATGAAATGGGATGAGGATGTTTTTTCAAGGGAATATGATCTTGATATTTATATGATTGTTGCAGTGCGTGCCTTTAATATGGGAGCAATGGAAAATAAGGGTCTTAATATTTTTAATTCAAATTATGTGCTTGCAGATGAAAAAACAGGAACAGATGATGATTTTTTTAATATTGAATCTGTTGTTGCCCATGAGTATTTTCATAACTGGACAGGCAACAGGATAACCCTTGCAAACTGGTTTCAATTAAGTCTCAAGGAAGGACTTACGGTTTTCAGGGATCAGCTTTTTTCATCTGAGCAGGGTTATGGTCCTGTTTCAAGGATAAAAGATGTAAGAATTCTTAAATCACGGCAGTTTTCTGAAGATGCCGGCCCTTTTTCCCATCCGGTAAGGCCTGAATCATATATTGAAATGAATAATTTTTATACAGCAACTGTTTATGAAAAAGGTGCTGAAATTATAAGAATGATTTACAACTGGCTTGGAAGAGATGCGTTTCTAAAAGGCATGAACCTTTATTTTGATACAAATGATCTAAAAGCCGTAACATGTGAAGATTTTATTGATGCAATGTCAAAATCTTCAGATCAGGATCTTTTTAAGTTTATGAGGTGGTATGAGCAAAGCGGCACTCCCTGTTTAAAGTTTGATTTTGAATTCAATGATCTGGAAAATAATTTAAAGATTACTGTATATCAGGAAACTAATGAAACAGCAGGACAAAAGGAAAAACTCCCGTTGCCTGTTCCTGTAAGAACAGCATTTTTTGATGAAAATGGAAATCAGATTCAATTTAAAGTTAAGGGTGATGATGACTCAAAAAAAGAAACAGTATTTCTTCTTTTGGATTCAAAAAATGAATTTGTTGTATCAGGAATAAATAAAAAGCCTGTTGCTTCAGTTTTAAGAGGATTTTCAGCACCTGTAAGATTTGACTGCGGATACAGTCTTGAAGATGATATTTTTCTTATGTCCCATGACACAGATTACTTTAACAGATGGGATGCTTCCCAGAGGGTAATTTTTGGAACCATAGAAAAAATTTACAATCTTATGGAAAAAAATCATGACCCTTTTCTTGATGAAAAATTTTATGAAGGTTTCTCTTTTATAATAAATGACAGTTTTTGCGACAAATCAGTTATTGGAGAAATTTTGACCCTTCCCTCAGATTCTGATATTTGCCAGGAGCTTTTTAATTCAAAAATCAAAGTAAATCCCACAACTCTTAAGAAATCATCTTTTTTTGTGACAAGAAAGCTTGCAGAAAAATTTGAATCAAATTTTCTAAGTCTTGTTAAAGAAAATATTAGTAAGGAATATGTTTTTTCCAAAAATGAAATGTCAAAAAGGAAACTTAAAAATTCTGCATTAATGTTTTTATCAAAACTTGATTACAGTGACTTTATTTATGATCTCTACAAAAAAGCTGATAATATGACAGATCTTACAATCTGTTTAAAGGCACTTGTTTCATATGAAAATGAAAAATCAAATCTTGCGTTGAATGATTTTTATGAAAAATGGAAAAATGATGCTGTAGTAATGGATAAATGGTTTGCTGTTCAGGCTCAAAGTTCAGGTTCAAACACATTTGAAAATGTTTTGGCTTTGCTTGATCATCCTCTTTTTTCAATCAAAAATCCAAACAGGGTAAGATCTCTTATTGGAGTCTATGCAAATAATTTTGAGGCATTTCACAGAAAAGACGGCAAAGGTTATGAATTTCTTTCTGATCACATATTAAAACTTTCTAAAATCAATCCCCAGATCGGCGCAAGGCTTGTATCCTATTTAAGTAATTACAAAAATTTTGATTCTGAAACTTCTTTGATGATGAAGGAAAGTCTTTTGAGAATTTATAATACCAAAAATTTGTCAAAGGATGTTTTTGAAATGGTTTCAAGAGCCTTGGCTTAATTGATGATTGGAAAAATAACAGTATCAGTCCTTTTAGAAAAAACCTGTTTTTAAAAGATATGGAACTGAAAAAATAAATAAATTGCCTGTTATGTGAATAATGCATGGAACAAAAATATTTTTTGTAAATTCATATGAACAGGCAAATAAAATTCCACCTGCAAATTGTACTGCAGGCATATTTCCACCCTTAAAATGAAACAGTGCAAAAATGGCTGAGCTTGTTATTATGGAAAAAATTATTTTTTGGTTTTGTCTTATATAATTGTATAAAATACCTCTGAAAAAAAATTCTTCAGCAATTGGACCTGCAATTACGCCGGTAAGTACTAAAAATATAAGATCTTTTCCTTTAAAAAGATTATCCGATGAAAAAAAAAGCAAAATATTTAAGCTGAAAAAAAATAATAAGATAAAATAAATTATGAAAAATAAAATTCCTGTGCATGCTGAAATAATAATCCCGTATTTTAATCCGTGAAGCAGGTAATTTAATTTAAAAAAAGAAGTTTTTTTAGCAAATAAAAAAAACAAGCAGATAACAAGTAAATCCAAAATTCTTAAAATAAAAGTTTTTTCAAGAATTGAAAATGTATAAAATATTTTGGTTCCGTAAAATTCAATCAGAAAAAAAAGTAAAAATATCAGAAAAATTTCTCTAAGTTTTATTTTAAAAGAATCTTTTTGCAGAAATTGAAGGCGTACCATTGCACATACCAGTCTTTTATTAGTTTGAAGTCAGATTTTAGAAATAAGGATGTTTTTGTGTAAAGCCTTTGGTTTAAGGGGGAAACTGAACCAAGTTTTTGATAAGCCTTGCATCTTACATTAATATTTTTGTCCTTTGTTTTTTTTATTATTTTTTCAAGGTCATCAAGATTGTTTATGTTAAAATTTAATACAGCCCATAATCTTTCCCCATCATAGGATGAATTTAAACATTTTTGGGGTATGGGAATTTTTAATTTGTTTTTATATGCGTATTTTAGAGCTTCAATTCTAGTGAATTTGTTTTTGGCTGAAAGATTTTGTTCAAGTGTTAAGTCTTGATTAAAATATGTTTTTGTTAAAGGAAAAAACAATAAATAAATTACTATAATAAAAGATAAAGACGCTAAAATATCAATATTTTTAGTGCCAGGTACAAAACCAGATAAAAATTTAAAAAATGAAATTAATGTATAAAAAATTAAAAAAGGTAAAAAAATCAGAAATCCTGCAAGTGTTGTTTGTTTTAAAATGTTTTTTTCCTTTTTGTTTGAAATACTGATAAAAATTTTTTTATAGTCAGATAAAAATATTTTATAATCAAAAACATAATTTTTCCCATCAGACAAAATAATAATCTTTTTATTTTGCTTAATTATTTTAATATCTTTTTGTGTTTGATGATTTTTTAATTCAAAATAATTATATTTTTTTAAAATGGATTTTATTTTACTTTCTTCATCCTTTGTAAATCCTTTTATTTCAAATACTTTAAGCTGGCTTTGCAAAGGTGTTTTTATTATTTCAGCAGGGTAGAGGGTAAATTTGTAATAAAAATTATTTATGGATTTACCAATAAAATTTGTGAGAAGAACTTTGTCTCTGAAATCTGAAAAAAAACTGTCCCCTTTGTATAAAAAAGGAATAAGAGCCATAAAAATAAGGGGTAAAATATAAATCCTTGAAAAATAAATTTTATATTTTAATTTGACTGTAAGAACAAAACACAAAATACTGGAAATAAGATTTATTGAATAATTTTTAAGTAAAAAAGCGGTAAAAATTAAGATAATCATATAAATAAAAATTAAATATGATTTGATTCTTTTGAATTTTAAATAGAAAAATCCCGCAATAATTCCTGCAAAAATAAAAAAAAGTCCTGCCGTGAAAGTAAAAAAAGCAGCAGAATAAATTGCAGTTGAAATGTATTCAAGGCCTTTTGCGGCAAAACAGCATGGACTTATAAAAAAATCTGTATGCGTTAATATTGCCTTTGATTTTTGTGCAATTTCAAGATTTGATTTGAAAATTATTATTGACCATATCAAATGCTCAGTCAAAAGACCTGATGTAATAGCTAAAAAAAAATGTAAATTTTTTTTAGTTTCCAAGTTCAAGATATTTATCCTTGAGCATGGAATAATGATCTGCAGACTGCTTTATTAATTCAATAATGCCTGGGTCTAATTTTTTTTTTATTTTTGCCGGAGTTCCTGCTGCCAGGGAAAATTCAGGAAAAATTGTGTTTTCAAGAACAACAGCACCTGCAGCTATTATTGAGCCTTTTTTAATAACAGCATTATTCATTATTGTTGCACCCATTCCTATTAAAACATTGTCCTCGATTGTACAGCCGTGAACCACTGCATTGTGTCCTATAGTAACGTTGTTTCCAATTTTAAGAGGGCTTCCCTTGTCACAATGCAAAACTGAATTGTCCTGAATATTTGTATTTTCTCCGATGGTTATTTTGTCCATATCTGCTCGTATTACCGTATTAAACCAGACAGAAGAGTTTTTACCAATAGTTGCATTTCCAATTACAATGGAACCTTTGGCTAAAAAGGTATTTTCATTAATTGTGGGTGTTATTCTATTAAATGTAATAAGATTCAATTTATTCACCTTATAATTTGTTTGACGAACAATGTTTATAAATATAAAATAGATATATGATATTAAATTCATTTGTTTTCATATCACAAAACAGAAATCAAGATAATTTAAAATTTAAATGATTCTTCAATATGAAAAGAATCATTGGGAAAATAAAATCATCAAGTTTTATTAAATATTTAATTCAAGGGGTAATCAGCTTATGGCAGGTAAACCTGATGCAAGAATTCAGTTAAGGGAATTCAAGGCAATCAGCTATGCAATTTCAACTTATGAAGATTTAAGCACACTGCAAAGACATCTTGTTGAAGGAGTTTGCAGTGCTTTCAGGGTCAAGGCTTGTTCAATCAAGCTTTATGATGACCGTGAAAGAGAACTTTTCAGGGTTGCAAGCTGCGGGCTGAGCCGTAATTACCTTAAAAATGAACCGATAATCGTCCAGGGTGAAAATAAGGAATGTCTTAATGGTGAAGTTATTTTTTATGAGGACATAAGAAAAGACAAAAGGGTCATAAACCCTGAAGCTGCAGAAAAAGAGGGCATTGTTTCAATGCTTTCTGTTCCCATAAAATATGGCCGTGCAGTTTTGGGGGTTCTAAAAATGTATCATGACGCACCATGGATTCTTCATGAAGATGATCTTGATGCTTTTACTGTTTTTGCAAGACACTTGGGGTTGCGGATAGAATATACTGGTCTTAGAAATTTTTTTGAAACTGTAAAGGCTGCTGCTGGAAGCCTTCCATTAAGAATGCTCGAGGATATTGTTTTATGACAAAATTTAATCTGGTGCATGATACCAGTGATTTTTTTGCCATAAAAGCAGGTGATGTCATAGTCCTGGATGGCAGAGAATTTGAAGTTACAGGAAATGAAAAAGAAAGAAGATTTGGAGTTGAAGATCCTAAATTCTGGGTTAAAAGAGTAATTGAAAAAGAAAGCGGTGAAAGAAAGCTTGCTAAGCTTACTTATTTTGAAGACTTTATGACCTCAATTGGTGGAGCAAAAATAAAGTGCTTCAGAAGTCCTGAAAAAGAAGGAAAGATTCTGGAGCTTATCAAGGGACATCCTGATTTTATGCAGGGTGAGGTGTTCTGGGATATTAAAAATAATAATATCAGAGTTCTTGATATTATTAGGGGAGCAAACTTTTTTGTTTTTATGGAACAGTACGACAGAATGCCCCATGAGAAATATTTTAATGAAGTTCTTCCCTGTATTCTTAGAAAGCTTTTAAAAGCATTTGAGGCAATAAAAATACTTCATTTAAATGGCTTTAAGCATGGAGATATTAGAAATGATCACATAATGGTTGAAAGAAAAACAGGCAATTATGTCTGGATAGATTTTGATTATGATTATGATTCTCCGGAAAACCCCTACAGTCTTGACCTGTTTGGTATTGGAAATATTATTTTATATGCAGTAGGCAAGGGGTTTCATAATCTTTATATGATAAAAAACGATACATATACATACGGAGATTTTTTTGAAAAAGTTGAAGAAGGCGATTTTTCACTTCTTGACAGAAGCAGATTTGTAAATTTAAGAAAATTATACCCTTATATTCCAAGAATGCTTAATGATATTTTGCTTCATTTTTCCAAAGGAACTCCAATTTATTATGAATTTATTGACGAAATATTAGAATCCCTTAAGGGATATTTAAGGTCCCTTTAAAATTTAGGAGGAAGTTTTGAAAAATAAAATTCTTGTGCCTGTAAACAATTATGAAACTTCCAAGGCAGTTTTGAATTATTTGATAGGCCTAAGCCTTTGTCCTGATAAGGCAGAAGTAACCCTTCTTCATATTTTGCGCATCCCATCTGGCGGTGAAGAACTTATGGGTAGAAGATATATGCAGCAGGAACCTGAAAAAGTTAAGTCTCTAATGATTGAAGCAAGAGAAGAACTTGTACTTGCCGGCTTTAATGACAGTTCAATTTATACAGAGGTTATTCAGGGACAATTTGCAACTGTTGCCGACGGTATAATTGATTATTTTAAGAAAAATCATCATACAATGGTTGTAATTGGAAGAAAAAAACTTTCTAAAGCAGAAGAGTTTGTTTTAGGTGATGTAAGTATAAAGCTGGTTAGAGCCTTGGAGAATACAGCTGTTATTGTTGTAAAAACAATTTAGCCTGAAATTTTTTAGAATGAAACTTTTAATATTTCAGGCTAATTAACTATTGTTTATCTCTTTGAATTTAAAGAATTAAATCTTCAATAAAATCAAATAACTGATTGAGATTCTGACATGGCCTAACTTCATTGACATGAGCTTTGTATGCATACATTTCACTGTCGCCGGTGTCCCATGTATTAAGGGGTTCAGGATTGAGCCAGATTATTCGTTTGCACTTTGCCCTCATTTCTTCAAGAATTTCAGAATGGGGGTTCATATAATTTGATCTGGCATCTCCAATAATAATGAGTGTTGTTTTTGAGTTCAGTTCATGCATATGATTTGTTTTAAAATCTATAAAAGTTTCACCATAATCTGTTGGTACGTCATATTCAATATCTGCTTCTGACATTATTTTATCAATTGCATCATTGATCTGGTATTTATCAAAAATATCAGTTACATCACAAACACCTGAAACAAAAACATAACTTTTAACTCTGGAAAAGCAGTCCTGAAGGGAAAAGAGGATGTTGAGCATAAATCTGGCTGCTGACCAGACAGAACCGGAAATATCACATAGAGTGACTATTTTTCCTTTTCTTAATGGCTTGTTTTTATAATGAATGTTGACTGGAACACCCTGAAACTTGTTTGCGTCTTTTAGGGTCTTTTTTATGTCAAGGACACCTTTGTTTCTTGACATGAATCTTCTTGAAGCAATATCTTTAAGTTTTTTTACTAGCTGATCAATAACTTCCCTTGTGAGTTCTATTTCATCAGGAGTCAGGTTTGAAAAGGCTTTTTCACCTATATTTTTATATTTTTTATCTGTATTTTTTATATCTTTTAAACCAACATTATCAGGTCTTGGCTCTTTTGTTAAAATTTCATATGCCTTGTCCAGCATTTTTGCAAAATGTTGTTCAACACTTTCCCTTGTTTCTGACTGTGCATTTCCTCCAAAATTTTTTACAAGTTCAAGAACCCTGCTTCTCAGCTTATTTATTTTAAGCATTACATCAAGTCTTAATGCAAGTTGTCCCATATTTGATTTTAATGCTGCCTGATGTTTTTCAACCCTTGTATGAATATCTGTTATTTCTCCAAGATAGTCATGGGGATCACCGGATAAAAACTCCATCAAAACATCAAAGATTGGATCATTTGTCTCAAGAGCAAAGTTTTTCAGTTCTTCAAGAACTTTATTTCTAATATCTTGGTCTTGATTTATTTCAGTTTCTAGTTCAATTCCCATATCGTGGAAGTAAAGATTGTAAAGTGCTTCAAATCTTGGATTGTCCCTTTGAGTTTTTACAAAATTTGTTTTTAGGACAGTTTTAAAAGAGGCTTCGTCTGTTGGATCAATAAGTTTTAGGTGCTCAACGCAGTCAAGGGTTTGGGCTGTAGAAATATAAAAATTGGATGCTCTGCAGCAAGCAGTAAATTTTAATATAGTTTCAAGCATTTTTACACAAGGCTTTCAATATTTTTTCTTACAAGTTCTTCATCGGTTTTGTATTTACAGATAACATTAAGAGTATCTTTTAATATTTCTGGTGTAATTTCGTTTGCACCTAAAGCAAGAAGTGATTTTGCCCAGTCAAGAGTTTCTGAAATACACGGCTTTTTTTTGAGATCAAGTTTTCTTAGGTTGCCTATTGTTTCAACTAATTTGTCTAGAAGATCATCTTTTATTCCTGGTATTTTCATCTGAACAATTTGTCTTTCAGTGTGAAGTTCAGGATAGTCTATGTATAAATGCACACATCTTCTTTTTAAGGCATCGCTCATATCTCTGTAGTTGTTTGATGTGAGAAATACAAATGGCATTGATTTGGCAGATAATGTTCCAATTTCAGGAATAGTAATTTGGAAATCACTTAAAAGTTCCAAAAGAAATGCTTCAAATTCAGGGTCTGATTTATCTACTTCGTCAATAAGAAGCACAACTGGTTTATCAGAGGTTATTGCCTTGAGAAGAGGACGGGGCTGAATAAATTTTTCTGAAAAAAAAGCATCTTCCTGGCTTGATATTTTATCTACTGCTTCACTTATTGTTTTTACGTCAGAAAGAAGATGGTCAATTTTATCCTTTACCATCTGTGTATAAAGAAGCTGCTTTGCATATTCCCATTCATAAAGTGCTTTTGTTTCATCAAGACCTTCATAGCACTGCATTCTTATAAGATCTCTGTCCATACATCTTGAAACAGCCTTGGCAAGTTCAGTTTTCCCAACACCTGCTGGCCCTTCAACAAGAACTGGTTTTTTTGTTGCCTGTGCAAGAAAAATTACAGTTGAAATTTCTCTTGAGGGTATATAATTTGAAGATTCAAGCCTTGACTGAACATCTTCGACACTTTTAAAATCCATTTTAACTCCGCATAATGTGTTTTTAATATTTAAAACATTTCTTACCAGTCTAGAAAACAAAGGTAAAGCAATAAGTAAAGGGAAATAAAAAAGCTGCTCTTAAAACAAGACCAGCTTTTTATTCTTTATAAGTTAAAGAAAAATCAATTTTTTTCCATTTGCTACATTGATGGAGAAATAAATAATGCTCCTGTTGGAATTTGTTTTTCAGATTGAATAACTAAAATAGATGATGTTTTTTCCCTTGCATCTACAACTACAAAAGAACCTATCGGGATAAGTTCTGTAAATGTTTTTTTATTATCCATATTTACAATCTGTTCTTCAACAATGGAATAAATCTGACCTCTTTCAACTCCATCAACAGTACCTGCGTTTATAAAGCCTACAAACTGTTCGCCAAGATAAATAGCTCCTTCTTTTTCCTTGATAATTTTGCCTTTAAGCCCTGCTACACTTGGTTTTAAAAAAATATCTGGTGATATTTCATTGAACTCTGTAATAAGGTCGCCATTGGCAATAGGCCTGTAAGTGTTAGTTATTACAGCTCTTAAAAGTTTGCCTTCTTTTTTTAGAATTTCAATTATACCTGCAAGATTGTATTGATAGCCTATGAATATTTTTTTATTGTCAGGGTCAAAAACTTTTTCGGGTTTTTTGTAAATTGCATATTTTTCACCGATAAGAAACTTATCCGAGCCGCTTTCTGCTATTATATATATTTCATCTGTTGTGGAATACATGTCCACAGGAGTTACACCCCTTTGAATTATGGCGTCTGGTTTGATTTCCTTGGTAGATATATATGGCAGTTTGTTAATTTTTCTAAAAACAAAATTTGGTTTTTTTTCTTTGGTCTGCTCTTTTTTTATTGTCTCAATTATTTGTGCAACAGGCTGCTGTTCTTTTTTTTGTAAATCTGAAAGAGCTTTTTTGCTATAAAGGGTTATTTCCTGTCCTGGATATATCCAGTGGGGGTTTGCTATTTTAGTGTTTTCAGCCCAAAGTCCCGGCCAGTACCATGCTGAATCAAAAAACTTTTGGGAAAGCCCCCAAAGTGTGTCCCCTTTTTTTACTGTATAAGTTATTGTAGTTTTTTGTTCAATTTCTTCTGAATATACTTCAGCAGCTAAATTAAAAAAGGTAATTATAATTGTTAATAATAAAAGCAGTTGTTTGGTTATTGAACGGTTCATAAAAAAGTCCTGTATTTTTTTGTTTTCGGCAGGTTTTTTCTTGAAAAATTAAAAAAATTAAACCATTGTGCCCAAAAAAAGTCAAGTTACAATTAACATAGTCAATGATTGGAAAAAATATGGAAAAACTCGCTGGATTAATATTTGAGGCAAGGCTTTTGAAAAGACTGCCTAGATCTGGATATTCTTTTCTTGGAAATGGGAGTGAAAATGTTGCAGAGCATTCATTTATAATAAGTATTGTTTCATATATACTTGCTAAAATGTGTCCTATGGCTGATGAAAAAAAAATTGTATTTATGTCTCTTTTCCATGATTTGCCTGAGGCAA
The DNA here is from genome assembly GCA_034007295.1 of Desulforegulaceae bacterium. Lineage (GTDB taxonomy): Bacteria > Desulfobacterota > Desulfobacteria > Desulfobacterales > JACKCP01 > JACKCP01. Next base: position 69,986 of record JAVERC010000009.1, on the reverse strand, counting down.
GAACTGGAGATATAAATTATGTTCAAAAAAAATATGTTGAAAAGGACGAGAAAAAGGCAATTGAAGATATTGTTTCAGGTCTTTTTTTTGGACAGGAAATAAAAGATCTGCTCTATGAGTTTAATGAAGGAAAAACAATTGAGGCAAAGCTTGCAAACGATGCAGACCAAATTGCTTTTCTTGCTGATTTAAAAGTTTTAAGAGATAAAGGTGTTAAAACTACTTCAAGGTGGATTGAAGCTGTCTCTAAAAGGCTTAAAACTGATGAAGGTAAAAAAATTGCTGAAACTCTTTTAAATTCAGATTGTGATTCATGGTGGCTGGAAAATTATGTTGACTGATATTTAAAAATAAACAAAAATTATTTTAGTTTGATTTTTTAGTACCATTTTTTTAATTCACCCTGTTTCCCATAAAATTAGTCTGGATTGAGATGTCCTACCTTTCAATAAGCAAAACTGAATATTTATTACTAAAGGATTCCCGTCAAAAACTCGACCAGTCAATGGATCAGGTACAATCTCTTATTGCTGAAAGAAAAAAATATTCAGATATGGCAGGGGATTTAAAAAAAAGGCTTAAATCTGATAATGTAGCAGCAGTTCAAACTTTGGAGATATTATCCTCAACTCTTATTAAAAATGACAGTCATTATTCAAAAAAAGTTGCAGTGCTTGCAAAAGCAATTGGTGAAGAGTTTGAGCTTGAGCTTTCAAAAATTAAAATAATTGATGCAGTATCAAGACTTCATCTTACAGGGCTTATGTTTGTTGACAATAAGGGTGATGAATTAAAATTTTATCCTGAAAAAAGCCTTTTTCTGCTTGAAAAATTTTCTGAGCTTAAAAAAATATCTTCAGTTTTTAAAGATCTTGACGAATTTTTTGACGGAAGCGGTGCAAATTCCAAAAAAGGCAAAAATGTCTGTCTTGAAATAAGAATTGTAAGAGCTGCAGCTTTTTATTATAATTTTTATTTTAAAAATTATTCAATAAATCAGATAATTGAAAAACTTGATTATTTTTCCGGCAAAAATTTGGATCCAGATTCTGTTTCTGTTCTTTTTAAAGTACTTCAAAGAAAAGATTTGTTTTCAGATTTGCAGATAAAGGCTGTAAATGTACATAAACTTAAACCGGGAATGGTTTTAAAATCAGGCATTTTTTCAAAACGGGGTGCTATGCTTCTTCCTTCAGGAACAAGACTTGAAAAAAAAAATATAGAAAAAATTATTTCTTTTGATTTAAGTGAGTCTGTTACTGACACAATATTAGTAATTAATAAATAAAATTCGGGAGCTTTTTATGGATATTACCTCCATAATTGGAATTGTATCAGGTTTTGCAGTAATTATTATATCTATACTTCTTGGAAGCGGTCTTGGACTTTTTATAAATATTCCTTCTGTTATTATTGTTTTTGGTGGAACTATTGCAGCTGCAATGGTTGGTTATCCTTTGCCTGATTTTTTAAAACTTGTAAAAGCTCTTGTAAGAATTTTTAAGTTTAAAATTGAAGATCCCCAGATTTTAATAGACAGGCTTATAGAAATTTCTAACAAGGCAAGAAAGGGCGGTCTTTTATCCATTGAAGGAGATATCAGCTCAATTAATGACCCTTATTTTGCAAGTGCCTTACAAATGACTGTAGACGGAGTAAAAACAGGGGATATAGCACAGGTAATGCAGAAAAAAATGGCCATGGTTCAGCAGCAGAATAAAATTGGAATCAATATTTTTACTTCACTTGGAGCCTATGCACCAGCCTTTGGAATGGTAGGAACCCTTATCGGCCTAATTCAGATGCTTGCAAATCTAGATGATCCTTCTTCAATTGGGCCTAAAATGGCAGTTGCCATGATAACTACATTTTACGGTGCCATTTTGGCAAACCTCTTGTTTCTTCCAATGGCAGATAAATTAAAATTGAGAAGTGAGCAGGAAATAACCAATATGAACCTTTTATTTGAGGGGGTTATTTCAATACGTGAAGGTGAGCATCCAAGACTTATGGAAGAAAAACTCAAGGTTTATCTTATGAATAAAAAGAACAGTGCTGATGCTGCACAGGCAGGTTGAAAATGGCTGAAGAAAATTCAAATACTGAAGAAGAAAAAAGTTTTGGCCTTTCCGAAGGAAACAGCAGCAGCAATGAAGAATGCTCTCCTGGTGCACCTGCATGGATGGCGACTTTTGCAGACCTTGTTACTCTTTTAATGTGTTTTTTTGTTCTTCTTTTTGCCATGAGTACAATTCAGGAAGAAACATTTAAGGAACTTGTTCAGTCATTGAGAAGTGCTCTTGGCGTGCAGACAATACCCGAAGCTGGTACGCGTGAAGGGCTTGTTATGCAGAATGCAAGGCCTGATGAGTCAAAGCCTGAAAAGCAGTCAGTTGATGAAATTGGAACCATGATCCAAAAGGAAATAAAAGATATTGTAAGCGATGTTAAAGAGCTTGTTATGTTTAATCAGCTTGCTGGAATGGTTGATGTTAAAGAAACTGAAGAAGGTGCTGTAATAACTATTTCAGATCTTATTCTTTTTAGAACCGGTCAGGCTGAAATTACAGAAGAAGGCCTTGATATTCTTGTAAAAATTATTGCAGTTTTAAAACAGTTCAGATACCCGATTGAAATTGCGGGACATACCGACAATGTACCAATAGATACAAATTTTTTTCCTTCCAACTGGGAGCTTTCTTCAAGAAGAGCAACCGAGGTTGTAAGGTTTTTTGTTGAAAAAGGTCTTGATCCAAGACTTCTTTCTGCAGCAGGCTATGCAAGTTTTCGGCCTGTTGATACAAACGATACACCAAGCGGAAGAGCAAAAAACAGAAGAGTTGAAATAGTTTACAGAAGGCAGGCCATAGAAAACTCTCTTTATAGATAAGTGCTGATTAAACAAAAAATCAGTCTTTTGATCAGCAGCCTCCTTTTTAATTTATCTGGAAATTATATTATCCCTTGATTAAAAAACTGTCAGAATATAGATTATAAAGTTGATTTTAATTAACTTGTCGGCTATTTACGACCTTTAAACTGAAAGAACGGAAATAAAAATGAAGCTCCATATAAACGACGCTGCATCACTTTTAAATCTTCCGGTAAACACCTTAAAAAGGTGGATCAGACAGGGAAGGGTTCCAATTAACAGGTCTGAAGATATCTGCATATTTAAAGAAGAAAAATTAAATGAATGGGCAAAAAGAAATCATTTTTCTTTTTCCGAAAAAAAATGCATTGAAAAAAAAGTATTGGATTCAGGCACTCAAATTCTTTCGTCTGCGGTTTCAAGGGGCATAGTTTTGTACGATGTTGAAGGAAGCACAAAAGAAGATATTTTTTCTTTTGTAATAAAAAACCTTGGCATAGATGATGACGAAAATAAAAATGAATTTTTAAAGCGTTTGCTTGAAAGGGAAGAGCTTTCTTCAACAGGAATTGGAAAAGGTGTGGCTATACCTCACCCAAGGGAACCGCTAGATAACCTTTTTGATTCACCTCTAATTGCAATTGTTTTCCCAAAGGAACCCCTTGAATTTGATTCAATTGACAAAAGTTTGGTTTTTGTCCTTTTTTTTATTGTTTCAAGAAATGTAAAGGAGCATTTAAAGCTTTTGTCAAATCTTTCTTACTGTCTGAGGCATGAAAATTTTATTGCTTTTTTAAAAAATAAGCCCCCCATGGAAAAAATTATCAGTGAAATAGAATTTTTTGAAAATCAGCTTTTGAATCAATAGGAGATAAGTTTTGAGAAGGGTGTTTTTAAAAAGGCAGGCACAATCAATTATTTTTAGTTTTGACGAGAATTTTCTTTTACTTATCATGGCTCTTATTGTTGGTATTCTAGGCGGATTTGCAGCTGTGTTTTTAAATTATTCACTTGAGTTCTGCTATGAACATTTACATGTTTTCAGGCAGTATTGGTGGGCATTTTTTTTCCCTGGTGTTGGTGCGATTTGTTCTTGTGTTTTTTTAAAAAAAATAATCAGAGACGATAAAGGCCACGGAGTCCCTGATGTTATTTATTCTGTGTCCAAAAAAGGCGGACTTTTAAAGGTAAGGTCAATATTTTCAAGGCTTTTTTCAAGTATTTTGACAATAGGAAGCGGAGGCTCGGCAGGGCCTGAAGCACCAATCCTTTACAGCGGAGCTGCAATAGGTTCCAATATTGCAAGGCTTTTTTCATTAAATGAAAGACAAAGAATCACTCTTCTTGGCTGCGGTACTGCCTCAGCAATTTCTGCAATATTTAATGCTCCGGTATCAGGCATAATTTTTACCCTTGAAGTGATTCTTGCAGAATGGAATACTATTTATCTTGTGCCTGTAGCTATTGCATCAGTTGCAGGGACAGAACTTAGCAGATTCTTGAGGGGAAACCAGATCCCTTTCAGCAACAGTGGATTTAACATAGGTTTTGATGATCTTATTGCAGCAGCTCTTCTTGCTGTTTTTACAGCTGTTATTTCTGTTTTATTTACAAGGTCAATGGAAAAGAGCAACAAGCTTGCATCATCATTTGAAAAAAAATTCAGACTTACTTTTTTTGTTAAGGCAGGATTGGGCGGATGTGCTGTTGGAATTATCGGCTTTTTTATTCCTGATGCACTGGGTGAAGGCTATCATTCAATAAGAGAACTTATTTCAGGAACTTACAGCACAGGACTTGCCATTGCAGGTGTTGCACTTTTTGCAAAAATAATTGCAACTGCAATTACTCTTGGATGGGGAGGTTCCGGAGGTGTTTTTGCACCTTCCCTTGTAATTGGAAGTTTTACAGGGGTTGTTTTTTACAGGGTTTTTACATTAATTTTTCCAGAGGCAAATCTTGTAAGTGAGGGCGGTTTTGCTCTTCTTGGAATGTCTGGGGTTATGGCAGGGGTTTTACAGGCACCTCTTACAGGAATTTTTCTTATTGTCGAAATTACAGGAGGTTATGAAGTTATTGTTCCTCTTATAATTGTGTCTTCACTTTCTTCTGTTATTTGCCGGTATTTGGAACCTGCTTCTGTTTATCTTAAGGAACTGGTTGAAAAGGGGACTCTTCTTCGTCCTGGTACTGATGCAAAAGTTCTTTCAGACCTTAAAGTCGAAGAAATACTTGAAAAAGACTGCCTTGAAGTATTTAATGATATGCGGCTTAAGGAGCTTATTTATCTGCTTAAAGTTTCCAAAAGAAATTTTTTCCCTGTTGTTGACAGAAAAACTAAGGATTTTTTAGGTGTTGTTCATCTTGATCATATAAGACCATATCTGCTTGATTCTCTTATGTATGAAACAGTTTTTATTTATCAGATAATGGATTCTGAAATTCCGGTTATTTCTCCGGATACTGAATTAAAAGAGGCTCTTGATATTATGGACGAGTATTCCATGTTCAGTATTCCTGTTCTTTCAGGAAGAAAATTTATGGGCATAATATCAAAGGGAACACTTCTTGATCAGTATAGAAAAGAACTCATGGTTCAGACTTCAGAAATTTAGTGTATAAATTTTTATTCTAGAAACTCAAAAATTTGAAATTTTTCTGGTTTTAAAGTTCTCTGTGAATAAGATCTACTGGTGCCTTTAATATATTTTTTGCAAGATTTCCAAATTGAGGAGTTATGTCAGATACATAAAAATCTCTTTTTCCGCTCGATCCTGTTAAAATTTTTCCATTTTCATGTGAATCTATAAAATTTACAACACTTTGTGCAATAGCAGTTGAAGAATCAATAATTTTGACTCTTTTGCCGGCTTTTGCTGCAATTAATTTTTTTAAAATTGGGTAGTGGGTACATCCTAAAATCAGAGTATCTATCTGCCTTGTTTTTAAAGGTATAAGGTATTTTTTTAAAATTCTTTTTGTTTCAGGAGTATCAAGAAAACCTTCTTCAATTAAAGGAACAAGAAGTGGAGATGAATTTGAAAGAACTTTTATTTCAGGATCAAGCAGGTTAATATTTCTTTCATAAATTCCGCTTGAAATGGTTGCTCTTGTTCCAATTATGCCAATTTTTTTATTGCGTGTTGTTTGAACTGCAAGTTCAACAGCAGGAGTTATAACTTCAAAAACAGGGATATCATATCTTTGCCTTAAAAGATCGGTTGCTGCACTTGATGCTGTATTGCATGCAATTATAATGATCTTTGCACCTTTTTTGATTAAAAAATCTCCATTTTCAACAGAATAGCTTCGTATTGTATCTGCACTTTTTGAGCCGTAAGGGGTTCTTGCTGTATCTCCAAAGTAAAGAATATCTGCGTGAGGTAGTCTGTCTGTTATTGCTTTTACCGTTGTAAGACCGCCAATTCCTGAATCAAAAATTCCAATCATTAAAAACCTTTTTAGTTTGCTATTTTTTCAAGTTCAGCCAGTTCTTCATCAGTTCTGGTAGCTTTTAGATATTCTAAAGTAAATTTTTTTAAATCTGATATTTCAGCCTGTTTTTTTATGCCTGGACATGCTTGAGCCATCTGCTTCCAGTTTTCAGGTACTTTTATTACAGCTGGAATAAAAGGCCATTCCCTGCACATTCTTGGCTTAACAGGATGAATTGTACAATTTTTATTAAAAAATATACACTTTCCGTCTTTGCCGCAAGAAATCATATATCTTCCTGAAGATGACCGGCAAAGGTAATTTTTTTTGAGCTCTTCTTCAGTTATATTTAAAAAATCAGCTATTTCCTTTATTTTTTTTTCATCAACATATGTTCCTCCATGGCCTGAACAGCAGTCTCCACATTGGGAACATTCAAAGAAATTTGACATTTTTTTATTTGAAATCATAACGCTTTTCCATTGCTCTTTTTAGAGTAACCTGGTCAAAATATTTGAGATCTCCACCCATTGGGATACCTGAAGCGATTCTTGATATTTTAATCCGGCTAAACATTTTTTTTAATTTATCTGCAATAAATGAAGCAGTTGCTTCACCTTCAACACTTGTTCCGGTTGCAATAATTACTTCATTTATCTGTTCATCTGGAATTCTTTTAAAAAGTTCCTTAATTCTTAATTCATCCGGCCCTATTCCATCCATTGGAGAAATAGCTCCCTGAAGAATGTGGTATAAACCTTTGTATGAACCGCTTTTTTCTATTGAAGCCATATCAGCAGGTCTTTCAACGACGCACAAAATTTTTTTGTCTCTTTTTTCGCTAGCACATATTTTGCAAATATCCTGATCTGTCAGAGCAAAACATTTTTTGCATATTTTGGTATTTTTTTTTAAGCCAGCAATTGCTCCTGCAAGTTTTAATGCTTCATATTCTGGTGTTTTAAGGAGATGAAGAACTAATCTTTCAGCTGTTTTTTCTCCAATACCTGGAAGTTTTCTGAATTCTTCAATAAGTCTTGCTACAGATTCAGGGTATCCGTACATTAATGCTCCAAAAAGCAGACAATTTTCGTTTATTTTTAAAGCTCAACTAAATCAGTGAATTTTTTTACATAAGGCCTGGTATATTCATTCCACCTGTAATTTGTCCCATAGCCTTTGAAACCATTTCCTGGGATTTGTTAAGCCCGTCGTTTACTGCTGCAATAATAAGATCTTCAAGCATTTCAATATCTTCAGGGTCTACAGCTTCCTTTTCAATTTTAATGGAAACAATATTTTGCTTTCCATTTACAACAACTTTTACCATTCCACCGCCTGAGCTTGCTTCAACAGTTTTTTGTGCAACTTCTTCCTGCATTTTCAGCATTTTCGCCTGAAGTTTCTGAGCCTGCTTCATCATTTGATTCATATTGCCGCCCATACCTTTCATATATTATCCTCCATAGAAATATTTTTTGGTTTATCAGAAATTTTTTCACCGATAATCTTCCCATTCAGTTTATCCTGTATAGCTTTCACAAGAATATCGGTTTTTGCAAATGTTAAAATTTTTTCATTTTCCAGAGTTTTTTTGTTTGCCTCTTCATTTTCAATATAATCTTCAATTATTTTTAAATCTATATTTTTGCCAAAAATTTGTGAAGATATTTTTTCGGCAAGACTTTTTCCTTTTTTAATATTTGTCACATGATAATTTAAACCCTTTGCCCTTATTTCAAGAGTATTATTTTTTAAAGAAATAAAATCTGTATTTTTTTCAAACAAAGTTCCACATGAGGGATTGTCCTTTTTTATTTTTTGTACACAAAATATCCATTTTTTTTCATCGGAAATATTTTCTGATAAAGGTATTTCCTGGATAGTTTCGGGTTTAAAATCAATTGACTTATTTTCAATTGCAGATAGTTCAGGCTTGTTTTTAGTTTCGGGTTTATTTGGACTTTTTATTTCAGAATAATCTTGTTTATTTGAAATTCCTTTTTGTTTTAATTTTTCCAGATCTGAAATAATTGTTTCAATATTTTTTGTTGATGGAATTTCACAAAGTTTTAGCAAAATTACTTCAAGAAGGATTCTTATGTTTTCACTTTGCCTTATTTTTTGTTCTTCCTTTAAAAGAATGTCAAGAAGCCTTGTAAAATAAGACAGATCAAAACCAGCACTTGTATTTGTAAGTTCTGTCTTGTGGTTTTCTGGAAGATCACTTAAAGAAGCTGTTTTGGAACTTATATTTAGTAAAATTATATGTCTTAGATATTCGGTAAGCTTTATATAAAAAATTTTAAGGTCATTTCCAGCAAAATAAAGCTCATTTACTATTGAAATAAGATTTTCTCTGTTTCTTTCAAATATTGACTTAAGAGCTGTTTTTATAATTGAAAAAGAAGTTGTCCCAAGAATCATTTTGATTTGCTCCATTGTGATTTCATTGTCTGAAGACGATGAAATCATCTGGTCAAGAAGGCTCATTGAATCTCTTACAGACCCTTCTCCAGCAGAAGCAATCTCTGTTAATATTTCTTCCGAGGCTGATATATTTTCAAGTTTGCATATTTTTGAAAGATGGTTCACCAGAAGATTTAATGGAACTCTTTTAAGGTCGTGCCTCTGGCATCTTGACATTATTGTTACAGGTACTTTATGGGGCTCTGTTGTTGCAAAAAGGAACATTATATGTGAAGGCGGTTCTTCAAGTGACTTAAGCAGAGCATTAAATGCTGCAGTTGAGAGCATATGGACTTCATCAATTATATATATCTTGTATTTTGAGTGCGATGGTTTGTACTGGAGATTGTCTCTTATCTCCCTTATCTGCTCAACACTGTTATTTGAAGCTCCGTCTATTTCAATTATATCAGATGTTCTTCCCTTGCTTATTTCTATGCATGAAATACATTTTCCGCATGGGACTGGTGCAGGGCCGTTTTCACAATTCATGCATTTAGCAAGAATTCTTGCTATTGTTGTTTTACCTGTTCCTCTTGGACCTGTAAAAATATGTGCATGGGCAACTCTTCCGAGAGTTATTGCATTTTTGAGCGTAGTTGTGACATGATCCTGATGTACTACAGAATCAAAATCATGAGGACGGTATTTCCGGGCAAGAACAAGATATGCCATAGTTTTATCTTAGTCTCATAACAAAAAAAGCTGATTTTGAATCAGCTTCAGGATTTAAGTTAAAATGGCGGAGAGAGAGGGATTCGAACCCTCGGTACCCGTTAGGATACACACGCTTTCCAGGCGTGCACCTTCAGCCAGCTCGGCCATCTCTCCATATCCGATACAAGTGTTCTCTATAAACGTGACCGGTTCAAATGTCAATATAATTTCTTAATTAGTTTCTGAACAAAAGCGGCCTTTTTTGTCCATTCTTAAGTCAGCTTCAAAATTTAATCTTCAAAATACTAAATGTATCCTAAAGATTAAATTTTTCATCTTCCTTGAACCGAACAAAAAATTTTCGTTTTCGGCCAATCACTAATTAAATTTTATAAACCTTTACAGGGGGGGGAGTTCTAGCGTTAAAAACCACGTTAATTTTTTATATATAATACTATATCCTAAATTGATAAAATTTAAAGGTATAATGAAATTAATATGTTTAAATATTTTAATGAACTTATAAAAAAAGTATTGAATTATTGTTTTATGTGTTTTATTAAATTTCAATTAATTAAAATTTTGTATAAAAAATTAAACATTTTCATGGAAATACAATGCATAAGAATTGTTTTGTGAAGTTTTTAAATAAAGGTTTTTCTTTGGTTGAACTTATGATTGCACTTGCTATATTTTCAGTTTTAACAGGCATTGCAGTTCCTTCTTTCCTTTATTTTATTTCATGGCACAGGGCTGAAATAGCTGTAAATGAATTTGCTTCGGGCCTTGAAAAAGCTAGATATCTGGCTGTAAGAAAAGGCATGACACTTAAGCTGTCTGTTGATGTTGACGGTGATGGCCTGCTTGATCCAGGATTTTGTATTTATGTTGATGAAAATGGTGATGATAAAGTTTCAGCAGCTGATGAAATACTTCATATGCAGAAGTTTAAGGGCGTAGAGATAAACAAGGAAAACACCTCAATAGATGGGGCTTCTAAGCCGCTTAATTTTTATAAATCAGGCTTTGTCAAAGGCGGAAGCCTATGGGTTTTGCTGCCCTCTGGTAAATATAAGAAAATTACTCTTGTGCCTCCTTTAGGCGAAATAAAAATATCAACTGAAACTATTTAGGTAGATAAGTATGAGTAAAAAGGGTTTTACTATAATAGAACTTTTAGTCGCTATTGCTGTATTTTCAATAGTTTCTGCCGTAGTGTATTCTGCATTTAAAAATGAAATTCAGGCATATGTAAATCAAAAGAAATTTTCTTCAGTTATAAGACAATTTCGTGCTGTTTCCCATTTTTTATCAATGGATTTTAAAACTGTTGATTTTGATCCGGTTGATTCTTCTGAAGTTACAATTGAGGTAGCAAAAAAAGATTATTTTTCTTTCATAAAAATAAATGAAGATTTTGCCAAGCCTGAAGATTTAAAAAGAATAGCATTCTATAAACACGAAGATCAGATATTTCGACTTACTCAAAACCTTGATTCGGATACTGTTGTTGCAATCCCTGATACAGTTGATCTTTTAATAAGCTCTGCACCGGGTGGAGTAACTGAAACATTGGCAAAAAAAATATCAAATTTTGAACTTAAATATCTTGATTCAGATTCAAATGAAATCAATCAATCCAGCCTTGATACTGGTAATAAAAATTCATTGACAGAGATAAGTTCTGTTGAGATTTCTCTTGAATCTGAAATTGATTACTGGGGCAAAAAACCAAAAAAAGAAAATTACAAGTTTCTGGTTCAGTGCAGAAATATAGGTATTTAGTAATTGGCCGAAAAATAGATTTTTTGTTCTGTTTAATTGAAAAATTTAACCTTTTGGTTTGAGGATTAAATTTTGAATCTGATTTTAGAATGTGCAAAAAAGGCAGTTCTCGTTCAGTGATTAATAGCTTTGAGCTTAAAATTATCAATCTAATCTTTATATTTATACTTAAAGGATGATGTCATGAATGAAAAAGGTTTTACCCTTATTGAAGTGATGATGGCATTAATAATATTTTCTATTGGAATAACAGCTGTATTGACCCTTCAGCTCAGTGCAGTAAATGGTAATTTGAGTTCATATTATCTTCAGGGTGCCAATAATGCCTTAAATAACAGTATCGAAAGAATTATGGATCAGGATTATGATAAGGTAAAATCGCAGGAAGCAGGGCTTGAAGATATTTCAAGCCCTTTGTTTTTATGCAGCTGGGAAGTTACGGAAAATTTTCCTGAAGCAGGCATAAAAAAAGTTGACATAAAAGTAGATTGGACAAAGAACTCAAAAGATCATCAGATTGATTATACCTTTTATAAAAGGGAATTTTAAATATTTAGTGGCTGGCCGAAAGCTAAGATTTTTGTTTAGCTCAAGGGAAAATTTAACATTTGAAATCTTTAAGCTTTTTTAATTATTTGAAAAAGGGAAAAAAATGGACGCCTTAAAAAATGAAAATGGTGCAGCAATGTTTATTGTTGTGATGATGCTTATTTTGCTGAGTATTATAGGTTTTGCTGCAATAAACGACTCATTTTTTAATTTGGATATGACTTCAAATTTAAGAAAATCCTCTAAAGAAACCTATATCTGCGAAAGTCTGGCAATCCAGGGTGCTCAAATAATAGATTCTCTGGATGGAGATGTTTTACGAGATTGTCAGGTGCAATGGCTTTATGATTCAGAAACAATAAAAAATCTTCTAGGCTGGCTTAATACAAGAAAGGCAAAGTTTTTTTCAGAAGCAGATGTTAATAAAGTTTTTTCTCCACCTGAGGGTGTAACAATTAATTATAAGATTATTTCTTCTCCTGATTCAAAAAACAGAGGAAGAATAATTGCTTTTTATAATGGGCTTTCAGATTCAGGATCTCAAGATATAGGCTCAGATGACTGCATTCACGAATATACTATATTTGCAAGATATGAAACCTTTAGGGAAAAGGAAAAAATCAATCTTGAATCTTCTAATACTGTTGAAATTGGATTGAGAAGAAAATTTTAAAAAGGAGGTTTTTCCTTGAAAAATAAACTTGTTATTTTATTTGGAAGTATTTTTATATTTTTTGTTTTATGTTCAATTTCATTTAGCGTTGATATTTCTGATGTACCGCTTATCTCTTCAATGACAAAGCCCCCTGCACATCTGATGTTTGTAGTAGATAATTCAGGCAGCATGAACTGGGAAACCATGATGGAGGGAGAAGATGAGGGCCTTTTTAAAACAGATTTGGGAATTTTGGAGTACGGGTATATTTTTGGCTGGGGCGGGGTGTTTGATTACCCCAAAATAACTGGCCTTGCAAAACGCTATATTAAGCCAAAATGTGCTGCATTCAATAAAATCTATTATAATCCAAAATTTGAATATCTGCCCTGGCCTGGAACCAAGAATTATAGTGCTCATGAAGCAGATATGAGATATCCAAAAATTGTCGAGTTTAATGATAATGCAGGAAGTTTTGCAGATATTTTTGACGGTTCTGAAGTAATAGATCTTTTTGGACATTATCTTACAATGACAAACGGTAAGTTTAATATTACAGCTGATGATGGAGATGAAAATGTCTCATTGACCGGGGCCTGGACTGAAGAAGATTATTTTGCAGCATATAAATCAAAATTTCATGTTACATCAGAACCTGGTGCTTATATGGAAATTCCTCTTGATCTCCCTGCTGATGGTACATATTCATTAATAGCTTACTGGCCGCTTTTTATTGGAGGAGATTCCTCAGGAACAGCTGAATTTGAAATAAAAATCTATGGAACAGATGAAAATTTAAGTGCAGCTCCAATACTAAAGGACCAAAATGGCAATGCTGGAGGAGAGCTGGGAATTGATGCAGGTCTTGGCAATAAAAATGGAAACCTTGGTGAATTTACTATCACACATGAACAATTAAATCCTGATGGCCCTGATGTAAAAGTTATTATAAGAAATCCATCAAGCACTGATAATCCATATTTTATAAAAGCTGACAGAATTGAAGCAGTTTATCAGTATGGAGCTACCACAGATTTTGCAGGCTTAAATGATTTTATGATAAAAATTAATAATGCCCATTATTTTACCTGGGAAGATATTAATGAAAACAGCAGTTTTGATGAGGGGGAAACCCTTTATTTGGTAAATTTTATTTTAGACGATTCAGGTGAAGAGTTTTCCTATACAGATACTGATAGTGGGGCTGAAATAACTGCTAAAGTTAAAAGAGAATATTTCAGGGTAGAAGAGCAGTCCGGCTTATTAAAAAATGATTTTTATCTTGATGATGAGGGTATTATAGGTCAGGGAGAGCTTGTTCCTACTTCGGATTTGCCGCACAAGGCCAAGCGTTTTAAATACTCTGATGAAGATGGAAGCCCTGTATACATGACTGTTAAAGAAGATCTTCAGAATTTTGCCAACTGGTTTGAGTTCTACAGAACAAGGCTTCTTGCAGCAAAGTCTGCTATGGCAAGAACCATAAGTGACATATCAAATGTTGTTGTTGGAATTTATACAATAAATCATTCCATAAGAGAACCCGGCCTTGGAGTTAAAACCCATATGCCTTCAACTTATATTGTAGATGATGATGACATGGATGAGGCTGCTTATAGTGAAGAAAAAGGAACGGTTTGGGGCGTAAGTCTGGATAACTGGAAAGATTCTTATGCAGCAGTAAGCTACAATAAAAGTTCAAGATCAACAAATGGAATGATAAATTCTTCAGATTATAAGGCAAGGTGGGATATAAATGACATTGAAAAGCCAGGAACATATAAAGTTTATGTCAGATGGACAAGATATGCAGGGTTTGGAGGTGGAATTGTAGACAGGGACCCAAAGGCAAAATATTCTATTTACAAAGGCAGTTCACCAGATGATAAAACCCTTGTAAAATCAATGGAGGTAAATCAAAACGGAGGTACAAAAAATGACTGGGATGAAGAAATGCTTCCTGATTTCTGGAACAGAATCTGTGACGTCAGCCTTGGTGAAGGTGAAAAGATTTATGTTGAACTCCAGAGAGGAACGTCCAGTAAATTTGAATATACAAGTGCAGACGCTGTAAAGGCTGTAAATGAAGATTCTCTGGATGATGTAGACAATACAGATGAACTTTTAGATCTTATTTATAAAATAGAAGCAAAGGGAAGCACACCTTTAAGATATGCTTTAACTGCTGTAGGAAAATATTTTAGTACAGAGGAAACACCCCCTTCAGATTCAGAGCTTGGAAATATTTCTCCTTTTTTACAAAACGGGGGAGAATGTCTTCAGACCTTTGCAATCATAATGACAGACGGTTACTGGAATGATGAAGATTTTACAATTGGCAATTTTGACAATGACGAGGTTTCACACACACTTGCTGATGTAGCAGCCAAATATTATGAAGATCTGGCTCCAGGCATAGAGGGCCTTGTTCCTACAAATCAGTGCGACAGCAATTCTGAGCAGCATTTGGTAGATTATTCCATTGCCTTTGGTGCCTCAGGAAATATTGATCCTTTAGATTATGACCATTGTAATCTTGCAGATATAACATCTGGAGGACCTGACTGGCCAAAAGGTCCGATAAATGACTGGAAAAAAGAAAAAATTGATGACCTTTTTCATGCTGCTGTAAACAGCAGGGGTTCATTTTACAATGCTTCTGATCCTCAGAAATTGTTTGATGCACTTACATCAATAATGAAAGATATTGAAATAAGATACAATTCAGGATCAGCAGTATCAGTTAATTCATATAAAGTAAAATCTGATTTAAGGGTATATCAGTCATTTTACAATACCAAAGGCTGGACAGGATGGCTAAAGGCCATGAAACTGAAGCAGGATGACTCTTCTGCAATTGTAATATCAGATGAAGATGGCGATGATGAGGCAGATACTTTATGGAACACCAATAGTTTTTTATCACCAGGCAATTTTTTACCGGCTGGAAGAAAAATTTTAATTAAAGATCCCAATGGATCAGCTCTTGATTTTTATTATGATGAACTTCCAATGTCGATTAAACAGATATTTGATCCTCTTGTTTCAAGTACAGAAGCTTCAATAAAAGATAAAGCAGAGGCAAATATTGAAAAAATAGTCAATTATCTAAGGGGGGAAAATCAGGAAGGTTTCAGGGAAAGAAATACTGTTCTTGGAGATATTGTCCATTCTTCACCTGTAAAATGGAAAAACACTGTTTATGTAGGTGCAAATGACGGTATGCTGCATGCGTTTGATGAATCAACCGGAGTTGAAAAATTTGCATTTATGCCTTCATTTGTATTGGGAAATCTCCCTTTTCTTGTAAAACATGATTATACCCATAAATATTTTGTGGATCACACACCTGTTATTGAAAGAATATCTAAAGGATCTGGTGCTGACAGGGTAACAGAAGATATTTTGGTCTGCGGACTGAAAAAAGGCGGCAAAGGTTATTTTGCTCTTAATCTTAAAACTGAAGATATTGATGCAGATGATATAACAATCACAAGCAGTGAAAACCTTGTAAATTTGTTCAAATGGGAATTTCCTGGAAATTCTGAGTCAGATTTAGACCACATTAATGACATGGGTTTTACTTACAGCAGCCCTGTAATAGTAAAAAGCAATATAAAAGACCATCCTTTTATTGTAATTTTTGGAAACGGCTATAACAGCGTTAATGGGGATTCAGGGATTTTTATTCTTGATGCCTTTACAGGAAAATTAATAACCAAAATCATGACAGGCAGAAACGGTGATAATGGAATGAGTACCCCGGCTGTTGTTGATACTGACAATAACGGAACTGCTGATTTTATTTATTCAGGTGATCTGCTTGGTAATTTATGGAAATTTGATATAAGTAAAAAAGTTATTTCAAAATCAGAAGCACAATTAAGCTGGGGATGTTTTTACAAGTCAGACTCAAATGAGCCAATGCCTTTGTTTACTGCAAAGTATTCTGATAATATTCAGCCTGTTACTACAAAGCCAGATATTGCACGGCATAAAAATTGTCATGGATATATTGTTGTTTTTGGAACAGGACGTTTCCTTGGAAAATCAGATATGGATGATTTAAGCAGGCAGACATTTTATGGTATCTGGGATTATGGAGATCAAAAAGATGAATTCCTTGGAAGTATATTAAGGCCAGACATAACAAATCCAGGCGGTAAAACAACAATTTCAAATATTTCAAATGTATATCTTCTTGATCAGTCAGTTCAGTACAGGAAAACTTCTGCCGGAGTAACAACAGATGCTTTATTTGGTGATATTGAAGTTTTATCTGACAAGAAAATTGTATGGAAACTCAAGGAAGATTTAGCACCTGGTGAATCATATGCTGATCTTGATGACGGTTCATATGCAGGCTGGTATTTTGATCTTCCAGATACAGGTGAAAGGGTAGTTCAGGATCCAAAAATTGTATCATCAAAGGCTGTTTTTAATTCTTATGTTCCCCAGCAGGCTGAACAGATGTGTGTTTCAGGCGGATATTCATGGTTTCATGAAATTGACGTATCAGATGGATCAAGACTTCAAACCCCTGCCTTTGACATTAATTTGGATAAGGAAATCAAGTTTAATGAAATGCTTGATGATGGAACTGAAGCATTAAATGATGTTTTTAAGGTAAATCATGACGGAATTGTTGAATATCTTGCACCCTCAAGGCTTAGAATTGAAGGCATGGCCTTTAGTCCTGCAATTGTAACATCTGAAAAAAAAGAAGGTAAAATACTTGGCACAAGCGAAGGAAATTTTAAAATTATTGACGAAAAAAGGCAGAGAATTGGTGTTTTTTACTGGAGAAAGAGATAAAATATTATGAAAATTTTAAAAAAAATAAGCATTTATTGTGTTTTTACCTTATTTGTATGTTTTTTTTCTTCAAATATATTTGCTTTTGAAGTTGTTTGTCCTGAATATGAAAAAGGTAATTTTTTCTATTATTCTTCGGCAGGAATTCTTCATCAGATTAACAATGACTCATTTGTAATTTCTGATAAAGTTGTAAATAAAAGCAGTTCAGTTTCTTACCATGGATTAAAAGCAAGGTATATTTCTGTGTCAGAGTTTAAAAAAGGCTGTGTTGTTGGTTATAAGCTTAATAATAAAAATGAAGTAACTGATATTTATTTGATTAAGAAGGCTTCAGAATTAAGCAACTAAACTAAAATAAATATTTTGATTTTTGTTTTTAAAAGGCCTTTTTTAAAGGCCTTTTTTTATACTTTATAAAATCCTATTGAGATTTATAAGTTTATACCTTAATTTATCCTAATTAGTTGCTGAACGAAAACGGCTTTTTTGTCCATTCTTAAGTCAGAATCAAAATTTAATCCTCAAAATACTAAATGTATCCTAAAGGTTAAATTTTTCATCTTCCTTGAATGAAGCAAAATTCTTGTTTTCGGCCAATCACTAATTAGTAATTGGCCGAAAACTTTGATTTTGTTTCAGTGAAATTACAAGGTTTAAACTTTAGGATAAATTAATTTTTCTTAGGATTAGATTTTAAAACAAACGATAAACTCAGTTTTTGTTTGGCAGCTAAATAAAATTTTTTATATAAAGTATGAAATTTTGATTTTTTGCAATAGCTTTGCCGGAGAATTTATGGAAAATAATTTAAACCCGTTTAATCCTAAAAAAATAGCTGAAATTTTAGTTAAAAAAAAAGTTTTATCTGAAAAATCAGCTAAGTTTTACTTGAAAAATTTTGATCTTGAATTTAAAAAACTGAAAAAAGACGATAATTCTTTTTCTTCTGCATTTGAAAAAACTCTTTCTGTAGATGTTTTAATTTCCTTTGGTTTTTTTGCAAACAATGAATCAGGTAAAAAAATTGATGAAGACCTTATTTATAAGACACTTTCTGAATTTTGGGGCTATGATTTTGTAAAAATAGATCCATTGCAGCTAGATATTGCAAAAGTAACTTCTTCCATACCAAAAAATATGGCAGTGAGACATCTCATGCTTCCAATTGATAAGCAGGCAGGGCATTTAGTTGTTGCAACTCCTTATCCTTTTAATATGGAAGCCTTTGATGACATCAGCAGAATAAACAGTGATAAAGTAAAGGCAGTAGTAAGCTCAAAGTCAGATATTATAAGGCTTATAAATGAATTTTTCGGATTCCAGAAATATATTGAAGCAGCTGAAAATCAGTTTGTGGAAGCACAGGTTGATCTTGGAAATCTTGAAAGATATGTCAAACTTAAGTCAATGGATGATCTTCCAGCAAATGATCAGCACATAGTAAATGCGGTAAATCATATTATAAGCTATGCCTTTGATCAAAGGGCAAGTGATATTCATATTGAGCCAAAAAGAGAAAAAACAATAGTAAGGCTTAGAATTGACGGGGTTTTACATCCTGTATACAAATTACCCAAAAAAGTTCACAACGCAATTGTAAGCAGAATCAAGGCCATGTCAGGTCTTGATATGGCTGAAAAAAGAAGACCACAGGACGGAAGAATAAAAACATCAAAAAATAATGTTGAAGTTGAAATGAGGATTTCAACCCTTCCTGTAGCTTTTGGAGAAAAAGTTGTTTTAAGGTTAATGGACCCTGATATACTTTTTCAGGATCTTTTTTCCCTTGGACTTAAGGGGAGAGACCTTGATCTTGTTGAAAAATTTATTTCAAATCCCCACGGAATAATACTTGTATGCGGACCAACAGGAAGCGGTAAGTCAACAACCCTTTATTCCGCCTTAAAGAAAATTTCAAAACCTGAAATAAATATTACAACAATAGAAGATCCAATAGAAATGATCCACGAGGATTTTAACCAGATAGCTGTTAAACCTTCCATTGACATGACTTTTGCAAGGGCTTTAAGACATATTTTGAGGCAGGATCCAGATGTTATAATGATTGGTGAAATGAGGGATCTAGAAACTGCAAAAAATGCTGTTCAGGCATCTCTTACAGGGCATCTTGTACTTTCGACTCTTCATACCAATGATTCTCCGTCAACAATAGTAAGACTTTTAGATCTTGGATTAGAGCCTTTTCTTGTAAGGTCTACTCTTATTGGAATTATTTCCCAGAGACTTGTAAGGAAAATCTGCACTGAATGTAAATATTCATATGAGGAAGATGCATCAAAGCTTGAGTCTGAAGGAATCTATACCGGACAAAAGAAAAAAGTAGTCCTTTATAAGGGCAAAGGCTGTTCTAAATGCAGAGGTACGGGCTATTACGGAAGAACAGGCATTTATGAAATCATGAAATATTCTGATTCAATAATGAAGCTTACAAGGTCAGATGCTTCACCTTCTGAAATTAAAAAAGCAGCTATTCTTGAAGGAATGACAGAGCTGTATGAAGATGCAGTAAAAAAAATGCTTGAGGGAATAACCACAAAAGAAGAAGTTTTAAGGGTAGTTAAAATTTAGGTTTTTATTGAAATATCAGCAATAACAGGGAAATGATCACCCGGGGTTTGCCTTATTATTTTAAATGACTTAACCTTTAAGTCTGGCGAATGAAAAATATAATCTATTCTTGGCTTTATTGGGAAATGGATTTTTTTATAGGTTCCAGATACAAATGATTTAAAAAAAGGCATTGAATCATTATAGTATTTTTTTATATTTTTTATTGAAGAAGAAAAACTAATTGTGTTGAAGTCACCTGCAAGTATTGTAGCTTTTCCAGGTTTACCAGCTATTTCAAGCAGCTTGTTTGCTTCATTTTTTCTTGGATTTTGAAGATAAACTTCTTTTTTTAAAATATTAAAAATTTCATTAAATTTTAAATCAACATAACCGTTTTTATCCCTTGTTTTTTTTCTTATGTATTCAAAATGTACACAATAAATGTTAATAGCCTGTCCGTTGTGGTTTATTTCTGCTTTTAATGCACCAGAAATTTTATTGGAAAAAACAATTAGTTCGCTTTTTGAAATCTCACAAGAACTTAAAATCCCAAGATTTAAAATTTTGGTGGAAATTTGTGAAGAATGAATTGAATTGGTGAAATTGAGACGTTCTTTAAGACCTTTAAAATTATTGAAAAAAATTTCCTGTAAAATTAAAATATCAGGTTTTTTCGGAGCTTTGCTTACAAGCTCATATATTTCATCTATATTTGGTGGAGTTCTGTCACTGTCTCCTGCATTCCATGTCATTATTGAAAGCTGATTTGCACTGCAAAAAGAAGAAAATAATAATATTGAAATAATTATAAGGATTTTTTTAGGAAAAAAATCATAAAAAAAAATAAACCTTCCAGAGGGCATTTTATGCATTTCTTTCAAAACTTTAAAAATTTTGTTCTTTGATTAGAGTTCTTTGATTTCAACGTGTTTTAATATGGTTTTATTGTCAATGTCAAACTTTAAGCTTTTTACAATGTCGCCTCCAGAAAGAAAAGCACCTGCAAATTCATTGTTGAGCCAGATTGATATCTGCCTTTTGGATTTTATTATTTTAAAAGTATTGTAATTGTTTTCAAATGATATGCTCATGTTTTGAGATTTTTGTCTTCCAAGCAAAATATCACAGGTTATTGTTGAATTATTATTTTTTTCAGCAATAAACTTGATCTGATCTTCACGGTTGTTTATATAGCAGATTTTTAAAAGATCAACATGAACAGGCTGGTCTAAATTATTTGTCCTTAATTTATGTTTTACATTGAAAATTAGTTGGAGATTTTCATTTTTATCTGAATAAAATTCAGCCTGGGTTTTTTTATGTAAATGCGTACTTATGCCTTTATCTTTGTCTGAATTTGAAAGAATAAGGTTTTGTCCGTATTTTTTATATGTTTTATCATTGTTGAAATCTTCAATGAAAAGAAATTTTTTTTCTTTTGAGTCTGTAAAATCATTATTTTTTGTTTTGTCATAATTTGAGTTATTATTGTTTTTGTTTGCCGACATTTTTGCTTTCAGGCAGTATTTGTCAATTTCTTTTAGATTATAAAAAAATTTGTCTGTAAAACTTATGTCTTTTGAAGTAAATAAAGGATGTTTTTCCATAAATTTATTAACAGCTTCTTTTTCAAGGTCTGTTTTAATTGTTTCCATTTGAACAGGTTTTTTTAGATCGGGTATTACACAGACATTAACAGTTTCATTTTTAACAATATTTTTTGAAGAGCATCCTGAATAAAAAAAACAAAAAATAAGTAAAAATAAAAAATTCAATAATTTCATTTTAACCCCTTTAAAACAGTTTATCCGCAAATTTTTGCCATGCATTTTACGCAAAATTTTGTTTCAGGCATAATTTTTAATCTTTTTATATCAATTTCTTCACCGCATTCTTCACAATAACCAAAATCAGGGTCAAGATCAATTCTTCTAAGAGCTGATTCAATATTTTTAATTTCATTATTGGCTTTTACAAGAGATGCTTCATTTATGCTTTTGCTTTGAATGGCTTCCATCCTTGTAAGCCTTCCAATTGAAACATCTGGTTCAACAGGTTTTGAAACAGATTTTAGAGCTTTAGCTGTTTTTCTTGCTTCTTCAAGCTTTGTTTCAAGTATTTTTTTTAATTCTTTAATCTTGTTTTGTGTCATGATACCTAAATTTTTATTAATAAATTTCAGTCATTTTAACGCCTTTTAAAAAAGCTGCAATGTTTTTTTCAAGAGTTTTTCCAGAGTAATATTTTTTTATTGTGTTTGTAAAATTGTTCTGATCAAATCCTTTAATTATTTTGAGGCCTGAAACAACTCCTGAAATAATTGAGTTTGATAAAAGATGATGTCCGTATTTTATTCCAAGTTCTGTAAAATTTTCAACTATTGCTACTTTTGATAAATAATTTATTTTCTGGTGAAGAGTTTCTTTTTGCGGGTATTGAACTTCGCCTGAAAGAACATTTGAAGGTATAATAGGTTTGCTGTTTGAAACAGAAATTATGTCTTTGTTTCCATAGGTTATAAGCACCCTTAATGTTTCAACTGGTTCAAGTCCTATTATGAGGTCAGCTTTTTTTAAGGGAATTACAGGCGAATAAATTTTAGAATTTCCTATTCTTAAATGGCTCATTACAGAGCCTCCTCTTTGTGATGCTCCAAAGGTTTCACCTATTGTAATATATTTATTGTCATTTATAACAGATTCTCCAATAAGCCTTGCAAGGGTTACATTACCCTGGCCGCCTACACCGGTAATTATTATGTTTTTGTTTGAATTTTTATTCATTATCTGCCGCCTTTTTTATTATTGCATTGTGATAGCAGATGTCCGCACAAAATCCGCAGCCTGCACAAAGTGTTTTATCTATTTCAGGTTTTTTTGTTGAAGGATTTAAAAAAAGGGCAGGGCATTTGAATATTTTCGTACAGAAATTAAAACATCCGCAATTGTCTCCTACGCATTTTTCATAGTCTATTTCTATTTCAAAATATTTTTTGTTTTTTCTTTGAGGGCTTAATGCACATGGATGCCTTAAAATTATTACGTTTACATTGTCCTGTGCTATAATTTCAGGTATTTTTTCCTGACATTTTTTGTAATTGAATGGATCAAGTATATGGGTTTTTGCACCGCATGCCTTTGTGATTTCTTCTATCATGACCGGAGTTCCATTTATGCCGCAGGCTGTATTTTTTTCACCTGGATGGGGCTGAAATCCTGTCATTGCAGTGCCGGAATTATCAAGTATAACCATTGTAAGGCGGCTTTTGTTATGAACCGCATTTATAAGCGGTGCAATTCCTGAATGAAAAAAAGTAGAGTCTCCGCAAACGCTTAAAACTGTCTGGTCAAATCCATATTTTTTTAAAACACCAAAACCAGAAGCTATTCCAGTACCAGAACCCATACTGTGAATTGTTTTAAGGGTTGAATATCCTGATGGAAGCATTCCAAGTGTATAACAGCCTATGTCTCCGCAGATAAAACCGTCTTTACTATCAAGTTTTATGGCATTGTTAAGATGAAAATAAGAAGCTCTGTGGGGGCATCCAGGACAAAAAGTCATTTCCCTTCCAGGGGTAACATTTGAAAATGCGGTTTCAATTACTTTTTTGTCATATTCTTCATCTGAATTTGAATATTCAATTCCAAAAATTTTAGAAAGTGCATTGATAATAATATTTGTGTCAGTTTCTCCTGTATTAGGTATATGGCCGGATTTTTTGCCGTAGAATTTTATTTTTTTATCAAGTTTAAAATTATCAGCATAAATATTTTTGACACCTTCTTCAATAAAAGGAAGCACCTGTTCTGTGAAAAGAATTGAATCTGTTTTTAAAAAGTATTCATTTATGAGTTCTTCAGGCAGGGGATTTGTAAGAACAAGTTTTAAGACTCCGGCTTTTTTTTCAAGATTTAATTCCTTGACAGCTTCCATTGAATACAAAAAATCAACCGAACTTGTAATAATAAGAAGTTCTGGATTATCAGGCCCAAAATATCTGTTAAGACTGCTGTTTTTGAAAAATGACCGGCATTCTTCCATTCTTTTTACCATCAGCTGGTGTCTGTATGTTACAGGAGTACTCATAACAGGCCCTGTTTCAGGGTCAAGAATAAAGCCGCTGTGATGAAAATATGGTGGATTTTTTTGCTTTAAAATTTCATTGGCTTCAACAATTCCGCTTGCATGGGAAAGTCTTGTAACACTTCTTATCATTACAATTGATTTGAGCTTTTCAGAAAGTTCAAATGCTTCTTTTACAATATCTTTTGCCTCCTGAAAATCAGAGGGCTCAAGAAGGGGAATTTCAAGCATTTTTGCAAAGTGTCTTGATTCTCCTTCATTTACGCTTGAAAGTGCTCCTGGATCATCACAGACAATAAGTATAAGTCCTTTTCTTGTTCCAGAGTATGAAAGATGGAGTAAAAAATCTGAGGCAACATTTACTCCGTTCTGCTTCATTACACATACTGACCTTTGATTTGCAAAGGAAGCTGCTGCAGCAGTTTCAAGTGCTGTTTTTTCATTTATTGACCATTCTACATACATTCCTGTTTTTGATGAGTTTTGAGCAAGAGTTTCAATTATTTCACTGGAAGGGGTTCCTGGGTATCCAGCGGCAAAGCTTGCACCTGATTCTATTATTCCCCTTGCAAAAGCAAAATTCCCCATCATGAGTTTTTTTTCAAAAGGTTTCATCTCTGATATGGAATACATTTTATTTCTTCCTTAGCTGAAAATTTTCTTTTTTTTATTTGTTGATGCAGTCTCAAGCATAAGTTGTGCTTCTTTTGGATATGGAAAAATTTCAAGATAATTTTTTTCAACTGCTTTTTTTACAAGTTCAAGACCTTTGACTGTTCTGATAATCAATGTGTTGAAGCTATTGTCTGTTTCCAGGTCACCAACTGAAATATCTGAATATTCTCCTGTAAGATCTGTGCAAACAGTGCAGGATTTTCTAATGAATTTTTTTATTTCATCAAGATTTTCTTGTTTTTTTGAGTTGTCCATAAATTCAAAAATAATTTTTTTATCTTTGCCTGATGTAATTTGGCAGGCTTTTAAATCGTTATTTTCAAGTTTTGTTTGCAGATAATCAGAGTATTGTTGAGGATAAAGTGCCCAGGTGCAAAAAAGGCTGATTTTAATATCTGGTAAAAATGGCTTTAAATATTTTTTTTCAAGAACTTCTGTTTTTGCAAGGGAAAGTATCTGACAGGGAAGCCCTGTAAAAGAATAGCTTTTTTCACCGGATAAATTAAGGACACTTAAAATTGGTGAAGTTGAATGGATTGTTTTTCCTGAATTTATTATTTCCTCTTCAGTTTCTGCAAAAAAAGGTTCTGGAAGAAAGTCTCTGCCTGTTTTTGTCATTAAAATTTTTTTTGAAATGCCAGAGTTTAAAATAAAACAATTAAGTGCTGTAACAGTTTTTTTCTCGGTTAAATTTGGTTGAAATCTCGTTCCAGCTCTTGATTTGTATATTTTAATAATATTTCCCATTGGATTAGGCGAAAGTGATTTGAAAATTTTTTTTTGGAGATTTTCATGATCTGTTTTTACTGCTGGACACACCATGTCGCATCTGCCATGATTTTCACTGCATTCAAAAATAATTACTGCACTGTTTTTATTGAGTTTTCTGTAAGGGCAGGTGTTTATGCATGCACCGCAGCCTGAGCAGTAATTATTTAAAATAACATCTTTTGATGATTCATATTGCTCCAATATTGTGTTCATTTTGTAAACCCTGTTTTTTGGTAAAATGTATGTTTTTTACTGTATAGTCAAATAAATTTAAAATCAATAGGACAAATTATTGAAAAATAATGATTTGATTAGTGATTGGCCGAAAATGAGAATTTTTTTCAGTTCAGGGAAGATGAAAAATTTAACAGCATGAATACATTGAGTATTTTGAGGAATAATTTTTGAATCTGACTTTAAAATTGATAAAAAAGGCCGTTTTAGTTGGCTGACTAATTATTCTTTAGGAAAGGGAAAAGTTATAAAAAAGCAGGCACCCCTTCCTTTTTCGGAGTTTAGGGATTCTATTGTTCCTGAAAGTTTTTGAGTGACAAGATTGTAAATTATATACATTCCAAGGCCTGAACCGCCATTTTTTTTGGTAGTTGTAAAAAAAGGTTCAAAAATTTTTTTATGAAATTTTTCGTTTATTCCTTTTCCATTGTCCATATACATAATTTTGATATCCTTATCATTTGCAAAAACATCAATTTCAATTACTTTTTTCTGCTGGGAAGATTCAAATCCATGAATTATAGAATTAATTATAAGATTTGAAAAAATTTGATAAAAAATACCTGGATCGTGAAAAATAAATAAATTTTCTTTGCATTTAATATTTATCTCTATGTCAAGTCCTTTTAATTTAGGTTTAAGACTCATGAGAATGTCTTCAATATGTTTTTTAAATTCAAAAATTCTCATTGATGAATATGTCTGGTCTACTGCTATCTGTTTAAAACTAGACACCAGTTTTGCAGCTCTTTCCAGATTTTTCATAATAATATCAAGTGCTTCATCTGAGTTAGATATAAATGAGTCTATTTCTTTAGATGAAAGTTCGTTTATAATAAAATTCTTTTTAAAAATCTGTAACTTACCAAAAAGATATGATGCTGCTGTCACGCTGTTTCCAACAGGTGTATTTATTTCATGGGAAACTCCGGCAACAAGGCTTCCAAGTGAAGCCATTTTTTCAGATTCTACGAGCTTGTCTTTGGCATTTTCGAGCTGATTCAATGACTCTGTGAGTTTGTCATTTGCCTGCTGCAAATCATAAGTTCTTTCTTCTACCCTTTTTTCAAGCTGTAAATTAAGATCTGAGTATTCCCTTAAAATAGTGTTAATTGCGGATGCAAGTGATCCCATTTCATCTTTTTCATGGCCTGATGGAAGGTTTACTTTATTGCCTTTTGGGGATCTTGGGTTTATTTTTGCAATGCTTTGAGACAGTTTGAGTATTGGTCTGGTAAGCGACTTATGAAATATAAGAGCAATAAGAAGAGCAAGAAAAATATTTTGAAAAATATTTGAGACAGCAATAAATTTTACCCTGTCTTCAAATTCTCCGTAAACAGCCGAATAATCAGTTTGAATTTCAAGCCTTCCAACAGAAATTAAAGAATTATTTTCTGTGGTATAAAAAAGGTTAAAATGATAATTTTCTGTTTGATCACTGAAAAAAAATTTGAATATAGAGCTTTTTTGTTTTTTATTGCTGGATTCAGTATAAAGAGTTATTCCAAAATTATCTGTCAAGGAAGCATTTTTTATTGGGGGATATTTTATGTATCCTTTGATAAGTTTTTCTGCCTGAACCTTATCTAAATGGTATAAAGACTGGGCGGCAGCTTCTTCAGTAATATTTGCAAGTCTTTTTATGTCATCTGTTATTTTTTTTCTTGTCAGTGAAATATCATAAATAATCTGAAAAAAACTTAAAAGTGCACCTGTTATAAAAACAACTGATATTGTAATCAATGTATGTTTGAAGGTTAATTTTTTGAAAAAATTATTAAACATTTTTTATCCTGGGTTGTTTAACTTTGTTTTTTCATTTTTATAATAAGCCTGTCAATATCTTCTCTTTTGTCAAAAAGCTCGGAGAATTTAGAAATTCCAATTGAATATTTCCATTCATATAAAGGTTTTTCTGATATACTAATTGAATTTTTCAATTCCGGATTATTATTTAAAATTGTATTCAGAGCTGCAAAATCGCATATAACAAGGTCAATTCTGCCCATAACAAGTTTTTTTATATTGGAAATAAGATTTTGTGATTCAACGGTTTTTAATGACAGATTTTCCTTTGCTGAAGAAAAATTTCCATAATTGTAACCAAGAATTGTTCCAATTGTAAAATTTTTAAGGTCATTAAAAGAATTCCATTTAAAATCAGGGGTATTTACTTTGTTAAAACAGATTACTTCTTTTCCTGAAAAAACAGGTTCTGTGAAATGAATAAATTCTGAAAGTTCTTTTGATGGTTGAGTCATAAGAATTCCATCTGCCTGACCGTATTGAATCATTCTGATTACCCGTTTCCATGGATGAAGATGAATTTGTATTTTTATGCCTGCATTTTCAAAAAGTTTATATGCAAAATCAACTGCAATTCCTCCCTGTGCCGGACCGTAATTTTCAGATGTCCAGGGAGGCCATGGATCTCCAAGAATAATAAATTCTGCCTGAGCCTTTAAAGTGCTAAAGGTAAGCAGAATTATAATTATATATAGGAATATAAATTTTTTGCCAGCCAAATTATTCAAATTTTCTGAAACCCTGGGAAATATATTTTTTTTAAATCTGATCGTTATTTAACTAGAAACAACAATTTCTAGTCAGTCTATTCAAAAATTTAATTCTCAAAATATCAATGTATTAAAAGGTTAAATTTATTGTCATAAATAAATAAAAAAAAATTAGTTTTTAGGCGGATCAATAATTAAAAACTACTTTGTCCATGTGTAACTTTAAAAGTTCTTTATCGGCTTCGGGATTGATGAAATCTATTTTCTTATCATTGTCTATATCAAATAAAAGCCATCTTTTTTCGTTGTATTTATTGAGTATGAACAATTCTGTTATTTTGCCTATAAAATAATCTTTATCATAAAATTCAAAATTTATCTGTTCTGAGATTTTAAAAGATTCGCTAAAAAATTCAAAATCTGCATATCGTGAAAAAAGAGAAAATGTGTATGAGTTTGCAAGCTCTTTGTTATTAATTATTTGAATATATTTTTCTGCATTTTTCAGGCAGTTTAGCGACTGTTTTTTATCTCCTAGATAATTAAATAAATCTCCTGCTAAAATAAGGCAATCAATTTTGATTTCATATAGTCTTTCCTTGTTTCCATGAATGGAGAAATGTTCAATTAAATCATATAAATATTTTGTAAAATAATTGTAATCAATGCAGTCAAACTGGTTTTTTCCAATTATTTTTATAAGCAGTTGAACAGATTTAATGCTGGTAATCGGGTCGTCTTGAGGTATTGAATAAGCTTTGACAAAGGATTTATTACATAGTGTGTGGCTTTGTTTGTAATTTATATGTTTTAGAGCCCTTGCAAGTCTTGCCAGAAGTACCGGCTGATCTTCATCATATTCTTTTGATATTTTGTCAATTATTAATAAAAGGAATTTATCTGCTTTTAATTTATTTGAAGAATATAAATTGATTAAAATAGGAATATAAAAATATTTTAATGAGTCACTTGTAATTTTTTCTTTTTCATCTTCAGGATAAATGTTTTGTATTTCATTAATTAAATTCAGATTTTTATGTTTTTCAATGTAGGATAAATCAGAAAACAGCTTTAGTCTTATGTGGGTATCTTTTATATTTTTTTTGATCCATTCTATTGCAAAATCAGAGCCTTTTTCTTTATTAATCTGAAGAACCATGCTTTTAAAGCATCTGTATCTGTGGAAATTTCCTTTTTTATTATATTCTCTTAATTTAAACTGATGATAGGCAAGTGCCTGCCTTTTAAGGTCAGTATTTTTTTTTATTCGGAAAGGAAAAATATCAGGAACAATGGATGTAAAATAAATTGCTTCGTTTTTATAGCCTTTTTTGTAAAGTATTTTTATAAATCCCGGAAGGTAAAGTTCAAAGCTTTTTCCCTTGTCAGGATTTTTTAGAGAATTTTTCCAGATATCAACAAGTTCAATATATATTGGGTAAATTTCAAGCGGCTGGTCAATGAATGAATAAATTTCTGCCAGTTCAATAAGGGACAGTGCTCTTTGTCTTTCAGGGTTAAAAAAAGCAGTATGTATTAATTCAAAAAGATTTGGTTTTACCTCATATTGGGGTATTATTTGTTCTTTATCAGGTTCCATTTCCCAGGCTATGGTTTCAGCAAATCTAAGTATTTTTTTTGAATAATTTATCTGATTTTTTTGGCACGAAAAAAAGTATTTTTTAAAGGGGATCAGCAAAGGGCGCAGTTCGTATAATCTGTAGTAATTTTTTTTATAACTTTTTATCAGGTTGAAGCAGATTTTTTCAAAAAGAGAGTGATTTTTATTTTTCAATGCAGTTTGTAGAAGTTGATTATAAAGAACTGCAATTTGGAAATCAAGATTGTGGTTTTTGTCTGTTAGCAGGAGAAGTTCTTTTTCAGCAATAAGAATAAATTTTTTTGAAAGATCATATTGTTTTAATGTTATATATTTATTGGCACCTTGAATGCAGGCATCAATTTTAATTTTTTTGTTTTTAATTTTTTTAATTTTTTCAATGTTTTTATCAAATGGTTCTGTTTTAAGACTTAGAATTGTTTTAAAGTAATGATATGAATTATATTTTTCTCGATCAGATATATTTTCAATTATTTTTTCTGCATAATAATATTGTGTATTATTAGATGAAATATATTTGTTATAGAGTTGTTTATTTTTATCAAATGCATTTTTTGAGGCAAAACACCCTGAAATTGATAAAAATACAAATAATAAAATAAAAAGGTTAAAAAAATTTTTATATTTTTTCATAAGTTAAAAAAAGGAGTGCTTAAAAAACACTCCTTAAATTTTTTTAAAGGTTGGATAATATTTGAGCTGTACAGGCTTCAAGTGCCTTTGTATAGTCGTTAGTTTTATCCTTGGTTATGACAGGAGTTCCATTGTCACCTGAATTTACCACTTCTACATTGTATGGAAGACTTCCAAGAAATCTTATTCCCATTTCAAAAGCTGTCTTTTTACCGCCGCCTTGTTTGAAAATTGCTATTTCTTGATTGCAGTTTGGGCATTTAAAAGGACCCATATTTTCAACTAGCCCAAGGATTTCCATATTAACTGTTTTACAGAAGTTAATTGATTTCCTTACGTCTGCAAGAGCAACATCCTGAGGGGTTGTTACGACAACAGCCTTTGAATCAGGAACAGTCTGGATTATTGTAAGAGGTTCATCACCGGTTCCTGGAGGGGCATCCATAATCAAAAAGTCTAGTTCACCCCAGTCAACAGTTGTAATAAACTGCTGGATCATTCCAGATTTGGCCGGCCCTCTCCATATTACAGCCTGGTCTGCTTCTCTCATAAAAGACTGCATGGAAACAATTTTTAAATTTTCTCCATATTGTGCAGGTTTTGCAAGCTGTTTTTCCGGATCTACCTCAAGAAGACCTTTAAGTCCCATGATCTTTGCAATACTTGGCCCATGGACATCAATATCCATAAGTCCTACCTTAAAACCCCTGTCAGCAAGGATAATAGCTAAATTTGCAGCAACAGAGCTTTTACCAACTCCGCCTTTTCCGCTCATTACAAGAAGCTTGTTCTTGATTTTTCCAAGAATCTGCTGCATCTGCATTTTTTTCTGCTCTTTTTTTTCTTCCTTGTTTTCAGGCATTTTAGATTGAATTTGATTCGCCATTACTCCTCCGTAAACTAATCATAAAAATTTAGTTAAGCTTAAAAATTTAAGCCGAACAAATATTAATAGGAAAATCTATTTATCTAGTCAATATAAATATATTTTTTAAAACTTCATTTTTCAGAGACGAATATGAGCTTCCGTAAAAGCAGATTTTATTGCCTGTAGTTTCAGATAATAATTCAAAATTGCCGTTTTTTTCCATATTTATAATAAATTTATCTTGAGGATATGAAATTACAGAAATAAATCCCCCTTCTTTTTTTAGATTTATTGTCTGATGTTGATTATTGGAAAAAATGTGAAGAATATCTGTATTTTTATCTGTAATTAAATCTGCATTTGTAAAATTAATTAATGGTATTTTTTTACAAAAAAGAAAAGCTATAACCTCAATGTCTGGTGAAACACCTGTTATTTTTTTTATAACCTTTTTATAGTTTGAAAAAGTTCTGGTTTTGGAACCATTGTTTTCCCGAAAATATAATTTGTCACCGTCATAGGCTATGCTTACAGCTGGAAGACCCGCAGGTGAGAGAATTTCAAGCCTGATTTTTTTTTCGCAGTCAGAGGCAAAAGCAATTTTAAATTTGTTAATTCTGCCGTTATTATTTAATGAAAGCTGGCCAATGCCGCTTAAAGGGATTTTTGAAGAATTGATTTTTGATATTTTTTTTAAAAAAATATCAGCATCTTCACTTATAAAAGTTTTTTTGCCTGTTGTTTTAGCTGCACATGAACATAAAAATAATATAAAAAATAAAACAAAAAGTTTTTTAAAAAAAATCATTGTTCTTTAATTTTCATAAGCTTTTTTTTTACTTCAGCATTATCTGGATCTGTTTTTAAAATGTTTTCATAAATTTCAACTGCCAGATTCTGTCTTCCTGTTTTGATATAAAGCTCTGCCAAGTGTTCTAGTATTACAGGATCGTTTTTTGTAATTTTTGATGCTTTTTCAAGGAAAAATTCTGCCTTTTCATAATTGCCTAATTTATAATAAACCCAGCCAAGGCTGTCAGTAATATATCCATCATCTTTTCTGGCCATAAGAGCTTTTTCTATCATTTCTTTTGCCAGTTCAAGATTTATGTCCATTTCAGCATATGTATAACCAATATAATTAAGTATGTCAGGGTTTTCAGGTTCAAGATCAAGAGCTTTTTTCATATATTCCAGTGACTTGTCTTTTTTGCCTGCTTTGTCATTTATAACACCTAGTCTGTAAAAAAAAGTCCATTTTTTTTCTGATTCTATAGAAGCTCCCTTTTGATAAAAGGTTTGTGCATTTTCATAGTCTTTTTTTTCTTCATAAAGGTTTCCAAGTGCTGAAATAAGAATAAGATCTTCTGGTTTTTTGGCTGTTTGTTTTTTTATAAGGGAAACTGCTTCTTCAAATTTGTCTGTTTGAGCAAGTATTATCGAAATTGCAGCAATGGCGTTGGAATGAAGGCTGCTTGTTTCGGGAACAAGTTTGTATGTTTCAACAGCCTTTTTGGTTTGGTCTGCTTTATTGTAAATGCTTCCAAGAACAAGAAAAATTGAGCTGTCTCCGGTTGCCTGGAAAATTCTCATTGCTGTAAAATCAGACTTATCATTGAAATTGTTGTTTGAATAAAAATTAAGAATAGCTGCAATATTTTGCTTGTTTAAATTCCATTCTTCCCCAACAGCTTTAAAGGTTTCATCTGATTTTTCATAATCACCGTTTTGATAATAAAAATATGAAAGTTCAATAAGCAAAGTAGGGTCGTTTGGTTTTAATTCAATAATTTCATTGAATAAATCAATAATTTCTTTTTTATGTTTATGTGTTTTTCTAAGATTTTTTATTGTTTCAATAAGGCTTAATTTAGGTTCAATTCTATAGGGTTCTTCTTTTGCTGCCTTGTAAAAATTTTTTCTGGCCTGGGAATATTGTTTGTCAAGAAGGTAGGCCTCTCCAAGATAAAAATAAAGAAAATAATTGTGTTTGGCACTTAAAGCAGCTTTTTCAAATGTCTCAATCAATTTTTGCCTTTTATTTAGTTTTTCATATAAAAAAGCAAGTGCTATTGGAGCTTTTTTATTTTCAGGGTCAAGGTCAATTATTTTTTCATAAATTTCAAGAATTTCATTTGGGTCTTTTTTTTCAAGAGCCAAAATTCCGGCAAAAAGTGATAGAATTTCCGGGTCTTTGGGGTCTTCTTCCATCAAAGCTGAAATGATTTCTTTTGCTGGTTGAGTTTTTTTGTACAGTAATAATTTTTTGGCAAGCTGTTTTTTTAAATATTTGGAGTCAGGGTCTTTTTGCTGTGCCTTAACCAGGTACTCAAAAGATTTCTGGTTATTTTTTTTGTGGGATTCTATTTCTGAAACAATATAATTAAAATAAGAATTGCCTTCTGGTATAATAAAGTCCTGCGTCCTTGTGGTATCTGAAGAAGGATTGATTTGTTCTGTTTGCGGCTTAACAAAAAATGAACAGCTTGAAATAAAAAAAAAGGCGGCAGATAAAACTAAAATTTTATCTGCCTTAAGGTAAAAAAAACTTAATATTTTTTTAATCATCATCCCCAAGTCCTGCATATGATTCAAAGTCTGGTATTTCTTTTTGGAAAAAATCTTTGACTTTTTTTATTATTGTTTTTTCAACCTGTCTGACCCTTTCGCGGGAAATTTGATATTTGTCGCCTAAATCCTGAAGAGTAAGTGGTTCGTCAGAAAAAAGCCGGTTTTCAAAAATATCTTTTTCTCTTTCATTAAGGGTTTTGATGAATTCTTCAACTTTTTCGTGTAAAAGAAGCTTCATTTCCTTGTTTGCAAGATCATCTTCAGCAGAACTCACAGTAGCATCTGTTACAAAAGCCATTCTTTCTGTATCAGAGTCGTCTTTTACAGGCGTATTTAATGAAAGATCCCAGTTGTCAAGCCTTTGTTCCATTTCAACAATTTCTTTTTGAGTGACACCAAGCCTGTTTGACAATAATTTCGGCTGGGGATCAAATCCTTCTTCAATAAGTCTTTGTTTTTCTTTTTTCAGCTTGAAAAAAAGTTTTCTCTGGCCCTGGGTTGTGCCTATTTTTACAAGTCTCCAATTGTCCATTATAAATTTAAGAATATAGGCTTTTATCCAGAATGAGGCATAATAAGAAAATTTGACTCCCTTATAAGGATCAAATTTCTGGACAGCCTGCATAAGCCCGATATTTCCTTCCTGGATAAGATCAAGAAGGTTTTGCATCCAGACTTTTTGAAATTCAAGAGCAATTTTAACAACAAGTCTTAAATTTGAGGTAGCAAGAACAAAAGCTGCATCAGGGTCATTTTCTTCCTGAATTTTTTTACCAAGCTCAATTTCTTCTTCCCGTGTTAAAAGTTCATATCTGCTTATTTCAGAGAGATATGCCTGAAGCGGATCCCTTATTGCCAGAGCATTGCCTGATGTTTTTAGTGCCGGCAGATTTTTTGGATTTTTTTTCGCTTTTTTTTCCAGAGTCATTTAGCATCCTGATTTTATAATTTTCAAATTAAAAACTATAGCCTATTAAATCAATTTGGTAAAGCATAGTAAAAATATGCACAAAAAAAATAAATAAAAGACTTGCAAAGATATTTTTTTTTTGTTAGAAGAATTTTGTTTTTAAGCGCCTGTAGCTCAGCTGGATAGAGCAACGGACTTCTAATCCGTAGGTCGGGGGTTCGAATCTTCCCAGGCGCGCCACACTAAACAAATCCCAAGAGCGGGAATAACTCAGTGGTAGAGTGCAACCTTGCCAAGGTTGAAGTCGCGAGTTCGAATCTCGTTTCCCGCTCCAATCAAATTTATCCCTGATTCAAAAAATTCTCTGTAAAAAAATGTTTTCTTGATTAAAGACTGAATATTTAGTTAATCTTTATTTTATTTCTGGCTGAAAAGATGATTTTGTTTCAGTTTAAGTGAAAAATTTAATTTTTAAAATGTTTGTGTATTTTAAGGATTAAATTTAATAAATCAGAAAAGATCAATTCAGGCTTAAAATTGATAACATACTGTTTTTTTATTCATTATGTATATATTCTAAAGTTTTTAAATGGAGATTTGTGATGCAATTTTTTAATTCCTTATTAAATTCCATAGGAAAAACACCTCTTTTTAAATTAGACGGATTTCACAGCACAGGTAACAATATTTTTGTTAAAGCTGAATTTTTCAATCCCTTAGGCAGTGTAAAAGACAGAGCAGCACGCTATATTCTTGAAGGCGGAATAAAAACCGGAAAAATTTTCAAAGGAGTTAAAATAGTAGAGCCTACAAGCGGAAATACAGGTATTGCTCTTGCTGGACTGTGCAGTGTTTCAGGTTTTGATATTACTCTTGTTATGCCTTCAAATATGAGTATTGAAAGGCAGAAACTTTTAAGGTATCTGGGTGCAAAGCTTGTTCTTACAGATTCATCTCTTGGGATGAAAGGTGCAATAGACTGTGCCGTGAAAATGCTTGAAAATAAAGAAGCCGATTTTATGCCGGATCAGTTTTCAAATGAATTTAACTCAAAAGCACATTATGAAACAACCGGTCCTGAAATTTATGATGCACTTGAAGGTGAAGTTCACAGTTTTGTTGCAGGCGTTGGAACCGGCGGTACAATTTCTGGAACAGGCAGGTTTTTAAAGGAAAAAAATCAAAATACAAAAATTGTTGCAGTTGAACCTGAAAAATCAGCTGTACTTTCAGGGAAAAAGCCTTCTTCTCATCTTATTCAGGGGATAGGCGGAGGATTTATTCCAAAGCTTTTAGATACTTCAATTCTTGATGAAGTGATTGCAGTATCTGATGAAAAAGCAATTGAGTATGCAAAAAAACTTGCACTTGAAAAAGGACTTTTTTGCGGAATTTCTTCTGGTGCCGCAGTATATGCATCAATTCTTTATTCTGAAAAATTTAAAAATCAAAATCTTAATATTGTTACAATTCTTCCAAGCACAGGTGAAAGATATCTGAGTACTGCTCTTTTTAGCGGTACTGAGGCTTGAATTTGAAAATTTATAATAGATTTGGTTATAAGCTGGATACTTAGATGATAAATCTCAATTGATTTGGTTTTTATAATCTGTTAAGTTATCTTTATTTTTTTATTTAAATAACAACCAACTTTGGAGAGAACAATAATGAAAGCTGAACTTGTAAATCCTTTCATAACA
Source organism: Desulforegulaceae bacterium (assembly GCA_034007295.1). Taxonomy (GTDB): domain Bacteria; phylum Desulfobacterota; class Desulfobacteria; order Desulfobacterales; family JACKCP01; genus JACKCP01. The sequence goes on along the minus strand of JAVERC010000009.1, from coordinate 33,587 downwards.
GCAACGAAAAATGTTCTTGAAACCATGGCATTTATCAAGGTTATACCTGGTAAGCCATATTTAAAGAAAGATACAACAGCAACAGGAGACGTTAGCAGCATAGTTGGGCTGACTGGTTCTCCAAATGGTTCTTTTTCTATAAGTTTTGAAAAAAAAGTTATTTTAAAAATTGTGTCCAATATGTTTGGTGAAGAAATTACAGATTTTAACGATGATGTTGCAGAAGCAGCAGGTGAGATTGCTAATATGGTTTCAGGTCAGGCAAGGCAGGAACTGGAGGTTGACGGTTATTTGCTTGACGGTTCAATTCCAAGTGTTGTTACAGGCGAGGGTCATCAGCTGCGTCACATAACCGAAGGACCAAAAATTGCTGTTCCATTTGCTGAAAATGAAACAGGAGGAAAATTTACTCTTGAAATCTGTTATGAAAGTTAAGCTTTTATCAGATTTTTAATATCATTTAGGAATAAAACTAATTTTTCTTTTTGTCTATTGTCCATAAATTCAATATATTCTTTTGTTTTTATGAGGGTATTTTTTAATTCATTAAAATCTTTTTTAGGGTATTTGTATTCTTTCCATTGTCTTGTCTGGTTGTCGTAAATTTCTATTTTTTTCCATGACTTAAGTTTTATTGGGGAAAAAGAGACCCTCCATTCATTTATATCAGCCTTGCATTGTGCTGCGAAATAGCAGAGATTTTTAAAGTTTCTAGTTGAAATTCTGCTTATGTTTTTATATTGATTTATTGAAAAAACTTTTACATCAAAAGTATTAATTTCAATTCTTGCCATTCCAAGTGTTTTGATTTCACTTTCTTTTCTAAGTCTGAAATTATTGTTTGATCTTGAAATGGAGGCAGCAGAATTTTCAAAATCCGGATTTGTGGAAAGCCAGACACCTGATTTTTCCATTTCTGTAAATCCCGGAGACATGTTAATTGTTTTGTCCCTAAGTATCTTCGAAAGATTGAGTCTTGTTGTATAGTGATAAACTTTTAACTCATTCATAAATAAGCCTTATTTAATATTCTGGGCTGGAATTGAAATAGCTTTTAGCAAATTTGATAAACTGTGCAGGTGTCATTATTTCGGTGTTATTCATTATAAGACCCCGTCTTTGCATATTGTTAAGTGGTTTTCTTGCAAAGGTATCATTTCCACCAGACCCTATTGAATCAAAAACAACTTTAAGCCTTACCTGTAAAGCCTGGGTAAGTACAAACTTAACATCTTCATTTTTTTTGAGAGATTCTATGTATTCATCAATCTTTTTTATATTTTGATCAAGGAAATTTTTTGCTTCTGTATTTTTTGGGGGAAGTGAAAAAAGCTGGTTTACTACAGCTGCTGCAAAAAGGCCTGGTTCTTCTGTTGTATCCTTTATTTCGTTATTTATTCTTGCATAAAGTCCAAATTTTACCTGATCTATAGCTTTGTCTATTTTATTGAAAAATCTTATTTTTATTTTTTTGTTCAGCTTGTCTAGTAATTTCATCTTTGATCTCCATAAAAAATTATTAGAAATTAGCTATATAAATTTTAACAATTTATCAAGCAGAGTTTGAATTTTTTTTGATTGTAAGAGTTTAAATTTCTGATAATTTGTTTTGCTTCGGGGCATAAAATCATCTTTATTCCCCAAAAATATTTGAGGAGATATTATGTCCAAAAAAAAATGGTATGCAGTATTAAAGGGTAAAAAGCCTGGAATTTATGAATCCTGGTTTGGAGAGAACGGGGCAAAAGTTCAGATTGACGGATTTAAGGGAGCTGTTTTTAAAGGTTTTTTATCTCTGGAGGAAGCACAAAATTTTATATGCTCTCCAAAAAAAAATAATCTAAAAGTTTCAAAAGGAGATTTGGCTGATAATAATTTTATTATTGTATACACAGACGGAGGATGCATAAATAATCCTGGGCCTGGAGGATTTGGAGCTGTAATTATAGAAAACGGCAAAATAAAAGAACTTTCCGGCGGGAAAAGGCTTACAACAAACAATAGAATGGAAATGACAGCCTGCATTGAAGCCTTAAAATATTTAAAAAATGCTTCCCAAAAAATAATTCTTCATACAGATTCGGCCTATATAGCAAATGCTGTAAATAAAGGCTGGTTAAATTCATGGATAAAAAAAAACTGGGTAAAATCCGACGGAAAACCTGTCTTAAACCCTGATTTATGGAAACAAATTTATGAATACCTTCAAATTCTTGATGTTGAAATAAAATGGGTAAAGGGGCATGCAGGAATAAAATACAATGAAAGATGTGATGTTCTTGCAAATTCAAATGCAAGAAATAATCCTGCTGAAGTTGATGCGTTTTTTGAAAAGAATATGGATAATGAAAAAAATTAAGTAGTGATTGGCCGAAAACGAGAATTTTTTGTTCAGTTCAAGGAAGATGAAAAATTTAACCGCAGGAATACATTTAGTATTTTGAGGATTAAATTTTTAATCTGACGCCGAAATGGACAAAAAAGGCCGTTTTCGTTCAGCAACTAAGTAACTATTCAGCTGAGAACTGAGAAAAGGCCAGTATGCTCGAAGAAGGGATGCTGTATTTTTCTGAGGAGGTTTCAGGAGATAGTTTTTTTATCTCCTGCATAAAGCTTAAGCGAGAATGAGGCTCAGAAAGAATGCAGCAGCCGTTCCAATTTAAACGTAACTTATTTTCAGGTGAAATTATGACCCAAAAAAAATTTGATCCAAAAAAGCTTGAAAAGCTTAACAATCCTCAACGACTGAAGGATATTCCCCCAAACTACATAATTGAGAAACTAAATATTAATAATGTTGATATAATAACTGATATTGGTGCTGGTACAGGTGTTTTCAGCATTGCATTTTGTGAGCATTTAAACCCCTCTCATGTTTATGCCTGCGATCTGTCTGATGTAATGATTAACTGGATAAAGGAAAATGTTAATGTAAGGTATCCAAAAATAATTCCTTTAAAAACTGAAGAAAATTATCTCCCCCTTGAAAATGAGGTTTCAGATCTTGCTTTTATGATAACCCTTCACCATGAACTTGATAATCCGCTTTTAATTTTAAAAGAAGTAAACAGAATACTGAAACCAGGCGGAAAATTTTTTATTGTTGACTGGAAAAAAGAGGATATGGCTGAGGGGCCGCCTGAAAAAATAAGGGTTTTCCCTGAAGAGGCTGTAAGGCAGGCAAAGGAAGCGGGTTTTATTAATGTTTTAATTTTTAATGATATGGCTAAGCATTTTCTTGTAACTGGTGAAAAGTTTTAATTTTTTACAGGTCATACCTTTAGAATAATTTGCTTATTTTAAAATATGAAAGGCTCAATTCAGGTTTAAGTTTGTTTATGACAGTATATTATATTTGATTGCCTTATTTACATATCCATGTTAAAATTATGTTATTTTTTCCCCTGTTTTTGTATTCATTATTTTTATAACTTTAAGTCAGAATTTAATAAACTTAATTAGGAGCCGTTTATGTGCGATAAGGAAAGTTCGCATGAAAGACTTCAGGAATACCAGAAAAAAATTAAGGAGCTGGAAAAGGAAATTAAGTTTTTAAAGTCTGAAAATATCAGGTTTGAAGCAATTCTGGCTGATCTTGAAACAGGGCTTAGCATGGTCAATAAAGATTTTACAATAACCTGGGCCAATAATAAAACCTATGAAATTTTATCTGAAACTGATCCTGTTGGAAAAAAATGCCACAAAGTTTTTTCTTTGTCTGAAACTCCGTGCAGCACCTGCCCTGTGCAAGCCTCATTTAAAACTGGAGAACCTGAAAGGATTGAAAAATATAACTTACCTCAAAAAAAGTGGTACAGTATTTTTTCATTGCCTGTAAAAAATTTAAAAGGAGAGGTAGACAGTGTTCTTGAGGCGGTTACAGATATAACAGAATATAAGCAGGCTGAAATTAAGGCTTTGGAAGAAAAAAAACTTCTAAACCAGATTATGGAGACAAGTCCTGCAGGAATATTTGTATTAGATAAAAACGGATTTTTTATCAGAGCCAACTCAAGGGCAGAAGAAATTGCAGGACTTGAAAGAAAAGAAATCTATAAAAGATCATATAATGATTTAAAATGGAAAATTAAAAAAATAGACGGAACTGATTATCCCAAAGAAGAGCTTCCCTTTAATCTTGTTAAAAAAAATAAAAAGCCTGTTTTTGGCATTGAACATTCAATAGTAAGGCCTGACGGTAAAAAAGTAATTCTTTCAGTCAATGCTGCTCCAATTTTTGATAAGAACGGATTACTTGAGTTTATTGTCTCTTTTATAGAAGATATTTCCGGTTTAAAAAAAGCTTACTCTGAGCTTAGACATATTCTTGAAGCTACAACAGATGGAATCTGGACATGGGACTTTTTATCAGGAGAATTATTTTTCAGCTCTAAATATTATACAATGCTTGGATATGAAGACAATGAATTTGCTCCGGGTTATGAAAACTGGATAAATCTTATTCATCCAGAAGACAGGGAATCTGCAATAAAAACTTCCGAAGAATACCTTAAAAATAAACCTGAAAATTATGAAAATGAATTCAGGCTTAAAACCAAAACTGGTGAATACAAATGGATCAAGGCAAGGGTTAAAGTAACTGAATGGGATGGAAACTGCAATCCGGTTTATATGATAGGGAACCATGAGGATATTACACAAAGAAAAAGATCAGAAATACTTTTGGAAGAGAGTAAAAAAAGACTGAGCCTGGCTCTTTTTGGAGGAGGTCTTGGTGTCTGGGACTGGAATTTTGAAACAGGGGAATATTTTTTTGATGAGCATTGGGCTTCAATGAAAGGTTACAGCCCCTGTGATCTTGTGCCCAATTTAGAAACATGGAAAAACCTGATTCATCCAGAAGATTTTCCGGGTGTTATAGACCGATTAAATTCACATTTAAAAGGTATTACAGAATTTTATGAAGCAGAGTACAGAATGAAAAGAAAGGACGGAACCTGGGTCTGGATTTTAAGTAAAGGGAAAGTTTTTGAAAAGGATAAGGCAGGAAACCCTTTACGAGACTGTGGAACACATCATGATGTTACAGAGAAAAAGGAATATGAGATAAAACAGGCAAAGCTTGAGAAAAGGCTTCAGCATTTATACAAAATGGAGGCTCTTGGTGCTTTAGCCGGAGGTATAGCCCATGATTTCAATAATATTCTTGTACCAATTGTTGGATTGTCTGAAATGCTTATGGAAGATTTTCCAGAAGAAAGTGACCAATACTCATATTCAAGGGAAATATTCAAATCAGGAATGCGTGGAAGTGAACTTGTAAAGCAGATCCTTGCTTTCAGCAGACAGTCGGAATCAGAGATTATTCCAGTGAAATTTCAGAGTATAATTAATGATACTGTAAAACTTGCCAGAGCAACTATTCCTTCAAGTATTGAGATTAAAACAAGTATTGATAAAAAATGCGGTTATATAAATGGAAACCCCACCCAGCTGCATCAGATAGTAATGAATCTTCTTGTTAATGCATACCATGCCATTGAATCTGGCAATGGAACAATTTCACTTGGTCTGGTTCAAAGATATCTGGACGGGGATAACCTGCCTGGTGTTTCACCGGCTCCGGGCGAATATGCTGTTTTTACTGTTGAAGATACAGGAAAAGGCATATCTTCTGATATCATGGATAAAATATTTGACCCTTATTTTACAACAAAGGGTAATGATAAAGGAACAGGACTTGGGCTTTCGGTTATTCAGGGTATTGTGGATGAATTCAAGGGATGTATAAATGTTAACAGCGAAACAGGAAAGGGCTCGGTTTTTACTGTTTACCTTCCTGTAGTACAAAAAGATGTAAATATTAAAAATGAATCCGGCGAAGATCCTGAACCAGAGCCAAAAGGCACTGAAAATATTCTTTTTATTGATGATGAATCTCCAATAACTAATATTTCAAAAGCGACCTTGGAAAGACTTGGTTACAAAGTAACTGCATTTAATAACAGCATGGAGGCACTTGACCTTTTCAAAAAAAATCCTCAAAAATTTGATCTTATAATTACAGATATGAATATGCCAGAAATGACAGGCATTGAGCTTGCAGGCAAAGTTAATTTGATAAAACCAGGCTTTCCTTTAATTATCTGTACCGGGTTCAGCGAAAGAATAGATCCTGAAAAATCTTTTCAGCTGGGTATTAAGGGGTTTTTGAAAAAGCCTGTTGTAAAATCTGAAATAGCAAAAGAGATAAGAAGAGTTCTTGATAATTCAAAGTCATCTTAAACTTTTTTTAGATTAAGGCAGTAAAGTTAATTAAAATAAATAATTTTTTTATTAAGCAGCTTTTATCTCAAAAATTCACTACTAAAATTTTGTTGAAATAAATTGAAAGTTATATTTCAATTAAGAGTTTACCCCATTGTATATGTGAAGAATGCATGAAAAATATTATTCGGGTTTATTATAAGAAAGGTTTTTATGGATTTGTCAGGTGTAAGGGCTCTTGTTGTTGATGATGAAGAAAGTATAAGATTTGTATACAGAACTTTTCTTGAGAGTAAAGGTGCTGTGGTTACCCTGGCTGATGATTTTGAAAAGGCAGTCAAATATCTAAATGACAAATCCTTTGATATTATTTTTACAGATATTTATTTGAATCAAAACAAGGGTACAGATATTCTTGATTATACAAAAAAACAGGGAATAGATTCTCCTGTAATAATTATAACAGGACAGCCTGATATTGACAGTGCTGCAGAGGCCGTAAGGCTTGGTGCCTTTGATTATCTAACCAAGCCTGTGAAAAAAGAAAAATTTTTAAGCGTTTCAAAATTTGCGTTTGATTTTAAGCAGTTAAATGAAATGAATAAAAAAAATGAAGCTGAAAGGGATAATTACAGAAAAAATTTAGATATTATTTTCAAAACTGTTAAGGAAGGGATTTTAACAGTAGACAGAAATTTTAAAATTATTGAAGCAAATTCTGCCTTGAAAAAAATCTGCAGTACAGGTGAAAATATCAAGGGAAATGATTTTAGAGAATTTTCCGGGAATTGCAGAAAAAAGTGTATTGAATTATTGAAAAATGCCCTTGAAAAAAATGAAGAGTGTGAAGAAATAAAAATTGAGTGCTTTAAAAGCAATTTACCCGGACAGACTGTCCTTGCTTCAGCCTCACCCCTTCCAGATAATACAGGAGCACTTCTTGTTTTAAGAGACGTTTCAAATATTGTGAAAATGGAATCTGAAATAAAAAAACATTCCTTTTCAAAATACATGGTAGGAAGCAGTGAAAAAATGTTAAAGGTTTTTGAACTTATTTCCCTTCTTTCAGAAACTGATACAACAGTTCTTATCACAGGAGAAAGCGGAACAGGAAAGGAACTTGCGGCAAAGTTTCTGCATTCAAACGGTATTCGCTCTTCCAATAATCTGGTTACAATAAACTGCTCTGCCTTTTGTGAAAATCTTCTTGAAAGTGAATTGTTTGGACATGTAAAAGGTGCCTTTACAGGTGCATATAAGGATAAGCCCGGAAGGTTTTTAAATGCCAACAACGGAACTTTATTTCTTGATGAAATAGGAGATATTTCACCCCAGATTCAGATTAAGCTTTTACGCTTTCTACAGGAAATGGAGTTTGAGCCTGTTGGAAGTGATAAAACCCTTAAGGTTGACGTCAGGGTTATTGCAGCGACCAACAAGAATTTAAAGGAAAAAGTTGAAAACAATGAATTTAGAAAAGACCTTTATTATAGATTAAATGTTGTAAATATTGAGCTGCCGCCTTTAAGAGAAAGAAAAGATGATATTATTCCATTATTTGAGCATTTTAAAACAGAATTTAACCTTAAAATGGGTAAAAATATTAAATTTATATCAAATGAGGCAGTTGAAATTTTATATAATCATAACTGGCCGGGCAATATAAGGGAATTTAAACACTCAATTGAGCATGCCTTTGTATTATGCCAAAGTGATATTATTACCCCTGAATATCTTCCGGGGGATATTATTACAAACAGAATTAAAAATACAAATAATGATCTTAATGAAAAAAGGCTTATTCTTGAAACATTGAAAAAAACAAACTGGAATAAAGCAAAGGCTTCAAGAATCCTTGGAATAAGCAGACAGACATTATATCGAAAAATGGAAAAATTTATTTTTGAATAATGCCTCTTACATTATTTCGTAATAATGTGCCGGCATTTATAAATTTGAAACCAGTTTATAGTAATGCTCTATTTTTTTTTGCCTGTGTTAATACTTTTAAATATAAAGTGTTGTTTAAACAATAAAAGTGTAACATGTGTAATGTTACATGTGTCACATGGTGTCATTTCATACAAATATTTTTCCCGTGTTTCCCTTTTTTAATGCCTTTTTAAAATTGGCATTCTTTTTGTATATCTTAAATATTAGAATTAACAGCTATTAAAAATTATTAATTTAAAAATCTGAAAATCCTGGTTTGGGCGTAAAAAAATTATTTTATTAAAAAATTTTACCCTGAATTTGAAATTAGTCAGGAGGAATAATGGATATGATTGCAAAAGAAGATACACTTGAAGGAAAAGGGAATATTCTTTTTGTTGATGATGATGAAAATATAACAAAAGTTGTTTCTCTAATGATTATAAAACTTGGTTACACCTGTATTTCATTCACTGACAGCAAAAAAGCTTTAAAATCCTTTGAGGAAAATCCTGATAAATATGATCTTTTGATTACAGATATGACAATGCCGGGCATTAAAGGAGATGAACTTGCAGATCAGATTCTTAAAATAAAGCCTGATATTCCTGTGATAATTTTTTCGGGTTACAGCGACAAGATAAGTGCAGATGAAAATACCTTTGCTTATAAATATCTTGAAAAGCCTGTTAGAATGGAAACCCTTGGTCTTGCCATAAAAAGCTGCCTTTTTAAACAGTGATTGACCGAAATCTAGATTTTTTTTGTTTATTTACAAAAGATGAAAAATTTAACTTTTAGCATACATGGAATATTTAGAGGATTAAATTTTAAATCTTTTGAGAAATGAGAAAAAAGGAAGTTTTAGTTCAGCTGCTAAGGAGCTTTTTTGTATTGGATATATAAATCAAGTTAATCAATAGAAAAAGGAGATAATATGGCAGAAACTTCATCGGAATTATTCAAGAAAGATTCTGGAAGAATTTCTACAATGACTGAAAGGGAGGGGAAATATCTTACTTTTTTTCTTGAAAGCGAAGAGTATGGAATAAGCATTCTTAAAATCAAGGAAATTATCGGGATGATGTCTATTACCTCGGTTCCCCAAACCCCTGAGTTTGTAAAGGGGGTAATAAACCTGAGGGGAAAGGTTCTTCCTGTTATAGATTTAAGGCAGAAGTTTGGAATGTCTGAAATGGAATATGATGACAAGACATGTATAATTGTTGTTGAGCTTGATATGAAAACTTCGGTTATTTACGTTGGTATTGTTGTTGATTCAGTTTCAGAGGTTTTAAATATTAAGGAAGAGGATATTGATGACAGTGTTTCTTTTGGTGTTTCAGTTAATACAAGGTTTCTCAAGGGGATTGCAAAGGTCGAAAACAGCGTAAAAATTCTTCTTGATATAGAAAAAGTTTTTGATGACAGTGAAATTTCTATTTTAAACAATGAGGCAGAAATGGAGTTTTGAATTCTGTTAGTTTTAATCAAATATGAAAACATATTATCGGTCTAATTAAAGAAAATACATTATTTTTTTTATTTGCTTTAAATTTAAAAAATTTGGATCAGCTGAAAATAAGGAGATGTCAATGTTTAAAAATATGAAACTTGGGACAAAAATAGCCTTTGGGTTTGGAGTACTTATCTGTATTGCTGTTCTTCTAGGTTCAATTGCTGTTTATAATATGCAGAAAGTGAAAAAGGAAAGCGTAATTCTTGCTGAAGAATATATTCCAGAAGTAATAATTTCAACTGACTTGAGGGGAGCTGCAAACCGTCTGATGTATGCAGTAAGAGGTTTTGCCTATTCAGGTGAAAAGAAATTTTATGATGAGTCTCTAAAGGAAATGAAGACATTGGATAGTATTATTGTTAAGGGAGAAGAGCTTGAGAAAAAGGCAAGTTCTTTAAAAGCTTTAAAACACCAGCTTCAAAATGCAAAATCTTCTTTAAATGAATATAAGGATCTTTTTGAAAAAACAAGGCAGGCAGATCTTGAGATTAACAAGGAAAGAAATGATCTTGCTGTAATTGCTGAGCAGGCACTAGGTCTAATGGGAGATTATATTGACGGGCAGACAAAAAGTTCAGATAATGATTCAAAAAACACTTCTATTGACAGGGTAAACCTTGGAAACATTTTTGTTGAAAGGGTAGATAAAATAAATGAAGCAAACATTGTAATTGATATTTACAATGACGCAAGGCTCAAGGGATATCAATTCCAGGCATTAAGGGATTTTACCTATCTTGATAAGGCTCAAAAACATTTTAATGAAGTTGAAAAACTGTTATTACAATTAAAGTCTGATTCAAAACAACAAAAAAATATTAATCTTTTTGCAAGTGTTATTACTTTGACCTCAGATTACAAAAAAAGTCTTGGCAGTCTTGCTGACAGCTGGACTATGCTTGAAAAATTAAATATTCAGCGAAGAGATACCGGAGGAAAACTTATTGATGCATGCATAGAAACTGCAGATGCAGCTCTTGCAAGAGCAGAAAGAATTTCAACAGATGCTGCATCATCTCTTGCAAAATCAGTTGTTATTATGATTACCGGTCTGATTCTTGCTGTTATTGCAGGTATTTTTGCCGCATATGTAATTACAACAAGCATAACAAGACCTGTGTCAAGAATTATAGACGGATTGAGCGATGGATCGGAACAGGTTGCATCAGCTGCAGGCCAGGTTTCAACTGCAAGCCAGACTCTTGCAGAAGGTGCTTCTGAACAGGCAGCATCAATAGAGGAAACATCATCATCACTTGAAGAAATGGCAAGCCAGACAAAGCAGAATGCAGATAATGCTTTAGAAGCCGATAGTCTTATGAAAGAAACTGGAAAAGTTGTTGCAGAGGCAGATTCTTCAATGGATCAATTAAGCAGATCAATGTCTGAAATTTCTTCTGCAAGTGAAGAAACTTCAAAAATTATAAAAACAATAGATGAAATAGCCTTTCAGACAAATCTTCTTGCTTTAAATGCTGCAGTTGAGGCTGCAAGGGCAGGCGAGGCAGGTGCTGGATTTGCAGTTGTTGCAGACGAGGTTAGAAATCTTGCAATGAGGGCTGCTGAGGCGGCAAAAAACACTTCTGCTCTTATTGAGGGAACAGTTAAGAAAGTAAAAGAGGGTGCAGATATTACAGACGCAACAAATTCTGCCTTTGCAAAGGTAAAGGAAAGCAATATAAAGGTTGGAGGACTTATTGCAGAAATAGCAGCTGCATCAAATGAGCAGTCAAAGGGAATTGAGCAGATAAATATGGCTGTATCACAAATGGACAAGGTTACCCAGACAAATGCTGCAAATGCAGAAGAATCAGCTTCTGCTTCAGAAGAAATGAGTGCCCAGGCAGAGCAGATGAGATCTATTGTTGGAGAGCTTTCAAAGCTTGTTACCGGAAGTTCTGAAATGCAGTCAACCCATTCATATTCAAATTTAAAGAAAAAGGCGGCAGCAAAAAAATCAGGATATAAACCAAGGACTCCTGCAAAAATAAGCAGCCGCACCCGTTCAAATGGCCATGAAATATCTCCAGATCGTGTTATTCCCTTTGATGATGACGATGATTTTGAAGACTGGAAATAGCTCTTAGCTTAAAAGACTGCCTGCTTTAATTTAAAACAGGCAGTTTTTAAGCTCAAACTCATAATCTTTTCAAGAGAGGCTTTAATGGAAGCTGCTGACTCAAAAAAAATTCTTAAAAATGTAGAAAGATACAGAGGCGTTTTTCAAGATAATCTCCTTGTAAAAATGATTATTGATGAGCAATCGGGTGATATAATAGATGCAAATGCTTCGGCCTCAGATTTTTATGGGTGGACGAGGGCACAGATCAGAAAAATGAATATTAATGAGATAGATTTGTTTTTTAGAGAAAATATAAAATTAAAAAAAGATATAAAAAATTTTTCATTTGAATCTGTCCATAAAAAATCCAACGGAAATTTGGTAGATGTTGAAGTAATATCAAATATTTTAAAAATAGAAGATAAAAATTTATTGTATTATATAGTCCTGGATTTAACTGAAAAAAAGAAAAAGGATAACAAGCTTAATCTTTTAAGTATTTCACTTGATCACAGTCCGGTTCTGGTTGTTATTACAGACAGCTTTGGAAATATTGAATATGTAAATCATGAATTTACAAAGGTTACAGGTTATTGTTTTGATGAAATTAAAGGAAAAAATCCAAGTATTTTAAAGTCAGGCAGGCACAATAATGCATTTTATAAGGAATTGTGGGACACTGTTCTTGACGGCAGAACCTGGTCTGGCGAATTTTGTAATAAAAAGAAAAACAATGAAATTTACTGGGAAAAAGCAATTATTTCTCCTGTTAAAAATCATAGAAATGAAATAACAAATTTTGTTGCAATAAAGGAAGATATTACAGAAAAAAGAAATATTGTAAAAGAACTTATAATTGCAAAAGATGAAGCCCAGGCTGCAAATAAAGCCAAGTCTGAATTTATTGCAGCCATGAGCCACGAACTAAGAACTCCTCTTAACGGAGTAATTGGCTTTTCAGAAATTTTAAAGGATACCCCGCTTGAAGATGATCAAAGGGAATATGTAAATACTATTTTTACAAGTGCAAAACTGCTTCTTAATATAATTAATGATATTCTTGATTTTTCAAAACTTGAAGCCGGCAGACTTGAACTTGAAAAAGTAAAAACAGATATAAGGGAAATTCTTTATCAGAGTATTGATACCATAAGGTTTACAGCAGAAGAAAAAGACCTTGAAATTCTTCTTGATATAGATCCGCAAATGCCAAAATATTTTTATGTTGATCCCATAAGATTAAAACAAATGCTTTCCAATCTTCTTGGTAATGCAGTCAAGTTTACAAGTAAGGGAGAAGTTGAGTTAAGTGTTTGTTTTACAAAAATTTCTGATTTTGATGGAATATTCAAATTCAGTATCAGAGATACAGGTATTGGAATTGAAAAAGAACACAGGGAGAAAATTTTCAAGGCATTTTGTCAGGCTGACAGTTCTACCACAAGAAAATTTGGAGGAACAGGGCTTGGACTTATAATCTGCAGCATGCTTGCAAAAGAAATGAAAGCTCAAATAGAGTTTGAAAGTGAGCCTGGCAAAGGTTCAATTTTTTATTTTACAATAGAAGCACAGACAAAAGGTTTAATTCATTATCCAAAATTTTCCGGTAAAATAAAAAAAGCTCTTGTTATTGATGATAATAAAAGATTTCACGATATTTTGAAAAGAATGCTTGCAGATTTTAATATTGAATCTGATTCATGCTTTAATGATAAAGACTTTTCAAAGTTTACAGATAATTCTGAAAATAATTTTGATGTTTTTATTATAGATTACTCCCCATCTTTTATGGACTATGAAGATTTAATTAAAAAACTCAAGAAAAAATTTGGTTCAAAACCATTGTTTATTGTGTCCCATCCTAAAATTCAAGGCAGAAATTTTGATAAAACCGGAGTTGACTTTAAACTTGTAAAGCCGGTTACTTTTGAATCTCTTTTTGATTGTATTTCAGTTTTATTTATAGATGATGAAGCTGTATTTTTACAAAATGACTCAAAAACAATTGAAACGGTTTCAAATAATTCTCCTGATTTTAAAAAGCCGTGGAAAGTACTTATTGCAGAAGATAATCATTTGAACATGCTGCTTGCCAGGACCCTTGTTTCAAAGATTCTTCCCAGTGCCTTAATTTTTGAGGCTGAAAACGGTAAAATGGCAGTAGAAGAATATTTTGAAAATGAACCTGATATAATTTTTATGGATATTCAAATGCCTGTCATGGGAGGAAATGAAGCTGTGCACATGATAAGAGATGTTGAAAAAATATTTGGAAAACATACACCTGTTATTGGCCTTACAGCCGCTGCCTTTGAGGAACAATTGGAAATAAGCAGAAAAAATGGAATGGATGAATTTATAGTCAAACCAATTGAAATAGATAAGTTTAAGTGTGTTTTAAAACATTTTCTTGGAATAAATGAAAAAAATGAGAGTTTAGAGGATTAAATTTTGAATCTTACTTTAGAGTGGACAAAAAAGCAGTTTTGGTTCAGCAGCTTAGTAAGAAGAAAATTTTAAAAAGCATACCTTGTTTTTCAGCTGTACTAAAAAAATCAGAACATAAAATATACAAACTCAATAATTTACATTTGTATATATTTTGTAATACTTTCATGTTTCTTTGTGTGCATAGTATTTTAAAAATTTGGTTAACAATACCCCTTGAATAAGGACTTATATGGACAATAAGCCTGGTTTATCTGCCGGACTTTTTATAAAAACTGCTGTTTTGTGCTTAATTGTTTTGGCACTGTTTTTTTTGCTGGAAATTATTTCAACGATCCCCTGACAAAGGAAGAAAGACAATGGCTTGATGCACAAAGCGGTAAAATTAAAAGGTTTTGAATTCAGAATTTATCTTCCAGTTTTCAAAAAGAAATCCGATTTTTAAAGGAAAAACATGGCTTTAATTTTAATAATAGATGATGAGGAAGCAATAATAACAACTCTTGGACAAAGATTGGAAAGGCTTGAACATCAAGTAAAATCAGCTTCAAATATCGATTCTGGAATGGAGCTTTTAGATAAATTTGAATTTGATCTTGTTTTTCTTGATGTTAATCTTCCAGATGGAAATGGTCTTGATTTGCTTGGGGATATTAAGGAAAAACCATCAAAACCTGATGTTGTTATAATGACTGGCACTGGCTGTTCAAAAGGTGCCCAAATGGCTATAAAGGGGGGAGCCTGGGACTATATTACAAAACCTTTTCAGGGTCATGAAATAAATCTTCTAGTAAAAAGGGCACTGGATTACAGAGCCTTGGCCAAAGCTTCCATAAAAATAGTTGCTGTTGATAAAGGCCCCATAGTAGGAGAAAGCCGCAAAATAAAAGAATGTATAAACTCCATAGCCAGCTGTGCTGAAAACAAGGCAAATGTTCTGATTCTGGGAGAAACCGGAACAGGAAAAGAACTTTTTGCAAGGGCTGTTCATGATAATTCCCATTCAGTAAAGGGAGACTATATTGTAGTTGACTGTGCCGCACTTCCTGAATCACTGACTCCAAGCTTATTATTTGGACATGTAAAAGGAGCCTTTACAGGTGCTGACAAAGATTGTGAAGGCCTTGTAAAACAAGCAGATAATGGCACTCTTTTTTTAGATGAGATAGGAGAGCTTCCCTTAAATGTTCAAAAGTCTTTTTTAAGGGTTCTTCAGGAAAAAAAATTCAGGCCGGTTGGAAGCTCAAAAGAGAAAAAAAGCGATTTCAGGCTTATTTCAGCAACAAACAGAAATCTTGAGCAAATGGTGAAGCAGGGTAAATTCAGAGAAGATCTTTTTCACAGAATAAAAACAATAACAATAAATCTCCCTTCTTTAAAAGAAAGAAAGGATGATATCAGGATACTTACTCTTCACTATATTGACAGAATATGTAAAAAATATTCATTGAAAACAAAGGCGCTTCTTCCAGAAACCCTTGAAATTCTGGAATCATATGAATGGCCCGGCAATGTCAGAGAGCTTGTTAATTCAATTGAAAAAGCTATTTTATCTCAGTCTGAACTTCCAATTTTATATCCCATGTTTCTTCCTGACACTATTAGAATAAGCTATGCAAAAAAACGAATGGAAACAAAAAGCAGTAAAGGCATCGAGCTTAAATCAGATAAACCTTCTTCTGAAACTTTTCTTACTTCTTTGTATGATGGGTCTGAAATTATAAAATTTAAAGATTTCAAAGTAAAATTTAATGAAAAAATTGAAACTCTTTATCTAAAGTCTATACTTGGCACAACAGGCTGGGATATTGATAGAGCCGTAAAAATATCCGGCATAAGTAAAAGCCGTGTTTATCACTACATAAAAAAATATAATATTAAAAATTATTCTAAATGATAAATATTTTCCATGACCTGGCAAATTTTCAATTATTGAGCCTGACACAGAATATTGAACACTACCTGTTTTTTCTATAATTCAGAAGTTTACAGATTATAATTTGTAAGGCTTATGCCTATAATTCTAAAAGCTCCTGCAATTTTTCAATATCAATCAGCAAGGAAGTTTTTCCGTTTATTACAAGAGAGCCTTTTATTCCTTTTGAGGCAAGAGTTTTATCATCAATATCCAAAACAATTTCCTGAATGTCTATGGGAGGTTTTGCTGTTATACCAAAGTTTTTGTTTTTTACCTTAAAGACTACAACCTCTGTAAAATTTTCATATTCATAATTTTGTGCTTTAAAAATATTTGATAATTCAAAAACAGGGAGAACACCTTCCTTGTATTTTATAACTTTTTTCTGTCCTAGTTTTTCAATTTTAGAAGATTTAATTTTTTCTATTCTTTCAACATTATCAAGGCTTACAGCAAAATATTCATTTTTGCTGTTTTTAAATGTCAAAAGAGAGGCAGTTTGATTTTTGTCCAGTGCAGTCTTTTTTTCTGACTCATTTATTTTTTTAAACTCAGAGTTCAGGCAAAGACCTGATTTATTTCCAACTGCTTCAATATCAAGTATTAGAATAGGCCGTTGTTCGTTTTTCAGAGTAACACCTGAAAAAACTTTGCATTTTTTTACATATTTACCAGGAGGTCTTACTTCCAGTTCAAGGCTGTCACCAAAGCCGTCAACAAGAACAGCATATTTCAAAATACCAGTTGTAACTATTGCAAAATTAAGGGCACTAACAGCTTTTTTTCTTCTGTCTTCAGTTGATCTTTTTGTTATTTCTTCAGTTGAATGTTTTTTTTGAGGGGAACAGGTTTCTTTTTCAAGATATTGTCTTGATCTTCTGTCAGCAATATTTTTTCTTTTGTCAGATACTGATTCTCCTGTTTCAGGATCTAAGTAAACTTTCTCCAGTCCAAGAACTTCTGCAAGATCAACAACAGGGACCAATTCTCCCCTTAGCCTTAAAACAGGAGCACTTCCAATTTTGGCTATTTTTTCTTTTATATCTGCAGGAACTATTCTTATAAGTTCACTTAAGTTCTGCCTTGGAACTGCAAAAGTCTCTTCACCTGTTTTTATAAGCTGAACTATTACAACTTCATGGCTATTTTGGGAGCTGTTTTCCTGTTTTGATAAAAATTCATTTTCTATCATGGTTTTTTCCTTTTAAACAGGCCCTCATTTTTTGAGAGCCTGTGAAAATTTATTAAACTTTAAATCGTCCAACCATATTGTTAAGATTTTCGGCAAGGTTAGAAAGGTCAACTGCACTTGTTTTTACTTCTTCACTTCTTGATGCCATATCCTGGGCAGAAGTATTTACAAGAGATATATCCTTTGCTATTTCCTGAACAACCATGCTGTTCTGGTTAACATTTACATTTACTTCCTGAATGCCGGTTGAAGCCTGATTAATGTTTGAAGATATTTCCTGGGTAGCAGCCGACTGCTCTTCAACTGCTGTTGCTATAGTACTTACAATATCATTGACATTATTTATAACATTACTGATTTCAGATATTCCATCCATGGTTTCGGAAGAACTTTTCTGAATATTTTCAATTTTACTTTTAATATCCCCTGATGCTGCAGAAGTCTGGGAAGCAAGTTCTTTAATTTCATTTGCAACAACCGCAAAACCTTTTCCTGCCTCTCCGGCCCTTGCAGCTTCTATTGTGGCATTAAGTGAAAGAAGATTTACCTGGTCGGATATATCTGTAATTGTTTCAACAACTTTTCCTATTGCTTTTGCTGCTTCTCCAAGCTGGTTAATTCTTTGGGTTGATTCTTTAACCTTTTCTACAGCTTTTTCTGAAATGCCCCTTGCATTTTCGGCATTTTGAGCAATTTCATTTATTGTGGAATTCATTTCTTCAGCTGCTGTTGCAACTGTGTCTGTATTTGTACTTGACTGCTCCATTGCAGCTGATATTGAATTCATATTTGCAGTCATCTCTTCTACTGCAGCAGATACATTGCCTGATTTTTCAGAAGTATCCCTTGCACCTTTGGACATCTGGTCTGAAATTGATGATAGTTCTGTTGAAGAAGATGATATTGTATTAACACCTTGTGAAATATCTTTTATCATTGTCTGGAGTTTAGCCATAAATGTGTTAAACCATACACAGAGTTCGCCTATTTCATCTTTGGTCTTCACTTCAAGTCTCTGGGTAAGATCTCCATCACCTTGTACAATCTCCTTTAATCCTTTTACTGCTTCATTAACAGGATTTACTATTGTCTTTGATGCCATAAAAATTAAAAAAACAGCAATTAAACCTGAAATTAAACCAATAATGAGAATAAAATTTCTTATTTCCTTTGGTGCTTCAAGGAATTCATCCTGATCCTGAGTTGTTGCAATATACCATTCATTTATTCCAACAGGTGCATACCCAGCTATTTTTTTAACTCCATGAAAAATATATTGATCTGCCCCAGAATTTCCTGAAAGCATTTTTTTCATAAATTCCTTCATTCCATCAAGCTCCGCCAGATTGATATTTAAAATATTTTTTTCCACAGGATGGGAAAGTATAAGTCCTTTTTTGTTGGTCATGTAACCGTAACCTGTTTTACCTATTTTCCTTTCTGAGATCAGCCTGCTGAAATAACTGACCTTTACTGAAAGGCAAGCTGTTCCAATGAGCTTTCCGCTTGCGTCTTTTACCGGTACACTTATGACACCTATTATATCATCTGAAACTCTTGATTTTATAAGGCTTCCCATGGTCACTTTTCCGCTAGAAACGGATTTTTTATAATAATCTCTGTCCGAAACATTTATATTGCCGTAAAGATTTCCATTTTCCATGACTCCGGCAAAAATAACACCATTTGGATCAGTTAAAAATATTCCCTCATAATTTTGTCCCATATTTTTTAAGGTCGACAAAAAATTTGAATTCAAAGATTCTAACAACTTTTCAAGTTCAACAGTATTATTTTGATCTTTTAACTTTAAAGCATTAATTACCATGTTTTTATCAGCGATTATTTTTGCTGTAATTATTTCTCCTTCCACAGCATTTTTTGTCATGCCGGCAAGATCCTCAGCAATCCCTTTGACCTGCTCTTTTGATATTTCTGTTATAGCATCTGAAGATTTGTTCATGGAAATATATCCAAGAATAATTAATGGAATAAGAACAATAAGAATACCTCCAGACATGAGCTTAAATCTTAATGAGTCTTTTTTTTTCATAATTTCTCCTTGGAATAGTTTATAGGTTTTCAATTTTTTTAAAATAAATTTTAATAATCCAATACAAAAAACATACCAAAAAGATGCAGTTTTAAAAAAAATTATATTTTTCAGACGTTTAAGCTAAATGACAACTGATAAAAAAATGAAAAACGAATATGAAAATAAATATTTTCAAGATAAACAGGAATTTTTCCTGAGAAACAGGACTGAGCAGCTATAAGAGTTTCCTGTTTTTCAGGAAAAATTGCTACTTTTTTTTTAAAAATCATTTTTAATTTTTTTCTGGATTTGTAACTAATTGTAATTATTTATTTTTTAAATATTATTGTTTTGGTATGCTTTTTGTATATCTTTGCTGAAAGAAAAATTTATAAAAGGATTTTACAATGAGGATTCTTTTTTTCAGTAAAAACCATGATGTGATATTCAATTTTTTAAAAAATGAGTTTTTTAATATAAAAAATTTAAAAATGATTTTGCTTCAAGATTACAACTCCTTTGAAAAAGAGTTTTTTAAGTGTTTCAGCGGAGAAACAATAATTGTTTTTTGTGCTAAAACAGAAAAAGATATTGAATATCTTGAAAAACAGAAAAAATATTTTTTTGATATAAAACTTGTCATCAACCTTTCAGACAATCTTAAAAAGTTTCAGAAAAGAATATTCTTGCTAAATCCTAGATTTGTTATCTGTTCCGATTTTTCAGATATATTTTTTATGGAGGCGGTTAGAGGTTTAGTTAAAATAATTCAAAGTAAAAAACAACAAAACTAACCGGGGAGGAATTTATTTATGTTCAGGCAGTGGAAGCTAACAGCAAAACTTATGGTATCACTTGGTTTTGCAGCAATGCTCTCTTTCTTGATTACTGTAAGTTTTATTACAGTAAAGTCTTTATCTTTATCAAAAGAAGATGCCTTAAGTCTTATGGCATCCGAGTCAAAGGCCTATTCAAAAGAGATACAGCTTAGCATTGACAATGCATTTGATACTGCAAGGGCTATTGCATATTCAACAGAAAATATGAAAAAAAGAAATGTTCTTATAAAACGCGAAGTGCTTCTTTCCATGATGGAAGGTATGCTGGAAAGAAATCCAGGATATCTTGGCATATGGACAGTATGGGAGCCAGATGCCTTTGACGGGCTGGACTCTGAATTCAAGGATTCACCCGGACATAGTTCAGACGGACGTTTTATACCATATTGGAACAGGGTCGGTGGAGTTCATCTTGAAGCTTGTGTTGATCTTGAAGGCGAGTGGTATACAAAAGCAAGGGATACAAAAAAAGAAGTAATGATGGACCCTTTTGCATATGATGTCGGTGGAAAGGAAGTCATGCTTGTAAGCGTTTGTGTTCCAATTATTGTAAACGGAAAATCACTTGGGGTTGCAGGAGTTGATTTTTCAATGGAGCAGATTGGAGAGATGTTTTCTAAAATCAGGCCTTTTGAAACAGGTTATGCGGTTCTTGTTACGGCAACCGGGATGATTGGAGCACATCCTGATTCTTCAAAAACAGGTCAAATGCTAAAAGACCATTATCCAAAGGAAATTGTTGAGGCCAAAAATAACAATAAAACCGCCCATCTTGAATATAAGCTTGAAACCACAGGGGAAAAGTCAATTATGACAATTACACCAATTACTGCTGGTTTTACAGGTGCTGATGCATCTATTTTTATTAACGCTCCCCTTGATAAAATGCTTGAAAAGGTATCTAAAGTTAGAAATATCAGTATTTTTATTTCTTCATTTTTTTTAATTGTCCTTCTTGGCCTCATTTTTGTTTTGTCCAAAATAGTCATTATAAAACCTGTGAATAATGTTATTGCAAAACTTACAGACATTTCCGAAGGAGAGGGGGATTTAACCCAGAGACTTAAAGTTGATTCAAAAGATGAGCTTGGAATACTTTCTGATGTATTTAACAGGTTTATGGAAAAACTTCAGAAAATGATAAAAGATATTACCATTGGAGTAGAAACCCTTTCTTCATCTTCAACAGAGCTTTCCTCAATTTCAGATCAGATGTCAAGCGGAGCAAAACAGACATCTGATAAATCAGGTGATGTTTCTTCTGCATCTGAGGAAATGACAGCAAACATGAATTCAATCTCTGCTTCAATGGAGCAGTCGAGTACAAACACAAATACTGTAGCAACAGCTGCAGAGGAAATGAATTCAACAATAAATGAAATTGCAAGAAATGCTGAGGAAGCCAGAACAATATCAGAAAAGGCTGTTGAAAAGGTAAAGGATTCCGCAGATAAAATGGCAGAACTTGGAGAAGCTGCAAAGGCAATAGGAAAAGTTGTTGAAACAATAACCGATATATCCGACCAGGTAAATCTTCTTTCTCTCAATGCCACAATAGAAGCTGCAAGGGCCGGAGAAGCAGGAAAGGGTTTTGCAGTTGTTGCCAACGAAATCAAGGCTCTTGCAGCCCAGACATCTGAAGCCTCGGGTGATATAAAAAACAGGATAGAAAATATCCAGCAGAGTTCTTCCCATACCCTTAAGGGCATTTCTGAAATAAGCAGTGTTATATCAAATGTAAATGATATTGTTGCAACAATAGCAACTGCTGTTGAAGAGCAGTCTGCTGCCACACAGGAAATAGCCCAGAATATCAATCAGGCTTCTTCCGGAATTCAGGAAGTAAACATAAATGTCGGCCAGAGCTCGGCTGTTGCACTTGAAATATCTAAGGATATTGCAGTTGTAAATGCATCCGCAGAGGATATGGCTCAAAGGAGCGAGGAAGTCAAGCTTAGTGCAGAAGATCTTTCAAGACTTGCAGAAGATCTGAACAATATGGTTGGAAGATTTAAGGTTTAATATTTTTATATTAAAACCTGGATTGAGCGATTTTCAAGTTTACTGCATATAACGTTAAATTGTATCAGGCTATACTTTTGCTATGCGTGATACAATTTATTGCATTAGATGCTGCAAAATATGAAAGGCTCAATTCAGGTAAAAACAGTTTTGAACCAAACTAAAAGTTCTAAATTTTGACCAATCACAAATTATATTTGTTTTTTTAAAAATCTTGTAAAAACTGAAAATACAGGTTAGTTCATAAAAAATCTCAAATTTTAAACAGGCAGATATTTATGAACAAGGCAGAGCGTATATATAAGCTTGACAGACTTTTAAGATCAAGAAGAAGAACTTCAAGAAAGATAATTGAAGAAGAGCTTGACTGCACTAAGCCGACATTTTCAAGAATCAAATCATATATGATAGATTTCCTTGGTGCTCCAATCAAATATGACAGGGAACTTAACGGTTATTATTATGATGAAGAAGACGGTAAATTTGATCTTCCGGGATTCTGGCTGACACCTGATGAAATTTATGCACTTTTTGTTTGTCATCAGGTAATTGAAAAAAGCAGGGAGGTAGGATTATCGTCTATTATTAAGCCAATGAATGAAAAAATTGAATCCATTCTTAAAAGTCTTGGCCATTCCCCTGAACATTTAAAATCCAAAATAAAGGTAATGCCGCAGTTTTCAAGGATTTTAAATCAGGAAGAATTTGGGAAAATATGCTCATCTCTCATATCAAATGAAATTATGGAAGTAAGATATTTTACAAGATCATCAAATTCATATTCCACAAGAAAACTCCATCCCCAAAGACTTATTCACTATAAAGACAACTGGTATCTTGCAGCTTTATGCGAAAAAAGCAATGAGCTGAGAATTTTTGCAGCAGATAAAATTGAAGTTTTAAATACCTGGCCAAAGGCAAAAAAACTTTCATCAGAAAATATTGACAGCCTTGTTGAGGGAGGTTTTGGAGTATTTTCAGGCAAGGCTGTAAATAAGGCTGTTTTAAGATGTTTTGATCCTGCAAAAAGATGGATTGCAGACGAAATCTGGCATAAGGATCAAAAAATGTATAATGACGGCGATGATCTTGTTTTGGAAGTCCCTTACAGTAATCCCACCGAACTTGCCATGGAAATATTAAGATATGGAGAAGGAATTGTTGTTGAATCTCCGGACTCATTAAAAGAGCTTGTAATTGCAAAAATGGAAAAAAGTTTAAATAATTATAAAAAATTATAAAAAAAATTTTGAAGTATCACTCTGTGATACCGTCACTATGATATGAATTAAGAAAAATCGAATTTTACAAAATATTTATATCATAATAATCAAGGAGACGGTAATGGATCACTTAAACAAGATGTTTCATGCAGAGGATAATAAATTAAGAAAAGAAATTTCAAAAAGCGATCAGCCCTTTCTTGGTCTCTATGTTTTATTTAATCATGAAAAAGTAAAGAAAGTTTTTGTCGGCTGTATTAAAGAAGCAAAAAATCCATTTAAAAAATTAAAGGAGTTTTTTAAATCCTTTCCTGCCTTGACAAGCTGTATAGTAACAGAGCAGCTTGTTAATAAATTTGGAGAAAGCGATCATTTTGAAGTTTATCCAATACTTGAAGAAAACATACTTGGCCGTAAAATGCGTCAGCTTGAAAAAGAAGACTTGTGGAAACTTTTTAGAAAATCATGCATTGATTTGGGGCTTAAGGTTTCTTCAAGAACAGAAGGTGTCCATCATATTGTAAAAGAATTGTTGAATCAGGCAGGGCTTTCAAGAAGCAGGGTTGATGACTTTTGTGATAAAGCCTTTAAATATTCATCTAAATATGGAATCCCTCAGGTTGATGATACAGAAGAATTGAAACAGTGGCAAAATGACTTTATTAATACATTAAAACTGCCTTTTCCAAAAACTTCAAGGGAAGCTTTGGAAAATGATGATCAATCATATTATTTAAGAACTTTTTTTAAGGTTTATAATAATGAATTAAATATAAATGAAAAAAAATCATTTCTTGAAGATGAAATTTCCAAATCTTTAAAAAGCATAGATAAAAGCGAGTTTAAAAAAGCATTGATTCCATACCTTGTTTTTAAGGATTATGAATACGGTGTTCTTTTGCCGGCCGGAAAAAATGAAGTATGGACTATTGAAATTTGCGGTGAAAAACAAGTTTTTTCAAATTTATATGAAGATTTGTTTTTGCCTTTTGAGCCTGGAAGCCTTAACAAATCAGTAATTATTAAAAACAGCGGCAGCCGCAAATGGGAATTTAGTCTTTGGAAAGAGGGCCGAAATAATGAATTTTTAATTTTTTCGGCAAATTCAGGACGCTTTGTAAAATCATGCTCAATGGCAGATGACAAAGTAAATCTTGAAGCTGGAAGCTATATCCTTGTTTTAAGATTTGAGCCTTCTTGTTTTACTGATATTGAACTTATATCTGAAAATCCTGATTTATATTTTAAAAAAATAGATTTAGATTCAGGAGAAAGTATTAAAATTGAAAAAGGCCCTGCAACACTTGTTATTAAGGGAGAAAGTAAACCTTCTCTTAAAGTAACAGGGAAATCATACTGCGGAATTAACGGCAAAAATTTTTTTTCAACATCAGGTTTTGCAATTGAAGTAAATCTGCCGGATGAATTTAAAACTTCAGCTTTGGAATATACCTTAACTCTTGAATCTAAAAATTTGGGAGAAAAAATTGATATTGAGTTTGTTCTTGATGAAGAGAAAAAAACTGTTGATTTGTCATTTGGTTTGAAAAATTTTGATCAAGGTCTTGGAAGACTTTTAATAACTCTTAAAAGAAAAGGAGATTTAAAAGCCCTTGCAAGAACTTCCTGTATTATCTGGAACGGATTGAAAAAAGTTGAAAACAGTATTTTTTATTTTGATAAGCCTCCTGTTAATTTTCAAAAAGACCTTTCGGAAAATATTGAAGAAAAACAATCGTTTTTCAGTTTTAGAGATGAAAATTTAAGATTTTTCAAGCTTGTTTTTGACTTGGGCTCAAATAATCTTGAAAAGGATTTATTTGTAATAAACTGGTCAGTTCCGGGGATATTTATAAGTGTTACAGATTATAGTGAAAAAGAAAAAAATGAAAAAAATATCCGTCTGGAATCACTTGTTTCAATAGATACAAAATCAAGCAAGGTTTTAAATATTTATTCACAGGGGAAAGCAAGTTTAATTCTTGGAGATAAACTTGTGAGGGAGCTTAATTTTGAGAAACGCAATTGTGAAAAACTGTCTTTAATAAGCCTTATGGATAAACTTGAGTCAGGCAGCAATGTGCTGTCAATTTGCAAGCAGGGAATGAATGAAAAAATTGATTTAATAGAAATAGTAACTCCATTTACTGCTGAAAAATTTGAATGCCTGAAAGACGAATACGGAGAAAAAATCGAGTTTGAAATTGCAGAAAAAATTGAAACATTAAGGATTGAATTTACAGATATTTTTTCAGACAAAAAGGGATTTCTAGATTTTGACACAAATAATATGGGCAGGAAAAATTTTGATACAATTGCAGTTCAGGCTTATATTTCTGAAGAAAAAAAAGTTTGCGTTTATTTTGAAGACAATAACTGGGCCTCTGGTCTATGGATTATAAAGTTTAATGTAAAGGCAGCAGGAAGGTGGGGCGGACTTAAAGACAGAAATAATGAAATTTGCGATTTTGGAAAAAATGCAGTTTTTGAAAATATTGAACAATTTTTAAAAGCAGACGGCTGCTTTAAAAACGATCAGGAATTAATTGATTTTTTCATAAGAATTGATTACAGGGTTTCCCTTCATTATTCAAGGAAGTCATGGAACACTCTTGACTGGCTTAAAGACTGCTGGGTTTTGCTTGTTAAAGATTTGATTTTTGGCATAAAAGATCCAAAAAAAATCTCAAGCCTTGTAAAGGCAGCAACTCAATGGCCTGAAGATGCACAAACGGAAGGCCTTATGCCAAAATTTTTTGCTGCATCAGAGCTTTGCCATATTTTTTCCCTTGAAAAAAATGAGTACAAAATAAAAGGTGAAATATCTACAGGAATTTCATCGGTTTTTAAAAATTTTTCCTGCATGAATGATTTGCACTCTGCATTTTCAGATAATTATATAAATGGAGCTTCGTTGTTTGGATTTAAAAATTCTTTTGAGGTAGCTAAATCTGAAAATGTTCAGCCAAAAAATTTTGATTACAATCGTTATAAAGAAAGCCTTGAAGAAAGTGCAGAGAAATTATTTCTTAATCATGAAAGCTGGATTCCTGGAAAAGGGAGTTTTCTAGGCAAGTCCCATTATGTAAATTCAGTATCAAATCTTGTTAACAGGTACAGGACTAAAAAAACAGATGAGGCTTTTAAGGGGAAAGTTCTGCCTTTGTTAAAAGAGGTTTTTAAAAATAATGAAAAATTTTATTCAGCTCCAAATCTGCCTGAAAATTTAAAAAAATCTTTTTATCTTAATATTCCGCAAGAGCTCAACCATTTATTCCAGGATGAGTATCTTGAAACTGAAAAAGAGCATATTTCATGGATAATAAGTTTTATTTCTCTTTTTGCCAGGGTTTTAAGAATTGATTCAAGGCAGAAAGGAGTATTTGACAGGTTTAAAAAAGCACTTGAAGAAAACTGCTCAGGTTCAAGCAGCAGTTTTTCAAAAAAACTTGGATATATCCTTTATGTTGGAGACGATCTTTTTGGATTTTATTTGATGTTCTGGGAGCTTTTGTTAACAGCAGATTATGATTTAACACAAGTTATAGAAAAAAAATGTGCATGAAATAAATTCGTAAAGATTTTAAATGGAAAGGTGAAAAAATGAAGAACAGACTTCTTCAGATCAAGGCAAATGAGCATTATGACAAAAAATATAAAATAACAGATGCAGATATAAAAAATGTAATTTACTGGAAAAATTATATTGAAAAAAGGCAGCATCAGGGAGTTTTTAAAAATTATTCAGTAGACGGTCCTTTTTTTGGGGATCATGTTGCAGGTTTTGACGAAGAAAATGAGCTTATTTATCCTGAATGTATGATCAGGTCATTTGGAGAAGGTGATTTTAACAATATAAATCTTACTGTTGAAAGTTATTCTCCCTTGATAAACAACGAAAAACCAGAAGGGCAGATAGACTTTGACCTGAGGTATGGTTTTAATATTTTTGAAAGAATTAATTATTTTCTAGAAAAGGCCGAGTTTGCTGAAATTATTGAAAAACCTTTTTATGTAAAAGGACAAAACGGCTACAAAAAATCCTTTGGTACAATTGTTTTTTTAGCAAAGGTCAGATCATGGAATTTTACAAGCTCTCTTATTTATGAAAGATCAATTGTTTATGTGAGTTAAAAAACCAAACAAATAATCAAATTTTTTAAGAAGGTGTTTATGGCAAAATCAGATAAAAAAAAAGGTGCAGATGTAATTATTGGTTCCTGGTCAGGATCATGTATTACATATATTGAAGAAGAGCCTCCAATAAAAAAAAAGGTAATTCGACCCACTGTAGAATATAAAAAAATCATACTTATTGATTTTTACAAATGGATGCAGATGATGATTATGTCCAAAAGGCTTGTCGACCCGGAATATTGGCTTGGCGATTATGGATTAATAATGGACAAGCATACTTTTTCTGAAAATGATACATCTGATCCATTAAAGGAAATGTTTTATTGTATTGAAAATGTAGATTTTTTACTGCAGAAAATGGACAGAAAAATTATTAAAAACTTCAGCAAAGATGAAGCAAATGCAGTTTATTCGGAAATAAAAAAAAATAAAAAAAGAAAAATAATTCCTGATTCAAGTCTTATGTATGGATGTATTTTAAAGAAAAATGGTTTGATTTATGACTGCGGCCAATGTCCCTATGGGATGCTTCACAATGCCTGCGAATTAACTTCAGCTTCATGGAATGATTACAGAACAATAACCTGCGGTGGACAATACAGCATAGCTGAAAAAGTAGGTGAAAAAGAACTGAGAAATTTTTTGGATATATTTTTTATTTAGTGGTGAGATTGAAACGAAAATTTTTTTAACATAATTTCAGGATATAAAATGGATATAAATTTGTATTTTTTGGCGGTTGGATTTTTAAGTTTTTTTACAGGAATTTTTATAAGTTTTTTTCTTTTGAAAAAGAAATTCAGTGAAAATCAAAGCAAGCTCCAAACTAATTATAACGAGATAAAACTGCAAAATGAATTTTTTGAAAAAGAGTTGAAAAAAAGTACTGAAATTATAAGTGATTTCAGTTTGAAAATTACTGAAAAAGATGAAAAGTACAACGATTTGAGGGAAAAGGCTGTAAGGCTAAATGAAAAAGTTTTGCTGATACCGGAGTTAAAGGAAAAAATTGAAAATTATTCTTTGCAGATTGAAAAATTAAGAAATGATTATTCAAGGGAAACATCTTTAAGATCAGCCTTGGAAGAAAGAGTAAAAAGTTTTGAAGAAATTCAAAAACAGCTTAATGATAAAAATGAAAAGCTTGAAGAACTTTCAGAAGAATTATCAGATAAAAAATCAAACTTTTCCAAGCTTCAGACCCGTCTTGATGAGCAGATAAATTATATTTCAGAATTAAGGCAGAATTTAGAAAAAACAACAAATGATCTCAATGATATAAGGCAGAAGTACAATAAAGAATCAGAATTAAGAGCCACAGCAGAAGAAAGAAATCAGTATTTGAATAAAACTGAAAAAACTTTAGCTGAAAAAGAAGAGATTATAAAAAATTTAAATGAAGAACTTTCTTATCAAAAATCAAATTATTCAGAGCTTTTAACAAGATTTGATGAACAGAAAAAGCAAAATGAACAAAGGCTTAAAGACATAGAAGAAGCCAAAAAAAATATGAAAATTGAGTTTGAAAATCTTGCAGCAAAAATTCTTGAGGAAAAAAGTCAAAAATTTACAGATCAGAATAAAATTAATATTGGCGAGATAATCAAGCCTTTTAAAGAACAGCTTGGTGATTTTGGCAAAAAAGTAGAACAGATTCACATGGAAGAAACCAAAGACAGAACAGCATTAAGTGAACAGATAAAAAATCTTCAAAATATTAACAGGGAAATGAACAAGGAAGCAAAAAATCTCACAAGAGCCCTGACAGGTGATAACAAAGTTCAGGGAAACTGGGGGGAAATGATTCTTGAAAAAATACTTGAAAAATCAGGTTTGAGAAAAGGCATAGAATATGAAACCCAGTCAAGTTTCAGAGACAGCGATAATAATCTTCTAAGACCTGATGTCATAGTTCGCCTGCCGGATAATAAAGATATAATTATTGATTCAAAGGTATCTCTTATAAGTTACAATAAATACATAAATGCAGCAGAAGATGAAGAAAGAAAAAAAGCTCTTCAGGATCACATATTATCTGTAAAAAATCATATAAACGGACTTTCCCAAAAGGATTATCAATCCCTTAAAAATACAAGATCACTTGATTTTATACTTATGTTCATGCCAATTGATGCAGCTTTTATGGCAGCCTTTCAAAATGATGAAAACCTTTTTAATATAGCCTTTGCAAAAAGAATAGTAATTGTAACCCCCACAACTTTGCTTGCAACCCTTAGAACAGTTGAAAATATCTGGAAATATGAAAGACAGAATGAAAATGCAAGGGAAATAGCACAAAAAGCAGGTAAAATTTATGACAAGTTAAGGGGATTTTTAGAAGATTTTGAAAAGATAGAAAAAAATATAATAACTCTTCAGTCAACATATGATTCAGCTCATAAAAAACTTACAAGCGGAAGAGGCAATCTTCTTAATCAGGCAGAAGATTTGAAAGGTTACGGTATTCCAATAAAAAAGGAAATTTCATCTGATTTTGCAAAAACAGATTATTTGGAATTTGTAGAAAATTAGCACAAAGGGAGTAGATAATTATTATGCCTAAATTGAGCGATTTTCAAGTTTGCTGTATATAACGGTAAATTTTATCAGGCTATACTTTTGATATGCGTGATACAATTTAACGCAGTAGATGCCGCAAAATTGGAAAGCCTGCAGGGTTTCATATTTTTAAATATAATAAGCTTGATTTATTAAAAAAATTTAAATTTAAAAAGATGAAACGCTCAACCTAGGAATAAATTTTTGTTTTTAGGTAATCACTGATATAGCCTTATTTTAAAAAATTTGAATTAAGGTCAAAAAAAATTATTCAGTTCAAAAGCCAAATTTTTTACCTGGGAATTTAATCTTTTTCAAACAATTCATGGCAAGACATATAATAACCGATAACGGATGGACAATATTTCTGGACAGGTGTTTGGGTACTTTTTCCAAATTAAGAAATGAATGACTCTTTCAATCTTAAAAACAGAATTCAGAGCTTTTGAAAAT
Source organism: Desulforegulaceae bacterium (assembly GCA_034007295.1). Taxonomy (GTDB): domain Bacteria; phylum Desulfobacterota; class Desulfobacteria; order Desulfobacterales; family JACKCP01; genus JACKCP01. The sequence goes on along the minus strand of JAVERC010000009.1, from coordinate 3,020 downwards.
GCAAAAAAACTCAAATAATCGATTTTAAAGATAAACTTTAAAAAGTTAATAAAAGTAATATGTTATTAATAAATATAAGGCTGGTTTCGTATATAAATAGATATGCTTTTTAAAGTTTTTTTTTGACATAAATAACCATTTAATTTAATTTAACAGCGTTTAGTTAATTTAATTAAGGAGTTTTTATGGCAAAAAAAATCTTTTTTACAATGATTGCTATTTTGCTTGTTATCAACATGGCTTTTGCTGACTCTTCTCCACCTGAGGAAATTAGGTCTATTGCTTTAAGTGCCAAGGAAGAGGTCGAAAATTATTTAGAAAAAGTCATTGACAGCGGTAAAGTATCCCTTGGCGAAATTTTTAGTACATTTTATATTCCGATCCCAGAATCCAATCCGCCAAAATACCACACGGTTTATGATAGAAAAATTGAGGCAGATCTCCAGATAATACTAGATAAACACCTCGATAAAAGTCCTAAGCTTGATTATGTAGTCGCAGTTGACAGAGAAGGGTACGCACCAACTCACAATAGCCTTTACTGCAAGCCGCAGGGAAGAGACAAAACTCTCTATAACGATCAGATCGGAATGCAGGTAAATAGATCCCAATCTCCGATTTTGCAGAAATATTTGAGAGACAATGGTGATGTTCTTTATGATTATGCAGTTCAGATATATGTAAAAGAGAAAAGGTGGGGAGCCTTAAGAGTAGGGTTTTTTTAATTAAACTTACAGCCATCCTTAGATCAGTAAAAGAACATAAATAAAAGTATAATTGTTTTATCAATAAAGTTTTTTTGGCAAAATAAAGAATTTAAGGAGTTTTTCATGTTTACTAAAATCGGTGTAAAAATCAGTTTTATTATTATGGTTTGCTTATTGGTGGTTGCAGTTCCCCTTGGTTTTATGTTTGGAAATATTGAAGGTGAAAAACAGAGAATAAATCTGCTTGAAAAAGCAAAGCATATGTCTGAAGTCGGTGCTACCATGGTTTCTCAATATCTTGCAGAAGCTGTCCATAGCCAGATTCTTACAAGAGATCAAATTTTTGATACAAATTATCACTGTTGTCCAAAATAATTAAATTAAAAAAACAAAGTACTTTTATATCAAGTATTTTAGTTCAGCAAAGTCATAAATTCAAAATCAGGTCCCCCTTTTTCAAGTCTGCTGTCTAAAATATCGAAAATCAAATGTCTGTTGATTTGATTCATTCTGTTGTCGATAATCTTTAAATGGATCATCAATCCACTCCCATAAATCTCTGTGAGTAAAAAGATTCCATCTCAATAATGCTACAAGATTTGAAATAGACCAGCCAAAGCTGGATTTGAACGTCAGATATTTTATCAGCAGTATTGATATCAGTGCTGTCCAAATCTGAATATTTATTGCATTCTCACTTGTGCCTACAAATGTTTTTATTTTAAGATTCTGCTTCAATGTTTTAAAGAAAATCTCAATTTCCCAGCGGTCTTTGTAGATTTCAGATATTGTTGTTGCACCAAATTTAAAGTTATTTGTTATAAAGACCAGCTCTTTTTCTTTTATGCTGTCCCATACAACAACTCTTCTTAATTTAAGAGGATATTTCTTCCTGGTGTTGCAGCCTGTAAGCTCTATAATCTGGTCATTTAATATATTTGATTTTTGAGGAACCCGTTTTTCTTCAATAATTTTAAAAGCAGCATTCGATTTTTGTCTGGATACAAAATAAGCTTTATTTAAATTCCAGTGATATAAAAGATCAAAATCAACATATGCTCTGTCCACAACAATAATAGAGTCTTTCATTACAGGTATATCCCAGCCAATATTTGAATCATGAGTTTTTCCATCTGTAATATTTGCAAAAACAGGGATATATCCTTCATGGTCAAGAAGAAGATGAAGTTTGACAGCTCCTTTTTTCTGTCTGTATTCAGCCCAGGGGAAAAGGGAAAGAGATAAAGATATCAAAGAACTGTCAAATGACAGGAGCTTGTTTTTAAATTTGAATTTACGTTTTTTAGGAATTGAATTTTGACAAAAACTTAAAGTTTCATAAAACATGTCCTTGTATACTTCACAAGACCTGTTCTTATTTGCATAAGACAGAGTCGATCTTTTTGGCGCACCTTTCATACCAAGATGTTTTAGTTTTCCAACGGTACAAGATAGTCCCTTTGTTATTTCTCTCAAGCTTTGAGCCCCTGCAAGCTGGCAAAAAAGCATTGAAACATAATGATCCCAGGAATCAAAACCCTTTGAATATTTTTCACTGCCGTGCTTGTTGACTATTTTCTTAAATTTATTTCTATCAAAGACATCTATGAGTTGACTAAAAAGACTTGCATGCTTTATCATTTCTCCGAATCCTTTTTGTTTTTTAATTTGTTGTCGCAGATAAATTAATATCCACACAAAAAGGATTCGCTCAACTCTTTTTTTCTTCAATTGTTATTTTGGACAACAGTGACAAATTATATTAAAATTCCAGGTTTTAATCCTCCAAAATATCAGACAGCCTACAGTACCTATACTGACAGGGTATTTTTAAAGCCCCAGGATTCTTTTTTAAAAGATCCCACAATAGAATATGCTGTAGCACTTGATAAGAACGGGTATCTGCCGACACATAACACAAAGTATCAGCAGGCACTTACATTTGATGAAAAAAGAGATCTTAAAACTAACAGAACAAAAAGAATTTTTACTGATGAAATCATTGCCAGGGCGAATAGTTCAGAAGAGGTTCTTGTCCAGGAATATAAAATGGACAATGGTGAAACAATAGCTGATGTTTCTGCTCCAATTTATGTGCTTGGAGAGAGATGGGGAATTTTTTCAGTTGGTGTTAATTTTAAGATATTAAAGGATTTCAAAAAGCAAAAAATAACTAATTTCTTTATTTAGTGCCTGACCGAATTCAAAAAAAGCATAAGAAATCAATATATTAAGCCATTTTCTTATAAAGAAGCAATGTAAATTATAACATAATTTTTCGATCAACCCTGCTCCTAAAGCAATATCATAAAA
>JAVERC010000097.1:0-3616 GCA_034007295.1 Desulforegulaceae bacterium | reverse complement strand
GAATTTAGAGGGGGTGCAGCACAACAATCCCTTCTTATTCTTACATCCAATAGCGGCAAAAGTCTTACCCCTCTGGAAAGAGGGAAAGTTTTTTCGCGCCTGTTAAATTATGGTTGGTCCATATCGGATATTGCCTCAAAAACAGGTGTGTCGGAGGTGACCGTTAGGCAATTGGCAGAGATGTGTACCCTCCCTGCATTTTTGCAAGATCAAATCCAGCAAAACAGAATTTCCAGCAGTCTTGCAGTGCATATGTTCGAAAATTTTGGTGCTGAAAAAAGCATCGAGATAATTTCCGCCATTGCCCAATATCATGCCGAGCAGGGAATAAATAAAAAAATAACAAAAAAAATGGTACAATCATTCTTGGACATGGATTTAAATGGTAAGGAAAAAAAGACTTCTTATCCACCAAAAAAACCTTCAAAAAAAGTGGCGTTGAAAATGCAAAGCGCCCTTTTAGAAATATCTGGACTGTTTGAAAATGTAAAAATTGAAGAAGATGAACAGGTTTTTATTTCGGTTCCGGGTAATTTAGCAATGCAGATAATCGCAATGTCTGAAGAAATAAAAGCAGCTTAATTCCCCCCTTCTTCCCCATATCCCCCGCTTAGGCGGGGTTTTTTATTTCTCACTCAGTTTTTATAAGCCTTGCTTTTTTTGAAAAAAATAAATATTTTACCGAATGTCGCCGTAAAGCCCCTGGCTTTAGCCATGGGGAGGTTCAGCCAAAGTCACCGTAAAGCTTCTAATCATGTAGAAGGTGAACCTCCCCCACTAAGCCGAAGTTTAGTCGGGGCTTCCCTAACTTAAATACAGGAGCTAAAAGAATTAAGCTACAGAGTAGCAATCTTCACAGCACCTAATTAATGAAGTCAGAGTCGCTAAAGTATGTCTGGTTCTATCTTTTAATTCAGGGACTTTTGCCTGAAATAAAGACCTTGCCATTTCTGGCAAGGGTTTTAAAATTTTTCTTATAAAATATCTTGCTCCGATATTATATGATGCCGATAAATCTGCATGATATTGTTTACCAGTAGCAAACTTTGCAATTTCTTTTTTGCCATTACGAGAAACTTCTCCGGAACCATCAAAAGCATATTTGCTTGTTCCGTTGGCAAGAATACGGCTGAATCTTATACCGAAATTATGGGCTTTTAATTCTACCTTTTTTTGAATTTTGCACTTAGCCCAGAATTGAATTTTAGCCCTAAGTCTTTTTGCTCCATAAATTCCTTTTGGAAGCTTCATTTTACCAAGATGCTCAAAAACAATTACATCAGCATTATTTTTAACTGCAAAATCAATGATTTCATCTACTGTTTTCTGAACTATTTCTTTTTGAAGGTTGTTAATCCTTCTCCAGTAACTTGGTTTTTGAGTATTAATGCCTGAACAGCGTGTTGCCTTTGCCAGCTTATTGACTGTTTTTTTCATCCGGTCTTTTTCTACAGGCTGATTAATAAATAATCTGGCTGTGACAGTGCCTTTTGAATTAACAGCGGAACAAACAGCGGTTTTATTTAATCCAAGATCCACACCAACAACAATATCAGGTTCTTTTTTTGATAAAGAAACATTTTTTTCATACGGAATATGCAAAAAATATTTACTTCCCTTTTTAACAATTTTTGGATTTTGCTCTTTATATCCTGTAAACCTGTAATTATTTGAAGATAAGAGATTTTTAGTCTGATATTTTATATCAATCCAAACCCAGTCATTGTTTTTATAGATTTTTATACGAGCTGAGCCGTCATTTATTTTATTAAACATAACAGGCTTATAAAAGACGGGAAAACTTATTGGATTTAATTGAAGCTGAGGTGGTTTCTTCTTAAAAGATAGAAGTTTTTTTCCCTCTTGTTTTCTAATAAGATTTTTTTCATTTATTTTTTCTTTTTCCTGTTTCCATTTTTCAAGCCTGGACATATGGCTTGACACTATACCAACAGCTTCGCTTATTACAGACCTGCGGAGATAAGACGGAAATTTATAAAATCTTATGTTAAAATCAGGATATTTTATCACTGGCCTTGATTTTGTGTGATGAATCAGGTTTTCAACAGCATTGATTCTATTTTTAGCAGATAAAGAACCAATATCTTGCCATTCTTCATGTACAACTTGAAGAGTAAAGGATAGTGCGTCTCGATAGATACCAATTGTATCATCAAATGTTTTGGTGTGAGAAGTGATTTTTAGTTTAGCTGTCTTGACTGTTTTCATAGCTTATATTATACTGTTTTAAAACTTGGTTGTAAAGGGAATAGTATGGATTTTAATAAGAAATGCAGTTGCTTGGTTGAGGACTGCGGTTGGCGGGTTGTTCAAAAAAGATATCTTGCCGTCCAAAAAACAAAGAAAAATAGAAAGTAGATATATGTCCGAAAAGAAAGAAATTGGGCTTTTGTTAGAAAAAGCATTTCAGGCAAACAAACCTGTGCCTCTTTTTTGGCAAGATTCGATTATTCTTCGCCGAATAAGAGTTGTCAGAGGGTTCTATGTAGCTGTCCTGGATTATAAAAACCGAAAAATTATCGGATATGATAACGCTTTAAATGCTTTTATTGTCGGTGATGTTGTTAATAAAAACGAATTGAGTACCAAAAGGAATGTACCAAAACGGGCCTATAATAAAGAGACTCTTTCTGGTGAAAAAAGAGTTAATCTTACAGTAAGAATAGATCCCGCAATAAAATCCGCTATCAAAAAATTGACCAGCCAAAGTTTAAGTTCAAAAATGGAAGATTTTTTCATGCAAGAACTTGATATGAAACCAGATGAAATTTTGAATATTTATCATGAAAGTAGAAAGACGAATAAAAAGACAGATACTACATAAAAAAAGCCTTGCATTTTTTAAATATAAAAACTATATTTTTAAAAAGTGGTTCTTAATTTTACCATGATTAGGTGGTTGCTATGGAAATAATCAGGCAAGGAATGGCAGTGCCTGCTAGCGTGAATTTTCAAATAGAAAATAACATTGAAAAACACCTTGCCTTTTTTTTGTCAGAAGAAACCAAGCGCTCTTATAAAACTGATTTATTAGATTTTTTTGCTGGAAGGGTTTTTTCAGAAAAAGATATTCTTCGTGTCAGTTTTGAGGATGTCATAGAATGGAGAAACACAGCCTGGGAAAGTCAGATACTTGCTCCTTCAACAATCAATCGTAAGCTCACAGCAATAAAAAAATTTTTCGATCCTATGGTAGCCAGGGGCTTAATGGCTCACAATCCAGCGGACCCGAAGCTGGTTAAACGTCTCAGGGATCATGGCTCTCAGGAGCTGAAGCTTGGTTTGTCTCAAGCTGACATGAAAAAACTCATAGAAGCTTGTGGAATTGGCAACAATTCTTTGGCAAACCTTCGAGATAGAGCAGCAATACTTTTAGCTTACAGTGCCATGTTGAGGCGTTCTGAAGTAATAAATGCCCGGTGGGAGGATCTTCAAAAAGCTGGCAACGGTTATGTGCTGAAACTCCCTAAGACCAAAACAGGAGCCAATGATTTTGTCCCCCTGGACGACAGAATTTTTGATGTTTTGAATCAATACTACAAGGCTGTTGCTGAAAAACTGATCCATACGGATAAATTTTTAAAATTTAAAGACA
>JAVERC010000048.1:0-24368 GCA_034007295.1 Desulforegulaceae bacterium | reverse complement strand
TGGGGATTATTGTTTTTTATGTCCTGACGCCAGATTTTTATCAGATATTCCAAAAGCTGAAGGTGAATCCATTTGTCATAATAGCTTTTGTGCTCAAAAAGCAGATAAATATATCCTGAATTTCCTTTAATATCAGCCTTGTAAAGCATGTCGGAGTAGAATTCTTCAAGATCTTTTTCAATAAAGGAATCTTTGCAGATTTCAAGGGAATCAAGGTTTGTAAGCTCAAGCACTTTTTTTGGAAGATAATTTTCCAAAAAGCTTTTTGCATTATAAAGATCGCTCCAGGTATCTTTGAAAAGTTTGTCATGTGAGTTTTTGATATTGAAATCATTCATAATAAAAAACTATTCCTCAAATAAAATATCACTTACTTCCCTTTTTTCACTGTCAAATGATATCCCGCATAAAATGGTTCTTATATTTTTATTTTCCCATTTTTTGGCATATCCCTTTTCCTTTATCTGATTAATGGCCACGTCAGCAGAAGAATTGCACTTGAACTCAATAACATAAACCTTATCTGGAAAAATAAGAGCAAGATCAAGTCGTCCCCTTGAGTTTAAAAGCTCTGATCTGGTGTTATATCCAATTAAAGATAAACTCATATAAATTATTGTATGAAAATAGTTTTCATCTGCATTTTTAAAATGAGGGTAGGGGATTTCATTGAAAATTGCATTTATGAAAAATTTGGCTTCTTCAAAGTCTTCATTTTTAAAGGCAAGTCCAAGTTCATTTGCATAGGCTGCAGAATCAAATTTATTTGTAATATTTTGCAAAAGGATTTCATTGAAGCTTTTTTTGACTTCTTCATTTGGATATGAAAGAGAAACAAGCGTTCCGTCATGGTCTTTTATGGTAAGGCAGCCCGTTTGAAAAAGCATTGGAATTATCTGCAGATTTTCTATATCAAAATTTTCAAGCATTCCAGATCCTGCTCTGACATTTTCAAGATTTGGAATGTAGTAATTGTTTTCCTTGATAAGCTCCACAAGAAATTTTGGGGTTGCTGTTGAAAACCAGTAGTTTTTAAATTCTTTGTCTTTAAGGCAGTTCATAAGAGAAATAGGATTAAAAACCTTTATATCTTTTTTGGAAAAACGGTATCCATTATAATAATATTTAAGCTTGTCAATGCATTCTTCAATGCTGATTCCCATTTCTTCACAAAACTCATACAAATACTCATCAAAATATTCTTTAATTTCATCTTCGCTGTATCCAAGAAAATCTGAATATTCCCCAGACATTGTAATATCAGTAAGATTATTCCATTTGGAAAAAATGGAAACCTTTGAAAATCTTGAAACTCCTGTGACAAATATAAACTTAAGCTTGTCTACAATATTTGCACCTTTTAAAGTACCAAAAAAGGATTCAAGTATTTCCCTGTTTTGTTTAGCAATTTTTATTTCATCTTTTGCAAGGTGGTCTATTATTGGCTTGTCGTATTCGTCTACTAAAATCACAAGATTTTCATTATATTTTTCATATAAGGCCGTAAGTATATTTAAAAAAAGGTTTTTTAAAAGTTTGTTTTTATCCAGGTGAATATTATGTGTTTTTCCAATGTTTAAAAGGTTTTCTTTTAAAGATTCTGTAAGATTCTCAGGATTTGAAGTGTCTATTTCATTAAAATCAAAAACTAAAACAGGATAAGAATCAAATTCCCATTTATTCTCAATATAAAGACCTTTAAATAATTTTTTATTCCCTGAGAAAAGTTCATTAAGAGTTGAAATAGTAAGTGACTTTCCAAATCTTCGGGGTCTTGATAAAAAATATGCCTCACCATTATCCAAAAGCCTTGATATCCATTTTGTCTTATCCACATATATTAAATTACCGGTTCTTAATTTTTCAAAGGATGATGTATTAAGTGCCAGTTTTTTCATGAAATTTTTTTCCTTTATTAAAAGGTCATGTTTCTTATTTGCCTGAGGTGTATTTTTTTTACTGATGTGAGTATAAAAATCAGCTATCAAAAAGTCAATATAGTGGATTTTTGGGTTTGGTGGTTGCAAAGACGGTCTTTTTAAAATCATGGGGATTAATTCAGAAAAGCTTTAAATGGGAACTACCATTTTTATTTGACTGCCCTTGACAATCCTGATGTACCCAAAATCATAAGAGACCCTCTGTCACTTAAATTTTTTTTAAGTCAGATACAGGTATTCCTGTAAACTCACTTACTGTTTCAATATCATAGCCTTTTTTCAGCATTTTTTCTGCCATGGCTAGTTGTGCCAGATACTGACCTTCTTGCCTGCCTTCCTCTCTGCCTTTAGCTTCCCCTTCACGTCTGGCAGATTCAATCCCGGAATTATAATCCCGCTGCCATTTCATGTGGGCTTCATAGGCATCAAGAAGTTCTTCGTCTCTTGTGAAGGCTACATATTTATCATGAGCCTTGTTTATTTCCGGATTTTCTTTCAGTAATATTTTCATGGCTTCATCACCTTCTGTTTTTCCTTCATTCTTTAAATAATACAGCCATTTTTCAAGCTGTTTTCCCTTATTATAATCTTTTAATTCAGGAAGTTCAAGATAGTGCATTACCAGATGATCTGATAAAAAAAGCTCAGGATCTGAAAATTCCCTTAACATAAAACATAAATGATATCTGCCTGTTTCCTTAAATAAATGAAAATCTAAAATAATTAGTGATTGGCCGAAAACGAGAATTTTTTGTTCAGTTCAAGGAAGATAAAAAATTTAACCGCAGGAATACATGGAGTATTTTGAGGATTAAATTTTTTATCTGACGCCGAAATGGACAAAAAAGGCCGTTTTCGTTCAGCAACTATTTATGCAGATAACAGGACAAAGGCTTCCATATATTTCTCCCTCTTTAAGCTGGGATGAATAAAGCCTTGACCAGTAATACAATGACCTGTGTCTGAAAATATTGTCTCCTGAAGTCTGAACTTCAATGTTATAAATTTCTCCGGTTTCAGAAACTGCCTTGATATCAAGGACAGATTCCTTGTCAAGAGCCAGATTTTTTATATTGAATGTGTTTTTCAGCTCTATGTCTTTAATTAAGGGAAAATTCATGTTTTCCTGAACTGAGTTTACAAAATTGAGCAAAAGACCTTTATCTTCTTCCCTGCCAAATAAATATTTTATGAATATGTCTGAAGTTGGCTTTACATATACCAATTGTCATTCCTTTTTAAAATTTTAATTATAATATGGATACAATTTATATTTACAGGAAGGTTTAGTCAATTCAGATCTGAAAAAAGGAGAAATACCTTAATAAAGATATTAATATATTTTTAAAAAGTAAAAAATTAACTTCTGCCCCCTGGTTTCCCAAAGTTAAATTTTAAAGACAACTTAAAATATAAGAATAATGGTAATAAAAAAACGAGTGGAAATACATTATTAGAATGCCCGTACCCCAGAACTACAGGTTAAGCTGAGATCAGTATAGGTTTTATATCTGAAAGATCTGTATTTTGCTTTGCATGCCATAGATCATAGTTGTCCTGCATATGCAGCCAGCTTTCTGGTGTGCGACCCAGGCATCGGGATAAGCGAAGTGCCATTGAAGGGGAAATCGAGCTCTGACCCTTTAATATTCTTGTAAAAGTTGAAGGAGAAACTTTAAGCCGTAAAGCAACACTGCGTGATGAAAGTCCAAGCGGTTTTATATAAACATCCTGAATAAATTCCCCTGGATGGGGTGGGTTATGCATAGTCATTAGTGATAATCCTCATAATCTACAATATAGGCGTTACCATCTATAAATTCAAAAACGATCCGTCAGTTTTTGTTAACATCAATCGCCCATAGACCAAGGCGATTACCCTTTAAACTATGGAGCCTCCAACCAGGTAATCCATATCATCAATACACGTCGCTGTATCAAGTGCTGTCAAACGCATTTTTAATTTTTGTTTGTGTTCTGGCTGAATTCCTGACAAAAGACCAGTCTCGAAAAATTTTCGCAGCCCTTTATGTTTATAAAGATTTAATCATGCAATCTATTTTATACCATATAGCACAATATGCAATTGTTATTTGATTTGTATTGTTAAGACTATTGTAAATAAAGGTAGAACCATTCTTGGATTTGTCTGTCTATGCAGGGAGCAAGCTGTGTGTCTGTTTTAGCAAAATTGAGAGATTTCCAAATTTGCGTAAAAACTAAAATCAGACCGGCAAAATTAAGGGTAATAGATAGTAAAAATTTTAAATAAAAATATGTAAACATTGTTTATGAGATAATAATTTTTTAAATAAACAGTGTTTTTTATATAAAAATCAAAGATTTAAAAAAACAGTTAAAAAAATATTAAAAATCTGTGTTTTTTTTGTTGACAATAAAACCTGTTTTGTGAGAACCTCCAACCATGAAGTAAACATTGTTCTTTTTAATTTAAAATGTTTCTCGATTTAAATAAAAATCAGCATAATAACCTTCCGCCAAAAAGAGTTATACTGATAAAGGGATTGACCCTTTAGTTTAACATGGGAAACAAAATTAAAAGAAATTGCCAGGAAAAAGCCACACCCCAGGCAACTGGGGGCCGGAAAGCCAAACGGGTCCTTAATTAAACAAACCCCTAAAAAGTTTTAAGGATGGCCGGGTTGCCTCTGGCAGGTTGGAACAAAATTTTTTAACTAACCTGTCTAGGAGGACAAATTTATGAAACGTTTTATCGTTGGTTTAGCAGCAACAGCAATCCTTTCAATGCCAATGGCAGCATCAGCTCTTGAAAAAATGGACAACTCACAGCTTAGATCAGCAACAGGTCAGGCTGGTGTATCTATCGCAGTTGATGATATTGTTATTTACCAGAAGAGTCTTGCAGATACTACTTACTGGGATACTGATGGTCTTGCAGTACTTGGTGCTGGAACAGGTTCAGCTCCAGCAGCAATGGTAGGTGCTGCCGGTATTATGCTAGATCATGCTGATGATATGCATAAGCTTATAACTATAGATGCAATTCTTGATGCAGATGACTATGGTGTTACAGCTCTTAAGGAAATTTTTTCTACAGATGGAACAGCTGCAAATACTTTTCTTAATGAAGATATAGGTATTATAGACGATATGAGTACAATGCAAACTTTTACAACATCAGGCTTTAACGCAACAACTGGTGCAACAGGAAATTTTACAAATGGTATTTCCCCACTAACAATTGATGTTGGTACATGTGAAGCTCTTACAAGAGGATGGGATTACAATACAAATGGTACTCAGACATGGGCATCACCTCATGGTCAGCTTACAGGTGCAGTAGCTGGTGTTGTAATTGGTCTTCCAACTGTTGAAATTACTACATATAATACAACAAATACTATGGATGTTAAACTTGTTCTTAAAAATTCTGAAACAGGTGGTTTAGCTCAAGCTATGAACATGGATCATAATACATTCATTCAGATTGAAAAATCTGGCAATTCAACAATGGCTATCCTGGGCGGACGTCTTGAAATAGCACCTCATTAATAAGTAAGTCATAAACCACTAAACCCCGTCTTTAATATAAAGGCGGGGTTTTTTTCAACCTGAATCAGGGAGAAAAAAGAATGAAAAAAATTATAGCAGCAGCAGGTATTTTTTCTATCCTTTCCTTTCCCTGTCTTGCCACAGAAAAACTTAATCACAATGATCTTAAAAAAATAACAGGACAAGCCGGAATAGTATTTGAGCTTGGTGAAATGACAGTAAATATTAAATACGGTGAATTAACCTATACAGATACAGACGGATACGGTTCAATTACAAGGGCTGGAATAAAAGTTATTTCAGATACTGAAGGCTCAACACTTCATTTCAAGCCAATTGAAGATTTTGAAAAGTATTCCAATGCAAATCTTAGAAAACAATTTGGTGATGAAATAGGAAATCTTGGTTTAAAGGAAAATTTAACTGAAAACCACAATGCAGAAATAAACAGAAAAGATCGCGAAGAAAAGGATAAGGACAAATCAACAAAGGAAAAAGGGGTAACATTTTCCCACCTTGTAATAGAAAATACCAGCTATTGCTCACTTCTTACAGCAATAGGACTTTTTAACTCAGGAATTATGGGTATTACAAAGGATCAGACAATAGAAAAAAGTCTGAATACAGGAGGAATTGTTGCAAAACTTCCTTCTATTGAAGCAACAACTGGTTTTTCAACAAAAAGCATAGTTGTTTTCACAGATGACCCTGATATGAATTCAATGAATAATAACAAAACCCTTCTTACCATAGAAAAAGGCCCTGCAACCCAGGCAATTTTGGGCGGTAGAGTAGAAATAACTCCAATAAAAAGCAGCAATTAGAGGATTTTATGTTTTTTAAATCAAGAGTTTTTGTCTTAATCTTTTTTAGCTTAATTATTTTTAATAATCAGGTTTTCGCAATTTCTGAACTAAGCGAAAAAGAGCTTAAAAATAAAACAGCCCAGGCAGGAATTACTGTTGCTGTAAAAGATGCTGTATTTTACAATCATCAGTCTTCAATTAAATTTATTGATGCTGAATCAGATCCTCCGGTAACTCCGGGGTTTCTTGAATTTAAAAACATAAAAAGCCTTACAACCATAAATACAGGACATAATATTGATCCTGGTTCAACAAATTATATGGGGCATATTTATATTGATATAGCATCTCCTGAAGAAACCACAACCGGCTACAATTCTCCATATGCATCCATAGTATGCGATGATTTTCAAACCACATCATTTATAAAAGTAGAAGAAATCAATTTCAATGGAAAATCAATTGGAAGTCTTGATATTGTTGGAGCAAATTTCCCAAAATGGAACATGTTTTTTGGTGCCCATGATTGTGGAATTGATTTTGAACTTGGTTTTCAGTTTCATACAACTTCCTTTAAATACAATTACGGACCTGAAGCAGATAATACTTACCTTGGATTTAATAATCTTTTAATTGCAAAAGAATTTAGCGGTGACCTGGTTGACCCTTCAACATGGCAGGGAAGCGGCAAATTTAAAATAGGAGATTTTGAAAATAATAATCCGGCTACAATAGATATTGGAACAAGAGAATTTAACGGGCAGACAGATGCAATAATTTCAATTTCAGCTCCAATGCAGGGCTCCATAAGAATGGAAAATATTCACATGGGAAATTCAGATTTTGGTCCTGCTGCAATCGATGGAATTAATGTTCACAGGCTTACCATAGAACTTCCCGGAAGGGATCTGGGGAATAATATATAATGAAAATAAAAGTATTAAATATTTTAATAATTTTTCTTTTATTTTTTATTATTCCAGATATTTCTTTTTCTCTGGAAGCTCTTTCAAAAGAAAAAATGAAAACCACAACAGGTCAGCGTGCCTTAACAGATATTTCAACCTCAGGTGATACAACAAGATTGTTTCTAAATACCCATATTGAAACATTTACAGAAATTGAGTCCTTAAAACTTGCCTACTTTGACAGAGACGGAAACGGCGAAAAGGGCTGGGATCAGAACTGGAATAATTTAAAACTTGGTTCTGAGCATGCAAATCTAACAATAGACGGACTTGTTATTAAAGCTGATTTTGTAAATTTAGCGTCATCTGAACCAGTTTTAAAAAGATTTATAATCGGATCAAATATGCTTAATGGCACAATTTCCGGAAATTTTGATTCTTTTACAGGAACTTATAATCCAAAACTTCTTGGCCCTGACAGCGCCGAACCTGCACAGGAATATTTACGACATGATCTAGGTGAAAAAAAATTTACTTTTAAAACCAGTGAAGATGGTACTAATCAGGGTTTTTTTCTAATATTAAGTCCTGAAGCAGCCCATAACGGTATTCACGCGGTCTTGGGTTTCAGTGAAGGCAATGCCCCCAATATAACGGATGTTTCACCATGGTGGAACGCCCCTTAAAATTAGTGTACACAGACTTTGTTTTGTGATAAAAGTTTTAAATATATTTTTTTTGTCCAAAAAATTAACCATGTTTAGAATGTAAAAACACCAAACCTATAAAAAGAGATTAAAACTAAAAATGCATTTTGCTTTAGCCTTTGCAATTTTAATAGCACTTTTACCCAATTTTTTCCCGGAAGCCGGAACCGATGAAAAAACTGCTGTTTTTACTTCGGGATATAAAGGCGAAATACGAATAAGAGAAGATGTTGAGCCTTTTTCACAAGAAAAATTTCGAAATATTATAAATCAGGAACACGATTTTAGTTGTGGTTCAGCTGCCCTTGCAACTTTACTCAATTTTTATCTCAATGAAAAATTAGGCGAAAAACAGGTTATAAGAGGTTTGATGGAATTTGGCGACAAAGAGCAGATAAAACAGCTCAGGGCTTTTTCATTGTGGGATATGCAGCAGTTTTTGGAAGCCATAGGTTATAAAAGCGGCGGTTATAAAGCAACAATGGAAGACCTTGAAAACAAAGAATACTGGCCATGTATAATTCCAATTAATGTTTATAATTATAAGCATTTTGTTGTTTTAAAAGGTATTTATAAAGACCATGTTTTTGTTGCAGATCCTTTTATTGGAAATTCAAGTTATTCAATGGATAAATTTAAAAAAATCTGGGATGACAGCGTAATGTTCATAGTCTGGGCTGACAAGGAAAAGACTGTTACAGGACTTAAGCTGTCAAGAAAAGATTTAAGATATATTGATAAGGAATTTCAGGAAACTTTAATGACCCCTGTGCCTGATCCAACAAATAAAATTGAGGATTACAGGCTTGATGATCAAGGACCATGGGATAATTATAAAAAATGATGAAAATAAAAGAATTAAAAAAATATGTCCTTGTTTTTTTGCTTATATTTGCAGCTTTTATTCCAAAATCTTTTTCTGAGCAAAATTTAAATGAAGAAGCAGAACAAAAAATTTTGGAGCTTGAACAAAGGGTTGAAGAACTTAAGACAAAAGAAGAACCTTTTGAAAAAGAAAAAAAAGATAAAATTATAAAAGAAGATGACTATATAAAACTTCTTACAGCAGCAGGAAGGGAATACTCATTAAGGGCTCCTGGAGTTATTGGTGTTGATTACACTTTTTCATATTATGGAAAATCATATGATAATATAAGTGCTGCCGAAGAATCTGGAACAGCATTTGAACGTGAGGCAACTCATAGAATTATAAATACTGTATCAGTTGAGTATCCTTTAAAAAATAACCTTTCCTTTGTAATGGATCTTCCATTTGTTTCTGTGTATGACGACGCCCAGGGTCAAAAATCTGATATGGATGATTTTGGAGACCCGTATATGGGAATTTTATTTCAGCCTTTTAAGGAAAAACCTGGAAAACCTTCATTGATTGTAAGCTCTGGTTTTACCTTTCCAATGGGAAGAAGCCCGTATGAAATAAATCCTCAAACAGAATATCCAACAGGAGAAGGGGTTTTTACATATAACTTAAGCCTTGGTTTAAGCAAAAAACTCTCACCGTCCCTTGTTTATGGAAGTATTTTTTATTCCTATAAATTTAAGGACAATGACACAAGTTTTAAAAATAATCTTTATCTTGGCGAAGCAGGCGAGTGGCTTAAAAAAGTAAAGCCGGGTGATGAAACAGGTTTTGACGCTGGAATGGGTTATGTGATTTCTGAAAAAGTTTCAATAAGCATGGGATGCAGGTTTGTTTATCAGTTTCCAACCAATTATTACTGGAGGGGAAGGGGAAAACTTTCATCATCTTCAACAATAAGCTCTCTTGCACTTCTTGGTACTGCTTGGCAGGTGACCGAAAAAAGAAAAATATATATGGAGCTTGGCATTGGACTTACAAACAATGACGAGGACCTTAATTTTAAACTTAGAATACCTTTTAACTTTATTCTTTGATTGGAAAGTAAAGGCTTATGGCTGAGAAAATTAAATTATCTAAAAGACAATTTTTTTCCCTTTTTTTAATTGTTTGTTTGTCTGTTCTGGTTATCAGTCCTCAAAATACTTATGCACAGGATTTAAAAGGTGCAAAAAGTTCAAATTTGCAGCAGAGGATTGAAAAACTTGAGCAGATTTTGATGGAAATTGAAAAAAAACAAAAAGCCCAGGAAGTAATGAGTGAGCTTCAACAGACTGACGAAGAAAAAAAGGAAAAAGATGAAGATATACTAGATGCTGCAGGCCGGGAATATACCCTTGCAACGCCTGGTATCTTAAATGTTTCATATTCATTAAGTTATTCAGCAGATACTTATGATCAGCTAAAGTCAGTTGAAGATGAAGACGGGAATACAAGTACAAAGGTAAGACACATTAATTCCCATACTTTTTCAAATTCATTGTCTTTGAAAATTCCGATTTTAAAAAATTTAACATTTTCTTCAAGTCTGCCCTTTAGCTATAAATATACAGACTCTAAAGAAGGTTCAAAAACTGGTATTGGTATGGGTGATCCAAATTTTAATATTCAGTTCCAGCCTTTCAGGCCGAATGAAGGTGTTCCTACAACAATACTAAATGCAGGTGTTATAGTCCCACTTGGAGATAATCCCTATGATATGAATGAAGACGATCTTGCCATAGGAAGCGGTTATTACACTGTTTTTGCGGGTGCCAATTTCAGTAAGTCGATTGATCCTGTAATAGCTTATGGTGGAATTTCTTTTTACAGAAACCTTGAAACTGATGATGCAAAATACAATTCAAATAAAGAACAAAAGGAACAAGGAATCTATATTTATAAAGTCGATCCAGGTGATCAGATCAGTGCAAACCTTGGTATGGGTTATTCCCTGTCTTATCTTGTTTCTTTAAGTATAGGTTTTTCCTATTCATACAGTTATGAAACAGATTATTATTGGAAAACAATTGGAAAAAATTCTTCGGAGTCATCCTATTCATCGTCTTTATCAATTGGTACAAACTGGAAAATCAGCCATAGACGTTCTGCTAATACAAGTTTGAATATAGGCCTATTCAATTCAAATACAGATGTAAGTTTTAGTTTGAGTCTTCCTTTTGATTTTAAACTTTAATTTTAAAGAATTTAAATGAAATTTAAAAAGCCAAGAATTAAAATCATGAAAATAAAAAAAATTGCAATTACAATTGTTTTGGTACTTTTTTTATCTGAACAGACCTTTGCAACCTTTAATGAAAACCCTGCTGTTGATGCAAAGGCTATTGGACTTGCCAATGCCTGTACAGCAGATCCGCCTGTTCATATGTCTGCTCATTTTAATCCTGCAGGGTTATCAAAAATTGATGAAGGAGCCATGTTTTCCAATGGTTTTGGTCTTCCGATTATTAAAAGGAAAGGGAGGTTTACTGAAGATAAGGATTTTAAAGGCTTTATGGATAATACCTGGGGGCCGAACGCTGAATACAATCCAGAAGATCCAAATGCAGATCATGGAGGACCAGATCCTTTAAGAGACACTGAAGGAACAAACTCATCAACAAAAATGTATATTCCTTTTTTAGGCCCAATAGATTTTCTTGCAGCAGCAAGTCTTGGGCTTTCATATAGAAAACCAGAATCAAAATGGACATTTGCATACACAAACTATGCACCATACGGCGGAGGTATGACACATAAGGATGACGGTGATCCTCTTCGGTTTGGATGTAAGTCTCTTTATCTTCAGCATCTTTTGTATGCAGCCCCAACTGTAAGCTACAAAGCATCAGATAAGCTTTCCCTTGGACTTTCAGTAGGGCTTGGCCAGACTGCAATGGGAATAGCTCTTGATCAGAGAACCCCAAATGAACTTGTTGCACTTACAAGGGTAATTGGAGATGCTACAAAAGACTTGGAAATTCCTGTTGTATCAGAGCAGACTCTTCCTCCGCCATGGCTTGGCGGAGGTCTTGGGCCATATGAACACAATACAAGCATGGAAATGGATTTAAGGGATGATTATACTCCTTCGTTTAACCTTGGTCTTTTATGGGAGCCGGCCTACTGGTTTGGTTTTGGCCTTACATATCAAAGTCAGGCAAAGGCAAAGCTTTCAGGAGACTATAAATTTTATTACAGTGACCAGTGGATGCGCCATGTTGACTGGAACGGAAGTACTGAATATACAATGACAACTGCAGGCATGCTTGATATTCCATATAATGCAGTTCCTTATCAGGCAGGAAAGGTTACAGCAGTCCAGACATTCCCAAGAAGAATTGATATGGGAATTAAATTAAAGCCTTTTTCAAAAATCCAGATTACTGCAGACCTTCACTGGTCAAACTGGTCAGCTGTAAAAGAAGATAAATTTACCTTTGATCAAAGAATTCAGCTTATGAGGGTTGCAAAACTTCTTGGATATACAGGCGGTGATAATAATCTTGTTGTTCAAAGAAATATGAGAGACACCTGGCATTGGGGGGTGGGGCTTGAATTTTATCCAACAGATATTCTCACTTTAAGATGCGGATACGAGTACAGGCCTGCATCGCTTCCAAAGGACAAATTTGATGCACTTTATTTTATGCCTGACATGACCTTTTATGGAGCTGGTTTTTCATTAAAGCTTCCCAAAAATGTTACAATAGATGTTGGACTTGCCTATCTTTTCAATGAATCCTATAAAATCCCAAATAACTCCAGTACAAATTTTAACTCTACAGATTTTACTAAAATTGTTTACAACCCATATACAGGCCTTGATTATGAACAGGAAACATATCTTTATGTAGCTCTTTTTGGAATTACAATGCCTTTGTCCGTTCAGATGGAAATGCTTCATCATCAACAGGAAATGATGCATCATGCTGTTCATAAAATTAAGCATTTGTTTAAAAAGCTTAATCCATTTAAAAAAAATGAAAAAAAGGAATAAATATTGACCTGTAAAGCACAGCATCATGAGGGGTACAAATAATGCAGCAGTTGTTTTATTTGAATCTGAAAGTTAATAGTTATAAAAAGAAAAGGATTAAAAGGTTATGAGAATTGGTTTTAAGGTGTGTTTTTTTTCACTATTTTTTATTTTTTTGAGCAGTTTAAATTTAAAAGCAATTGAGATTGAAGATAAAATAACAAGTCTTTGCACTCCACAAGATCAGACGAGTATTGTTGCTGTCAACTCCAACTATCCAGATTTTGATAAAATAGGACTTGCCCTTGTAAAAGATAAAAAAATGTCTGCACAGATAAACTCAAATATTTATGGTCCATATCCCGGGATTGGTAAAGGAACGCCTTTTTTTGCACCAGTTACAGGTGCTGCTGTTTTTAGTGTCTTTTCAGATTATAAGGATTTTGCCGTAATAGATGGAAAAGAACAAAAAAAATATGACGGCCTTGGAAATGTTGTATCAAGTATTGACGGTAAAAATTTTGCTTATAGAGCACAAATTGGAACAAATCAGCTTGTTGTAGTAAATGGAAAAGAAGGAAAAAAATTTGACGGAATAAAAAATGACCCTGTTTTTAGTCCGGATGGAAAAAGAGTTGCATATATTGCATTTGAAGACAAGAAAAACGGGTTTGTAATTTGTGATGATAAAAAATACGGGCCCTTTAGAAATGTAAATGAACTAAAATTCAGCCCTGATTCATCAAAACTTGGATTTATAGCATTTAAAGACAATGGCTGGCAGGTCTTTGTAAATGAAAAAGGATCCAAAGAATACAAAAATGCCATGATTTTGAAGTTTTCCAGTAAAGGAGATTTTGCCTGTGTTGTTCAAAATGATGACGACAAACTTATTCTGCTTGAAAATTTTAAGGAACATGAACCATACAAAACCATTGGAGAGCCCTGGTTTAATCCCGAGGGAACAATCCTTTCATATCCTGCAAATACCGGAAAATACTGGCAAATGGTTGTAAATGAAAAAAAGGAATTCAAGTTTGACTCACTTGGTCCTGTAGCATACTCAGATGAAGGGAACTCCTATGGATATACAGGAATTAAAGATAATAAGCCAATAATTGTAATAAATGGCAAAAAGGAAAAGGAATATGATTCTTCAGGTCTGATAAAATTTTCAACTGATGGTAAACACTATGCATACAGGGCATTTTCAAAGGAAAAAGGCTGGTTTGTTGTGTGGGATAAAAAAGAAGGAAATGCATATTTTGATGTAAAACAGCCAATATTTAGTCCTGTTAAAAATGAAATAGCATACATGGCTTTTAATGGAAAAAGTGTTGTAATGGTAAAAAATCATGTTGAAGGAAAAGAATATAAAAGTATAGGACTTCCAAAATTCAGCCCCAAAGGAAATCATCTTGCATATTATGCAACACCAGATGATACAAACTGGATAATGAATATTAACGGAGTTGAAACAAAAACTAAAATTTCAAGTTTTCTTGCAAAATTTCCAATAGTCTTTGAAACAGAAAACAAACTTCATGCTCTTGGTGTAAATGGGTTGGAATTTGTAAAATATCAGTGTATAATAAAATAAAATCAATTATTTATGATTGATTGAAAAAATTTTTAAACGATCTTTGAAAAAGATGCCATGCAGGTCCTTTTTGGGAATAAAAAAAGTCAGTCTGGATAAAGAACGGATGCTTTGTTTTTTCTAAGCCGGTTTCAGGAGATAGTTTTTTTATCTCATGCCCCGGAGCTTTAGCGAGAATGAGGCTCAGAAATAATGAAGCAGCCGTTCTAATTTTCTTTTCAGCTGAATATTTACTAAAAAAGATCTGCATGGAGGCAAAAAAAGCAAAAGGGTGAATATTTCTGACACCAAAGGATGCCAGGAGCCAAACCAGAAGTAATTCTGGGACGGAAAGCTGCGGGGCCTTTTTTAAGGTCAGCCGGGCTGCCTGATAGACTTTGAAAAAGCCAAACCAGAAGTAATTCTGGGACGGAAAGCTGCGGGGCCTGAATAGTTCAGGTCAGCCGGGCCGCCAAAAAAATCAGAAAACATTTAGCCAAACCATTGGGTAACCATGGGACGGAAAGCCACGGGGCCGAGATTTCGGTCAGCCGGGCCGCACTCCTTATGCCAAACCGGGAGTAATTCCGGGACGGAAAGCTGCGGGGCCTTTTTAAAAAGGTCAGCCGGGTTGCCTGTGAGATTTGATCACAGAGAGGAGGTCGCTATGAAAAAAAATTTATGCATAGCAACTTTAATGGTATCAATAATCATCCTTATCACAGGACAAGCCTTAGCTCTTACTCCTGTTCCATCTGAGAAACTAAAGGCCGTTACAGGTCAGGCAGGTATAACAGTGAATGCCAAGGATATTCTTGGTGTTGACTGGACCGCAGAAAGAGTAGTTTTCACAGATGAAGACGGCACTGACGGCAATCCTGCATCATTATGTCTTAATGGCATTGAATATGCAGGAAGCATAACTCTCAAAAATCCGGTTTCCGTGAACCCTGCCAGTTTAATTGATCCTTACACCGGTAAAATCACCAATGGCATGAACATTGAGCTTGACGGTGCAGTGGTTCAGATTGACAGATATCACATTGAATCCATAACAATTGAGGGGGCTCCAGGTGTTAAGTACATGAACGAAGGAAAAAGCTTTGGAAGTATAACTGTGGAGGGATTTCATGCCGAAATTTCAGGCAAAATAAGAATATCGCCTTTTTCGCATTAATGTTTTTTGCCTCCAACCTTATTGGTGTTTTATTCAAACCTGAATTGAGCGTTTCATATTTAAATATTAAACCCTTCAGGCTTCCCAATTTTGTCGCATTTTATGCTTTAAATTACATCAGGCATAGCAAAAGTATAGCTTGATACAATTTATCATATGTATGCAGCAAATTTGAAAACTGCTCAATTCAGTTGAAAACAATGATTTTTTGTTCAGTTGCACAAGCTGTAAAAGTTAAACTTTAGGATATATAGAGTGTTTTGAAATTTAAGTTCAGGTACGCCTGATTTTGGACTATGGAGGTCGATTTTTGAAAAAAATTTACTTGCTCATCTATCTGCTATTATATACATTAAACCACAATTTAGTTTTTTCTGCACCTGTTTCAGGTATTGGCTCTTTTTCATTTGACAAAAATAAGGATAATTATTTTTTATCAGGCTTTCAATTTGTGGTTAGGGCTGACCATCAAAATAACAAGCTCCCGACTCAGTCAAAGCAGGTTTTATATAAAGACCCTGATTCAGAAGATGATGCAAGGCATTATACCAAGTCAAGAAGTTCTGACAATTGTGCAGACACAGCTGAGTTTGAAGCAGGAGCATCGTTTTTTGATAATGTATATATTTACGGTAAAGCAGGTTTTGGAAGATTTCAGTCAGAACTTTTTATTTTAGATGAAATTGTTGTTGGGCTTTATCAGTCTCCTTTTGCTGTAAAAGTAACAGACAATTCCCTTTTTACATATGGGGGAGGGCTTTCAATTAAAATATTTGAAAAGGAAGTAAAGTCTTTATTCAAATATTTAAATACCCATCTTGATTTTCAGTACAGAAGATTTTCAATAGATACTGGAAAATTTGGGCAAAAAGACATTTCCTATGATGCTGATTTCGATGAAATTCAGGGTGCTGTAGTTTTGAGCGGTTCAGGTGAGAATACAAGGGTTTTTTTTGGGCCAAGGGTTTCAAGTATTACAGGAAATGAAAAGCTTATAATAAAAAAGACTGATTTTTTATATGAGGGAAGGCTTAAGACTTCAAAAAATATTGGCTGGGTGTTTGGAATAAATTTTTTTGAAAATGATAAATACTCAATTTCCATGCAAAAGCGAACAGGTGATGAAGAGGGGGTAAGCTTTGAAGCTCAGATTAAATTTTAAAAAAATATCTTTGTGTTTGTTCTTTTTTTTTGTATTTTCTTTTTGTGCTTATTCACTGACCATTCAAAAAATGTCAGAATGGCCTAATCTTCCAGATGATGCTTCAGCTATTGACAATGATTATATTTTTCAAGGGCTTGGAGCAACCATAAGGATTTTTGATAAAGATTTAAATTACATAAAAAATTTTGATATAAATTCATCTTTTGCAATTCAGGCTGTACTTGCAGACAACACAAATAAAATTTTGTATGTTGCAGCCGGAAAATCAGGCGTATTTATTTATAATTATTCAAATATTGAAAATATTGAGTATTATGGAGTAATTGAAAATATTGCAGATGATCCAGGTTTTCTTCTTGGTACCCCAAGAGACTATATTGACGCTGCAGCAATAGCCCTAAACGGCAATTATCTTTATATAGCAGATAATGGATATGGTTTTAGAATAATTGATATGTCATCTCCTAAAACTCCAAAATACATTAGCGGATACAGACAGGATGGCAAGTCAGAAGAGCTTACTTCAGGCGGATATTTTGATCTTTGTTTTTTTAGTTTTAATCAAAAAAATTATCTGGCTGTTTTAGACCTTTATTATGGTCTTAAAATTTTTGATGTTACAGACCCTTTAAGTTATGACAATCCTGCAGCACCCAAAACTCCACAGGTAAGTGCTGAATCTTTAATAAACAATCCTCCTGAGAGTCCAGAAGATCTTATTGAACCTGAAAATGATCCTGATCCTGTTTCAAAAAGAGATTTACGAACAGCATATTATAATACAATAACCCTTGCAAGGGATTTAGATGTAAAGCAAATAAATTCAAATGTTTATGTATTTATAACAAGCAGATCTGCAACTGAGGAAAAAGCTGCGGTTGCAAAACTTAAAGTTTTTGATGATGAGGGTAATTTTATAACCTATACAGACCCAAATGATCCAGAACAAAAGGAGCAGGGAAGACCCCAGAATATTGGGAGAAATGATGAAATTTTAAAGGGTAATTCAGTTAAGGCAGATTCTTCCTTTGCATTTGCTGCAGATGGGAAAGAAGGTCTTCAGATAGTTGATATGATAAATGCTACAGATGAAACTGAGCTTGGAGTCTATGTCTACGGCAATAAATATCAATTAAACTCAGGATATTCAAACTCATACTCTGTTTCACTTGATAATAATTATTTGTTTATGTCAGATCTTTCAAAAGGCCTTTCAAAAATTGATGCCTCAAACAGGCAAAATCCTTTTGAAATTTCTTTTACAGGATCTTTTTATTCTTTTTCTCAAATTGAAGAAAATGACGGGGTATTAGCTGCAGTTAATTCTGAATTAATAAGTCCAGGATTTTTATTTTTTGATGCAAGCGATAAATCAGAGCCAAAACTAATAAAAAAAGTAAATGAAAATAACCCTCTTTTTGTAAAAAAAATATCAGATAAAATTGCAGGAATAACAAGTTCTAGAATAATTATTTTCAGCAATATAAAGACAGATCCTTTAATAACTGCCTCTTTGAATATTGAAAATTCAAAAACTCCTTTAACTATGGATGTTTTTGGAGACTATATCTATATTGGGACAGACTCAGGTATTGATATTTACAAGTATGATTTGTCAGGGCTTGTTTTTGTAAATACAATTGGACAAGGGAAAATTTTTCAGTCTGTTTTTATAGAAAATGAATTTTTAAAACTTATTGCAGGTTCAGGTGCAGTAATTGGTGTGTATAATTTAAATGACCCTTTAAATCCTTCAGATACAGGACTTTCAGCTGTTATTGATGGACAAATAACTGATATTTTTTCTAAATCTCGGACAATTTATTTATCGTCGGGAAATAATGTTTTTGCTTTTAATTTGGAAAATCTTGTTCGTATTAATCAAATAGATGTTGCAACTCATGTAAATTCAGTGTTTGTTGATGAAGGGTTTTTATTTGCAGGAACTATAGAAGGAATTAAAATTTATTCAGGGGCTAATGAGGCATCACCTAAATTTTTGACAAATCATTCAACAAAAGGAAATGCTTCAAAAACAATATTAAGTGCTTCTCATGTATACTCTGCCGATTCAAAAGGGGGAATCAGTATCAGTAAATATGATAAGACTGCAGGTTCAGATAATAGTTCTCCACCATCATCCGGGGGGAGTTCGAGCTGTTTTATTAACTCTTTATTTTGAGAATTTTGGAGAAAAGTATGGCCAAAAAAAATATTCTTCAGCAGTTAAAGGAGGAAGAAAAAAAAAAGAAGAAAAATCTGATTATAGATGCAGCAATTTCTCTTTTTGCAAAAAAATCACCTGACGAAATACACTTAAAAGACATTGCTGGTGAGCTTGGTATTTCAGCACCGACAATTTATCAGTATTTTGAAAGCAGAGATGATCTGTTTGTAGAAATATTTAATAAAGAAATGATAAATATTGTTAAATACGTCGAAAAAAAGATGAAAGCTGAAAATGAAGAATCACTTGAAGCTATAACAAGGCACTCAGTTCATTATTTTATTGAAAATGAGGGTGGTTTTCAGATTATTACTTATTTTCTTGTAAAAAATGATATCCCATCAGATATTTTAAAAAGAGCAAGAAATGCAATTTCAAATTTTCTTTCAATAATTGATGAAGGTTTTAAAAATCTTGGTATTGAAGGAGATACTCTTATGCTTGTACATACACTTATAGGCACAGTTACAGGTGGAATTTTAATTTACAGAAATTATCCTGACTTTAACAAAAAAGATGTAGACAAGCTTATTTATGATCTTGCTATTTTAAATGCAAGAGCTTTCAAGAAAAAAGAAGACAGCAAAAACAAATAAATTAGTATTTAGTAATAGTTTAAAAACAGGCTGGGTAATAATCAGCCTGTTTTTTTATTTTTCACTTGTCAGAATCGGGTTTTTTTGTAAAATTATTTATTAATAATTAATCTTGCCATAATATTTACTAATAAATAAAAAAATACTCTGCGAAAGATTATATGAAAGCAAATTTAAGAAGAAAAAAAATACTGGATTATTCTAAAAAAGAGTTCTCAAAAAATGGTTTTTACAAAACCCAGATAGCAGATATTGCAAAGGCTGCAAATATTTCTAGAGCTACTGTATATCAGTATTTCAGTAATAAAGAAGAAATTTATATGACACTTCTTGATGAGCATCTTGAAAAGTGGAAAGAAGTGATGCAGATCAATGAAATTGATGTATTAAAACTAACACCAGTTGACTATTTTTCATATCAGGTTAGAAAAACCCTTAAGTTTTTTGCCGGAGACAGATATATAAGCAATATTATTTTAAGGGTGGGTATCGGTATTCCAAAAGATATTGACAAGCCTGTGAAACAGTTTGAAGAAAGTATTTTATCCGTGATCATTAACGAACTTTCCATGGGAGTTGAGGCCGGATTTGTAAAAAAGGATATTAATATGGAATTTGCCTCAACATTAATTGCAGGTGCAATTTTAAGAACATCTTCATATTATTTTGGCCCTTATAAAAGGAAAAAACCAATAAATATTAAAAAAGCAGCTGATGAAATAGCTGGTATATTTGCTCCGGGACTATTTACTGAATTTGGGCTTAAGTGTGAGAAAATAGCAGGGTGTGTTGAGTATGCACCAAATTGATATGTAAAATTTGTGCACTGAAAGAAAGTAAAGTTGAATGAGTGTGGTATGAATAAAAAAAAGGGGGAAAATTCCCCCTTTTAATATTGGAATATTTAAGCCTTAAAATTTATTCAGGCAGATTTACTTCGGCAAGATCAGGGCCAAGGTAAGCTCGTTCATTTTCACCCAAAATTCCCATTGAAAGACAAATAAGTGTCCACATGTGAACAACTCCGTAATTGCCTCCGTAATGGTGGCTTAGTTCTTCAATCTGAGCATGGCAGTTATGGCATGCAGCAACAATATAGTCAGCCCCTGTTGCCTGAATCTGATTATCTTTGATTCTGCCGTACTCAAGTCTTTCTTCCTTGTATCCTGATTGAAGATAACCGCCTCCGCCTCCGCAGCAGAAGTTATTTGATCTGTTAGGATACATATCAATAAAGTTTTCTTTGCCTACACAAGATTCAAGAACAAACCTGATATTTTCAGCAGCTTCGTCTCCAAAGCTTTTTCTAACTATCTGGCATGGATCCTGGATAGTAAATTTGATTCCAAGTTCCTTGTTCCAGTCTGAGTTTACAGGTAAAAGTCCTTCACGAATCCATTTCGCATAGTAATTGTAAATGGTGTCTACTTTAACATTATGAGGAATGTTGAATTTTTTCAGTCCTGCCAGGACTGAGTAAGTTACGTGGCCTCATTCGGTGTTGAGATAAATCTCGCACCCCAGTTCATCTGCTTTTTCAATGGAAGTTTTTGTAATATGTTTCCAGCCGTCATCGTCAGCAAGGAACATGCAGTAGTTTTCCCCTGCCCAGCCTTTGCTTCCGAAAGTCCAGTCAATTCCTGCCATATTCAGGATTTTCCATAGTGGAACCATTTCTTCTGGTTCAGTTACAGGTTCTCTTGAATTCTGGTTGATAAAAAATTTTGCACCTTTTTTATCAATAGGTGCCTGAAGATTTCTTTCAGCCCAAAGAGGCTGCTCTTCTTTAATTTCTTCAAGAATATCTTGTACAACAAATTCAAAATCTTCCTGATTTGCACCCATGGCACTGCAGGTATCAACCTTTAGGGCCATATCACAAGATCCAAGAATACCTTTTGGTCTTTCTTCTCTTGGAGTAAGCTGACGAGCATAATAAATCAGCTGTGGAATGTTTATCTGCATCGGGCAAACATAGATACAGCGTTGGCACATACTGCACATCCAAACCCATGGGGAGTTTTTGATTTCTTCATCCATTCCAAGTGCCGCCATTCTTAAGAATTTTCTTGGATCCATATCTCTTAAGCCGGTAGCCGGACACCCGGAAGAACAAAGACCGCAGGTAAGGCATGCATTCAGATTGCCGCCTTCGGGAAGCAGCTCCTTCACTTTATCTATGAAGAAGCTCTCCTTCTTTTTGCTTATCTTTACTGCTTCTTCCGTCATAACCTAAAGTTCCTCCGTATCTTTTTTATAAAACCGCATAAATAAAAATTTATACGAACTCTTTTTTACCTTATTTAAATAAAGACCTTAATTAAACGGATACTATTCTTTTTGTCCCATTAAGGCAAAACTGTCAATAGCAAACCGCAAATCAATTCAAAAAACAAATACATGTTTTTTATATATAAAATAGATTTGCCAAATACAAGGAAATTAGTATCTAAATTGAGCGATTTTCAAGTTTGCCGCATATAACGGCAAATTGTATCAGGCTTTTGCTTTACTATGCACGATGCAATTTAACGAATAAGATGCAGCAAAAGTGGAAAGCCCGTAAGGTTTCATATTTCTAAATATAATAAGCTTTCTTTATTGAGATTTTGTTGATTTAAAAATATGAAACGCTCAATTTAGTTAGTGATTGGCCGAAAACGAGAATTTTTTGCTCAGTTCAAGGAAGATGAAAAATTTAACCGCAGGAATAGAATTAGTATTTTGAGGATTAAATTTTTAATCTGACGCAGAAATGGACAAAAAAACCATTTTTTTTAGGAGCAGATAAGGCTAAATTCAATAACTATATTAAATAAGGTTGAAAATTAAGCTGCATTTTGGTTTATTGCAAAATGCAAATTCAAAAAATAAATTTTAAATTTTACGGAGAAAATTTTAATGATCAGCATAAATGAAAATTATAAAAAACTTAAATCATCCTATCTTTTTTCAGAAATTGCTAAAAGAGTAGCTGCTTTTCAGGCAGAAAATCCAGAAATAAAAATAATTAAGCTTGGGATTGGAGATGTAACAAAAGCTCTTCCAAAGGCTTGTATTGAAGCAATGCACAAAGCTGTTGATGAAATGGCTGATGACAAAACTTTTATGGGATACGGGCCTGAGCAGGGATATGCTTTTTTAAGGGAAAAAATTGCAAAAAACGATTTTCAGGCAAGAGGTGCTGATATTACAGCAGATGAAATTTTTATAAGCGACGGAGCAAAATGCGATACAGGAAATTTTCAGGAACTTTTTGATAAGGATATTAAGGTTGCAATTCCGGATCCTGTTTATCCTGTTTATCTTGATACAAATGTTATGGCTGGTAGAACCGGAGAAAATGAAAACGGAAGGTATGGCAGAATAATTTATCTTGATGCTTTAAAAGAAAATAAATTTGTTCCTGAACTGCCAAAAGAAAAGCCGGATTTAATTTATCTTTGTTTCCCAAATAATCCTACAGGAAGCACAGCTTCAAATCAACAGCTTAAAGAATGGGTTGATTTTGCAAAGAAAAATAATGCTTTAATTCTTTTTGATGCAGCTTATGAAGCATTTATAAGGGATGATTCAATCCCAAAATCAATTTATGAAATTAAAGGTGCAAGAGAAGTGGCCGTAGAATTTAGAAGTTTTTCCAAAAATGCCGGATTTACAGGAACAAGGTGTGCTTTTACTGTTGTTCCAAAAGAATGCCGTGCCTTTGATTCAAATGGAGAAAAGGTTTTAATTCATCCAATGTGGAGCAGAAGACATTCTACAAAATTCAACGGAGTTTCATATCCTGTCCAAAGGGCTGCTGAAGCAATATATTCAGAAGAAGGCAAAAAGCAGATAAAAGAACTTACAGATTATTATATGGAAAATGCTTCAATTATAAGACAAAAAATGACTGACCTCGGTTTTGACTGCACTGGAGGTGATAACTCACCTTATATATGGATAGATGCAAAAAAGAAATCATTTGATTTTTTTGATCTTCTTCTTGAAAAAGCTGGGGTTGTATGTACCCCGGGTTCTGGATTTGGAAGCTGCGGGGAAGGTTATATAAGAATAAGTGCTTTTAACAGCAGGGAAAATGTTGTTGAAGCAATGGAAAGAATTGTAAAGGTTCTTTAAGTTTTTTTAAAGGTAAATGGGAACATCTACAACAAGATAAGTATTGATTGGCCGAAAACGAGAATTTTGTTTCAGTTCAAGGAAGATGAAAAATTTAACCTTTAGGATACATTGAGGATTTGCTAATTTAAAAATATGAAACGCTCAAATTAGGTATTATTTTTGCCAATAATGCAGCGGCGAACCTGTGTAATGGCCCTTAATTAGGGCAGAAACACAGGTCTGCCCTGCAAAAAATTGACTTTATAAATTTAAGTCTATATATTTGTGCTATATGGAGGAAACAGATATGGCACTAGAAAAAGAAGATTTTGAAAAAATCAAAGAATATATACAAGAAAGTATACCTTCAATACTTGCAGCACAAAGTCTTGGTAAACCGCCTGTAGTTTATGAAATAGAGCTAAGAGAGCGGATAGTAAGAGTAGAAGAAGAGCTTAAAAACCAGCGTGAGTTGATGAAGGTAGGTTTTGAACAGTCAGAAAAGCGTTTTGAGCAGGTAGACAAGCGTTTTGAAGAAATGATTCAGTTTGTTGAAAAAAGGTTTGAGCAGGTAGACAAGCGTTTCGAGCAGGTAGAAAAGCGTTTCGAGCAGGTAGAAAAGCGTTTCGAACAGGTAGACAAGCGTTTTGAGCAGATAGACAAGCGTTTTGAACAGGTAGATAAGCGTTTTGAAGAAATGAATTCAAAATTTAGAATGATGTTTTCATTTATGTCACTTGGCTTTACAATGCTTGCAGTTATTATGACAGTTTTTAAATTCCTTGAC
>JAVERC010000046.1:0-24874 GCA_034007295.1 Desulforegulaceae bacterium | reverse complement strand
TAAGCTCCGGATTTGAGCGTTTTGATTTTGATTCCATTTTTACAAGCCTCCATGGTTTTATTTTTCATGGCTTGTATTATACTGGAGCTTTTTATACTTTTGTAGATGGGGTTTATTGAGCGCTTACCCATAAAAATTTTTAAGTCTTTTCATCAGCTCATCATCATTTGCATAATCTGCAGGATGCATTTTTACTGCTATGTGAAAATGATTGTCTAAAATTGTAAAACCAAGAATTTCTGCAAAATATAATGATGAAAAAACCTGAATAAGATTCAGAAGATAATCTTTTTCTGATGCTCCCATTGGAAAGCCGTCCAGTGCTGTTCTTGACATTACATGATAGATTGTTGGATTTTCTGAGTCGGTTAATCTGGCTGATCTTGGCATTGGGGTTTTCCTTCCCTTTTTACAATTTTTACTCTTTTTAATTTACTTGCTTAATGAAAATTCTGCAATGATTATTGTGCCTGTCCCCTTTACTTTTCTGTACTTTTCTGAATCTTTTTTCATCAATAAGAATAAAAAACTGCCTCATTGTACTAGGCAAAAGGCCGCAGGAATAATGGGGAGTATATAGACACCCTGTTTTTTGAACTGACATTTTCACCTGCCTTTGATTCACATACAATTCCTCCGCCAGTTCCGTAAAAACCAAGCTTCTTTTCTTATAAAGGGTTCTTATGGATACATTGAAAACTGATTTTCTACCGTATTACCCTGTCAGAAATTTATTTTTTTGGGGAATATCAGGCTTAAAAAAATATAAATTATCTCCTTTTTTTATATCATCATCTTTGGTATTGTATCCGAAGTTGATGATTATATTTTAAAAAATGTTTGGATTTTATAAAAAAGCTGGGGGATTGTGGCAGCCAGTTATTCTCAATGTAGTTAGTTTTTCATTAAGCTTTTTTCTTGATAGAAAAATTATGGTAAATACTAAAAAAAACAATAGAATACTTTTTCCATCTTGCTTGTTAATATTTCAATTGCGATTGAGAATCATCTAAAATATTAACTTTTATTTTACAGATAAATACCTAACAAATCAGTGAGCTCAATCCTTATGCTTTTAAAATCTTAAAAACAAATGATAAACATATTGGGGTAAAAATGATTACACTTGATCAGGCAATTGATACAGTAAAGCAATTACCAGCAGAACAGCAAGAAATTCTGATTGATATTTTTTATCACCGGCAGCTTGAAAAACGCCGCAAAGAAATCGCCAAGGATGCAAAAAAATCAATAGCTGATTTCCATTCAGGCAAATTACAGCCGAAATCTGCTCAGGAAATAATATCTGAGTTGCGCATGACAACAAGCGGAGCTGATGAGTAAATATGAGAGAACTTGTTCTGACTCCGAAATTTAAGCGATTGTTTACTAAATTTGTCATTCGCAACAAAAAATTACAAAAACGTATAGAAGAGACATTGGAAGAGATGAATAAGGATGTATTTGCACCGCATCTCGGAACGCATAAGCTTAGCGGTGAGCTTTCCGGGTTATATGCATGTATATGCGGATATGATTGCAGAATAGTATTTTCAATTGAAAGTAACAATGAAAAGACCAGAGAAGTTATTGTGCTTCTTGATATAGGAACGCATGATGAAGTATATTAAAACCAACGAATAATGATAGAATATGCGACCGCAGGGGAGCCACAATCTTATTAAAGTGAAAAAATGATGCGAGTGATCAGAATGATTATTGTACCTGTCCCCTTTACTTTATTTCTTTTGAAAGTCTCATGGATGTAGAAGATGCCCAAAAGGCTTTATACAAATACAACTAAAATAATAAGTAGACCCATTCCTTTTAACCCTTCCTTCACTTAAATCCGCGACTGTTCAACACTTACCCTTCAGATAAACGCTTTAAAGAAAAAAAGCTCTCAAGTCCGCAAACAGGCCAGGTACCTGGCTTATCTTTGTTAAGCACATCTTTGAAAAATCTCTGCTTTGATTCAACAAACTTCTTACTTCCAATTATTCCGCTGTCTGTAAACCATCTTGTTCTAAGACGGAATCTTTCTACAGTTGAATATCTGTATTTATTTTTCTTTCCTGATTCCACAACTTTTGCAGGGATTACACCTTTTTCGCCTACAGCACCAACTTCATAAACAAACTGGCGGTACAAGACAATTTTTTCTTCCGTGCTGAAATCACCCCATTCATCAAGGCCAAAATCTGTTGAAAGCCATTTGTTTCTGTTTCCTGTCTGAGCATGATATGCAATTGATGACCATCTGTATTCTTCTGGCTTTTCAACTATTCCGGCTCTAATTGAATTAAGATCAATGTATGCCAGCAGATTTATTAAAGTTTCCCCTTTTTCCACAATTACGCTTTTAAATCTTCCACCCCAGAAAAAACCGTACCTGTTGTGGCATTTATTGTACCACCTGGTAAAATTCTGTTTGATGTCTTTCATTAAACTGGAAAGATCTGACAACTTTTTTCTAATTGCTGGAAATTCGGATTGTAAAAATTCACGGTCTTTACCATAAAAATTTTTTAGTCTTTTCATCAGCTCATCATCATTTACATAATCTGCAGGGTGCATTTTTACTGCTATGTGAAAATGATTGTCTAAAATTGTAAAGCCAAGAATTTCTGCAAAATATAATGATGAAAAAGCCTGAATAAGATTCAGAAGATAATCTTTTTCTGCTACTCCCATTGGAAAGCCGTCCAGTGCTGTTCTTGACATTACATGATAGATTGTTGGATTTTCTGAGTCGGTTAATCTGGCTGATCTTGGCATTGGGGTTTTCCTTCCCTTTTTTACAATTTTTACTCTTTTTAATTTACTTGCTTCATGTAAATTCTGCAATGATTATTGTGCCTGTCCCCTTTATTCCTCATTGTGCCTGTCCCCTTTATTCCCTTTATTCTCAATGCCAGAATGCCAGAATCATGAAGCCACTAAATGGATTGTTACGTTATATCTTTAATCCTACTAACTATTTTATCTTCCAACTCCATGATATTTATATCCAAATGAGTCGACAAATAAATAATGTTAAGATTGTCAAAGTTCAAGAAAGATTGATTTCTAATCTCGTTCTCCTTTTTAAGTAAATTTTTCCTTTGATTGTCTGAAAGATTCAATTCACGGTTTATTGGCTCTATTTTATCAGCCTGAGATATAACGCAAATTAATTGGCTGCTTTTGTTCTTGTCGAAAACATTATTAAAGAAAAACTCATCTTGAGTGTGATCACGTTTATCAGCTCTAAAAAGATATACTATAACCGCAGCCTCTTTAATATAGTCATAATACCATTGTAAATATTTTTCGTCGGCTTGGTCATTTTCACCAATACCTGGCAAATCAACAAAACTTAAATGATACGCCACATTTTTATGCTTCATTTTATGATGCAGAAAATAATCCGCAGATTGCAGAGTTTTTGTGCATGCTTCATAATCACTTGTTTCAAATATGTCCTTTTTTATTAACTTATTTATTAAAGAAGACTTCCCATATCCCGTTTGACCAATAAAAATTATTTTTAAAGCCTTTATCTCTTTATATCCCAACCTATGTGCGTGGACATATCTCCAGTCTTTAAATGCCGAATTAGAGAGCTCTAGGTTTTTTAGGAACTGATATTTCCCCCCAAGAGAATCGATATTTTCTTCATGTAATATTTTAGTTGTAATGTCTGCCATTTCGTCACCCCAAAATCAAAACAAGCTTTTAAAAGTGTCCCAAGCGTCACTAACAAAATTACTTACTTTCTCAACAACTTTTTTAGCTACTTTTTTAGCTACATCAGGAATAGGTAAAGTATCTATTACTTCATTCACAACCTCTATGAACGCATTAGATTTTTCTTCCTTAACTTTCTCGTTTTCTTGGATTTTTTCATCCATATTATTTATGGTTATAAATTTTTTGTTGGCAGGAAGACCTTCAACAAGCTTCAAGATCAAATTGTCAAGGTTGTACCTTTCATTTGCAGATACATCAATAACCTTAGAAACAGGTAAGTCACCAAATTGTTTGGCAACATAAATTAATTTTTTAGCTATATTTCCTTCTTGAGTAGGACCCGGTTTACACTCGCTAAGATCCCACTCTCTAAACGGTTCTATCTTATCGACTTGATTAACCGCCACAACGAAAGGTTTACCTTTTTCCATGTATGGTTTCATGCAAGTTTTATAAAATTCTTCGTCAGAACTAAAAGTTCTATCATCTCCCTTTAATACCCATAAAACCATATCAGCTTCTTTTAATATTTCCGCATATAGTCGGAAATATTCTTCATCTCGAGCTTTATTTTCACCAATTCCTGGTACGTCTAGCAGTTTAATGCCTTTTGAATCTCCATCTAGCTCCATAAAGACTTCTTTAGGATCCCTAGTACATGCTTCTACATCATGAACAGGACATGCGTCTTTCCCAAAAAGAGCGTTTGTGAGAGATGATTTTCCTACCCCAGTCTTACCAAAAATGGCGACTTTAGGTTCATAATCAAATGCTTTATTTAAGCCTGCTTTAAATTTATTTTTTGCTTCAGACGGTAGATTGTCAAACCAGTGACTAAATTCTTTATTCTTGTGCATAATTTTTCCTTTTGGTTTCAAAATGACACATATTGATTATTGTGCCCGTCCCCTTTAGTCCCTAACTTTCTTGATTTCCTATAAACCCAATTCCGATCCGGACGGCTTGTGGGGCTTGACAGTCATATCCACGCCCAGGGCACGCATAACCGCTAACATATTTTTTAAGGTTGGGTTTCCCTGCTCACTGAATGAACGGTAAAGCTGCTCTCTGGAAAGCCCTGTTTCCCTGGATAGTTCTGTCATGCCCTTGGCTCGAGCGACTACGCCCATCGCTTTGGCTATGTAAGCAGCATCACCTGTTTCTAATGCATCGGATAAAAAAACAGCTATACTCTCTTGATTCTCCAACGCTATAGCCGGATCGTAATCATAAATAGCTTCTTTCATGAGCTTCTCCATTCTTCCGCAAGTTTCAATGCGGTCTCTATATCCTTTTGCTGGCTGCGTTTAACGCCTCCGCACAACAATAAAATTATCTCGTTGCCACGCTGCTGAAAATAAACACGATAACCTTGTCCATAATGTATTCTCAACTCACTTACGCCCTGACCTACCGGTTTTACATCTCCAGACAACCCATTAGCCAATCGAAATATTCGGGCTGCTATCAACGCTTTAGCCCGGTGATCTTTTAATTTGTGCTGCCATTTTTGGAATGTGGCTGTTTGTTTGATTTCTATCATATTTAATAGTGTAATTTATTAACTACAAAAAAACAAGCGAAAACAAGTGGTGAATAAAGGATTATTGTGCCTGTCCCCTTTATTTTTTGATATTCAGATAATTCAATATGTTCAGGAAGCTCTGTAGCTAATTTATCAACTTCAATGTCAGAAAACGCTACCTCTCCGTCTTTAAGAACAGATACCAAGAAAGCATTTACATCTAATTCCGAAAATTTACTCATCACTCTCCTGAGTTATAACAGTATCAATATATGGAAAAAATCCACTTATAACGCTTATATAATTCAAATTTTTCCAGTTTATCTAATATTTAACTGTAAAAATTGAAAATAATAACAATTTTTTTCCACTTTTAAAAAATTTGATATTTCCAATAAATATAAATTACAAAAACCACCATTTAAAACATTTGTCAATTAATTTAAAACCAAACATTTAACCATTTGAAATTAAAAAGCATTTTAAATAAACTATGATTAATACCATAATCTGAAACAAAATAATTTGCATAATATATTATATTTAAAACCATTTATGGAAAATAAAACCAAAGCTAAAAATCAATTTTAAAATCAAGCTTAAAGTCCATGGAACCTTTTTTTCTGAACCTGGATTCCAGGTCTTCATAAACCTTTTCCCTGTAAATATTATTTTCCACATTTGCAGCTCTTATTCCGCCGTAAATATTTCCAGAATAAAATCCAAAGGTTAAGGATGCAAGCAAAACACCGGCTAAATTCAAATCATTATCAAAGGCTTCATAGGCAGATGCCGCAAGAAGGGAATTTATTGAAAAGGCAAAAAAAGCGTCCTTATACCTTGAACAGTACAAATAACCTCCGCCTGGAATAATTGAATATATTCTTGAAAGAACAGGTGATTTTACTTTTTTGTCAAGAAGGGGAATTTCTCTTTCAAGTTCATTTAATTTAAAATATTTTTTAGCAGTTTCATCGGATTTTTTAATTTCTGAAATAGCCTGTCCAGTTTTACCAAACCTTAAATAAAACCATATTTTTTCATTTAATATGCTTTTTTTTAAATCAGGATCACTTGCTGTTTTCTCAAGATTTGAAATATTTGCAAGAAAAAGGCCCGGCTCTTTTAGCTCAAGATAAATATTTGATAAAAAAAAAGTGGAGGCATTTAAAAACCTGTCTTCACAGTTTTTTGATATTTCTGAAAACATATCCAGAGCTTCTTCATATCTTTTTGTATAATATCTGCAAAGAGCAGATTTGAACCTGATTTCGCAGGAATCATTTTCTAAAAGAAAGGCATCATAAAAAATTTCAGCCTTGAAATAAGACTTTTTCTCAAAAAACTTATCACCCTTTAAAACAAGTTCCTGGTCAAAATCACTGGCATAGGCGTTTAAAGAAAAAAAAACAAAAAAACATAACCAAAAAAATCTGAATCTAGCCATTTGTAACTCTTATGACTTCTTCAATGGTTGTAATACCATTTAAAATTTTTTCTACTCCGTCCTGCCTTAAAGTGGTCATTCCCTTTTTAAGTGCTTCCTTCTGGATAAGGTTTGAATCCTGGGTTTTTAAAATAAGACTTTGAATTTCATTATCCATTATCATTATTTCATAAATACTCATTCTGCCCTTATAACCTGTATTTACGCATTCTTCGCATCCAACTGAAGTATATATTGTTTTACCCTTAAGCCTGTTTCCGCTTATACCAAGGGTTTCTGCCTCAATATCTTCGGGTATATATTCCTTTTTGCAATTATTGCACAATACCCTTACAAGCCGTTGTGCAATTACTGCCTTTACAGATGATGAAATCAGATATTTTTCTATTCCAATATCCGAAAGTCTTGTGATTGCACTTGCAGAATCATTTGTATGAAGGGTTGAAAAAACAAGATGGCCTGTTAAGGCAGATTGCACAGCTATTTCAGCAGTTTCCTGGTCCCTTATTTCTCCAATCAGAATAACGTCAGGGTCTTGTCTTACAATTGATCTTAAACCCTTTGCAAAGGTCAGTCCGATTTTTCTGTTTACCTGAATCTGCCCTATTCCCTTTATCTGGTATTCAACAGGATCTTCAATGGTTATTATATTTATGTCAGGTCTGTTTATTTCTGAAAGAACTGCATAAAGTGTTGTGGTTTTTCCGCTTCCTGTTGGCCCTGTAACAAGGATAATACCGTTTGGAAGCCTTATAAGACTGTTTATTATATCATAAATATTTTTTGACATTCCAAGCTCGCCAAGCCTTAAAAGACCTCCGGACTTATTAAGAAGTCTCATAACCACCCTTTCACCAAATCCTGTTGGAATGGTTGAAACCCTTATGTCAATCTGCTGATTTCCTATTTTAACTTCAATTCTTCCGTCCTGGGGAAGCCTTTTTTCAGCAATATTTAATTTTGCCATTACTTTTATTCTTGAAATAAGTGCAGTCTGCATCCATCTTGGGGGCGATAGCATTTCATACAAAACACCGTCAACCCTAAATCTTATATGAAATTTATCCTGATAAGGCTCAATATGAATATCTGAGGCATTAACCTTTACTGCCCTTGAAATAATATGGTTTACAAGTCTTATTATGGGAGCCGATGCTGTATCATCAAGAAGATCTGTTGTTTCTTCAATTTCACTTAAAATATCTTCAGCACTTTCTTCAACATCCTGGACTATATCATCTGCAGAACCTGAATCAGACTGGTCATAGGCTGAATTAATAAAGGAAATAATTTCATTTTTTGGACAAAAGACAAGACTGTATTTTTTAAGGCCAAGATAAAATGCAACATCATCTGCCTGATTAAAAAAAGAAATATCATTTAATAAAAGAATACTTTTTTTATTTTCATCTTTATAAACAAGGGGAGCAATAAAAAATTTCTTTAAAAAATTAATGGAAATATTTTTTGTAAATGAAAAATCATAATTGTCTTCTTGAATTGTTTTTAAATAT
This sequence comes from Desulforegulaceae bacterium, assembly GCA_034007295.1. Lineage (GTDB taxonomy): Bacteria > Desulfobacterota > Desulfobacteria > Desulfobacterales > JACKCP01 > JACKCP01. The sequence goes on along the minus strand of JAVERC010000046.1, from coordinate 16,656 downwards.
TTTAGTTTTGTTATTGATGAAAAAACCTTTAAAAGAATTTCTTCCGAAATATCGCCGTTTTTTGCCAAAACTTCTGTAATTCCGCCTGCTAAAGAATTATCTGGAAAAATTTCATTAATTTTTTCAATATCAAGGCCTGAATTTAAAGCTATCTCATTTATAAGTATTTCTTTTTCAGACAAAATTTTAGCCTCACTCATAAAGAGGAATATCCTTTACATTTTTTTTCAGATTTTTTTTCATGGTTTCATCAATATGATCTTTTTTTTCCTTGTATAGAGTCTTTGCACTTGCTGAATCATTAACAAGATGGGGAGTTATAAAAACATACATATTGGTTTTATCCTTGGAACTTCCCCTGGTTTTGAAAAGATAGCCAAGTATTGGAATATCCCCAAGACAGGGAACCTTGTTTTCAGATTCCAGGAAAGATTCGTCAATCAATCCTCCAAGTACAATGGTGTTGCTTTTTTCAACAACAACTGTTGTTTCTATATTTCTTTTCAAGGTTGTTGGAAGTTCGCCAAATTCGCCTGCTACTGAATCAATTCTTGAAACTTCCTGGAAAATTTTAAGTTTTACAAGGCCGTCTTGATTGATCTGTGGAGTTATTTCAAGAAGAACGCCTACATCTTTATACTCGTAGTTACTATAGGCATTGTCACCGGTTGTTGCCTTTATAAGATATGGAATATTTTTTCCAACTGAAATTTTAGCTGTCTGGTTATCTAAAGTCATTATCTGGGGAGTTGATAAAATATTTACATTTTTATCATTTTTGTAAGCATTTATAACCGCTCCAAGGTTTGGAAATGAAACACCTCCAATATCAATAGTTTCAGCCATTACTCCAATTGAAAATCCGCTTGGAAATGCACCAGTTGATGCAACACGGCCTATGGTTCCGTAAGGCGTTGTAGTATTCCCTGAAAATCCGCCTCCATATGCACCGGTCGAACCTTTTATATCTTCTTCATAACCTATGGCCCATTCTGACCCAAGCCCGAAGTCATTTGACATGTTCATTTCAACAATAAGACACTCTAAATAAACCATTGGACGGTTTATATCAAGTTTTTGTATAAGCCTTTCAATTACCTCATAATCACTTCTGCTTGCTTTAATGATTAAAGTATTTGTGTCTTTATCTGCACTTATTGCAACATCACCTGAAACAACCGGAGCTGTTTTTTTTGCAGGATCGTTAGAAGAAGTGGATTTAGAAGCTCCGGATGCAATATTTTGAAGAACTTCTGCAAGAGCCTCTGAATCAGAATATTCAAGGTAGTACACATAAAACTTTTCGTCGCCTTTGGGTTTTTCAAGGTCTAAATATTCAACAAGTTTTTTTATTCTTTCTATATCCTGCTTACCTGCAACTGCAATTATTGTATTTGTTCTTTCATCAGGAACAAAACTTACATTATTTAAGGTTATTTTTTCATCTGCCTTTTGTGTGGCCGGAAAAACAAGCTTCAAGGTTTTAGCAAGGTCTGATGCATCTGCATTTTCAAGTGGAATAATTGAAATTTCCCTTCCTGTTTCCCTTACATCAACAGCTTCAATTATTTTTATAAGCCTTGCTACATTTGACTGGTAATCAGTAATTAAAATCATTCCGCTTTCTTCATAGGACATTACAGCACTTCTTTTTGATACAAGCGGTGCAATAAGTCTTTGAATACTTCTTGGATCTGCATAATTAAGGGGAATAACCTGGGTAACCATTGTGTCGTCTTCAGATGAAACATCTCTGCCTTTTATGGTTTCCATATTTTTGGTTCTTGCTTCAAAAGTAGAAACTATTTTTATTACATCACCTGCAGGAACTGCTGCAAATCCATTTACATCAAGTACAGATTCAAAAACCTTGTAAGCTTCTTCAGGCGAAATTTTTCCTGGAGAAATAACAGTTACATTTCCTTTGACCCTGTTATCTATTATAAAATTTTTGTTAGTTACTTCACTTATAAACTTTACAAAAACAGAGATATCAACATTGTCAAAATCAATTGATACCTTTTCATCTGCAAAGGATTTTGCTGCAAAGCAAAATATCATAGGGATAAAAACAATAATAAAAATGAATTTTCTTAAAACTTTGAATATCATGAAACCTGCCCTTATAATTGAGTTTGCAGTAATTTTTTTTACTGATTAAACAAAAAATTTATTTATTCAATATTATATTCTATGGTCTGGTCCTGACCGTTTCTTTTTACTTGAAGAGAAATTCTGTCAGAATTTTTAAGACCATTGTATAAACCTATAGCATCATTTACTGTTTTGATTTCTGTGCCGTTTGCTCCAACAAGGACATCACCATTTTCAAGACCCATTTTATTGAATAATGAAAAAGGCTTTATATTATCAATTATAATTCCGCCCGGGTTTCCGTTTTCAAAGTGGGGTCTTGCCCTTGCCTGCCTCATGAGGGAATTGATATTATTTAAGGACTGATCAATAAATTCCCTTGAAATCTGATATTGATTTTCTCCGCTTGCATTAATGGAGCTGTCAATGCTGTCAAAATATTCCTGCTTTTGTCCTTTTTCCGGATCAATGGTCAAAATTTCATCTTTTCCATTTCTTGTAAGAACAACTTTTTGCCTGAAAATTCTTTTAATTGATGCATCTTTTATTGTATCTGTTTCTTTGTAAAGCCCTTGATTATTATCAGATAAAATTACTGCATAGTTTTCTTCAAAACCTACAACTGTTCCTAAAAGCTTTAAATTAAGAGCTGTTTTGCCAAGGCTTGAAATATCTATCTCAGGTTTTGAATCAATTTTTGAAATAAGGGTTCCAAAAAGATTTTTGTTTGATATTTCAAGAAATTTTTCAACAGGGTCTGACAAAGACTCATTTTTTAATTCTTTATTTACATTGTTTTCCTGATAAGAATTATTTTTCCCGGCTGTTATTATTTTTGTGTCAGAAAAAATAAAATAATAACAAAGATCAACAGCCGAAAAACAAACAATGGCTGTCATAATTAAAACAAGTGAAATAAAAGATATTTTTACAAAATTCATTTAAACCTTACCGCAGGGTTTGAAACACTTCCCTTTATTGTAAATTCAATATTTTTTTTATTCTGCAAAATTGGAATAAGCATTGCCATTGAAGGATTACTCTTATTTTTTAAAATACTTTCAGTGTCTGGAACAAGTTTTCCATTAATATCTGCTATTGATCTTTCAAATCTTTTATTCATCTGAACTTTTCCATTAAAATTTGAAAAACCTGCCTTTGATCTTATTGTGGAATCTTCAAAAAAAAGATTATTTCCTTCAATTTTACCATGTATATTTGCATTATTTATGTCAAAAACCGAAACAGGAACAATAATAAATTTTGAAACAATATCAAAATTTTTAAGATTTATCATGGAAGAATAATTCCCTTTTTTAGATGCAAAATCAAGCTTTACCCTTCCGCCTGCAATTCCTGAAAGAATAAAATCAGAGTCAAAAATTGTACTTGTCTTATTTAGATCAATATTTTCAAATTGTGCGTCTATATTAAATTTTTCCATATAATTTAAAAGACTTAATTTTATATCAGAGTTTATTGTTCCTCCAAAACCATTTGCATTTATTTTAAATTTAAGATTTCCCATAACAAGACTTAAAATTGAAATATTTATCTTAACTTCTTCAAACTCAATATTTTTTACCTTTAAAGAAGAAATTTCCATGTTTTTTATTTCAAAATTAAAAGGAAAAACCGGTTTAAAAGAGTCTGCATAAAAATTTATCTGATATTGTTTTTTTAAAATATCAGATATAAAAGCAGCCCCTTTTTTTTCAGGAAACAAAACATGTGCAAAAAAAACCAAAAGAAAACAAATATAAAACAAATATGAAAATATATATAAAACCTTTTTAAACATTATTTTTAACTATTTCCGCCTGAATGGTTGATGTTATAAAGGATCCCTTGTCGCTTCTTGAAATTTTAAGTCCCTTGATAACTATTGCATCAGATGAAGACTCTATTGAATAAAGAAAATGAATTAGTCTTTTCATATCAATACCTGATAGTTTTATTTCAACTTTTTCTATTGTTTTCCCATCTGATTTTTCAGATGAAGGTTTCATATATTCAATATTTTCCTTAATTTCAACTTTCCCTGCAAGTGAATCCATAAAAGAAAAAAGTGCTATGTCTGAATTTTTTGATATTGAATAAGTTCCTGAATTTTTGATTAATTTTTTGTATTCCTGCCCAAGTTTTCTTATCTGTTCTGCCTGATGATTATATGAATAAATTTTTGTATTAAGTTCTTTTTTATAATTAATTACCGGAAGAATAAAAAAATTTATTAGAACAAAGACTGACAAAAAAATTATACCTGCAATTAAAAAATTTTTTTCCCTTTGTTCAAGGCTTAAAAAATAATCCTTAAGTTTATTCATTGATCTTAATCTCCAGTCTGAACCTTATTTTTCCTGAACTGTCTGTATTTGCCATGACAATTTCTGCACTTTTAATATACTTGTCACTTGTCAAATCCTTTTTCATTGAATCAATAACATCATAACCAGATGCTATTCCTGAAATACTTACTGAAAAAGGAAGAATAGTTAAATTTTCAAGCTCTACAGAATCTGATGGAATCTGATTTAAAATTGATTGAAGAAGAACAATTTTTTTTATATTTGAAACATTATCATTTTCGTTCTGGCTTTCCCTTGCCTTGATAATTTCAATTTTTGCCTGGTCTACAACCGATGGAGTAATTTTTTTAATTTCTGGAAAATTTTGCCTTACAGCAGTTTCAAGATTTAAGTATGCAGATTTATAATCATTTTCAAGTTCAAAAAATTTCAAATATCCGTTAAATCCAGTTAATACAAGGGATAAAAAAAGAAAAAAACCTGAAACAAGAATTTCTTTTTTGTACTGCTGAAAAAATTTGTTAACCCCTGGTTTTTTTCTTCTTAAAACAAGTGATTTGTCCTTTAAAATTTCATATCCGCACAAAACATGCAAAATATCTGTTTTTTCATCTGAAAAAAAATCTAGTTTTTTCAAAAGGTCTGATTTATCAAAAATAAAAGCTTTATTACTGAAAATTTTTTCAATTGTCTTAAATATTTTATCCCTTGCAGAAAAACCATTTAAAACAATAATTTTTTGGGGATTAAAGCTTTCTTTTACAGATAAAGATGTAAAATTTATCAAAAGATTTATTGAAGATATTATGTTTTCTTCATCAGAAGTATCTAAATTTTTTCTTCCGCTCAAAATTTCATTTTCTGTTACAGCAAAAAAAACAGCTCTTTCATCTGCTTCTGGAACAATTATAATTGAATCTGCTTCTATTATATCAAGATCTAACAAGGCATTTGCACAATAATATGAAAATGGAACAAACCCTGATATTTCAATATTTTTTTCAAGTAAAAATTTTTCAGATTCATCCATAAACAATTTTGAAAGTCCAATACAAAAGGCTTTTGAAAAATTTTTAGTTTTATTTTCTGTTAAAACAGAAAAATCAAATTCAAGCAGTTCATTTTTTAAGGGGAAATAAGGCTCAAGCTCAAAATCAATTATTTTTTCAATTCTTTTTTTGCCGTTAAATGGAAAATCATGATTTTTCAAAAAAAGGTTTTTTGAATCAAAGCAAAAAAATGAGCTTATTTTATTTGAAGCATTTCCTGGAAAATCTTCAGGCATGGTGTTTATAAAAAATTTTTTACCTGAAAAACCAGCAGAAAAAAATTCTATTTCATTTTCAGTTTTATTTAATGCAAAAATTTTGGTCATTTTATCTTAAATTATTCAATTATAAATTTTTCTGTTTTTATATCCCATTTGCCGTCTTTATCTGTAAATCTTTTTACTACAGCCTTTACTTTTACAGACAAATCATTGTCCCTTGCAAGCGATTCTATTTCAAATATGTCTGAGCTTGTAACAATAAATTCTTCAGCAAGTGGAACTTCTTCACAGCCAGGACATTTTCTATACCATTTATCATCAAGGTCATTTACAAACTTGCCCTCTGATTTTTCCTCCCTGTATGAGCATATTTCTTCAGCAATATGCAAAAAGGCATTGTCTGTTATAAGAGCTGACACAACAGCATGGGGAGCTGTATTTATATTGATTTTCCCAATGTAGCCAAAAGATGATCCGCTTCTTTCAACATCACCATCTACGCCAAGATAGTCATTAGCAATACCAGAATTGTAAACTTTGTTCCACAATTTTTCATTTACTCCCTTTACAAGGGAAAGTTCCTCAATGCTTTTTAAAGGCCCGTTTCTTGGAAGAGTTTTGTTTTCGTGGACATAATAGTCAGATTCTGCTCCGGAAAGACCTGTAATTGAATCATCATCACCATAATCAAGCCAGTCAAGAAGAGGATTTATAATATCATATGGATTATCCAAAAGTTCTTGATATTCCATTCTTATTCCGTCAAGAAATCTTTCCCACAATTTTATCTGAGCCTGGTTTTTCTGATTAGGATAATTTACAAGTGCATTTACCTGAATTTTTGAAAGACAGTCAGTAATTTTTATCTGAAGCTCTTCTGGAGAAAACCCAAGCACTCCAAGATAGAAAATTATTTGTTCCTCATCAGCCCAAAATTCCTGGATTGAATCTGTATCTGAACTTGATTTATCTTTTAAAAGCATCATTGAGGCAATATCAATTCCTGCCTTTGCCCTGTCAAGAAGGGTTGATCTTTTTTTTAAAACCACTGCTTCAAACAAAAGATCTCTTACACGAACATTTAAAGACAATGCCCAGCCTGCAAGAAGAGTAACCATTACAAGAGTTACAATAAGAGCTATACCCTTTTGATTATAAAAAAAATTATTCTTCTTTTTCCCTGAATACAGGAAGTTTGATTTTTGTTTCAAAATTTTCCTTTTCATCATCAAAATAAAGTTCAAGCTCAAGTTTTACAAAATATGGAGTTGAGTACTTAAATTCTAAAGAATCCGAATCCCAGAATTCATACTCATTTTTTTCCTCATCGTAAAAATAAAGATTAAATTTTTCCACATTTGTGCATATTGGAAAGGAAAGCTTTTTTTTCTCATCTTCTGTTTTAGGATAAGGATAATAAAAATCTCCCCTGTATAAAATATTGTCCTCTAAAAAATAAAAAATTTCTGAAGGCGACTTAAGATTATTTATCCCAAAGCTTAAATGTGAATATGAAGTAAAATTAAGTTTAGTTGATGACTTTTCCTTAAATTCATTTTCAGCAATAAAAAAATATTTTGATTCAAAATCATAATCATCACTTTTTTTATACAATGGAGAAAGTTCGCAGTAAAAATTATTCAAATCCTCAACAATTCTTAAAAGTGCAGTTTCAGCCTGGGATAAAATTTGTGTTTTTCTTTCTATTTTTTCCCTTGCCTGAAAAAGTGCAGAATATGAAAAAAAAAGAGTTGAAAAAACAATCCCAAGAATTAAAACTGCAAGAACAATTTCAATTAAGGTAAATCCATTATTATCAAATTTAGAGATTTGTTTTTTCATAAAAAAAAGTCTGATATTTTTTCTGATTTTCTTCAATTGTAACAGTGATTTTATTTATTTTTATATTTTCAATATCTTCAGGAAGTTCTTCTGAATATCCCGAAATAAATATTTCATTTTTATCAATTTTCCATATAAATTTTTCAAATTCCTTTTCAAATTTTCCCTGATTTTCAAATCTTGATGTTTTGTCTGTTTTATATTCAGTAATAATTTTTTGTGCAAGAAAAGGTGCCTTCATATCAAATGATGAACTTATAAGCATTGAAACAGACTGGGAATAAAGTCTAAAAACTGCCGTTAAAATAAGTGCAAGAACACTTAATGCCACCATGACTTCTAAAAATGTAAATCCCTGAAAGTTTTTTTTAATTTTCATGAAAAACATTCTTCAAAAAAGCAAAGCTTGTTGTAAATTACCGGCGATGCAAGAAAAGGATTAACTGCAATTGTAAAAATTTTATTGTCTATTCTGTTTTTTAAAGTCACAACAAAAGGATCATTATAACCTTTTGAATAAAATCTTACATAAATTTTACTTGTAGTAGAATAGTCAATATATCCTGACTGAACCCCTGCTATATCAATATCTTTTCCAGGACTTTTTTTTTGAGCAGTTTCTTCATCATCTACATCAATCCAAAATTTGTCTGAATCAGGGTCTATTACAAGAACAAAATCCTGGGATTTTTTCAAGGCTTCAAGTTTAAGCTCCCTAATATATGAACAAAATATTCTTATTCCTTTTTTTGATTTATCTTCAGATAAAAAACTGTCAAGTTTTGGAACAGCAAAGCCAACCATTAAAGAAATAATGACAATTACAACTATAATTTCCATTAATGTAAATCCGGCTTCATTTTTTTTCATTGGATCAGTCTATTTCCCAGTTATTTATATCTTTATTTTCCTTTTCTCCGCCAGGCATTCCATCAGCACCATATGAAATAAGGTCATAATCTCCGTTTAAACCAGGCGAAAGATAAATATATTCATTTCCCCAGGGATCTTTTGGAAGATTTTTTTTATCAAGATATCCGTCTTCTCTCCAGTTTTTTGCATCTCCGGATTCCGGCGGAGTTATCAGAGCATTAAGCCCCTGTTCAGTTGTAGGATATTTGCCGTTATCAAGTTTATAAAGTTTTAAAGCTGTTTCAAGAGCCTGAATATCAACTTTAGCCTTTACTATTTTTGCATCATCAGTTCGTCCTACAAGCTTTGGAACCACAAATGTAGCAAGGATTCCAAGTATAATTACAACAACCATTACTTCAATCAGTGTAAAACCTGAATTATTGTTCAAACCTTTCATTAAAACCCTCCAGATAATATAAATTCAAAAAATTTCTTTTAAGGCATCCAGTTCGTTAATCAGTCTTATATGAAACAAAAAACTTTTACCATTTTAAAAATTAAAAATAAAGCAGATCAAATTTTTTCAGCAGACAAACCATATAATATAATAAATTTTAATATTGATTTAGATTAGTTTATATTCTAATCAGTAAATTCTAAAATCAATAAGGAGATAACAATGACTGAAAAAACTCTTGGAATGATAAAACCTGATGCAGTTGAAAAAAATGCAATAGGTGAAATAATTTCCATGATTGAAAATAAAAATATTAAAATTAAAGCCGTGAAAATGACAAGGCTTACAAAAAAATCTGCTGAAGAATTTTATTTTGTACACAAAGGCAGACCTTTTTTTAATGACCTTGTGAAATTCATGATTTCAGGCCCTGTAATCCCAATGATTCTTGAAGGCGAAAATGTAATAATTGAATATAGAAATCTTATGGGTTCAACAAATTTTACCAAAGCTGAAGAAGGAACCATAAGAAAAAAATTTGGCAGTGCAATGGAAAAAAATGCAGTACACGGATCAGACTCGCCTGAAAATGCTCAAAAGGAAATTTCCTTTTTTTTCTCTGCACATGAGGAGCTTTTGATTTTTTAATGGATAATAATTTAGCAGAAAATATTTCCATTGTCCTTGTAAGACCTAAATATTCAACAAATATCGGCTCAAGTGCAAGAGCAATGAAAAATATGGGTTTTAAAAACCTTATCATAGTAAATCCTGTTGATTATGATCATGACAAGGCAAAAAAACTTTCAACACATGCAGCACAGGATATTCTTGAAAATGCTGTTTTTTCAGATAACCTTGATCTGGCATTAAAGGATTTTAATTTCTGTATCGGAACTACTGCAAGAATTGGCAAACAAAGAAGCCTTATCATGACAAGCCCTGAGGAAATGGGGAAAAACATTTCAAAGCTTGTAAAAAACAATAAAACTGCAATTTTATTTGGCCCCGAAGACAAGGGACTTGACAACCTTGAGCTTAAACGCTGCCATCAGCTTGTTACAATTGATACTGATGAATTTTCATCCTTAAATCTTTCACAGGCAGTAATGATTATTACATATGAACTTTCAAAAGCTCTTAAGGAACCCCCTGAATTTTTTGTACCCGAACTTGCAAACAGATTTCAGCTTGATTCAATGTATGAACATCTTAAAAGAATACTTTTAAAAATTAATTTTATTCACCCTGAAAATCCTGATCACTGGCTGGATAATTTCAGAATTTTTTTTTCACGACAGGATATGAGAGCAAAGGATGTTAATATTTTAAGGGGAGTTTTAAGGCAGATTGAATGGTATGGAAACAATATGCTTGAAATTGGAAAACATAAAAAAGATCAGTAAATATCCCATCTTCCCTTTTCATAATATCTGAAAATCACAGGATGGCTTTTGGTATTGGTCATAATTTTTTCATGATCAATACCCGAAAATACGTCTTTTCCAAAATAAAGCATTGATTTGAGCACATCATCTGTAAGAAAATCTGTATCAACTTCATCAAGTTTTATTTCCTCATATTTTTTTCTAAGGATTTTATCTGAATAAACATCATTTTTTGTTCCAATTATAAATCCCCAGTCTCCCATGGTTGGAACATTCTGATGGTATCCAATTGTTGAAAATCCTGCTGACTGAATGGTTTTTTCAATTGATATGAAAACTTTAGGAGTAAAGTAAGGACTAGAGGCCTGGGTTACAAAGGCACCAGTTCTTGAGAGGTGCTTATTAATAAGCTTATAAAAATGTTCACTGTAAAGGTGCATCAAATCCATTGAATCCGGATCTGGAAAATCAAGGATTATCACATCATAAATATCGCCTGAAGATTCTAAAAAAAATGCTGCGTCATTATTGTGAACATTTACAATTTCACTGTTGAGACTGCCCTTGTTTACTGAAGTAAGAACAGGATGATTTTTTGCAAGATCTGTCATTTTTGGATCAAGATCTACAAGATCAATTTTTTTTACATTTTTATATTTTAAAATTTCACGAACTGCAAGGCCGTCCCCTCCGCCCATGACAAGAATATTTTCTGGAAAACAGCTGATATTCATTACAGGATGAACCAGGGGTTCGTGATATCTTTTCTCATCATAGGTTGAAAACTGCTGCTGCCCATTAAGGTAAAGCCAGATTTTATCCTTCCATCTTGTCATTACAATTTTTTGATATCTTGTCTGCTCTTCATAAATTATTGTATCTTTATATTTTTTTTGCTCACTGAAAATTATTACAGGTTTTGCAAAGGCAAAAATTAATAAAAGGATTAGAAAAGAAGATATTCCAGATAAAACAATTGTTTTTTTAAATTTTATTATGGGAAAATAACTTGATATAAGCATAAGAGCCACAAAAAAATTTATTGAACCAAGAACTGCCGGAGTATATGTAAGCCCAAAATAAGGAAGAGCAATAAATACAAAAAAAAGACCGCCTATAAGTGCTCCGTAATAATCCTTTTCCATTATGGATGAAATGTTGATTCTTAAATCTGTATAATTATGATTTATTCTTGTTACCAGAGGAATTTCCATTCCTATGAGCATGCCTATAAGAATAGAATGAAAATAAATTATTAATGCAGTAGAAGAAGGCTGAAAATATGCAGAAACTGAATATGACACAACTGCTGAAAGTGCACATAAGACAGACAAGGTAAACTCGCAAAAAATAAAAAAATCAAAGAGGAAATCCTTGAAATACCTGCTTACCCTGCTTCCAACGCCCATGGCAAAAAGCATGAGACTCATTACCATTGTCCATTGAAATACTGAATTTCCCAAAATATATGTGGCAAGGGTTGATAAAACATATTCGGCTACAATTCCGGCACAGCCTGTTATAAAAATTGCAGCCTGTAAAAAAACAGGGTTCATATACACCAGTTTACTGCAAGAGCTGCTGCTATATAAGAAAATCCCTCAATATATGCTGCACCAACATTTGGCTTTTCCTGGCCTGCAATTTCCTTTGAAAGGCTTTCTGTCGGAAGAAGAAGTTTATCTGTAAGAAATCTTACAAAAGGCATAAGAAGAAGACCTATCAAGGCATAGATCACATACTGCTTTATATTATAACTCCATGAATAGAAGTCGCCTTCAGCAGAAAGACCTATGATAAGCCCTGTTCCGATTAAAAGGCCGCCAAAGCTTACTCCTGCTGCAACATTGTCTTTTTCTATTTCTTCATGAATATCATAGGGAAGAATAAAATTATAAATTTTACCTGCAAGAATTAATATTACCTGGCCTATGGCCCAGAATCCAATCGCAGTCCAGATACTTCCGCCCTCTCCGCTTACAGCTCCGTAAATCAAAAACCCGGAAGCAACACAGACACCGAAACTGACAGCGCCTGTTCCCTGATTCTGATCCCGGATCAGTTCGTCACTAACCTTGAATTTATAAAGAATAACCTTGTCGCATATAAAAGTTGAAAGATTAAGAAGAACTACAGCAAGAAGTCCGTAAATTGTTATGTCAAGGAAGTCGGAAATAAGACCGTTTGAAGGACCGGCAACAGCACCTCCAATGGCGATTACAAGCCCCAGATAATATCCTGCAAGGGACAGAGCAAGCGCGGGGTTATCATTTTTCACAAGCTCATAAACTATGTTGTAGCTCTTGTTAAGCTTGTCATTGATAAACTTGCCAATAAAAAAAACAGCATAAAAACAAAACAGCAAAACAGCAGAATGAATTATTATATCCATAGATAATATCCTTGAAATATTTTAAAAGACATTTTTTAAATTTTACTTACCTACTCTTCCGGCCTTGCCTCTAAAGGTTCCGGTTTTGGTTCTTCCTACTTTTTTATTCAGGTTGCTTTGAAATTTCTGTTTAAAACCAGCCTCCCTGGCCTTTCTTCTTTCAAAAAAAGAAGGATTGTTCTGACGTGAAAGTGAACCGGAAGTTCCATATGTATTATTTTTTCCATAGTAAACCATATTTCTTCCGGAATAAGACCTGTAATTATCATAATCATTTCTGTAAACAGGTCTGTACCAGCCGCCCATTAGATGGCTGAATAATGCATATTTCCCGTAAAATTCCCAGAAACTGTTACCCGATGAATCAGTTCTCCACTGACCGTATTGTGGATCACCTACATACTGGTAGCCCGGAGGTGAAGGATTTGCTTCAATTTTGCCGTCCTTTTTATCAACAAGGGACATTCCAAGAAACCCTGAATTCAGCCTGAAATATTTTTCAGAGACTTTAAGCCATGGTGTGACATAGGCGTCATCCGGGGTAACAACTCTGTATTTATGGTAGTACGAAGGTGAAATAAACCCGTCTTCCTTCATGTCTTCAAGAAGAATTGAATAGGTAGGAACATCCTTTAATGAACTTTTAAGCCTGTCAATCGGAGAGCTTGGTGTACCGCAGGATATAAAGGTAAAAGATAGTGCAGTTAATAAAACAATAGTTTTTATAAAATTATTCATAAAAGTATCCAGATATTTTATTAGAGAGTTTAAATATTCTTGATTTATAATTAAAAAATTTTAGTAATTTTACAATGTTTTTTTCTGGATTAACAAATTTAAATGCACAATAAAAAACGTAAAATTGATTCACACATCCGCTGTAAAACAATTTTACGTAAAAATCTGACAGATATTGGAAGGTATTCCCTTAAAATCTCCAGCCAAGCTCTAAAAAGGGTCCTTCAGTATCCAAATCAGCCTTATATCCCTCGGTATCAATTTCAACAGAGTCAGACATATAACCTGCTGAAGCAAAAACAGACTCAAAAATATTGTAGCTTATCCTTGCAGTCAGATTTGTAAATGATGTTGAAGTAAGAGGAAGAGCTTTTGCTTCAAATGCAAGTTCAAGTCCCCTGAAAGGTCTGTATAAAATATCAAAATAAAGGGATGCAGCATATTCATTGGCATCTGTTGTCACAGAAAGATCAGATTCAGTTATTTTCTGTTCTATATCAATCCATCTTAAAGCTCCTCCCACGTTAACCTTTACTTTGCCAAAGGCAGCAACAGAAATTGGCTTAATTGGGAAATAAAGGGATAAATCTATTGCTTTTGCTGAAAGTTCAGAATTAAAAGTTCCGTCATCAAAATTCTGATCTCCAAAAGTCATTGTACCTGATGAGTCAGCATCATAGTTAAATACATAGGCATTTAATGATATATCAGGGAATCGATGCTTATGGAAATATTTCATTCTTCCAAAAAATACATTTTCCTCAGAATAGCCAAGAGTTGAATCATAACCAAGATCAGTGCCCTGGGTAGTTAAGGAATAACTGGTTGAACCGGAAGGGTCGGCAAAAACAACACCAAAAGCAACTTCTCCCCTTGAAAGATTTTCATAATCAAATTCATCTGCACAAATAAGACCTGAGTTAAAACAGAAAAAAACTGCAACAAAAAACAGAAGAATTTTTTTCACTGAATTTTCGCATAACATAATTTAAACCCCTGAATTAATAAAATTTATTTAACAAAAAGAAAACTTCTTGTAACTACCTGAAACAACCAGATTGTTTAGAAAATTTTCAAGTCAGATCAGTACTCAATCCTAAAAATAAATATACTCTTTTATTAATAGTAAAATTTAACATTTAAAAACTGAATAAAAGATCTCAACTTTCCAGTCAAGTACCTGTTTAACAGCTTTTTTTACCACCACCACCATGTTCTGTCCCCTAAAACATAGTGATAATAAACCTCTTTTCTTGGACTGATATAAACCTTGGCATCAGCACGGGCAATTCCAGCTTCAAAAATCACAGAATCAATACTTGCACCTCTTAAATAAACACTCGCAATTGTCTTGACCTGGTCATTTGTGAGCTGACCATTGTCGGCCTTTGAGTTTGCTTGAACAACAAGACCTCCAAGTCTTTCTGAAAGCCTTCTGTATGCATCTACAATTGCAGCTCTTTCAGCCATGAATTTTTGTTCTGCCGGGGTCCCTTCCTCAGGTGCAATTCCCATACCTGTTTCATTTACAAGAATTTTCCTTGACATTTCATCAGGTTCTAGACCGGCAATCAGATTTTCATGCAGTTTTACAAACTGATACTCTTTCAAAACCTGATGGTCTGTTGCACATCCCAATACAAACAGCAGCAAACCTGCTGTAAATATTTTCCTTACTATCGCCATTTTGCATGCCTCCTCAATAATTTAATGCAACTATTACAAGGAATTTAACTTTGAACAATTAAAAAATATAATTAAAAAATCGGTTTTACAAAATTAATCTTTAGTCAAAAATACATTTATCAGCAGTAATAATCGGCAAATTCATAAATAACCTTCTGTTAAAATTTAAAAAAATTTTTAATTTTTTTTTAAGATTAAACTTATACTTTAAACCCTGATTTTTTCCATTACAAATTACATGAATAATTCAAACTTTAATATGTTTGTATGTTAATGACTGTCCGTGAACTAGAATTTTTTTCATTTTGTGGAAATGAAAAATTTATCATTCAGACTTCATAAAGGATTTTGAGGAAAAATTTGAATCTGTTTTTTTAATGGCGGACAAAACATTTCAGTTCAACTATAAATTTGGGTATTCTCCCCCACAAAAATAAGCCTATGTATCTATAGATTTATATAACTTTAAAATATACTATTACAAATAAATCAATACGTTCCTTAATAAGTCATGATTTTCCCCTCAATAAAAACTCTCCAGGTAAGCTTCGGCGGTTCGCAACAAACCGCCTTTTCTTTCCTCCTTTTATTTAATCTTGATTTTACTATTTCCTTAAAGTACAAAAGACTTGAATAATTAAAGAATACCAGACTTTAATTCACTGCTCTGCTTTACAGCCGCAAATTATTTTAATAGTTACCAAATAACCAATCCAAAGGAAATCCATGGATTTTTTCTTAATGCTTTCAAAACTGCTTGGACAAAAAGTTCTTTATACGGTTAACGGACTTGGGAAAATATTTATTTTCTTTATAAAAGGACTTTTTCTTTTTTTTAAGTGGCCTTTGCAATTAACAAAGCTCATTAACCAGGTTTATTTTATTGGCCTCAAATCAGTTCTTATTGTATGTCTTACAGCCCTTTTTACCGGAATGGTTCTTGGACTCCAGGGTTATTACACACTTATAAAATTTGGATCTGAAGGATATCTTGGAACTGCTGTAGCTCTAACAATAGTAAGGGAACTTGGACCTGTTCTTACAGCAATAATGATAGTTGCAAGGGCTGGTTCTGCAATGACAGCTGAAATTGGAATAATGAGAATTTCAGAGCAGATTGATGCTCTTGAAACAATGAATATAAATCCATTAAGATTTATTTTCAGTTCAAGAATCTGGGCCGGAATAATAAGCTTTCCACTTCTTACTGCAATTTTTGATTTTATTGGAATAATTGGAGGCTATATTTCAGGTTCTTTACTTCTTGGACTTAACGCAGGTATATACTTTGCAAGAGTTGAATCAAGCATTACCTTAAATGACGTTAACGGAGGCTTTATAAAATCCTTTATTTTTGCTCTGGCTGTAATAACAATCTGCTGCTACAAAGGCTTTTATACACACTTGCAGAAAAATGTGTCAGGCTCAAAAGGGGTTGGATATTCAACAACTTCAGCAGTTGTTCTTTCATGCGTCTGGATTCTTGTTTTCGACTATGTAATAACTTCTTTTTATTTTAACGGATAATTATGGAAAATATAAAACCTCAAGCACCAGTTGAGCTTATTGATATAAAAAAAAGTTTTGGCGAACTTGAAGTATTAAAGGGAATAAGCCTTAAAATT
>JAVERC010000008.1:0-101550 GCA_034007295.1 Desulforegulaceae bacterium | reverse complement strand
AGAATTTTTTGTTCAGTTCAAGGAAGATGAAAAATTTAACCGCAGGAATACATTTAGTATTTTGAGGATTAAATTTTGAATCTGACGCAGAAATGGACAAAAAAGGCCGTTTTCGTTCAGCAACTAAGTATAAATTTTTCTTCTTCATTGAAATTAAAAAAAAATTACGGCCTGCCTTGGTTAATCAATAAACTCTGGAAGAGTTTTGTGTTTTAGTATAAAAAATACAAAAAAATGGAGAAAAAATATAATGGGTATAATCAAAAAACCAAGATCAGAAATAAAAGCTTCGGGAGCACAAGGTTTTCTTGTTGTTTTTTCTTTTTTGCCTTTTTTATCGGTAATTGAAAAATCTTGCATTATAAATACCCTTATATTTTCATTACCGGCTTTTGCATCTTTTTTATTATGTATTTTATGTGCGTTTTTTTTAATAAATCACCCTGCTCATGCAAAAAAAGCAGCTCTTTTTTCAAGTTTTTTTTGTTTTTTATCCTTTTATGAAAAACTAATAAAAAACCCGTTTGCCTTTCTTTTTGGACTTATCTGCATAATAACAATTTATTTTGCTTTTAAAGATTATAAATCAGCATATGGAAAACTAACGAAAACAAACCATGAAATAAGATGCTATCAAAGAGCTTTTTACGCAGCTCTCGCATTTTTTGTTCTTTTTTTCTTTTACCTTCTTCCCTTTGAAAAAAATTATTTTTATTCATCTGCAGCAATTCATTTATCATTATTTATAAACCAGATTATTTTTTTAAGATTTGCAAATTCAAAACAAAATAAAAGCATAAAGCAGCTTTATATTTCCTATGGAATATTTTCTGTCATATTAATCCTTCTTTCTATTTTAAAACCTTATTCATATATTCCTATAGTCATTGCATCCTTAAATTTTCTCATTTTTTTCAGGGAAAAAGGTTTTTATTCCAAAATGAAATGGCTTGAAATAATTATTGACCACCCTGCTAGAATATTAATTTCCGGTTTTTTGATTATGTGTATTTTCGGCACTTTTCTTCTTTATCTTCCGGTAAGTTCTTCTGGAGCAAAAATCAGTCTTCTTGACGCAGCATTTACTTCAGTAAGTGCAGTGTGTGTTACAGGCCTTGTTGTACTTGACACCCCTGTTGATTTTTCCATTACAGGCCAATTTTTTATTTTAGTACTGATTCAGCTTGGAGGTCTTGGAATTATGACAATTACAGCAGCAGGACTTCATGCTGTAGGCCAGAGACTAAGTCTTAAGCAGGAAAAAATTTTAACATCTACTGCAAATACAGATCATAAAAACCTTTTTTCAAGCCTCAAACAGATTGTAGCCTTTACATTTGCAGCTGAAGCATTTGGAGCCTTAATGCTTTCAATCTTATTTATTATTAATGGAGATAATTATATTCAAGGGATATCAAGAGGAATATTTACATCCATTTCTGCCTTTTGCAATGCAGGTTTTGCTCTACAGTCTGACAGTCTTATAACCTATAACAAAAACCCTTTTATTCTTTACACAATTTCAGCTTTAATTATTTTCGGAGGCATTGCACCAGCAACAACTTTTTTGATACCAAAATGGATAAAAGGTAAAAAAATCCCTGTTTCTTCATATATTCCTTTAACCGCTACATCAATTTTACTAATAGCCGGAACTATATTTGTTCTTGTATTTGAATGGAACGGTTTTTTATCGGAATTTAATTTTTTGGATAAAATTCATAATGCATGGTTTCAGTCCGCAACACTAAGGACAGCAGGTTTTAACTCTGTTGATCTTGGTTCTTTATCACCTCCAATGCTTATAATAATGATTGTTTTTATGTTTATTGGAGGAAGCCCTGGAGGAACAGCAGGAGGAATTAAAACAACAGCTTTTGCACTCATTCTTATAAGTTTTGCAGCAAATATCAAAGGCAGAAAAAATATTATAATCAAGGCAAGAACAATTCCCCAGCAAAGTATAAACAAGGCACTTACCGCAATTGTTTCCGGAGCAATGCTGTGGTTTGCAATTGTAATCATGCTTGAAACAACTCAATCAATAGGCCAGTCAGAGATACTTTTTGAAGCAGCTTCAGCCCTTGGGACAGTAGGACTTACAACCGGTGCAACAGCTTTGCTTGATGAAATCGGCAAAATAATTATAATGGCGGCAATGTTCACAGGAAGAATAGGCTCTGTAACCCTTTTTATGCTTTTAACAGAAGACACAAGAAAAATATCTTTAAAATGGCCTGAAGAAAAAATCACTATCACCTAAACAGGAGAAAAAATGCCTCAGCAGATTATAATCATAGGACTAGGTCAGTTTGGAATGTCGCTTGCCAGAACACTATCAGAAAAAAAAGCTGAAGTTCTTGCAGTTGACCCTAAAAAGCACCTTGTTGAAGAAGCATCAAATTTTGTTACAGAGGCTGTTGTAATGGATGCTTCAGATGAGGCAGCACTTGCAAGCTTAAACCCCTCAAAAAGGGATGCAGTTATTTGTGCAATAGGCGATGATTCAAGGGAATCTTCAATTATATGTACTGCACTGCTAAGACAGATGGGAACCCCGTACATTGTATCAAGAGCCAATGACAGACTTCACTCAAGAATTTTAAGACTTGTAGGTGCCCATGAAATAATAAATCCTGAAATGGAATTTGGAAAAAGATTTGCCAACAAGCTTTTGTACAGAAAAGCAATGGCAGTATCTTCTTTAGAAGATGAATTAAACCTGACAGAAATTAAAATTCAGCCTTATATGGCAGGTAAAACCCTTATAGAGCTGGAGCTTCCCAAAAAATTCGGTGCGATTGTTGTTGGATTTAGAAAAAATATAACAGGAAATATTATACTTCCAAACCCTAATGAACCCTTGAACGAAAACGACACACTCATTGTAGCAGGAAAAGAGGACATAATACCAAAACTTATCAGGGGAAAATAAAATGAAAACTTCAACTTCTGTGAGGGCAGGATTATGGATACTTATTGTATTAAATCTTCTTATGGCATTTGGCTCAATATGGGTATTGATGAGAATGTCTCCTGCAATTGAGCATATTATAGCAAGAAATGAAAAATCCCTTCATGCCTGCCGCATAATGCTTGCTTCAATTGCCAGAAATTCAGTTAAAAATTCCAATGAAATTCATTTAAAAGAATTTGAAAAAGCACTTAACGATGCAAAAAATAATATTACTGAACCAGGAGAATCAGAAGAGCTTAAAAATATTGAAGAAAATTACAAAATCACTTTTAGTGAAAAAAGTATAAATAGAGAAAAACTTGTAAACCATATTTCAAAACTTTCAGAAATCAACAGACAGGCAATGATTGATGCAGATTTAAAGGCCAAGCAATACGGATATGCAGGAGCCTGGTCAATTGTTTTTATGGCAGCACTTATATATTTTTCAGGACTTATATTTAGACGAAGCATAAATAAAAACCTTCTTGAGCCAATTGATGAAATTCATAAAGTAATAATTGCAAACCTTAAAAATGAAAAAATGAGAAGATGCTCAGGGAATAATCTTCCAAAGGACATTGACAGAATTTTTACTGATATAAACAAATATCTGGATAAAAACCAGTCAGACAAAACATTTTTTGAATAATTATTTACTGTCATAAAATTACAGTTTCGTTCACCATTTAATTGTCTTTAGAAGTTTTATAAAAGGGGGCCAAATGGCAAGATTTTTAAAAAACAAAAAAGCATCAATTGGCAAAATCCCTGGAGAAGCTGTATTTATTGGAATTAAAAAAGTTGAGTCAGTTACATATGAGGTTTTTAATTATGATACTGATTTTATTGAAGTATCTCTGGCAGATGATTTCAGCAGCCTGCCAGAAATTTTTGACAATAAAAAAACATCATGGATAAATATTACAGGGCTGCATGACCTTGATGAATTGAAAAAAACAGCAAAATATTTCAATATCCACCCTCTTGTAATTGAAGATATAGCAAATACAGGCCAAAGACCTAAAATGGAAGAATATGACGATTCAATTTTCATAGTATCCAAAATAATCAATTATGATGAAAAAAATGAAAAAATATTTAATGAACAGATAAGCCTTGTAATAAAAGATAATCTTCTTATCAGTTTTCAGGAAATTCAGGGAGATGTTTTTGATTCAGTGCGTGATAGATTGAGAAAAAAAAGAGGCAGAATAAGAAACATGAATTCAGACTATCTCTGCTATGCTCTTCTTGACTCGCTTATTGACAACTATCTTGTTGTCATAGAAAAAATCGGAGAAAAAATCGAAACACTAGAACTAGATATTCTCAAATCCAATACAGCTGATACACTTTCAAAAATAAATACATATAAAAGGGAAATCAGTTATTTAAGAAAGACTATAAGACCTGTTAAAGAATGCGTCCAAAGACTTTCTGTAATTGATTCAGAATTGATAAACGAGTCTATACACCCTTTTTTAAAAGACCTTCTTGATCTTTCAACCCAGGCAGTAGAAGTTGTTGAAACCTACAGGGAAATTCTTTCAGATCAGCTTGATATTCATAACACCCTGATAAACAACAAGTTAAACGAAATAATGAAGTTTCTTACAATGTTTTCAGCTGTTTTCATACCATTGTCATTTATTTCAGGAGTTTATGGTACAAATTTTGAATATTTGCCAGAGCTTAAATTCAGATATTCTTATTTTATCTTCTGGGGTGTCTTGATTTTTACAGCACTACTAATTATCAGATTTTTCAGAAAAAAAGACTGGTTTTAATTTTTTTGACTTAAATTATTTATTATTTGACAATTTCGAACAATTGTTTCAAACTAACGTTCGTTTCCATTGAAAGGGGGAAAATGAACATTAGTGAAATAGATGACACCAAAAAAAAACTTATCGAGGCAGCAGGAGAAATATTTGCACAAAAAGGTTTCAAATTTGCCACAGTAAGGGATATATGCAAAAAAGCTGGAACCCATGTCGGCTCGGTAAATTATCATTTCAGAGATAAAGAAGGTCTGTATGAGGCTGTTCTACAATATTCCCACATATCTGTTCTGGAAAAATACCCGCCAAACTTAGGTATAACCAATAATTCCACCCCTGAAGAAAAACTAAAAGCCTTCATACATTCCTTCCTTCTAAGAATCCTTGACGAAGGAGTTCCTGCATGGCATGGCAAACTAATGGCACAGGAATTTGCCAACACGACAAATGCAGTCCATAAACTTATTGAAAAGTCCATAAAACCGCTTCATATTTATCTTGCCTCAATAGTAAGGGAACTTATCGGCCATGAAAAAAACTGTAAAAATGAAACTGCTGTTTTTCTCTGTACAATCAGCATTGTCGGCCAGTGTATCCAGTATTTTAAAGGCAAGGAAATTATAGAGGCACTCTGCCCCAGAGGTTTCAGCACAAAGGACGTTAAAATGCTGACTGAACAGATAACTTTATTCTCCCTTGGGGGAATAGAAAATATAAAAAAAGAATTAATAAAAAATTAATAAACTCAGTCTAAATTCGGAGGATTTTAATGCAGCCTAAAAACAAGTATAACAAATATCTTAATCTTGCAGCATTCATGCTTGCACTTTTTGCAATTACTGCAATATCTGGATGTTCAAATGCACAATCCCAGCAGGGACAAGAACAACGGCCTGATCCATCTGTTTCATATATGATGATAAAGTCCAAGGCAGTTGATCTTACAACAGAACTGCCAGGGAGAACATCAGCTTATCTTGTCTCGGAAATAAGACCCCAGGTTAACGGAATTATTGAAAAAAGATTTTTTGAAGAAGGTGCAGACATAAAAGAAGGTGATATTTTATATAAAATTGACGATGCACCATTCAAGGCTTCCCTCAAGGCAGCACAAGCTTCCCTTGACAAGGCAAAGGCAGGTCTTCCTCCAGTCCAGTCCCGTGAAGCAAGATACAAAAGACTTTTAAAAGGAAAAGCCATAAGTCAGCAGGAATATGATGATGTAAAATCCCAGCTTGACCAGATTCTTGCAGAAATAAATTTTCTTGAAGCACAGGTTGACACAGCAAAAATTAATCTTGGCTACACAAACGTAAAAGCACCAATTTCAGGAAAAATAGGAAAATCAAATGTCACTGTTGGAGCCCTTGTAACTGCATATCAGCAGATTCCCCTTACAACAATTCACAAGCTTGACCCAATTTATGTTGATGCAGCTCAGTCAACTGCTGAAATGCTTGAATTAAGAGAAAATATCAAAACTAAAACAATTGAAAAAAATGCACATGAAAACAAGGTAAAAATTATTCTTGAAAATGGAAGCATTTATCCTTTGGACGGTAATTTCAAATTCAGGGATGTAACAGTAGATCCTAGCACAGGTTCAAGTACCTTGAGAATTGTGGTTCCAAATCCTTCAAAAATTTTGCTTCCAGGTATGTATGTCAGGGCAGTAGTCCAGGAAGGAACAGCTCAAAATGCCATTTTAGCTCCTCAGCAGGGAGTTGTCAGAACTCCAAAGGGAGAACCGGTTGCATACATTGTTAATAAAGAAGGAAAAATTGAACAGAGATTTTTAACCATTAACAGGGCAATAGGCAATAAATGGCTTATTACAAGCGGTCTTGAAAATGGAGATAAAATTATTGTTGAAGGCCTTTTAAATATAAGACCTGGAATGTCTGTGAATGCGTCAGAATTTCAGACTGCTGAAAAAGAATAATTTCAGATAAAAGTGATTTTATTTTTTCTGGCTTTAAGAATGAATAAAAAAAATGTTTTGGTTCCGCTGTAAAATAAAAGTTTAAAGGAGATATCAAAAAATATGCTTTCCAAATTTTTTCTTGAAAGACCTGTCTTTGCATGGGTCGTTTCAATAATAATAATGCTTGCCGGCGGGCTTGCCATATATAATCTACCAATTTCTCAGTATCCTCCAATTGCACCGCCTTCAATATCCATTGATGCATTTTACCCTGGTGCTTCTGCTGAAACAGTTGAAAACAGCCTTATCCAGATCATTGAGCAAAAAATGACAGGATTTGACAATATGCTTTATATGAGTTCAACAAGCGATTCATCAGGTGCAGGCCGAATAGAACTTACATTTACTCCAGGAACCGATCCAGATCTTGCATGGTCACAGGTTCAGAATAAATTACAGCTTGCCATGGCAAGCCTTCCAGACGTTGTTCAAAGACAGGGTGTAAAAGTAAGCAAATCCACAAGAAACTACCTAATTATTGTAGGAGTTATTTCCGAAGACGGAAGCATGGACGGTACTGATTTACGCGACTATGCACAGTCTAATATTGAAAAAGTTCTTGCAAGGGTTGAAGGAGTTGGTGAAGTTGAAAGCTTTGGCTCCCAATATGCCATGAGAATCTGGCTTAATCCCGATAAACTTATAAGCTACAATATGACAATTAATGACGTTATTGCAGGTTTAAGGTCTTATAACGTTGAAATATCTGCAGGCCAGTTCGGCGGAGCTCCAGCTGTTGAAGGCCAGAGACTCAATGCTTCAATAATAGTTCAAAACCTTTTAAAAACTCCTGAAGAGTTTGCAGATATTCCCCTTAGAATAAATAAAGACGGATCAATTGTAAGAGTAAAAGATGTAGGAAGAACCGAGCTTGGAACAGACCGTTATGATGTTAATGCACTATTTAACGGAAAGCCCACAGCTGCAATGGCAATAAGGCAGGCTGCCGGAGCAAATGCACTTGATACAGCAAAAAATATTCGTGCAAAAATGGATGAACTTTCCCAATATTTTCCTGAAGGAATGAAGGTAATTTATCCATACGATACAACTCCATTTGTAAGAGTTGCCATACATGAAGTTGTGAAAACACTTTTTGAAGCTATTTTTCTTGTTTTTATAGTCATGTATCTTTTCATGGGAAACATAAGAGCTACGCTTATTCCTACAATGGCTGTTCCTGTTGTTCTTCTTGGAACTTTTGGAGTTCTTGGTTTTTTTGGATTTTCAATAAACATGCTTACAATGTTTGCCATGGTTCTTGCCATAGGACTTCTTGTTGACGACGCCATTGTTGTTGTTGAAAACGTTGAAAGGGTTATGACAGAAGAAGGTCTTCCCCCAAAGGAAGCTACTGCAAAATCAATGACTGAAATTACAAGTGCTCTTATTGGTATTGGTCTTGTTCTTTCGGCAGTTTTTGGTCCAATGGCATTTTTTGGCGGATCAACTGGTGTTATTTACAGGCAGTTTTCAGTTACAATTGTTTCTGCTATGCTTTTATCTGTTGTTGTTGCCCTTATTCTTACTCCTGTTTTATGTGCATCCATATTAAAACCGGTTCAAAAAGGACATGAGCCTTCAGATAATGCTTTCTTTCTTTTCAGACCTTTTTTCAGAGGATTTGACAAAGTCTTTTTCTGGACAAGGGATATTTATGCCCTTTTTGTTGGCAGGACATTAAAAAAAAGATACAGATATCTTTTATTATACATTTTGATTGTTGTAGGTCTTTTTTATCTTTTCCAGAAAATGCCTACAGCCTATCTTCCTGATGAAGATCAGGGAATTCTTTTTGTTCAGGCACAGCTCCCTTCAGGATCAACCCTTGAGCAGACCGATGAAATCATGGACGAAATCAGGCAATATATCGATAATAATGAATCTGAGGCAATAGAATCAATCCTTACAATTTCAGGTTCAAGCTTTGCCGGAGGCGGCCAGAACATGGGTATGTCTTTTATCAAACTTAAGGACTGGGAGCTTAGACAAAGCCCTGATTTAAAGGTAAAAGCTATTGCAGGAAGATGCATGGAAAAATTTTCACAGATTAAAAATGCACGTGTTTTTGCATTTGCTCCGCCTGCTGTTGTTGAGCTTGGTACTGCATCTGGATTTGATTTCATGCTCCAGGACAGAGGAGGTCTTGGCCATGCAAAACTTATGGAAGAAAGAAACAAACTCCTTGGAATGATAGCACAAGACGACAGGCTCACAAGAGTAAGGCCAAACGGAATGGAAGACGTTGCCCAGTACAGACTTGATATAGACTGGGAAAAGGCCGGAACGCTCGGGGTTCCAATCGATGGAATACATCAGACAATTGTCGCTGCATTTGGAAGTTCCTATGTAAATGACTTTATTCAGGGAGGAAGGGTAAAAAGGGTTTATGTTCAGGCAGATAAAGAATACAGAATGCTTCCAGAAGATATAGAAAAACTTTACGTAAGAAATACAAAAGGAACCATGACTCCATTCAGTGCATTTTCTTCAGGCTACTGGACATACGGCTCCCCAAAACTTGAAAGATTCAATGCCTTTCCATCCATAAACATTCTTGGAGAAGCTCCCCACGGAAAAAGTACAGGTGAGGCAATGCAGGCAATGGAAGAGCTTACAGCAGGACTTAATCAGAATATAGGCTATGACTGGAGCGGGATTTCTTATCAGGAAAAAATGGCAAAATCACAGACAGGTCTTCTTTATGCCTTTTCAATGATTGTTATTTTTCTGTGTCTTGCTGCTCTTTATGAAAGCTGGTCAATACCTGTGGCAATTATGCTTATACTTCCACTTGGAGTAATTGGGGGTGTTATTGCATCAATGATACGTGATTTTCCAAATGACGTTTATTTTCAGATTGGACTTCTTACTGTTCTTGGTCTTACAACAAAAAACGCTATCCTTATTGTCCAGTTTGCAATGCTTAGAAGAAAGGAAGGAAAGCGTCTTATTGAAGCAACTCTTGAGGCTGCAAAACTAAGACTAAGGCCAATTGTAATGACATCTCTTGCATTCGGGTTTGGAGTTTTACCCCTTGCACTTGCATCAGGAGCCGGTGCTGGAGCACAGACTGCAATCGGTACCGGTGTTCTTGGAGGAATGATAACCTCTACAACAATTGCCCTTATATTTATTCCCCTTTTCTATGTAATTATTGTAAGAATTTTTGAAAGAAAAAAAACTGTCAGCTTAAAAGAACAGTTAAAACAAAATAAAGATTAAATTTTTATAAAATTTAGGATATTAAAACCCCGTGACTTTTAGTTTCGGGGTTTTTTTATAAAATCATCGAAATCTTTAACACCGCACCTCAAAAACCGTGGCTGCATTTATATTTACCTGAATACATGACGCAGATATAAGTTTAAATTCAGACAGAAGCAAACTTAGCTGAATTTAAAAAAATTAAGGTCAATCAAAAGGACAAGTTTTAATTCAGACACATAATAAGAAAGATAATTAATGATATTTCAAAACTATCACATCAACGAAGCTATTAAAAAAAACCTGGCTGATTTGGGTCTGAAACGTCCTACAGATATTCAATTCAAGGCAATCCCTTCAATTTTAAAAGATGAGGATGTAATGGCCATTGCACAGACAGGAACAGGTAAAACACTGGCCTTTGCCATTCCCCTAATCCACAAGGTAATACAGGCAAAAACAACAGGCAGACAAAAAGGAATCCATGCAATAGTAATGGTTCCTACGCGTGAGCTTGCTGCCCAAATTCACGGAGTTTTTTCATCTCTTTGCAAAAATACAGGAGTAATAAGTCTTGGAGTTTACGGAGGAGTAGAACAGGACTGGCAGATAAAAAAACTTGAGACTGGTGTAGATATTCTTATTGCAACTCCAGGCCGTATGTTTGACTTAATAAGTCAAAAGGCAATTGATGCAGGCAGTGTCCGCATTCTGGTTTTAGATGAAGCAGATCAAATGCTTGACCGCGGCTTTATTTATGACATTCAATCAATCAAACGTCATTTAAAGCAGCGTCATCAGACTCTTTTTTTCTCTGCCACAATAAATAAAGAAATAAAAAAACTTGCCTTTTCCCAGGTAAGATCAAGTGCCATAAGAATACAGATTTCACCAAATGATCCTGTATCCAAAAATATATCACATTATGTAATTGATGTTGAAATGGATGATAAGCGTTTTTTTCTCAGAAGTTTTATCCGTGATCACAGAGATTCAAAAATTATAGTTTTTGTAAGAACCACAGTCAGAGCAGACCGTGTTGCAAAGGCTTTGGAACGCGGGGGCATTCGCTCACTTACCATACACGGGAAAAAAGATCAGACCGAAAGGCTTGCAGTTATGAAGGCCTTTAAAAGCGGAACTGAAAATATTCTTATTGCAACAGATGTTTCTGCAAGGGGTATTGATATTCCAAATGTGGATTTTGTAATCAATTATGATTTGCCTGAACAAAAAGAGGTTTATGTTCATCGGGTAGGACGTACAGGGCGGGGGCGTTCAAAAGGTTTTGCAGTATCATTTTGCAGTTCCGGTGAAAAGGAGCTTTTAAAAGAAATAGAAAATTTTATCACTAAACCTGTTGAAAAAATAAAAATAAGCAGAAATGATTATTCTTTTACAGTCGAGGTTTCTGATGCACACCAGGATATCCAGGATATGATTAAAGCTAATGAGGACTGGATAAAAAATAAAAGAAAAAAAGATCAAAAAAAACGGATCCTCTGATTAGTGACTGCTAGAAAACGCAATTTTTTTGTTCAGCTGCTCATTATTAATTTTACCCGATCGGAGATTAATCATGTCACAATATTCAAACAGTGCATTAGAAATACTTCGCAATCCTCAAGTTACAATGCAGTGGTATATTATTCCTCTTCTTCTTATTGTAATTTGTATTTATAGCCGTGAATTAAAAGATAAGAATTATAATGTTGTTTTAGGCGGTGCAGCATTATGGGGAATGGATTTATTCAATGAAATATGGAACAGCCTTGTATTTTATTTATCAGGGTTTGCACCTGTCTGGGGAACTCCAAACGGCACCGGAAATACTGCACTATTGATTCTTATCGGGTATAACATTGAAATATCGTTAATGTTTGCAATAATGGGAATTGCAACCTGCCTGATTCTTCCTGAAGACAAAAAAATGAAAATAGCAGGTATTAACAACAGGGTCTTTTTGATTGTGATACTTACCACGTTGTCGGTTATGGTTGAATGTTTCCTGAACTATTGCGGACTTCTGACATGGGAATACAGCTTATGGAGCACAAAATTTCCATGGCTTGTGTGGATTATTGGATATGCACCTTTTTTTACAATGGCAATACTTGTTCATGATATGGAAAAAAGAAAACATCAGTTCTTAACCCTGGCAGTAATATATGGAGTTGATATTTCACTTTTAATAATATTTGGAAGTTTAGGCTGGCTTTAATAATTAATTTAAAATTTCAGATAAACTGGCATTTGATAAAAAAATAAATATTTCATCTCATCAGGTGCCGGTAATCAACTTTGAATTATTTGAAAATGAATATGATTTTACAAATTTTCAGCTTTCCGAGCTTTTTAAAAATCAGGTTAAAGAATTAAAGAAAAAATTATGCGATATTTTTGAGCTTGAAACCTTATAAATAAATCAGCCTTCATCTATAATAAAAAAACTTTATGTTTAAATTGGAATTCAGATTATGAAAAATAAAATCTTGATTATACTTTTAGTCCTTGTAATTTTTGGTCTAAACAACATTTGGTGGTTCACAAGATATGTTGACTCAGGTTTAAATCTTGATACAGAAATGGATAATCATTTTTACACCAGAAGATCATTGGAAGACCTGAAAAAAATTTGTTTAGAAATTGATCCTGCTACATCTAAAGACAGTTTAAAAAAAATTATAAAAAAACATTTTTGGGATGCAGAAGTTTTTGAGATGAATGGAAATATTTATTACCAAAGCCTGGGATTTATTTATGAAGGGAATACACTTTTAAAAGTAACTGAAGATATTCCATTTAATGAAAACAGCAAGGGATAATTATGCAAAACATTGAATCTTAAAATTAAATTCTAACAGCCGTATCTATTACCCACAAATCATTAGCAGTTTTCAAGAAACATTCTGATATTTTCAAAAACAGCATCCTTTTTATCAGAATTTATAATGCTGTGCTCGCGAGAATTTATATATAAAAGCGATTTATCTTCTGAAGATATTTTTTCAAAAACCCTGTATCCGCTTTTAGGGTCAACTAAAGGATCATTATAACTTTGAATTACAAGACATGGATTAACTATTTTTTCTAAACATTCAGACATTTCTTCAGATATTTTCTTCATTTCCCTTACAGCCAAAGAACCTGCAAAAGAATATCTGTATCTTGGGTAAATACAGGCCTTGATTTTATTTTCATCGTTTTTTTTGAAGCTTAACTTTTCTAAAACAGATTTAAACCCATCCTTTTCATTTGGATTTTCAAAATATTTGATAAATTTAAGAGGCGGACTTAAAAGAATTGTCTTTTTTATAAAATCAAGTCTTGAGGCAAGAATTGAAGCAACTGCTGCCCCAAGTGAAATGCCGCATAAAAAAACATTTTCAGATAAAATATTTAAAAGCACCAAAGCTTCTTCTCCCGCATAAATAAAGTCCTCATAACTTATATTTTCAAGATTTTCAGGTGATGTTCCATGACCTGGAAATCTCAAATAATAAATATTAAATCCATTTTTATTAAGGTAAGTGCCAAGTTCTTTCATTTCCCGGGGTGAAGATAGAAACCCATGCATAAGAACTATGCTTTTTTTATTTTCCTTTTTATAAAAAAGCTTTGGCATGCCTGAGTTTTCATCTAATAATCAAAATCATTTTTAAAACTTTTTGAATGTTTTTTTAAAATATGAGCAACAACTCTTCTTTTTATGTCTGTACTGCTTTCCTTTGAAAGCCTTTCAAGGTGAGGACCAAGTACAATTAAAGGTTCTATTTCATTGGCAAATACTGCAACAGGATTTATCTTCCTGAAATCATCTGAATTTTCAGGAAGATAAATTTTTTCATTGTTTTTTATTATTTTCCCATCATCAAGTTTAACAATGTCTTTTTCCATGCAAAACTCAATAAATTCACAAAACTTTAAAAACCTGTCATCTGTTAAAAGGCTTATCTGATTTTGTTTTAAAGCTTTATGCAGAAAAAGCCTTTCAGGATCTATGTCTGTTTCTGCTGCAAGATATGCCCTCATTTTAAAATCAAGGGGATCAATTTTTTCAAAAGGCATGTATTTTAAAATATATGAAAAAATATGATCATGGTTTACTGTTGTCATTCCATAAATTGTACTCATATACCTGTACATAATTTTTACAGAATTTTCCCTTAAAACCCTTAGGGATGAAATATTGTCATCAAAATCAAATTTTTCACTGCTTTCAATGTCAGACCTTATTATGGGGTCATCTAAATATGGAGAAATTTTTATTGGATTCCCAAATCTTATATCAATATCTACTCCGTCAAGAAGCATTGCACCTTCAGTCATTATTTCTTCATTGATCTTGTCTGAAATTGTGTCCACAAAATATGAGGCAAGCCTGTTTACAGCATTTTCCCTTGCTCTTATGGGATAATATGTAAGATTTACAGGCACAATAAATGTTTCTTCATCAAAATCCGGATCAAAATCCAAAGGAATCCCAAAATTATTTTTTATTCTTTGAAACTCATTAATATTGTTATTTTTGAGCCATTTTAATCTCTGCCTGTAAAATTCACTTCTTAATGCAAAATTTGCAGCACCTGTTCTTGGTCTTGAAACACCATCTGAAGTTACAATTTCATAATCACCATTATTTAAAACCTTTTTAGTTTTTATCATGGAACCTTCAGGGAAAATTATCCAGTTTGCCCTGTTTGTAAGAAGCTTGTTCAAAATCAATTTATCTCTGTTTGGATCTCTTGTTGACAAGGCACCGCTTTTTTCAAGAAATTCTGAAAGAGCTCCCTTGAACAGCCCGTGCCAGGCAAGGGACCAGACAGGTTTTTTTGTTATTTTTTCTATATGATATGGAAGAATAAGGGTTTCAACCCTTGTGAAGTGATTTATGGTAAAAATTACAGAACCTTTTAAAATATTTTCAGTTCCGTTGATTTCAACCTTTGCCTTTGAAAGATAATAAAGATTTTTTAAAAAAAATGATGCTGCACCAAAAGCGAATCTATTCATTTGAAAATACCCTGCAACAAGTTTTTAGACTAAAAATAAAGTCTTTGATGACGATTTAAAAAAACTGTACTAATATAATCTACAAATTTGAATTTTATGACAACTCAAAAATTGTCAGGCTTTAAAATAATGAACAAGAAAACTGTCCAAGGATATCAAAACCAGTTTCAGGAAGAAGTGCTTGACCTTTTTCTAAGGCTTCCTTTTTCAAAATATCTCACAACAAGCGAACTCTGGACCATTGCAAAATACATGAATATTTTTAAGGTTAAAAAAAAGGAAGTAATTTTTAAAGAAGGTGAACCAGGAAATTTCATGTGCTTTATAGTTGAAGGCAAAATTATTGTTCTAAAAAAATCAGATAAAGGAAAAAGAGTTCCAATTGCAGAACTTGGTCCCAAAAGAAGCCTTGGAGAAATGGCAATGATTGACCAGTCACCAAGATCTGCTTCTGCAATTGCAGCATCAGATTCCATACTTCTTACAATTTCCAAAAAAGGATTTGACAAACTTACAGAAGATCATCCAAGAATAGGTGTAATTCTTTTAAAAAGAATAGCTGTAATTTTGTGTGCCTACATAAGAAAAACTTCAAGTGAACTAGCAGACAGCCTGCCTGCTGAAAATACAATAAAGTTTGATAAAAAATGAAAAGTATCCCAGACCTCCAGGAAAAAATATTAATTCAAAAACAAATTATTAAAGGGATAAAAGATCTGCCGCCCTACCCTGAAATTATTTTAAAAGCAAAAAAAACCATTCGTTCAAATAAATCAGGTATAGGTGAAATATCAAAAATTATAATAAATGATCCAGCACTTGCATCAAGGGTTTTAAAACTTGCCAACTCTTCATTTTATAATGTTGCAAATCAAATAGGATCAATAAAATATGCATCCCAGATTCTTGGGCTGACTACAATTGGACAGATAATTGAGACCGCAGCTCTAGCACCTTTATTTAAGGAAGAACTTAAAGGATATAATTTAAAACCATTTAACTTCCTTAAACACTCTCTTTTTACAGCCTTTTGTGCAAAAAAAATATGTTCGCTTTTTTATCAGGGCTATGAGGCTGAAGCCTTTACAGCAGGACTTCTCCATGACTGCGGCAAAATCATTCTTTCTCCCTGGATTGACAAATACAATAAAGCTTTTTCAAGTTTGAAAGAAAAAAATATTTCTCCAATTCAGGCAGAAATTGCAATAACAGGAATCCACCACGGCCAGACAGGATATGCAATGGCAAGACTATGGAATCTTCCATACAATATTCAGCTTGGAATAAGAGATCATCATAAACAAAAATTTCAGGCAAATGAAAAATTCAGTGCAATTATAAAAATTGCCAATCTCTTTTCTCTATATTATTTTGACGAAAACAGTTCAAATTTTGGAGAACCAGGTGAAATAAACAAGGTTTTCAGCGAAATCGAAATGAGCCTTGATACAATAATTGAAATTTCATCGGCTGCATCTGAACAGACAATAGAAACTCTTTCAAGACTTTAACAAAAAAATATTCAGTTTATGTTGAAAAAAAAAATTAAGTAAGTAATATCTTTTTTAAAAAATACTAAAAAGCCAAAATAAAATAATGACAAAAAATAAAATTCAAATTCCCCCATATTATGAAGGACGACTTCTATACAAAGACAAAAGTCTTGAATTTAAAGAAAATCTTTGTTCATACATAAACCGTCTTAAATCAATAAATGAATTTCTTGTTCCTGCTATTTTATATATTTGTGCATGGGAAACAGGAAAAAATGAAATCTGGTATGAATATGCAGGTGATAATTTTAAAGAGCTTTTTTCATCTGACATAGAAAGCCTTCCCCAGGTATTCAGATCAAGTGTATCAGATCGAAAAAC
This sequence comes from Desulforegulaceae bacterium, assembly GCA_034007295.1. GTDB lineage: Bacteria > Desulfobacterota > Desulfobacteria > Desulfobacterales > JACKCP01 > JACKCP01. The sequence goes on along the minus strand of JAVERC010000008.1, from coordinate 84,732 downwards.
CTATATTAAAAATCAAAACAAGGTAACAATAAACACCCAGAGCAGAGCTCTTTTCTTAAAAAAAAAATTTACAATAAGAAATGAAACAGAAAATGCAGGCTTTAATGAGGCTGTATACAAAATAAGCCATAATAATGACACTTTCTGGCTCAAGGATCAGGCATTTGTAATTCCATTTTCAGAAGATAAAATAACCCTCTCCATTGGAAATCTGACAAATGTTACAAAGGAAATGGAAGCAGAAGAAGAAAGAAAAAGCACAGAAGAAAAGCTGAAGAAAAAAGAAAAAATTTTAACATCCCTTTTTAACAATTCATATGATTCTGTAATTGTAACAGACATTAAAGGCCGTATTATTGACTGTAATGAAGTAGCTCAAAAAACATTTGGCCTTTCAAAAGAAGAAATGCTTAAAAAAAAATATTATGATTTTATTATTCCTGAAGAAAAAGAAAGAGCAGTAAATGAAATAAAAGAAATACTTAACAATAAAAATATAAGAACAGAGGCAACAATACAAAAAAACGACTCAACACTTATAAAAGTTGAGGTAAGTATTGTAAGAATAGATAATGATCCTCCGGTTGTTCAGGCCTTTATAAGAGATATTTCCCAAAGAATTGCACTTGAAAAGGAAAAAATTAAAACAAGCAAATTCAAATTGTTTTCAACCATGGCAACAGGTATTACCCACGATATAAATAATATTTTATCAATTATACTTGGAAATCTTTCACTTGCTGCTATTGAAGCGTCCAAAATAAAAAATGAAAATATTTTAAAAATTATCGGACGCATTGAAAAAGCTGCCACCCACCTTGAATTAATGACCCAAAAATTTTTAAAATTTTCAGATATTTCATCAATCTTTAAAAACAGCGTTAAAATAAATGAATTTTTTTCAAAATTTTCAGAAAAATATAAAAATATAGTATTTGATATTCAAATTTTAGATAATTTACAATTTTTCAACATAAATCCATTAATTTTTGAGTCTGCAATTAATGCCATTATAGAAAACTCAATTGAAGCAATGGATGAAACTGATGAAAAAAAAATTGAGATAACAATTTCTGCCGAATTAATAAAAGAAAACTCAGACATAAAAGAAAAACTTATGAAAGAAGGAAACTACATAAAAATTCAAATCAAGGATTTTGGAAGGGGAATACCACCAAACAACATTGAAAGAATTTTTGATCCATATTTTTCCACAAAACCTCTTTCTTCAAAAAAAGGTACTGGACTCGGCCTTACAAATGCTTTTACTTCAATTAAACAGCACAACGGATTTATAGAAGTAAAATCAAAGGAAAATACAATGACAAATTTTATAATTTATATTCCGGAGTAAAAAATGGAAGACCTTAAAAATATGACACTTTTGGATATAATGTCAAAATGGGAAAAAACCCAAAAAATCATAAAATCTTATGATGAAAAAGCAGGAACCTGCCTTTGCTGTAATCATCTTTTTGATACTCTTGAATCTGTATGCTTAAGATATCAGATAAAAATTGATGAAATAACAGAAAAAATTAAAAAACAGATTTAATTATCAAAGATCAATATCAAATACTTAGTGATTGACTGAAAATGGTGCTTTAGTTCAGCAGCTGCTTAATTTTTTTATCTTGTTTAATCAAAAAAAATTTACTTAGTTCATAAATCTGCTATATACCCCATTTGATGCTGGCTATTAATTCAATTAGAAAGAAATTTATGGGTATCCTTGATGCAATTGGCAATACACCTGTTGTAGAACTTGAAAATATCTGGAATACAAAAAAAACAGGAATAAGAATTTTAGTTAAGCTTGAAGGTGCAAACCCTGCTGGTTCTGTCAAGGACAGACCTGCATATTATATGCTAAAAAAAGCCTTAGAAAGCGGCCTTCTTACTAAAGACAAAACAATTCTTGAACCAACATCTGGAAATACCGGAATTGGAATGGCAATGGTTGCAGCTGCAATGGGTTTTTCCATAAAGCTCACCCTTCCAGCCTGCGTAAGCATAGAAAGAAGGTCTATTCTTATTGCAATGGGTGCAGAGCTTGAACTTACTCCAGGAAGTGAAAAAACAGACGGTGCAATCGCAAGAGCACACAGTATTTTAGAAAAGCATCCTGACAAATACTACATGCCAAACCAGTTTAAAAACGAAGCAAACTATATGTCACATTACTATTCTACAGGGCCTGAAATTATTCAACAGACAAATGGTGAAGCTGATCTTTTTGTAGCAGGAATGGGAACAACAGGAACTTTGATGGGCTGCTCAAAATATTTCAGGGATAATAATTTCAAGACAAAAGTTCTTGGAATTGAGCCTGAAGAAGGCCACAAAATTCAGGGGCTTAAAAATATGAAGGAAGCAATAGTACCTGAAATTTATAATCCAGGGCTGCTTGATCATAAAATTTACTGCAATGACAGAGATGCATTTGACACTGTAAGAGAACTTGCACTTTATGAAGGGATTTTCTGCGGACTCAGCAGCGGTGCAGCATTATGGGGTGCAATGGAGGCTGCAAAAGATATGAAAAAAGGCTCAACAATTGTTGTTCTTCTTCCTGACAGAGGCGACAGGTATCTTTCTACAGAAGTATTCAGAAGTTTTTGTGCTAATTGCCCGCCATAACTTTTGTAATCACATTGCCTTTCAGATCTAAAAAAATTTTATTTGTGATTGCCAGAAAATAAAAAGTTTGTTTCATTTCAAGTATAAAATTTAACCGCATGAATATATTGAGGGTTAAATTTTTCATCTTCCTTGAACTAAACAAAAAATTCTCGTTTTCGGCCAATCACTATTTAATTTTTTGGTTTTAGCAGACAAATGAAAGTTTTTATGCTAATGAAATTTTTATAAAATTCTAATATTTTTTAATTCAGGAACATAAAAAACATGTCAGAAATTGAAAATTTATCAGAAGAAATAAAAATATTTCTTAAAAACAACAATAAAAATCCCAAAGAATTTTTTAAAAAAATTTTTTCCACATACTGCTCAAAACACGCTGTTTCTCATGAATATGGAGGAATTGGCGGACAATTCAAAGATATTTATAAATTTTCAGAACAAACAGCATACCAAAGTGCAAATATTGGGATTTCACTCTCAATTTTAGTAAATATGCTTATTTTAAAAATTATTTCCATTTATGGAAGCAGTTATCAAAAAGAAAAATACTTGAAAAATGCAATTAACAAAGGATTTATCTTTTCCTTTGCAGTTTCTGAGCCAAAAGCCGGCCCCCATCCAAAATTTTTGAAATCATATGCTGAAAAAAAACAAAATTCATATTTTCTAAACGGTGAAAAAACATTTACAACCAATGCACCTGTCTGCGATTTTGCAATTATTATTGCCATAACTTCAGTTGATGACAAAAAAAGATATTCTGCTTTTTTCATGCCCTCTCAAAATGAAAATGTTCAAATAGATGAAATCAAAAACCTCCCATTTTTCAAGGACTGCCCCCACGGAACAATAAAATTTAACAATTTTGTTTCAGATGAAAACGAAATTTTAGGAGAAAAAGACAAAGCCTACGATAGCCTGGTAATGAATTTCAGAAAATTTGAAGATATTTTAATGGCCGGCCCTGTTTTAGGTGCAATGAAATTTTTAATTTATTCTGTTCTAAAAAAAAATAAAAATCTGGATAACAATGACTTTTACTATGAAACAGGTGCAATTATTGCCGGTATAAAAGCACTTGATTTCCTATGTGAAAAAGCCTGCGAAGAACTTGAAGAAAATAAAAATACAACTGAATTTATTCACCTTTTTTTCAGGGAAGAAATTAAATCTTTAATTGAAAAATTTAATAATTTATGCCAGATTTTTGAATTAAATCTGGATAAAAATGAAAAACAAATTTTAGACGATCTTTCAGGTTCTGGAAAAATTGCTTTTAAAGCAGCCTGGAACAAACTTGTTAAACTATCAAAAAACGAAAGTTTATAATGTTTAGAGCCGAGATCAACTCAGAAAAAAACAGACTCTATCTTTACCTTGGAAACATTGAAGAAAAAGAAGATTTTAGCCATGCAGTATCAGAAACTGAACGTCTGGTACGATTTTTAAGACAGGGGTTTACCTGCATTTCAGACCTAAGGGGCTTTACTTTTAAAGATAATGACCATTATTTCATGCAGTCTATTCAGGAAACATTATGGGATGCAGGTGTTAAACTTGTCATAAGGGTTATTGATGAAAAAAGCATAAAAACCTTTTGTTTTGAAAAAAAAAGCCTTGTCTGGCCTGGATATCAGATTGAAACCGCATTTACAATAGAAGAAGCTGAAATAATTCTTTCAAGAGTAGGATTATAACAAAAGTTTTATTTCAGATTATCCTGTTATAATGACTTTTTTACAGGAATAAATTTAAGGCAGATTAAAAATTTTTATAAAACATTTCTGCAATTATTTTAACAGGTAAAACTATGCTGATTTCAAAAAAACAAAAGGAAATAATTGAAAAAATATTTTATTATAAAAAAAAGATAGATGATATTGACACCAAAATAACACTTTTTTTATCTGACAAAAAAAAATATCCCCATCCAGGCCATGAATCTTTTATTCAAGAAGTAAGAAAATTTGAAAACAGAGTCCATGCATATCCAGATAAAGATATAGCTTATTTTCTTGACAACCTCATGGAATCTTTAAGGGTGCACGAAAAAATATGGAGACAGAAATTTATAAATCATGAAAACAAAAAGAAAAATATTTTCAGCGAGAATGATATTAAAGAAATTTACAAATCCTTTGTTGATCTAAATGAAAAAAAAGGTGTAATTGAAAATCTTAACTCAAATGAAACACTGAAAATAAAATATACAGATAACGGACAAATCCAACTTAAAAAGGAAAAAATTGAACAAACCTGATTTCATACCCTCAACCCCACAGGAAATTAAACAAAAAGGCTGGGACAAATTAGATGTTATAATAGTAAGTGGAGACGCCAATATAGATTCTTCTTTTATTGGTTCTGCCATAATAGCAAGGGTGCTTTTATCAAAAGGATATAAAACTGCAATTATTTCTCAGCCAGACATTTCCTCAGACAAAGATATAAAACGTCTTGGAGAACCAAAGCTGTTCTGGGGAGTAACAGCTGGAGCCATGGATTCAATGGTATCAAACTATACAGCATCCGGTAAAAAAAGAAACAAAGACGATCTTACCCCTGGAGGCATAAACAACAGGCGCCCTGATCTTGCCACAATAAAATACACAAACCTTATCCAAAGATATTTTAAAAATTCTGCACCTGTTGTTCTTGGGGGAATTGAAGCAAGTTTAAGAAGAATAAGCCATTTTGATTTTATTTCAAAAAAAATAAGGCGATCAATTCTATTTGATTCCAAGGCAGATTATCTTTTGTTTGGAATGGGTGAAAAATCAATTATCGAACTTGCCCACTGCCTGAAAAATAAAATTTCTCCAATAAATATCAGAGGGCTTGCATACATTTCAAAAGAAATACCTAATAATTATGAACTTCTTCCTTCATATGAAGAAGTTTTAAATGATAAAGACAAATTTCATGAAATGTTTCTAAAATTCTATGAAAACAAAGAACCCTTAAACTCAAACGGGCTGGTTCAGCTTCATAATGACAGATATCTTGTTTTAAATCCTCCCTCACCAAATCTTACACAAAAAGAACTTGATGAAGTATATGAGCTACCATACACAAGAAAAGTTCATCCATTTGATCTTAAAAAAGGAGAAGTAAGAGCTGTTGAAACAATAAATCATTCAGTTACAACCCACAGGGGATGCTACGGTGAGTGCAGTTTTTGTGCAATAGCAGTTCATCAGGGCACAACTATTGTTTCAAGAAGCGAAGAATCTATATTAAAGGAAGTAGAAAAAATAACCCAAATGGAAACATTTAAAGGCTATATTACAGACCTTGGAGGCCCTACTGCAAATATGTATGGATTTGAATGCAAAAAAAAAATATCTTCAGGTCCCTGCACCAATAAAAAATGCCTTTTCCCTGATGTATGCAGAAATCTTAAGCCTAACCATAAAAAACAAATTGAACTGATTGAAAAGGCAGAAAAAATAAAAAATGTAAAAAAAGTCTTTATATCATCAGGGATAAGATATGATCTGATTCTTCAAGACCGTGAATATGGAGAAAAATATCTAAAAAAACTAATAGAAAACAATATTTCAGGTCAGCTCAAAATTGCACCTGAACACTGTGATGATAAAATTTTATCCCTTATGGGAAAACCTTCTTCAACATCTTTAAAAGAATTCAAATCTTTATTTGACAGGCTTGCAAAAAATAAAAAGCTGTTTTTAACATATTATTTTATTGCAGCTCATCCTGGATGCACAAAAAAAGAGATGCTGAACTTAAAAAAATTTTGTATAAATATATTAAAGCACAATCCAAAACAAGTTCAGATTTTCACCCCTACTCCGTGCACAATTTCAACAATGATGTATTATACTGAAAAAGATGTATCAGGTAACAAACTTTTTACAGCAAAAACAAATAACGAAAAAGAAGCTCAAAAAAACATTATAATCACTGAGTCTTCAAAAGTTCCAAAAAAACAAACATTTAAGTAGTGATTGGCCGAAAACGAGAATTTTTTGTTCAGTTCAAGTGAAAAATTTAACCTTTAGGATAGATTGATTATTTTGAGAGTTAAATTTTGAACCCGACTTTATAATGGACAAAGAAAACATAGTTTCAGATGCAATTTAATTTTTTAAAATAAATGAATTATAAAAATTTAAATAAGGGTAAAAAAAATGACAAAAATTTTCATAAAATTTTTTTTCCTTTTATTGTTCATCTGTTTTCCCTTAAATTCACATTCTTCGAATCCAAACTCAATTGATACAGGGAAACAATTATTCCAGGAAAAAAATTTTGAAAAATCCTACCAGCTTTTTAAGGAACTTTTTTTAAAAGATCCTCAAAATCAAATAATAAATTTTTATCTTGGCAGATCTGCATTTGAACTCAAAAAATTTGAGGAATCAATATTTGCCTATGAAAGAATGCTCATTTCAGACCCGGATCTTTCAAGAGTAAAACTTGAAATGGCAAGGGCCTACATGGCTATAGGATCAAACGAAGAAGCAAAAAGACTTTTTAAAGAAGTATTAACCACAAATCTGCCTGAAGATGTAAAGCAAAATATTGAATTTATGCTTAGAAAAATCAAATCAATTGAGCAAAAGCATAAACTCTCGGGCTCCATTGAACTTGGTTATGGATATGACGACAATACATCTTCGTCACCAACAGATGAAATAATTGAAATTCCTGCCTTTTCGTACCTTCCAATGCAGATAGAAGGAGAGGAATCTGATTATTTTTTTACATCATCTGCTGATATTTCATATACTTACAGCCTAGACTCTCAGGTTCTCAACAGGTTAAAAACCAATTTTTTCTACCAAAAAAATCTTTACAACTCAAAAGATGAGCAGGATCTTGACTTCATAAGTCTTGCATTTACTCCAAACTTTACGCTTCTGCCGGGACTTTTCCTTGATACAGCAATATTTGGGCAGCATATAAGAATTGACAGCAACTATTATATGAATTCTATTGGAACAAAATTTAATTTAAAAAAATCAATTTCAGATTCAAGCCTTTTAAATATTGGAGCTTCATACACTCAAAAAAAATATGACAGCGATTATCAATCAAGAGACGGCTTTAATTCAGGAATATATATCTCATATACAAAAGGAATAAAAAATTTCCTTCTTACACCTTTCATGGATTTCGCAACTGAAAAAGCCGAATCTGACATAAATTCATTTAACAGATACTCAGGAGGTCTTGGTTTTTTATGGTTAATTACTCAAAAAATCAATTTTTCAGGATTTTACAGATTTCAGCAATCAAAATATGATGAAAAAGACTCATTATTCCTTGAAAAAAGAAACGACAAAACAAACTTTTTAGCTGGTGACATAAAATGGATGTGCTTTGAAAACCCAAAAAAAACCATTGGAGCTTTTCTTGGCATTTCCTATCTCTTTATAAACAACAATTCCAACGCAGCTATTTATGAATACAAAAAAAATAAAACCGCAGTCTATTTTAAAATAAGTTTCTAAATAAGAGGGATGAGCAATGAAAAAAACCATTATTTTTATAAAAAATTTTAGTTTTATACTTTTTGCTGTTTTCCTGGCTTCGACTAGCTATGGGTTTGTTGGAAAAATTGCAGCAATAAGAGGAAAAGCTTATTCCTTCAATGACGGAATAACTAAACAGCTTTTTATCAAAAGTGAAATTTTTCTTAATGACACAATTGAAACTGCTAAAAACTCAAGGCTTCAAATCCTTTTCAATGATGAAACAATAGCAAGTCTTGGCCCTGAAAGCAAAATGACCATTAAAGATTTTAAATGGGATGAAAAAGAATCAAATTTTAATGCAGAAGCAAAAGAAGGAATTTTCCATATTATGGGCGGTAAAATTGTAAATACTGCTCCAAAAAATTTTAAAATCAAAACTCCTGTTGCAAGCATTGGAATACGGGGTTCAATGTTTGCATTTAAAGTACATAAAAAAAATCTTGATATTGTATTTCTTGGGGGAAAAGGAATTGATATTACTACTGATTTTGGAAGAACATCACTCATAAAACCAGGATTTGGAACAAAAATAGATGCTGATAAAAAAACAATAGAAACGCCAAGAAAATACAGCTCTAAGGAAATAGGAAGCTTTAAAAAGCCTGAAAGCACTAAGCAAAAAGATGATTCTTCATCTGGTGGCAAACAAGAATCTGATGAAGATGAAAAAAATAAAAACACAGAAAAAATGTCTGACCAATCTTTAAAACCAGAGTCAAATGAATTAGAATATTCAGATATATATGCAGACAAAAATCAGGATAAAATTGAAGAAAGCCTTAAAACAGAAGAGCCAGAAGAAAAAGATCCATTTTTATATCCAGCCGGCAAATTTATTGGTTCAGCAATTATAAACCATAGTGTTCAAGGCAATCAAAGTTATAGATACAGCGGAACTGCAGAGGCAGAATTTAAAGATTATCTAAAAATTACTGAAAAAGACAGCAGTGGTAATATTATTTCATACAATGAATTCGACAATTTTTCATATCCTGACAAAAATGCTGCCTACTTTGCTCCTGTTACAAACGCAGGCTCTCCTGCATATGACTTTAGAATAAAGGCATTTTCAAAAACCTTTGATTTAAAGGCAGATATTACCACATCTGATCTTAGCGAATTTTATCTTATCCATGTGCCGCCTCAGACTCTTTCTATAGATAATCTAGATTATGTGTATACCTCAACTTCATATTTTGGAATTGAGCCTGATTCTTTAAATTATCCTGATAATTTATCTTACAAGTACAACGGCCATTTTACAGCTTCAACTTCGACCATGTTTGATTCAAAAGAATACATTGAGGCAGTTTCTGGAGGTATAGCAATTGGTGCAAACTTTACAAATAAAAGAATACTTGGAACATTTATCAGCGACAGCCCAATTGGCTACCGTGACACAGGAATTCTTTTTTTTGGAACCATAGCTGAAGACAATAAAACAATAAAAGATATTACAATCGTAGGCACCAAAATTTCCGATAATGAAAGATTTGACTACCCCCAAGGCTTCCCTGGAATTTTTTCTGTCAGTTCGCAATCAAATACAGGCAGTTTTTTCGGCAGCCAGTATCAAGGAACAGGTATAACCCTGAACGCAGATTTAAAAGATATGAACACAATGACTGAAACAGGCAGTGCAGTAATCACTATGGGAGGATTTAAAAATGATATCCATAATATTATCAATTCAAATCCTGACTTTAACAATTTAAAAGGTTTTGTTATTGGTATTTCTGAAAATATAAATTCTCCCGACATGGGAAGAAAACTTTTCATGAATTCATCTTCAAAAGATTTCTCAATTAATATAAATAAATCAGAAGGAACAATTTCAGGGAATCTTAATGCCTATGATTATTACCAAAGCCAGCTAATTTCAAATCTTTCTTTTGGCGGTACAAAATCAAACTCAGCCTATATTGACGACAAAGCATTTGCAGCAATTTTTGATTCTTCACAGCAGTCAATAAATTCATATTCAAGCGACAATAAATCAGAAATCAATAAAAATACCGGATTTCTTTCATCTCTTGATCCAAACCAGTTTGAAACCGAATATATCAGCTGGGGATATTGGGAGGCTTCATATAAAGACCCTGATGACAAATCACAAACTTATCATATTCATGGCCCGGGCAGTTTTTTTATAGCAGGACAAAAAACATCTGAAATAAATAATATTTTACAGGAAACAGGACAGCAAAACCTTTATTATGAAGGCAAATCAAATACTTTAGTTTTAAATGGCACAAACCAGAAATCATTTCTTCCTGACGGCAACTTCAGCATGCATGTTTTTCCAGAAAATGGCAATTACAGCATTCATGCTAAAATCCAGCCTGACATAAGCAATACCCAGATCATTTTCAGCTATTCAGGATCAATAGCAGGTAATGAAGGTTTTTACGGCTATATTAATTCAGGATTAGCCGGACATTTAAACGGGGATTTTTTTGGCCCAAATGCACAGGAATGCGGAGGAAATTTTAATGCTGAATTAAATAATGATAAGTATTTTGGAATTTTCACAGGAAAAAGATAAACTAAATGCCAAAAAAATTAAAAATACAAAAATCAATCCCTGCAATTGCAGGGATTTTTGTTATTTTTTTTTCTGTATTGATTTATTTTTTTTACGCATCATCAGAAAATTCAATATTTCGTTCAATAGATTTTGAAATAACAAATCTCTTTTTCCAAATAAGAGGCGAAAAAGCTCCTAGTGATAAAATAGTCATTATTGACATTGACGAAAAAAGCTTAAAGGAAATAGGCCAATGGCCCTGGCCTAGGAATATAATTGCTGAACTCATAAAAAAAATTAATGCAAAAAATCCTAAAATAACTGGTCTTGACATGTTTTTCCCTGAATATGACAGGACTTCACCGGTTCGTGTTTTAAAAAGCATAAATAAAAAAATACTTAACACCGAAAATTTTGAAGATTATGATGAAATTCTTGGAAACACAATTGGTTCTTATCCTGTTATAATGGGATATATTTTTGATTTTAAAAACAGCATTAAAAAAAATTGCTGCCCTTTTTCTTCTGCATCAATAAAAATCAATTCAGATAAAATAAAATTTAAAAATCTTTATCTAAATGAAGCAGAAAATGTTCTGCTTAATATTAATGAGCTTTCAACCTCTGTTTCTGAGGGATTTATAAATATTTTACCAGGTTCATCTGGTCTTGTAAGAAAAGCTCCTTTACTCATAAAATACAACAACATACCCTGCCCTTCATTTGCCCTTGAAATTTTTAGAATTTATTCACAGTCATCTTATATCTCAATCCTGCCTTCCAACCAAAAAAAAGAAGGGAAAAATGTGGTTCTTGGTATTTACTCAGGAAATCATTTTATAAAAACCGATATAGATGCACAAATGTTCATAAATTTTAAAGGAAAGCCTTTTACATACAAATATATCTCAGCAGCAGACATATTAAATGATAAAGACCAAAATGACCTAAATAACAAAATAGTTCTTGTCGGGACTTCAGCAGCAGGCCTTCTTGACCTAAAGGCCACTCCTTTTTCCGGAGCATGTCCCGGAGTTGAAATCCACGCAACAATAATTGACAATATGCTTAACAATGATTTTATGCATTTTGACAAATTCAGCGAAGCAGGCATTTCATATTTTATTCTTGTACCTGTAAGCATTTTAATAAGTTTTATCCTTATTTTTTCAGGGCCTGTACCAGCAGGATTCATAACAATTGCAAGTATCTGTGGAATTTTTATTACAAACTATTTTTTTATTTTCAAAAATAATATCATAGCTGGTTTTTCATTTGCTGTATTATCTATTGGAAGTCTTTGCATGACAATCATAATTTTCAATTACTTTTTCAGGGAAAAGGAAAAAAAATTCATTCAAAATGCTTTTTCCCATTATGTGTCTCCTGAAATAGTAAACGAACTCATAAAAAATCCAGAAAAACTTTCACTTTCAGGCGAAACAAAAACAATATCTATTATGTTTGGAGACATAAGGGATTTTACAGCAATATCTGAAAATTTAAAACCCCAGGAACTTGGAGAACTATTAAACATATACTTTTCCAAAATAAGTGAAATAATAAGAAATAATAAGGGCGTAGTAGACAAATTTATAGGGGATGCTGTAATGGCTTTTTGGGGAGCTCCTCTTGAAAACAAAACCCATGCAAAAGACAGTGTTTTATCTGCAATAAAAATACTGTCTGAAATTCAGCATCTCAATAATATATGGAAAAAAAAGAATTTCCCTTTTATTAAACTTGGGATTGGCATAAATACTGGAGATGTTAGAATTGGGAATTTTGGAAGTATTGACAGATTTGACTACACTGTAATAGGCGACAATGTAAATCTTGCATCAAGAGTTGAAGGACTTAACAAATTTTACTCAACTGACTTATTAATAACTGAATTTACTCAAAATCTAGTTAAAGATAAAATCCTTTCAAGAAAAATAGACTGGGTCAAAGTAAAGGGAAAAACCAAACCTATTGAAATTTATGAGCCAGTGTGCTTCTACCCTTGGAAACAAGAACTTGAAGATGAAATAAATTTTTTTAATTCAGCACTTGAGAGCTATAAAATCGGGAACTTTTCTGATGCAGAAAAAATTATACTTAAATTAAAGCAGCAAAAAAGCATCTCTATTTATGAAATCTACCTTGAAAGAATAAAAAAGCTCAAGAATTCGAACATAAACTTTTGGGATGGAGTCTTTGAATTTAAAACAAAATAATTAGTTGCTGAACAAAAAAATCCCTTTTTCGGCCAATCACTGATTATTTCAAAAATACCTATGGTAGTTTATTTATTTATTTATTAATTTTTTAATTTATGATATATAAACCAGTTTTAAAAAAATAAAAGGTAAATAATGGATAAAGAACCAATAATTAAATTTAAAGATGTACATTTTTCATATTTCACAAACTCTTCGCCTGTACTTAAAAACATTGACTTTGAAATTTTTAAAAATGAAATTGTCTGTATAGTCGGGCCAAACGGAGGCGGAAAAACTACCTTAATAAAACTTATTGCAGGAATCTTAAAACCAGACAAAGGCAAAATTGAAATTTTTGGATCCAATCCAAAAGAAAACGGTTCAAAACTCGGATATATGCCCCAAAGTGTACATTATGACAATTCATTTCCAATATCTGTTAAAGATGTTGTTTTAATGGGTCTTCTTGGGAAAAAAGGGCCTGGCTCATTTTTTGGCTGGTACTCAAAAGATGACAAACAAAAATGCGAAGATGCTCTTAAAAGAGTTAAAATGGATAAATTTATCAAAAAACCATTTTATGCACTTTCAGGAGGTCAGAAGCAAAGAGTCCTTATTGCAAGGGCACTTATTTCAGATCCTGATATTTTAATTCTTGATGAACCTACCTCAAATGTAGACTCTGAAACAGAAGATAATTTTATTTCACTTTTAAAGGAACTTAATGAAAAGAATAATAAGACAATTATAATGGTTTCACATGATATGGGTTTTGTATCTGAAATTGTAAGTACAGTATTCTGCGTAAATAAAACACTTGTAATCCACCCTACAAATATACTTTCAGGGGAAATAATCCAGGAAATATACAACTGCTCAATGCAGATGGTAAGGCATGACCACAGATGTTCAGGCAAAGGACATATAAAATGAATCTCTTCGCAGAAATTTTTGTTAATTCAAATCTTGTTTTTTTAAAATACTCCCTTCTTGCAGGTATATTCTCTTCGTTTGCCTTTGGTATAACAGGAAGCTATATTGTTGTTAGAAGAATAAGCTATATTGCAGGTGCAATTTCACATTCAATACTTGGTGGAATAGGATTTGCTCTTTTTGCATCGGCTAAATACAACCTTTCATGGCTTACCCCTTATTCAGGTGCAGTTGCTGCATCTATATTTGCTGCATTGTTAATCTGGTTTGCGGAAAAATATTCAAAGGAAAGACTTGATTCTCTTCTTGGTGCAGTTTGGGCTGTTGGAATGGCTGGAGGAATTATTTTCATTTCAATCACTCCTGGATACATTGATCCCATGTCATATCTTTTCGGCAATATTTTAATGGTTACAAAAACAGATGTAATAATTATAGCCATTTTTTCATTTTTTATCTGCTTAACTGCATTTTTATTTCAAAATAAACTCATTGCAACATCATTTGACGAAGAATTTCTTGAAATTAGAGGCGTTAGAACAGATATTTACAAACTAATGCTTCTTATAATGACAGCACTTACAATTGTACTTATGATAAGAATAGTAGGAATAATAATGATAATTGCAATGCTGACACTTGGGCCAGCCTCTGCATCAAGACTTTCAAGAAACTTCTTTTCAATGAGCATATTAAGCGTAATCCTTTCAATATTCTTTGTCCTTTCCGGGATAGGAATAAGTTTTAAATATGACCTTCCAGGAGGGCCTGCAATAATTATGACAGCCGGAATTTTTTACTTTTCTGTTTTATTTTTAAGCTCAAAAAATTTTATAATAAATTTTATTAAAAATTTATTTCATAAATAATCATTAATTTTTTTGACACTTTACTTATAATTTGCCAATACAGGCTTAAATATAAACTCATAATTTTTATGTTTATATTTAATTTAAACCTGGTTAATGCCGGAGGGGAAAAAAATTGAACACACTAGAAAGATGGACAACAGAAAAGTCTGCTGATCTTTACGGCATAGACAATTGGGGTTCCAAATACTTTGGTATAAATGCAAAGGGAGAAGTTGTAATAACCCCGCTTGACGACAAAAGCATTTCAGTAAGCATTCCCGAAGTAATCCAGGGAATAATCCAGAGGGGCTTTGATATGCCTGTTCTTTTAAGAATACAAAATATTCTTGATGCACAGCTTGGCTACCTCCATAAAAGTTTTAAAAAAGCAATAGAAGAACTTGGATATAACGGCTGCTACAGGGGAGTTTACCCAATTAAAGTAAACCAGCAGAAACAGGTATTAAAAGAAGTAACAAACTTTGGCATAGAAAACCACCACGGACTTGAAGCAGGTTCAAAGGCTGAGCTTATTGCAGCCCTTGCATATATGAAATCTAAGGAAGCCTGTCTTATCTGCAATGGATACAAAGATGAAGAATTTATTGATCTTGCACTTTATGCAAGGCAGATGGGCTTTAAATGCTTTATTGTTGTTGAAATGCCTGGCGAACTTGACATTGTAATAAAACGCTCAAAAGAACTTGGAATAAAACCTCTTCTTGGAATAAGAATAAAGCTTTCTTCAAGAGCTGGCGGCCACTGGACAGAATCAGGCGGAGACAGAAGCATATTCGGACTCAACATCAGCCAGGTTGTCCATGCCATTGATATTTTAAAAAGAGAAGATATGCTCGATACAATGCAGCTTCTGCATTATCACCTGGGGTCTCAGATTCCAAATATCAGGGACATAAGAAATTCTGTAATGGAAGCCTGCAGAATTTATACAGGGCTTGTAGATGAAGGTGCAAACATGAAATATCTTGACCTTGGAGGCGGACTGGCTGTTGATTACGACGGCTCCCACACAAACTTTTCAAACAGCAGAAACTATTCTGTGGAAGAATATTGTGCGGATATCATTGAAAGTGTCATGAGCGTTATGGATGGAAATGAAGTTGAACATCCAATAATTATTACTGAATCTGGAAGGGCAACAGTTGCATATTATTCAGTTCTTCTTTTCAATATCCTTGACACAACTACATTTGATCCCCAGCCGTTTCTTGATCAGCTCGATGAAAGCAAACCAGAAGTAATTGACAACCTTATTGAGGTTTTACACTCAATTTCACTGAAAAATATCCAGGAATGCTTTAACGATGCAATTTATTACAGAGATGAACTAAGAGTCAAATTCAAGCATGGAGACATAAATTTAAGGGAAAGGGCAATTGGCGAAACAATTTTCTGGCACATAATTGCAAATATTGCCAAAAATTCAAAAAACCTTAAACACATACCCAAGGAACTTCTTGATATTGATTCTGCCCTTGCAGATATTTATTATGGAAATTTTTCAGTTTTCCAGTCAATTCCGGATTCATGGGCAATTGACCATCTTTTCCCGATAATGCCTCTTCAAAAACTAAATGAAGAGCCTACAAGGTATGCAACTGTTGCAGATATTACATGCGACTGTGACGGTAAAATTGATAAATTCATAGACATCCACGGAATTAAAAGATCAATACTTCTCCATGAACTTGATTTTTCAGAGCCCTATTATCTTGGAGTTTTTCTTGTTGGTGCATACCAGGAAACACTTGGTGATCTTCACAACCTTTTTGGCGACACAAATGTTGTCAGCATAATGGTAAACGATGACGGTTCCTATGATTTTACAAAGGAAATTGAAGGAGATTCTGTTCAAAGCGTTCTTTCATCAGTTGGCTACAATCCAAAAAGCCTTTTGGGAAGATTTCGTGAAAGTGCTGAAGAATCAGTTAAAAACGGAAAAATAAGTGTCAAGGAAAGATATAATATTGTCAAAGCCTATGAACGAGGCTTAAGGGGTTATACATATTACGAATACTAAAATCTAAAGAGAGAGTTTTATCTTTTAAACAGCAATTGAACGAAAACTGGATAATTGCCGGTACAGGAAAAAATATTCTTCAGTAATGCTTTTGAACTCTGAAAATTAAATTTTGAATCTGACCCTGGAATGTGGAAAAAAGACAGTTTCCGTTCAACTGCTAATTCAAAAAAACAATCATTTATATTAAAAAAACTGCTCAATTTAGTAAAAAAAGGAGGTCTCTTTTATGTCAAAAGTTCTTATAATCGGTGCTGGCGGTGTTGGAAACGTTGTTGTAAGAAAATGTGCAATGCTTCCTGAAGTTTTTTCCGATATTTGTCTTGCAAGCAGGACAAAATCCAAATGTGATGAAATTGCAAAACACACAAAAACTCCAATCAAAACTGCCCAGGTTGATGCTGACGATCCAAAGCAGGTTGCAGAGCTTATAAGATCATTTAACCCGGAACTTGTAATAAATGTTGCACTTCCCTATCAGGATCTTCCCATTATGGACGCCTGCCTTGAAACAGGTACAAACTATCTTGATACTGCAAACTATGAACCAAAGGATGAGGCCAAATTCTGTTATAAATGGCAGTGGGAATATCAGGAAAGATTTAAGGAAAAAGGAATCATGGCTCTTCTTGGAAGCGGGTTTGATCCGGGAGTTACCAATGTATTCACTGCATATGTAAACAAACATCTTCTGGATGAAATTGAAACACTTGACATAATTGACTGCAATGCAGGGGATCACGGACAGGCCTTTGCAACAAACTTCAACCCTGAAATTAATATCAGGGAAGTGACTGCAAAAGGAAAATACTATAAGGACGGAAACTGGGTTGAAACACCTCCCCTGTCAGAATCTAGGGTATACAATTTTCCTGAAAACATTGGAGATAAAAAAATATATCTAATGTATCACGAGGAGCTTGAATCTCTTGTAAAACATATTCCTTCAATCAGGGAAGCAAGATTCTGGATGACTTTTTCGGACAATTACCTGAAACACCTTGAAGTTTTGCAAAATGTAGGAATGACTTCCATACAGCCAGTCAAATACAATGGAGTTGAAATTGTACCATTGCAGTTTTTAAAGGCTGTTCTTCCAGATCCCGGAAGCCTTGGAAAAACAACAAAAGGCAAAACATGCATAGGCTGTCTTGTAAAAGGCAAAAAGGACGGAAAGGAAAAAACAGTTTATATTTACAATATATGCGATCACGAAGAATGTTTTGCAGAAGTTGAGTCCCAGGCCATTTCATATACAACAGGTGTTCCTGCAATGATAGGAGCAAAAATGATGCTTGAAAAAAAATGGATGGGAAAAGGCGTATTTAACATGGAACAGATGGACCCTGATCCTTTTATGGAAGATCTTAACAAATACGGACTGCCATGGAAATACGACATATGCTGAATTTTGATCCGGAAAAAGTAAAAACTCCGGCCTTTGTTGTTGACAAAGGCCTTTTAATAAAAAACCTTAAAGTTCTTGAAAAGGTAAAAAAAGAAACAGGAGCAAAAATCCTTCTTGCACTTAAAGGGTTTGCAATGTTTTCCCTTGCCCCTGTAATTTCAAAATATTTAAACGGAACCTGTGCAAGCTCTCCAAATGAAGCAAGACTTGGCCGCGAAGAATTTAAGGGAGAGGTTCATTCCTATGCTGCGGCATTTTCAGACACAGATATTTTAAAAATTGCAAAATACAGTGACCACATAATTTTCAACTCATTTTATCAAAAAGACAAATTTTTAGATAAAGCAAGAGAAATAAACAAAAGTCTTTCATTTGGAATAAGGATAAATCCTGAAGAATCTGTTGGTTCCATTCCAATTTATGATCCTTCTGCTCCAGGTTCAAGGCTTGGAGTAAGATTTGAAAATTTTGATGAAAACAATCTCTCAAATATTGAAGGTCTTCATTTCCATTGTCTGTGCGAACAGAATGTTCATCCTTTTATTGTTGTATTAAGAGCCTTTGAGGAAAAATTTGGAAAATATCTTGGTAAAATGAAATGGATGAACTTTGGCGGAGGACATCATATTACAAGAAAAGATTATGATGTTGAACTGCTTTGCAAAACAATAAATGATTTTAAAAAAAGACATGACCTTGAAGTCTATCTTGAACCGGGTGAGGCTGTTGCTCTTAATACCGGATTTATGGTTTCAACGGTTTTAGATGTAATTAAAGGAAGTGATATTAAAATTGCAGTTTTAGACACTTCTGCTGCTGCCCATATGCCAGATGTCATGGAAATGCCTTACAGACCTTTTGCAGTTGATTCTGATTTCCCACACGAAAAAAAATATACATACAGACTTGCAGGACTTTCATGCCTTGCCGGAGATGTAATTGGAGAATACAGTTTTGACTGTGAGCTAAAACCAGGGTCTAAAATTGTATTTACAGACATGGCACACTATACAATGGTAAAAACAAATACTTTCAATGGAATAAATCTGCCAGACATTAATATTTATGATCCGCAAACAAATAAAATTGAGCTTATAAGAGAGTTTGGATATGAAGACTTTAAATCAAGATTGTCATAATAAAAAATTTCCTTTTTTTCTTGAAGAGGAAATAGGCGAAGTTTCACCGGAAAATGCACTTTTCCACATAATTCCAGTTCCATATGAAAAAACCGTATCTTACGGCGGAGGAACAAAAAACGGACCTCTTAAAATTTTAGAGGCATCTTCTAAGCTTGAAGTTTATGATGGGAATTCAAATCCTTCGAAAAAAGGAATATACACTCATAAGCCCATATTTGCCGATAGTCCTGAAAACCTTTTGGAGCTTATGGATAGTGCAATAACCAAAACTCTTATGCTTTCAAAAATTCCTGTTATCCTTGGTGGAGAACATACGGTTTCGGTTGGAGCATTTAATTCATTCATAAAAAACGGCAGAAAACCAGGAATAGTTCAGATAGATGCCCACGCTGATTTAAGGGATTCCTATGAAGGAAGCAAGTTCAGCCATGCCTGCGTAATGAAAAGAGCCCTTGATTTTGGCCTTGATATTTTCCAGCTTGGAATAAGAAGTCTTTCTCCCTATGAAGTTGAACTTAGAAAAGAAAAAAACATCAGATATATTGATGCAAAGGACCTTAATAAAAAAATCCCGGATAAAATACTCCCTGATGATTTTCCAGAAGAAATTTATCTTACAATTGACGTGGACGGACTTGATCCAAGCATTATGCCCTCAACAGGAACTCCTGAGCCTGGAGGTCTGATGTGGTATGAAACACTTGAAATTATAGAAAAAATCTCAAAGGAAAGAAAAATAACAGGATTTGATGTTGTTGAGCTTGCCCCAATTGGAAATATCCATCATCCTGAGTTTACATGTGCAAGACTTATTTATCAGATAATGGGATTAATTTAACTGTAAACAAAAACTGCATTATTTGCTGATTTTGTCGTAACATTCAAAATTTAACCCTCAAAATACTCTAGTGTTATGATTTGTTACTTAATCGACATATTCAGCTTGAATTATTCGTTTTAAATCAAATTGTTATTAATCATATACTTTTATTTGAATTAACCAGTCTTGAGGCTAGTGCCCTAAATATTATTTTTTCATATTCCGTAAATAAAACAAAATTCTAGTTTTTGTCCGACTGAAATTTAAAATCAGCTTTTTTAAGCTGATTTTATAAAAATAATTTTTCCTCTAAATAAGTTTAATGTTATAAATATAACCATAATAATTAACTTTTTTTAAATCGAAACAAATCAAATTTCTGCTAAAGAATCAGCTTATCAATTGAAAGGTTCCATGAAAAAAATTAAACTTATCCTAAATTTAAAAATCACACCTTTTAAAATAGCTTTAATTTATATTATTATCAGTGCATTATGGATATTATTATCTGATGCACTAATTTCAATAATTTCAAATGATCCTGTTATCCTAACCAGAATCCAATCTTTTAAAGGAATTTTTTTCATAACAATTTCTGCTTTATTAATTTTTTATTTAACTAAAAAAAGTGTAGCCCAGGTTAAAGCCTCAAAACAGGCTCTTTATGAAAGCCAGGAAAAATACAAAAAAATTTTCAATGCTCCAACTGAGGCAATTTTTATACACGATGCAAAAACTGGTGAAATTATAGATTTAAATAATGCTGCAATTAAAATGTTTGGTTATGACTTCAAGGAAGAAATGATTTCTATCAAAATTGGTTGTTTAAGCGGAAATGATATTGAAATATCACAACCTCAAGCACTGGAAAAAATTAAACTTGCAGCAAAAAAAATCCCCCAGCAGTTTGAATGGTTTTCCCAAAAAAAAGACGGCACTACTTTTTTTTCAGAAGTTTCACTCAAATATGCAGATATTGCAGGAAAAGATTGTGTTGTTGCAATAGTAAGGGATATTACTCAAAAAAAAATAGAATTACAAGAAAAGGAAAAGCTTTCAGAACAGCTTCATCAAAGCCAGAAAATGGAAGCAATAGGACAGCTTGCAGGAGGAGTTGCTCATGATTTCAATAATATGCTTAATGCCATTGGAGGAGCTGCAGAACTGATAAAATTAAAAAAAGACACCCCTGAAATAATTGATGAATATACTGATTTAATAATAAAATCAGCTGATAAGGCAGGTTATCTTACAAAGCAGCTTTTGACTTTTTCAAGAAAAGCTAAAAAATCAACTAAAAAAATAGATATTTCAGAAGTTTTAAAAGAAAGTGTGAGTCTTTTAAAACACACAATTAACAAATCTATAACAATTGAAATCATAAACAATGCATCAAATACAATTATTTCAGGCGACGACTATCTTCTTCAAAGCTGTTTTATAAATATGGGAATAAATGCAGAACATGCCATGCCTGATGGCGGAAACCTTACTTTTACACTAAAAAATACTTATCTCGACCAAAATTATTGTGAAATGTCAAACTTTAATATTAATTGTGGAAAATACATCTCAATATCTGTAGAGGATTCAGGCCAGGGGATTCCTAAGGAAATAATAAACAATATTTTTGAACCTTTTTTTACCACAAAAGAACAGGGTAAAGGAACAGGACTTGGTCTTTCAGCAGTTTTTGGCACTGTATGCGAACATGGGGGAGCAATTACAGTTTACTCGGAACCAGGGAAAGGAAGTGTTTTTAACATTTATCTTCCTGTCTCAGAAAAATTAAATATTTCTCAAAAAAAAATTTCAAGTCCAATTAAAGGAAGCGGTACCATTCTTTTTATAGATGATGAGGAAACAATAAGAAAAGTAGGACGGCTTCAGATGGAAACCCTTGGCTATAAAGTTATTACAGCTGAAAACGGAAAAGTCGGCATTGAATCATTTAAAGAAAACAAAGATAAAATTGACATTATTATTCTAGATATGATTATGCCTGTTATGGGAGGAAACGAAACAGCTTCAAAGCTGAGAGAAATAGATCCATATGTTCCAATCCTTATTTCTTCCGGTTTTTCAAGGGATAAAAATTTAGATGAAATTAAAAAAAACACAATTAACGGATTCTTAAATAAACCATTTTTACTTAATGAACTTTCAGTTAAAATTTCAAAGGCTTTAAAAGTTAAATAGTGCTTGGCTGAAAACCAGATTTTTTTATTCATTTACAAAAAATAAAAAATTTAACCTTTAGAATACATTTAGTATTTTGAGGATTAAATTTTGAATCTGACTTAAAAATGGACAAAAAAGGCCGTTTTCGTTCAGCAACTAATTAATTTTGAATCTAAAAAGCTGATTTCGTTAAGCTGTTAAACTTAATATTACCTGAATTGAGCGATTTTCAAGTTTGCTGCTTTAACGCATACTTTTGCTATGCGTGATGGAATTTAACGCCGTAGATGCAGCAAAATTGGAAAGCCCGCAGGGTTTCATATTTTTAAATATAATAAGCCTGATTCATTAAAAATTTCTTAATTTAAAAATATTAAACACTAAACTTAGGTATTAATAAAAAGAAAGGCAAGCAAATGAAAGACAAATGGATTAAATCCGGCTGGATTTTTTTTACGGTTTCAAGTTTTATCTGGATTTTACCTTTTTGTGTTTTCTGGTTTATCAAGTCAAAAATACTTTTTTCTATTTCAGGCACTCTTCTCTGTTTGGCAGGTATTGGAGGAATTATTTTTTTTGCACCCTGGAAATTCCCTGATACAAGACTATGGAAACTTCTGATTTTCCCCTATTCAATATTTTTATTGTCAGTTTTTTTGCTTGTATATGATTTAACAGGATTTAAAAATCTAAAAGAAATTTTATATTGCCTGTGGCTTATACCATGCTTTACGCCTTTTTTCACGCTTGGATGGAAAAAATGGAGTTTTTTTACAAATAACCAAAATAAAAACTAATTTGTGATTGGCCGAAAACGAGAATTTTTTGTTCAGTTCAAGGAAGATGAAAAATTTAACCTTTAGGATACATTGAATATTTTGAGGATTAAATTTTGAATCTGACTTAAAAATGGACAAAAAAGGCCGTTTTCGTTCAGCAACTAATTTAATGTTTATTTACTTTTTTGCTCTTGCCAGACCATTTTTCGATATCAAGCCTTACTATTTCAGTTCTAAAAAATGATTTTCTGGCATATTTAATTCCTGTTTCTTTATCCATTGGGGAATACTTATCAATGAAAATTTCAAGTGCATTCATACGCTCATGTTCCAAAAGATTTCTTCTAGCAGTGCATTCAAGAATTATACTTTCATATTCGGTTGTAAATTTTGAAGAAAGCACATTTGTATTTCCAACAATGCAAAATGAAACTTTTGGATTCAAGTCCATGCATCTTAGTTTTCTGCCTTCTTTAGCACAATGTAAATATATTGAATTTTTCCTGTCCCACACATAGTTTATTGGAACAGCATAAATGCTGTTGCTTTCACTTGCCATTGAAATAACTCCATATTCTGAATTTAAAAGCAATTCAACGGCTCTTTTTTCATCAAGCAGCCTGTCCTGTCTTCTTATATCTGAGTTTGAAAATTTCATTTTTAAAACCTTAAAAATTTTAAACACAAGAAAAAATTCTGTTATTTTTTCTTGAAATAAAAATCACCTAAAGTGCCGTCTACTACCATAGGTCTTTGCTTGTAATTAGTCTGATTATAGACATTTATTCTTGTTTCCCTGAAAATTGAACTTAAATTATTATTCGCTTTATTTAAAGCCTTCATAAGGTTTAATGCAAACGGACTGTTCTTGCCGTCCCCGTCAAGTGCAACCTGGCCTGGTTCAGTTGAATAACAGACAATATATCCTAATTTACTTTCCGGCATTCTTACCCTTGCAAGCCCCCTTGAAGTTGAACGAAATTTTGTTTCAACCGGATTATTTCGGCAGGCATCCATGATTAAAATGTTTAAGTCTGTGTTTGCTTCATCCATATATCCCAAAATCTGTCCAAGGGGTACAGCCTTATATTTTACATCAGTCTCTGATATTATTTCAGCATCTACTGGTATAAGATAGTTTTCCCCGTCTACCTGTATTCCATGACCTGCATAGTAAAACAGGCCGACTCCACCCTTTCTGTACAGTTTTTGTCTGAAATCATTAATAGCTCTATCCATTTGAGCCCGATTTATATTATTCCTTAAAATAACTTCAAAGCCTAATCTGCTTAAAATACCTGCAATATCTTCAGCATCTTTTGGCGGATTAGAAAGAGGTGAACTCAAATACCTGCCGTTTCCAATTATAAGAGCTGTCTTTTTAAAATCCTTATGAGGATCAGGGGCTTTAGCCTCAATTGTTTTAATTTCATTTATTTTAGTTAAATTGACATTTATTGTTTCATCTGAGTTTTTAATTTCAACCCATTGGCGAAATTCATTGTAGCCTGGACTTTCAACCAAAACATCATAAACTCCAGGAGAAAGTAATATATCCTCATGATATTTTGGCCCAATATTCATAATTTTAATTGCAGCCGAAGCTGGATTTGCCAAAACCTTTAAATTATACTTTAATTCATCATTTTTTTTATTCCTGGTTTTAAAATCAGCCACCATTGTTTTTGACGCCGTATTAACAACAAAACTTCTTAGATCATTAAGACTTTCATAACAGATTGCAGCCATTTTTTTTTCTGCTTCAGCTTTTATGAAAAAGCCATAAAGATTTGTCTGGTGAAAACCTTTTTTAAAAATTTTATGCTTAATAGTTTTATTATTGCTTATATATTCAACACTTATTTCAACGCTCACTGTACCTTTGTAGGGCTGAACAGGCCAATACAAAGGCATTGGCCAAATTGCAAGCCATGCAACATACCAATTATAAGAAGCTTTGTTATCAAGAACAATTTCAATATTATACTTATCAATATTTCTATCACTTATCCTTGAATCAATATTTTCCATTCCAAATTCAACAGATTTGTAAAGTCCTGAGCTTTTTATAGCATTTGCAACTGAATTTTTTAGAGACTGTCTGCCTGAAGGATCAATATTATAGACTCCTGAGTTCACAAAGTATTTTGTAATAACAGCTACTTTCTCAGTGCGGTTTTTGTAAACCGAGGGCTGTTGGTAGTAAATACCTTTTTTAAAAAAATTAACTGCACAGCCGTTGGTCAATAGCACAATAAAAATACAAATATTTAAAACAATTATTTTTTTAAAAATCATATTTTTATATTTTTCCATTTTCTTCTTTCTTGAATAATTTTAGAATAAATTAATTTTTGCCTTTATATAAAAAATTTCTGCCCACGCATAATTTTAAAAAATTTTATACAAGTTAATGATCTAAAACAT
Organism: Desulforegulaceae bacterium; assembly: GCA_034007295.1. GTDB lineage: Bacteria > Desulfobacterota > Desulfobacteria > Desulfobacterales > JACKCP01 > JACKCP01. Next base: position 59,272 of record JAVERC010000008.1, on the reverse strand, counting down.
CATAACAAATAATGTTATTTAGTTGCTGAACGAAAACGGCCTTTTTTGTCCATTCTTAAGTCAGATTCAAAATTTAATCCTCAAAATACTCAAGGTATCCTAAAGGTTAAATTTCTCATCTTCCTTGAACTGAACAAAAAATTCTCGTTTTCGGCCAATCACTCTTTATTTAATTTTCATGAATTCAATAACTAATAAAACTATATGGAACACTGTTTTTGTCAAGTTTTTTTCTTTTTACCTCTTTATTATAAAAAATTCTTTTTCAAAAATAACAATTATGTCATATAAAAGTTATAAATAACGTATTTATAATTATTTCAATCTAACTATAACAAAATCAGGAGAAAAAAATGTTCCGTAAAAACATTAATTTATTTGGCATTTTGTCAGTATTTTTCTTCTCAATTTTCTTCAATACTGCTTGCTCATATGCTTTAGAAATAATTGGAACAGGCTTTGGCTCAAATCTTTCTGAGGCAAAACAAAATGCACTTTCAGATCTTTCTCAACAAATTATGGTTCAGGTTGATTCAAACATAACAATAAAAAAAAGAAAAAAAGATTCTAATGTTTCAAAAGATATAATTCAATCGCTTCAAACAAGATCATCACTTCCCCTAATTGGTGTTGTCTTTATGGAGCAGCCTCTAAACGAAGGTAAACTCTGTGTGCATGCCAAACTAGGCAGCCAAAGTATTTCTATATACAAAAAAGCAATGAAAGATACAAAAGAAGCTATTTTAAAACATGAAAAAGAATCAAAATCAGGTTCTTCCCAAAAAAAAATCAAAGCTCTAGAATCAGTATTGAAAAATATGGATATTTTTTCGGGATATAAATCAGTTGGCATTTGGCTTGGAATAGATGAAATCCCTCAAATTGAATTTACTAGGGAATATATTGAAAACGAACTTTTCAAAATCACGCAGCAGGTTGACACAATTGAACTTGCAGCAGAAATTATTTCCAAAAAAATCAACCAGTCTGATAAAATTAAAAATAAAAAAATTTTTATATATCCGCCTGTGCCTTTTTCTTCTGATGAAATTACACCTTTTTCAAAGGCATTTTATACAAGGTTTTTAAATTTTGCATCTCCGGTTAATTCACCTGAAACATCTGAGGTCATTACAAGAGGAAGTTATTCTATAAGTAAAAGCGGAATTGATTTAAGCTACAATGCCTATGACAGACAAGGAAATATTCTTGAATCAGGGTTTGTAAAAATTCTTCCTCAGGCATATATAAACTATTCCCCTGAACCTTCATTAAAAGATTTTTCAGAACTTGTTAAAAATGGAATCATTGTTTCAGACAAACTTAATATTGACATAACTACTTCAAAGGGCAAAAAGCACCTGCTTTTTAATGAAGGAGAAAAAGTTAATCTTTTTGCACGTATGACAAAGCCGGGTTATTTTTATATTTTAGCCCACAATCTAAAGGAAGAGCAATATTCATATCTTTTAGATTTTTATGACAGTATTGGAAATGAAAAATTCATTTTCAATGTTTCACCTGAAATGGTTAACAAATGGATAAATATAGGTGAGTTTGAAGTTGTTTATCCATTTGGAGTTGAAAAATTAGAAATTTTTGCAAGCACAAAAAATCCTGTTGAAGCAATACCTCAAACATTTTTTGACAAAACTACAAAACTCTACAGACTGAACAAAGATCCATCCCAGTCTGTTGTTTTAACAAGAGCCCTTATCAGAAAAAACAGGGAGCAAACAAAGGCTGAAACAGCCGAGTCTTTTATTACAATTACAACAGCAAAAAACCAAAAATAAATTTATGAAAATAATTTCCCACTATTTAAGGCTTATTCTTTTTATTACAGGGGTTCTTTTTGGAATTCAGATTCCGGGATTTATGGATGCGTATAAAAACAGTCTTATGGCCCATTTAAACGAGTCATCAAAAAGTCTTGCTGAATTTCAAAATGATGCAGACAAATATTTTAACGGAGATCTTGCAAAACTTATTAACCATTATAAATCAAATAAAGATCCTGTTTTTCTTGAAGGTGGAGAAAGTATTGATTCAATTTATAAAAGAAACCTCGAACTTAAAAAAGCCTTTTTAAATTTCAATAAAAACTTTTTAAATTCATTTATCCATGTTTTTGTATTTCCACTTAAAGATATCAAAAATGAGGTTTTAAAAAACTATTCATACTCTGTAAAACTTAACAAAGCATCAATCATAGGCGGCATTGTTTCAGGCACTCTGCTTTCAGCATTTTTTGATATTTTTATATTTATCTGCCTGAGATTTAAACCAAAATAAGCTCTTAACATTTCCTACACCTGCAACTATTTTTTCACTTTATTTGGACGGAAAATTTATTACAACTGACATAAGTTCATGTATGGATTCACGTTTTGATAAAATAACAGGTTGTGGTTCATAAACTCAGCTGCACTTTATCAAAAAATGTTTCTTTAAAGGATAATTCATTGTAATTTTTACATTTATTGATCCTTTCTTCATCTTTCCACCCCGGCTTGTAATTCCTGTAATTACTAAACCCAGAAGCCCTACCCCCAATTTATATCTTAAAAAATTAAACCTAACCGAAAATAAATTTTAAAAAAAAATCAAAACCTGCTTTTAATCCACCTCAAAACAAAGCCTATTAAGGGAAGGCGTTCAAAAACAAGACTTGAATCCCAATAGTCCTGGTGAAAAACAAGCATGCCTTTTTCATCAAATCTTAAGTGCGACATTCCAGGTGCCTTGATAAGCTCGTCCTTTTTTCTTTCAAGTCTTAAATGCATTGTCCATCTTACATAATATTCGCCTTTGTCTACTGCAACATCATGAATATCAAATCTGCATTCATGAACAGTTTTTGCACTTTTAAGAAAATAATCCTTAATATCCTTTATTCCTGTTACTTCCTTGTATCCGTCCCTGAAATAGGCATTTTTCGAATATATTTTTTCAATATTTTTATCTATTACTTCATATGAAAAGACCTTATAGAAATTCTTAAAATCATCAATGGCCTTTTGTTCTTCCTTTGACCCTTCAACAAGAATTTCATTTTTCATGGGACTGGTTTTTTCAATATATTTGTCATATTCCATATTGTAGTCTCCGTTATTGTTTTTGGAAGAAGAACAGCCTGAAATAAAAATCAAAAAAATTATCATTAAAATCTTTTTATTTACCACTTAAAAAATCCCTTTCAGAATTACTTGAATTGAGCGATTTTCAAGCCCGCAGGGTTTCATATTTTTAAATATAATAAGCTTGATTCATTAAAAATTTCTTTATTTAAAAATATGAAACGCTCAATTTTTTGAATTAATAAGAGCCTTATTATAAGGCCTTGTCAAAACAATCTGAATATTTAAAGCTCCCCTTGCTTCAAAAATTGCCTCACAGGAATTAAGATAAAATTTCCATTTTCTCATGAAAATATCATCAAATCCAAGGGCCTTGATTTTATCTTTATTTTTAGAAAAATTTTCATCCCATTGTCTTAAGGTCTTTGCATAATGGGGGCCGATATTTTCAAGATTTTCAATTACAAGTTTTGTTTTAGATGAAAGCCTTTTTGATATTTCTGCAAGGGAAAGAAGGTGTCCTCCAGGGAAAATATGCTTTTGTATCCAGTCGTATTTGTACTTGTATATAAAATATTCGTAATCCGGAACTGTAATCCCCTGAATAACTGCAATCCCGTCTTTTTTCAGAAGCAAATCAATTTTTTTAAAATATTTAGAACAATATTTTTCTCCAACAGCCTCAATCATTTCAATTGAAACAATTTTGTCAAATTTCCCCTTAATTTTTCTGTAGTCTGCTAGAACTATATTTATTTTATCTTCAAGTTTTTCTTTTTTTACTCTATCTACTGCATAATCATACTGCTCCTTTGAAATTGTTACGCCTGTCAATTTACAGCCGGTTTTTTTAACTGTATATACTGCAAAACCGCCCCACCCGCAGCCGATTTCAAGAACATGGTCGTTTTCAGTTATTGCGGCCTTTTTTATCAGAGCATCCATTTTGTTTATCTGTGAAGTGAAAAGGTCATCGTCTTTTTGAAGATAAATTCCAGACGAATAAATCATATTTTCATCAAGAAAAAGGCTGAAAAAAACATTGTTTAAATCATAATGCCGGCTTATATTTTTTTTGCTTCCCCTCAATGAATTTGGGTCATCCCTGCCTGAAAGTTTTCTTAAATAATATTTAAGATAAAGAAAAACAGAAAATTTTTTTGATGAAACATCTGTATTTAAAATAAAAAATTTTATCAAAGACACAAGGTCATCTGTTTCAAATACTGAGTTCATATATGCTTCGCCAAGTCCGATATCTCTTTTTTTCAAGACATCTGTAAAAAAACTGTAGTCATTGATATAAAGATCAGCATATTTTGCCTGTGAAAAATTTCCCTTTTTAAAACTTTTGTTTCCCGGAAGAAAAATATCTATATTGCCGTTTTTAAAATATGAAAGCCTCTTTAAAAACAGAAATTTTGAAATTTTCTGAAAAATTGAATAAGGAGATTTTTTTATTGTCATTTTATCTTTTGCAACAGGCTTGTCATTGTATTCAAGTTTTTTTGCAAAAAACAGTTTAAAGGCTTCCTTGTAAATTGCAGGTTTTGTAAGATGTGGAATAATATGAAATTTTAAAACAGCGTTTAAAAAATTTTTATCTGAAAAATCAAGCCTTTTATTTTCTTTCAGTTCTGCGTAAAAAAACGGTTTTAAATCCTTTTCAAGTTCAATTTTAATTGAAAATTCATTTTCTTTTATTTGAAAATAAAAATTGTATTTTCCCTCAATCTTATTAAATGGAGAAACATGAAATGCTTTATCTGAACAGGCTTTAAAAACTCCGTCTTTTTCTTCAACATCAAGAATATAAAGATGTCTTTCACCAAAAGTATTGTTTACTTCAGCAGCAGCACATAAAAATTTATTGCTATCGTCAAAGCAAAAATAAAAACTTACAGGATTAAACACTTTTTTAAAAAAATAACCGCATGAAGTTGAAAGATAAATTTTTTTTACAGGTTTTTCAAAACCTGAGTTTTTAAGAAACATTAAAATTTTGGATTTTAAAGACAAGCCGTTTTCTTCGAGATAGTCTTTATCCTTTATAAAAAAAACACCTCTTTTATTGTGGGAAAATAAATAATTTTTCTCTGTTAAATATGAAAGCTCATCCAAATCAAAAATGAAAAATAAAAGTTTCCTCTTAAACTTATGTTCTGCGGGATAAAGCCTTGAATGTCCGAGTTCTCCAAAATAAATCCCCTGTTTCATAATGATTCTCCAAAAATTTTGCAGACTTTTATACCTGAATTTATTCCGTCTTCATGAAATCCGTATCCAAAATAACTTCCGCAGAAAAAAATATTTTTGTTTTTATTGTTAAGTCTTTCTAGCTTATCCTGGGTTCCCATGGTTTCTCTTGTAAAAACAGGATGTGTATAAATTATTTCCTTTATAAGCTTATCTTTTTCAATTTCTCTCTGTGGATTTAAGGTAACAAGATATCTTTTTTCAGAGTTTAATTTCTGAAGCCTTGTCATATCGTAGGTAATACATGCAGGAGAATTTTTCTCCATATTTTCCTCCTTAAGATAATTCCAGGAGGCATAGGCTCTTTTATTGTCAGGCATGAAACTTAAATCATGGTGAAGGCATACCCTGTTTTTGGAATATGTCCACGGACCTAAAAGCTTAACCTGCTCAGAGTCAGGATTTTCAAGCATTTTAAAGGCCTCGTCGGCATGGGCTGCAATTATTATTTTATCAAATTTTAAAACCTCGCTGTCTTCAAAAACAATTTCAGGATTATTAAGATTTTGTTTTACACTCACAGCTTTTTTATTTTTAAATACTTTTCCGTTAAATCCTTTTAAAAAAGCATCAACATAAGAACTGCTTCCGTTTTCTACAAAATACCACTGGGGCTGGTCTGTCACGGAAAGAAGACCGTGGTTATTGTAAAAATTTGCAAAGGAAAGCATGGGAAATCTTTCAATTTTATCCTGTGGTGCAGACCAGATTGCAGAGGCCATTGGAAGAATATATTTTTCTTCAAATGCTTTTGAAAAATTATTTAATTCAAGAAACTGGCCTATGCATAAATCATTATTTCCATAGGTAATGAATTTTTTAGTGAGTTTAAAAAATTTCAATATTTCATATAAAAACTTTAAATAGTTTAAATCTAAAATATTTTTTCTTTGTGCAAAAATTGTATCTAAACTCGATGTTGAATAATAAAAATCATTTTTTCTGTCGCAGTATCCAAAAGACATATCAGTTTTTATTCTGTTGATTTTCAGTTTATCAAGAAAGGCAGTCAAATTTGGATATGTTTTGTCATTCATTACAATAAAACCTGTATCAACCCTAACATTTTCATCTGTTGTTACAGTGTTTGTGTGGCCTCCGATGTAGTTGTTCTTTTCAAAAAGAGATACATTGTGATTTTTTGAAAGAATAAAGGCAGAGCTGATGCCGGATATACCTGAGCCTATTACGGCAATATTTAGTTTATCGCTCATTTTGGCCTTCTTAATTTGAATGTATAAAAGATTTGTTAAATGAAGATATTGAAATAGTAATAAAAAATTGCAATTTCAGTCAAGATATTAATAAATAAGATAATTTTTTTATTTAATAGAATAAAAAACAAAAGCCTGCACTTTAAAAGAAAAATAAAAGTACAGGCCTTATAATTGATTGTCCGAAATTATTATTTTTTAAGCAAATATATAATTTACAAAAAAGGCCTTTTTCGGCCAATCACTAATTATTTAAAACCGCTTTTCTCATGTTTTTTGGCAATCTGTTCTGCAAGATTTTCTAAAGACTTTAAAGTGTCTTCCTTTGGAAGGCCTTTGCAAAGAACAGGCTCTAAAATTTCAGCCTTTATATTTGAAACCATATTTGCAAGTGTTTCAACAGTTTTTCCTCCCCAGCCATAGGAACCAATAATTGACAAATATCCGGGTTTGGGTCTTAAGGCATTTGCAAGAAAAGCTGCATGGGCAACCACAGGATGAGGACCTCCAAGAACTGTTGGAGTACCAAGAACTATAGTTCCTGCATCAACAAGAGACATGGCAAGTTTTCCAATATCAGTTACTGAAAGGTTGAAAAGTTCAAATTCAACATCTTTTTCTGACAATGCTTTTGTAAAATAATCAACCATTATTTTTGTACTGCCGTGCATTGAAATATATGGAATAACAACAAGGTTTTTAGCACTTCCTGAAACCCAGTTTTTATATTCATTTATAATCCACTCCGGCTCTTTATAAATCTGGCCGTGGCTTGGTGCAATCATTTCAATTTCATAATCTGAAAGCTTATCAAGGTTTTTGGCAATAATTGTTCTGAAAGGCATCATAATTTCTGCAAAATAACGCTTTGCAGCTTCATGCACCCTGCCTTTATCTTCTACATAAATACCGCTTGCGGCAATATGGGAACCAAAAAAATCACAGCTGAAAAGTATTTTGTCTTCTAAAAGATAGGAAACCATTGTTTCAGGCCAGTGAACCCAGGGAGTATGAATAAACTTTAAGGTTTTATCTCCAAGAGATAAGGTGTCGCCGTCTTTGGCAACAATAAAACAATCTTCTTTAATATTTAAAAGATCCATTAAAAACCCTTTTCCCTTTTCTGTAACCACAACTTTTGCATCAGGAAATTTTGAAAGTACATGGGGAATAGAGCCTGAATGGTCTTGTTCAGCATGATGTGAAACAATATAGTCAATTTTTGATACATTAGAAAGAGCGTCTAAAAATGAGTCTGAAAAATCAGGGTCAACAGCATCAAGCAGGGCTGTTTTATCACTTCCTTTAATAAGATATGAATTGTACGTTGTTCCGTCAGGCAGTGGAATAAGCGAGTCAAAAAGACGTCTGTCCCAGTCAATGGTTCCAAGCCAGTAAATTGATTCTTTAATTTGTTTCATTTTATAACCCTCCGTTTTTATTGACCAAAAAAATTAATCCACATGCTTTTAAGAAGTTTTGGAAAAATCTTTTCAAAGTCAAGCTGAAGATTTACAAGACCTTGTTCTTCAAGAACATTTTTTGCAACAAAGGCCGGTTCTGCCATTTGGCAGAGTCCTATCATAAGAGAAAAACTTCCTATTAAAAGTTCAATTATTTGTCTTTTTTCAATAAAAGGAAATAAAAACTTTATATCAGTTGAAGTTTTTTCAATTCTTTTATCAAGGTATTTTTTAAATTCCACAACCTCATCATAATCATCGCATTTTTCCATTAAAAAATTGTATCTGCTTCCAAGTCTTATCAAAAGAAAATCAGATGAAAAACCAGACATTAGTTCCAAAAGATTTTCAGGTGAGGCATTTGTTTGTAAGGCAGAGTCAATTTTATCAAAACAGTTTCCAATTTCCTGCCTTAAAATTTCAAGATCCATTGCCTCTCTTGTTTTAAAATAAAGATAAAATGTTCCCTTTGCAAAGCCTGCCTTATTAACAATTTCCAATACAGGTATGGTAATATTTTTATTTGACTCATACATTTTTTTTGCACAGTCAATTATTGCCTGCTTTCTTTCTGCTTTTGCCTTTTCTGTTAAGGCACGCCTGTTTATTTTTTTTGCCATTAAAAAACCTTACAAATTTTTAACTTAAATTGAGCGATTTTCAAGCTTGCTGCATATACAAGACAAATTGCATCAGGCTATACTTTTGCTATGCGTGATACAATTTAACGCCGTAGATGCAGTAAAATTGAAAAGCCCGCAGGGTTTTATATTTTTAAATATAGTACACTTAATTCATTAAAATTTTTTTACTTTAAAAATATGAAACGCTCAACTTAAGTTTAATTAAAAAAATTATCATGTAACATTTATTATTTAATTATCTCCATATTTAAAAACTAGTTATAACAAAAATAACAAAGGAAAGTAAAAAAATGGTTGAATTATTCGGATTTTTTGTTTTTATTGCAGTTTGGGTTCTGATGCAGAAAGTGATACTCCCGAAAATGGGGGTGCCTACATGAATGAGTGATGCTTGTCAGGTGACAAGAAAAGAGATAAATGGAAAACCAGCAGATAAAACCAATAGTAAAAGACGAAGACACTGAGCTTATTTTAGAAATTAAAAAAGGCCGTACTGATTTATATGAAGATCTTCTTTCAAGATATGAAACAAGGCTTTACAATTTCGGCCTTAGAATGTGCAAAGATGTTTCAGATGCACAAGACCTTGTTCAGGAAACATTTATAAATATTTTCAGGTATCTTCCTGATTTTAGAATGGAATCAAAATTTAAAAACTGGGCATATAAAATTGCTGCATCTGTTTGCATGAAAATAAAAAGAAAAAATAATGATCCTGAAAAAGAGCTTTCAATAGATGAAATTCTGCCGTCAACCGAACATCAGGCATCGGTTCAGATTCCTAGCTGGGTTAATCAGCCGGCAGAAGCTTTGATGAACAAGGAAATGTATTTTGAAATTAAAAAGGAAATCGACAATCTTCCTCCAAACTACAGAATAATTATTGTTTTAAGGGATATGGAAGGTTTTTCCACAAAAGAGGTCTCAGAAATTCTTGAACTTTCTGAATCAAATGTAAAAGTAAGGCTTCACAGGGCAAGAAGTTTTGTAAGGGAAGGCTTAAAGAGGTATTTTAATGAATAATAATACATATTCCAATCACTGCATTCAGATGTTTGAAGTCTACTCCCAGTATCTTGACGGCGAGCTTGACGAAAAACAGAAAAAAGAAGTAGAAGAACACATAGAAACCTGCCAGGAATGCCGGGCCTGTATTCTCACTTTAAAAAAAACAAGGGAGCTCTGCTCTAAAATGCCAAGAGTAAAAGCTCCAGATGATTTTAGCTCAAAACTTCATTCCCAGATTAAAAAAATTTTAGACTGCAAATAAAATTCAGTAAAATTTAAAAACAGCTTCCTATTGACTAAGAAAATGTTTTGTTTAACTTACTGTTTTAAAAATTTTAAATAAATTCAGGATCATCATGCAGACAAACGAAGAACTTAAAAAAAGACTTATAGAAAATAAAAAAGACAGAATCTATTCCTTTATAATGGATGAAGGAAATTTCAGAGGAGCAGTCATTCATTCTACTAGACTTGTAAAAGATTTAAAAGAAAGACATTCCCTTGGAATTATTGAAACACTTATTTTAGGCCATGCATGTACAGGTACGGAACTTATGGCATCAACCTTAAAAGGAAACAGCAGGCTTAAATTCCATATAGATTGTTCCGGGCCGGTAAAAGGGCTTGTATGCGAAGCAAATTCATTTGGAGATGTAAGAGGATATCTTTTCCAAAATCCCATTCCAATATCTGAACCTCCAAAAGATTTTAAAACCTCACCATATTTTAATGCAGGATTTTTAACTGTTACATATATTAAGGAAAATTCAAAATCCCCTTATTCAGGAAAAGTAATGCTTGAATACGGAGAAATTGCAAAGGAAATTGCAAATTATTATCTTAATTCAGAACAAATTCCTTCAGCATGCAATTTAAGTGTAACATTTTCTAAAGATGGAGAAGTAACTGGAGCCGGTGGTATTTTAATTCAAAAAATGCCGGGAGCCGAAGATGTTACAATTGAAAAACTTGAAAAAGCTTTTTTAAGCCTTCCCTCAATTGGAGATGAATTTTCCAAAGGATATGCACCTGAAGATATAATTTATGGATATTTCAAGGAATTTAACCCCAAAATATTAGATAACAAAAGAGCTGCCTTTTCATGTTCCTGTGAAAGGGAAAGAATGCTCGCTTATATTAAAGGTCTTGGAAAACAAACCTTAAAAGAAATTCTTGATGATGATATTTTTCCACTTGAAGTTACCTGCCATTATTGCAGCAATAAATATTATTTTGATAAAAATATTATTTTGCAGGCATATCATGAAGCAGGATAACTAAATTTATCCTAAGTTGAGGGTTTCATATTTTTAAATTAAGAAATTTTCAATGAATTGAGCTTATTATATTTAAAAATATGAAACCCTGTACACTTTTCAATTCAGGTTTATAAAAATCAGTCCTCCAATAATCAGATTTTTTTCTTTTTTAATGGATTAAGGTTAAATCTTAAAAAAAAATAAGGTATCATAAAAAAATCTTAATCCATTTTTATTCTCAAAGACTTTTTGAATCAAACATAAGGAATAATAATGAAATATTCATTTATTATAATTATGACGATTCTTTATTTCTGTACAAATATTTCTGCAGCAGAAAACAATACATTTATGTTTATTGAAACTGATATGACAAAAAAACAAAAACTAATAACAACAAATGCCATTGGAGTAGGTCTTGTAACCGCATGGGGAATTGCCAAATGGGATTATTTTAAAACCTCTCCAAATGCGGAAAATGAAGGCTGGTTTGCACAAAACACAAAGGAAGGAGGTGCGGATAAGCTTGGACATTTCCATGCAAGCTGGACTTTATCCCATCTTTTTTCAGATACATATAAAAAATGGGGATATTCCCATGATAAAGGGATTTTACTTGGCTCTCTTTCTTCTTTTACAATAATGGGATGGATGGAAATAGGAGATTCTTTTTCAGAATATGGATTTTCCCATGAAGATTTTATTATGAATACCTTGGGGTGTGTTTCAGCATATATTACAGAAACAAATCCTTCTCTGTCCAAAAGAATTGACTTCAGGGCTGAATACTGGCCAATGCTTAAAAAAGGGGATGTATTTACTGATTATGAAAATTTAAAATACCTCATGGCCATAAAACTTGACGGTTTTAAAAATTTAAAGCCTGACTTTTTAAATTATTTTGAAATTCATCTTGGATATTATGCAAAAGGTTATGAAGACGACTCTGAAAATGAAAGAAATATATTTGTTGGGATAGGACTTAATATGCCTAAAATTTTTAAAGATTTTTCCTTTGAAAAAATTTCAAGAGCTGCAAATTTTATTCAAATTCCATTCACAAGAATATCCTATGACAAAAAAGTTTAAACAAAAAATGTTTTATTTTTTTAGATTATTTCCAGTAAGACTTATATTCTTCAATTTTTTGTTCAAGCCTTTTTGAAAGGTAATCACTTTCCTTTCCAAGCTCATTTAAAATAAGAACTGCCTCTTTGAAATAATTTTCAATTTTTTCTATTGTCCAGTATGAAGGCGGTTTACAAAGATTTGAAATCCTGTCTGCAATTTTTACGAGCCAGATTTCAAAAGGCTGCTTTTTAATCCTTTCAAGGCTGTCTTTCATTGCTTTTGTTTTATCTGAAAAATCTTTACTTTTACTTAAAGCAAGAACTCCCTCTGCTGTTTTTTTACCAAATTCATTTAAAACTGTTTCATAACAAGCATTTGTATCTTCTATTACATCGTGTAAAAGTGCACACTCAAGACAAAGATCAGGGTCTGTTATTTTTTTTTCAAAAGGCAAAGCTGCAAGTATTTCCATTGCAACCTTAACAGGATGAATAATATATGGAAAATCTGTTCCAGGGACTTTTTGATTATTGTGGTATTTGGCTGCAAAATTAAGAGCTTTAGTATATTTTTCCTGTGACCATAAAAAATCCAAAATATTTCCTTTTTAGAAAAATTTGCTTCTGAACATAAAAAAAACCGCTCCAAGAAGACAAATCCCTGCAAATACATAATCAAGCTTAAAAGGTTCTTTCATATAAAAAATAGAAAAAGGAATAAAAACCCCAAGAGTAATGACTTCCTGAATAATTTTAAGCTGGGCAAGGCTTAAAACATTGTAGCCTATCCTGTTTGCAGGAACCTGAAGGCAATATTCAAAAAAAGCAATTGACCAGCTTATTACTGCCGCAATTATCCAGGGCTTGTTGTTTAATTCCTTTAAATGGGCATACCATGCAAAAGTCATGAAAAAATTGCTTAAAATTAAAAGACCTACAGCTGTAAAAACATGGTTCAAGTTAATTCTCCTTAAAATATGAAACCATAACAAGCTGTTTATACTCTTTTTTTTATCAAAAGCAAGAAAGATTCTGCAAAAATAATTTTTATTTTATTTTATTTTTTCAAGCATTTCGCCCATCATTTTATGGATAAGATTTATTGCCTTTAAAGGACGAAGCATTACTTTAAAAGAAATAATTTTGCCGTTTTCATCCCACGAAATCATATCTACGCCATTAACTTTTATGCCGTCAATTTCAGTTTCAAATTCAAGTACTGCATTGTTTTCTGAAACAACTTCCCTTACATAATGAAAAGAATCATTTACAAAAACATAAAGTGCAGCACTAAGATAAAGGGTTGTAATCTCTTTTCCTTCCTGTGGAGTGTGCACTACAGGTGAATAAAAAACAACTTCATTTGAAAGAATTTTATCTAGCTCTTTTGGATCTTTTGATTTTACAAGTGCATGCCATGATTCAACAGTATTTGAACTCATTATTTGGCTCCGTTTATAAAAGTATTAAGTTTTAGTTATTACTTTTATACTAACGATGACAAAAGATTTCAAGTGCAAAAACAAAAATTAAAACAAATGACTTAAAAACAAAAATATTGTATAAAAAAATATTTTTAAAAAATATTGTAAGGATATTTCATTAATGGAATCAGTTGAATCTTATTTTAAATTTTTTCTTGCAATGGCTGCCATTGTAAACCCATTTGGTGCTATTCCTATTTTTTTAAATGCATGCAGCGATGAATCATTAAGAGATAAAAAGAAAACTATAAAAACAGCTGCTGTAACAGTTTTTTTTGTGCTTCTTGTTTCACTTGTTTCAGGGGAAGCTATATTAAAAATATTTGGAATTTCAATGGCTTCATTTCGTGTTGTAGGAGGGGTTCTTGTACTTCTTATGGCATTCAGCATGCTTCAGGCAAAAGTCAGTCCTGCAAAACAAACCCAGGAAGAGGCAGAAATACTTGAATCAACAATTAAAGAAAATATTGCAGTAGTTCCCCTTGGAATTCCCCTAATGGCAGGACCTGGAGCAATAAGTACTGTTATTTTATATGCTCAGAAACATCAAACTCTTTCTCATTACGCTGTTTTACTGATGCTTATCCTGAGTATTGCCATTATTTCATGGTGTGTTTTAAGAATTGCACCAGCAATAGAATCAAAACTTGGACAGACAGGTATAAATATTATTACAAGAATAATGGGTCTTTTAATGGCCTCAATAGGAATAGAATTTATGGCTAACGGACTGAAAATGCTTTTTCCAATCCTTAACTCAATTTTATAATTTTAACTAAGCCAATAATTTATATTTTTTTTAGAACTTTTTTAATTTTACCTGTTTCAACAGCTTCTATAAAATCATGTCCAAGCAAATGGCTTTTTTCTTTTGCCTTTTCCCAGAAATCAATCCTTTCCAGATCCTTACCATAAAATCTATTAAAATCCTTCCTGTCTGGAATTCTTTTATATGGAAGACTTGATACAAACTCCGGAGAAGGTGCAAGAAGAAGAACATTTTTCAAATCATTTTTACCAGCCCTTCTCCAGAATAATTTTTTATCAAACCATCCTGGTATAATTTCATTATAAAAATGATGGTATAAAACAATTTTTCCATTATTTGAATTGCCTGTAAAATCAAAAACAGGATGATAATCTATAATGCCTCCGTCTCTGTAAACCCCTTGGGGAGCATCTTTTATATTTTCTATTCCATTCATGACAAGAGGAATTGAACCGCTAGCAAGAAGAGCTTTTTTAAAATTTTCAGGCGAAAGTTCAACCTTATTCATAGGAAAACCATTTACAGATAAAAAAGGAGGCACTGTTCTTTTATCAAAGAAAAATGTTCTTTCAAAGTATTTGCCAATACTTTCTCTTTTAAAAACATTTAAAAGAGCTGCATTTAAAAGAGCTTTGGTTTGTGGAAAAAATTCTTTTTTAGCAGTATTCCCCATACATCTTACAGCTGAAAAAGATATTCTAAAAACTGGATGATTTAAAATTTCATTGACCTTAGTATTATCAAGAAATGCATCAATTATATCTTGTGCATTTTGGGATACTTCATCAGGCGAAACTTTTTTACCATACCTCTGATTTATATATAAATCTGCCAAATTATCAAAAGCCTTATTACAATCTTTTTGGCAAGCTGCAGCAAATTTCCATGCTCCAATTGAAGTTCCAAAAAAATGTACAGGTTCTTTTTTATTTTTCATCCACTCGCCAAAAACCGCCCTGTCAAGCCCGTAAATAGAAAGCCATTTGGCAGCTCCGGATGCTGAAACACAAACCCCTACATCTTCTGGAGAAAGTCCTTTTTCCATAATTTGTGCATATGCATTTTCACCTGCCAAAAATAAAAGATTATTTTTCATAACAATTAAAACATACCTTCCATTTCAGTTAAAAGATCTCCAGGGACAATATCAAGTTCTTTAAATTTTTCAGGCTCAAAAAGTGCAAATTTCCCAGTTGCTCTTGCACAGACTTCATTATCTTGATTTATAATTTCACTTTTCATAAAAGCCTTTCTTTCACTTAGCTTTTCATGAATCCAGCCATTGGATAAAACTTTTTTTTCAATATAAACAGGTTTTAAAAATTCTATTTCCATTGATTGGGTTAAAATAAATTTTTTAAAAAAATGAATAGCTGCCCATGACATTGTTTCATCAAGAATTGTTGCTAAAATTCCGCCGTGGGCCAAGGTTGCCCACCCTCTGTGATGTTTGGCTATAAGAGTTTCACTACGCATAATCCTGCCATTACTTTCAAACTCCATCTTAAGTCCGCAGGAATTTTCTTTTCCGCATGCAAAACACTTTAAATCAGAGGTATAAACTTTATACCAATTTTCCATATCACTCCATTCTAACTAAAATCTTATCTTATATCCAAAAAGGAAATTATGGTCTTCTTTATCCCATTCATAACCGTTTTCTTCAAAATCAGCTTTTATATATCTGTATTCAAGAATGATTGCAGCATTACCCATTATATGAAAATTCATGTTTACTCTTCCCTCAAAATAGTCTTCTCCATCATCCCAGGTCAAAGGCTCTGGAGAAAATGAGGCTTCAGCCCCAAAAGAGACTGGTATATTTGTAGGATTAACTTTTGAAGGAAGATCAAAATCAATACCTAAAAGAAAACAAACAGAAGCAAGCTGGCTTGAAAAATCAGAATTTTTTTCTGCATCAGCATAAACACCTCTAAAGCCAAGTTTATACCTTGTCCCTGGCATAAAATCATCGCTTTTTACTCCTAGATCAAGACTAAAAAGCTTAAATTCATCTGATTTATATGTTCCTTCAATTCCTGCTTCCATATATCCATAATCAATTTTATCTAGATATGCAAGACGACCATCAACTGTAGAATTATTTGCATAAAGAAAAGCTTCAATATTCATTGCATTTGCACTAGCACCAAAAATAATTGTAAATAAAAAAAACAAACAAATCTTTTTCATTTTGTATCTCCTTATTTTTTCTTTAAAAAACTATAATACGTATCCAATGTATACAAAGGTCCAAGGGGATTATGGGCTGCAACCTTATCCTTTGCAGCAAATACACTACACATGGCATTACTGTATTTCATAAAAATCGAATCATGTCCAACACAAAGGCCAACAACAATATTCCATTCAGTTTCTGCCTTATTTAATGCAGCGGCCTGAAGATATGGATTACAAAAAGTTTTATCGTTTGTGTCATTTGCTTCATTAATGAACTCAGATTTTTTTAAATTCCCGCACGAACAAATAACAGAACTAACAATAAAGCCTCTTTCTTCAAAAAGATTTTGTATAAGCTCAGCCTCTTTTTTTAATCCGGCACAAAATGCAATCCCAATTTTTCTATAACCCATTTTTTCTGCGACATAGAGAGTTTCTTCAATCCTTGTTTTTCTAGGACCTTTAATATCAGAAGAAACTTTATAAATTTTTTCAATTTCTGGATCTAGATATTTTTGTTTAATATCTTCCCTGTATTTTTCGAAATGCTTTGTCGGACAATCTTTGGGGAATTTTTTACCTGAGGAACAAAGTCTTTCATTTTTTTCAAACGGACATGCAGAACACTTAGGATTGAAATTCATTTTTAAACCTGAGTTAAATATAATAATTGCTCAATTAGCGACTGAACGAAAATTCTAATTTTTAATCAGTCACTAATTATTTAAAAATTTTACAATACTATATTTTCAAGTTGTTTCAAGTACAAAACAATTTTATTTTAAGATATGAATAGACATCATTCATTAAATTTAAAATATGAAACGCTCAATTCAGGTTAAAATAATTTTTTATTTAGCCATTAAATACCAATAGCACCAGACTTTATAAATAATATGCCTGATGCTATTTAGCGGCTGAACGAAATGGACTTTTTTTGTCCATTTATACGTCAGATTCAAAATCTAATCCTAAAAAACCCAGTGTATCCTAAAGGTTAAATTTTTCTATTTCATTTAACTGAACGAATAATCTTAGTTTTCAGCCAATCACTATTTAATTCAAAAAATAAACTTTACTCTTAGATCTTAAGCTTTTTTTAAAGGTACTAAAACAACTGGAATTTTTGATTTCCTTAACACTCCTCTTGAAACACTTCCAACCAAAAGTTCTTCAATCCGTCCATGGCCGTGGGTTGCCATAACTAACAAATCAGCTTCTTCCTCGTCAGCCGTTTTAAGAATTTCTGTTACAGGATGGCCAATTTTTACAATAATATCTGAAAAAGAAATATTATCGGTATTTTTTATATAGGGCTCCATTTCCTTTGATGTCTGGTCAATTCTTTCTTTTACAGCCCTTTTTGCATTCTCGAATCTTTCTGTTTCCATTTCTTTCCATTTATCAAATCCAAAATAAAGTTCCATTTCTACACCTGTACTTAAAGAAAGCTCTTCAAATACATTTGGAACAACATGAATAGTTGTCATATGTGCTCCGTACTGGCTGGAAAGACTAATTGCATATTTCATTGCTTCTCTTGCAGCTTCTGATAAATCTGTTGCATATAGTATTTTCTTAACAGGCCTAAACATTTTGACCTCCTTTCAATATACACTTTTTTAAAAATATAATTTTTTTAGTAAATTACTAAAACTATACCATGTTTAAAAAAAATGCATACTTAAAAAATAAAAAAAGCCTTTAAGGTAATCCTTAAAGGCTTTATGTCTTAATTGGCGGGAGCGACGAGACTCGAACTCGCGACCTCCGGCGTGACAGGCCGGCGTTCTAACCAGCTGAACTACGCCCCCGCTTATTTAAAGATTGATTTGGTGGTGGGCGAAACAGGGCTCGAACCTGTGACCCTCGGCTTGTAAGGCCGATGCTCTCCCAACTGAGCTATTCGCCCGTTCAAATCAACGAATTTCTTTTATGATTATTTAAATTAAAAGTCAACAACTATTATTTTAATTTTTTAAATTTTCTAACAAAAATATTATTATTGATCGGCCGAAACGAGAATTTTTTGTTCACTTCAAGAAAGATGAAAATTTAACCTTTAGATGCATTAAGTCTTTTAGATATTAAATCTAAATCTGACGTTCGTATGGATAAAAAAAAGCCTTTAAGGAATGCTTAAAGGCTTGATGTCTTATGTGGCGGGAGCGACGAGACTCGAACTCGCGACCTCCGGCGTGACAGGCCGGCGTTCTAACCAGCTGAACTACGCCCCCGCTTAAAAAGGCTTATCTGATGGTGGGCGAAACAGGGCTCGAACCTGTGACCCTCGGCTTGTAAGGCCGATGCTCTCCCAACTGAGCTATTCGCCCGTCAGACAAACGAAAGTATATTTACGCTTGTTTAAAAAATAAGTCAATATAAATTTTTATTTTTTTCTAATTCAATTTTTAGCTGATTAGCAGCTTACCCAAAACTTGATTTTTTTTGGCCCTATCCAAGTAAAAAATTTAACCTTTAGAGTATTTATTTATTTGAAATTTAAATAGCTGCTAAGCAAAAACGGTCTTTTGTGTCCACTTAGGCGTCAGATTCAAAAATTAATATACAAACTATAAAAAACTTATTTCATATTCTATCTGCTAAAGCATATTTTAACACTTCATCCATATGTGAAACTGAAACAAATTCTATTGAAGATAAAACACTCTTTGGAATATCTTTTAAATCTTTTTCATTATCTTTAGGAAAAATAATTCTTTTTATTCCACTTCTGTGAGCAGCTATAGACTTTTCTCTTAAGCCGCCTATTGGAAGGACTCTTCCCCTTAAAGTGATTTCACCTGTCATTCCTACCTCTCTTTTTACAGGATTTCCTGTAATGGCTGAAATAATTGATGTACAGATTGTTATCCCAGCAGAAGGGCCGTCTTTTGGTGTTGCACCTTCAGGAACATGAATATGAATATCGTTTTCAGAATAAAATTCTGCCTTAACTCCAAGTCTTTCACTTTTTGATCTTGCATAACTCATTGCAGCCTTAGCAGATTCCTGCATCACATCTCCAAGTTTACCTGTAACTGTTACATTTCCCTTACCTGGCATTACAGCTGTTTCTATCAATAATATGTCTCCACCTGCCTGGGTCCATGCAAGCCCTGTAGCAACTCCAATAAGATCAAGTTTTTCAGCAAGAGAATAGGTAAACTTTTCAGGCCCAAAATACTTTTTTATAGTGTTTTTTGTAACATTAAAAGGAGGTTTTTTATCTTCAAGACGCTTGATTTTTGCTGTTTTCCTTAATACTCCGGCTATTTTTCTTTCAAGATTCCTTACACCTGCTTCTCGAGTATAATTTCTTATGAGCATCATAAGTGCATTATCACTAAGGGTTATTTCATCATCTGAAAATCCATTTATTTCTGCTTGTTTTGAAACAAGGTGCTTTTTTGCAATTTCAAGCTTTTCCAGTTCTGTATATCCTGAAATCTGAATTATTTCCATTCTATCCTGAAGAGGTACAGGGATATCATTTAAAAAATTTGCAGTAGTAAGAAAAAATACCTGAGACAAATCATAGTCAAGATCAAGGTAGTGGTCGTTAAAAGAAAAATTCTGCTCAGGATCAAGTACTTCCAAAAGAGCTGATGACGGATCACCCCTGAAATCCATGCTCATTTTATCAACTTCATCAAGACAAATAAGAGGATTGTTTTTTCCAGACTTTTTCATTGCCTGAATAATTTTTCCTGGCATTGCACCAACATAAGTTCTTCTATGCCCTCTTATTTCAGCTTCATCTCTTACTCCTCCAAGAGAAATCCTTACATATTCACGGCCTGTTGCACGGGCTATGGATTTTGCAAGAGAAGTTTTACCAACACCTGGAGGACCTACAAAACATAAAATAGGCCCCTTGGAAAATTTGGAGAGCCCCTGGACTGCCAAATACTCCAAGATTCTTTCCTTTGGCTCCTCAAGCCCAAAATGATCCTGCTCAAGAATTGCTTCAGCTTCTTTTAAATCATTATTTATTTCTGATTTTTCAAGCCAGGGAATTTCAAGTATCCAGTCAATGTAATTCCTTACAATATTGGCCTCTGCTGACATAGGAGACATGAGGCTGAATTTCTTTAACTCCTTTTCTACTTTGGACTTGACTTCTTCTGGAAGATTTTTATCTTCGATTCTTTTTTTAAGCTCTGCTAACTCTTCATTAGAATCGTCTCCAGTTCCCATTTCTTTTTTAATGGCTCGAATCTGCTCATTTAAATAAAAATTCTTCTGAGTTTTTTCTATTTGCTTTTTTACTCTGCCCTTAATTTTTTCCTCAACTTTTGCGACTTCAAGTTCCTTTGCAATATAATCTAAAAGAAAATAAAGTCTATTTGCTGAATTTCTTTCCTGGAGAAGAATGTGTTTATCTTCTAATTTTAGCGGAAACTTTGAGGATAAAACGTCTGAAAAACCAAATGGAGTATCTAATTTTGAAACACTTTCAATAATTTCTTTTGAAATTTTTTTATTATAAGCAGAATAATCCAAAAGATTTGTAATAATTTGGCGTTTTATTGCTTCAAACTCTGATTCTTGTGGGTTTTCTTCTACTATCTGAACAAGTTCTGCATTTAGATTAAGTTCTTCTTCAATATAATTTACAGCCTCTGCCCTTATTTGCCCCTCAACAAGAACTTTCACGCTGTTATCAGGCAGTTTCAAAAGCTGGAGGACTTTACCTACAACTCCTGTTCTAAAAAACTCATCAACATCAGGTTCGTCTGCCTTAGGATTTTGCTGTGAAGCTAAAAAAATACTTCTTGAAGTTTCCATTGCCTTAGATAAAGCTTCAATTGATTTTTTTCTCCCCACAAATAATGGAGCTACCATCCCTGGAAACACAACAGTATCCCTTAAAGGCAAAACAGGAAGAATAAGAAGACCCGAATCATTTACTCCCGATTTGAACAGCTTTGAAAAACTTATCATTTCTGTTAGAAATCCATATTTTAGGTTTGAATAAAAAATTTTTTAAAGTTTAGAGCCATAAAAAAAGGGTCTGGCAATTGATAAAGCCAAAACCCTTAATTTGGAAAAATTTAAACTTATGCCTGCTTTTTAGACGGCTCATAGATTAGTATAGGTTCTTCCCCTTTAAGGACGACCTCTTCGCCTATGATGCACTCCTTGACATTGTCAAGCGAAGGTATTTCATACATGATATCAAGCATTATATTTTCGAGTATGGCTCTTAGGCCTCTAGCACCTGATTTTCTTCTGACAGCTTCGCTTGCAACTGCTTTTAAAGCTGAATCAGTAAATCTAAGAGTTACACCTTCGTAAGCAAAAAGTTTTTGAAATTGTTTAATAAGAGCATTTTTTGGCTCAGTAAGAATTTTAACAAGAGATTCTTCAGAAAGCTCTCCTAGGGTTGCAAGTACCGGAAGCCTTCCCAGAAATTCAGGAATAAGTCCAAATCTTACCAGATCTTCAACCTGGACCATCTGGAGCAGCTCATTTTTTTCTTTTTTGTCAGCACCAGCAATTGTTGCACCAAACCCCATAGATTTGCTTGAAATTCTCTGTTGAACTATTTTTTCAAGACCATTAAAAGTACCGCCGCAGATAACAAGAATATTTGAGGTATCAACTTTAACAAAATCCTGCTGTGGATGCTTGCGACCTCCTTTGGGAGGTACACTTGCAATTGTTCCTTCAATAATTTTTAAAAGAGCTTGTTGAACACCCTCGCCTGAAACATCCCTTGTTATTGAGGGATTGTCAGATTTTTGTGAAATTTTGTCAATTTCATCAATATAGATTATCCCTTTTTCAGCTCTTTCAACATCATAGTCTGCATTTTGAAGAAGCGACAAAATTATATTTTCAACATCTTCGCCAACATAACCTGCTTCTGTAAGAGTTGTAGCATCAGCAATCGTAAACGGAACATCAAGAAATCTTGCAAGAGTTTGAGCAAGGAGTGTTTTACCACAGCCAGTAGGACCTATTAAAAGGATATTGCTTTTCTGAATTTCGACATCATCATCAGATTGATCAGCTGTTTCAATTCTTTTATAATGGTTTCTTACTGCCACAGAAAGAATTTTTTTGGCATTTTCCTGTTCTATAACGTACTCATTAAGCTTCTCAGTTATTTCTTTAGGAGTAAGAAGATAGCGGTTTTTGGAATTTTCCTCATCATCTTTGATACCGTCTTCTTCTATAATTTCACTGCAAAGCTGAACACATTCATCACAAATGTATACAGCAGGACCTGCAATGAGCTTTTTCACTTCCTTCTGACTTTTTCCGCAAAATGAACAAAAAAGCCTTTCATTATTATCGCTTAGGTCTGTCATATTTACTCCTTTGCTTCGGCTATGGCGGAAATATCATCCCTGTTTGCCACCACATGATCTATCAGACCGTATGCCTTTGCTTCCTTTGCTCCCATGAACTTATCACGGTCAGTATCTACTTCGACCTGTTCTAATGCCTGACCTGTGTGATGAGCCAGAATTTCATTGAGCTTTTGTTTTATTCTTATGATTTCTTCAGCCTGAATCCTTATATCCGAAGCCTGGCCCTGAGCTCCTCCAAGAGGTTGATGAATCATAATTCTTGAGTTAGGCAGGGCATATCTTTTTCCGGCTGCACCTGCTGCTAAAAGCAAAGCACCCATACTTGCTGCCTGCCCAACACATACAGTTACCACGTCAGGTTTAATATACTGCATTGTATCATAAATTGCCATACCGGCAGTAACCATTCCTCCGGGTGAATTAATATAAATATTTATTTCTTTTTCAGGATCTTCAGACTCAAGAAAAAGAAGCTGAGCTACAACCAGATTAGCTACTTCTTCATTTATTGCAGAACCAAGAAAAATTATCCTGTCCTTTAAAAGGCGTGAATAAATATCATACGCACGTTCTCCCCTGCTGCTCTGCTCAACCACCATAGGTATCAATGGCACAATAAAGCCTCCTTGATTAAATTATTCTTCAGAAACATTTTCTTCTGCTTCTTTACCTTCTTGTGATTCAGAAGGTAGATACTCAGAAACGTCGTTACTCTCAATTATAAGTTTAAGAGCCTTTTTTTCAAGAAGGGTATGCTTAAAAAGATCAAGTTTATCAGGATTCTCATTGTAAAAACCCCTTATAAAATCTGCGGACTGGTTAAAATTGGATGCTAGATCCTCAAAACCTTCTTCTAATTCCTGATCTGATATCTGAAGATTTTCCTGATTCACAACAGCATCAAGAATAAGATGTCTTCTTACCTGATCTTCTGCAACTCCCTTATAATCTTCTCTTAAACTGTCCCTTGTCTTGCCTATCTGCTCAAGACTAGTTCCATTTGCCTGAAAAGATCTTTCTGCTTCATTTATTATCTGTTCAAGCTCCATATTAACAAGCATTTCAGGAAGTTCAAACTCAACTTTTTTTATTAGTTGATCAAAAACCTGCTCGTTTAGTTCCTGCTCACTTCTTTTTTCATAACCCTGCTTAAGATTTGATCTTATTTCATTTTTAATATCTTCAAGAGTATTAAAATTACCTAAATCTTTTGCAAAATTATCATCTAGATCAGGAAGCTCCTCTTCAAGAATAGATACCAGTTCAACATCCATTGAAACAGTTTTGCCTTTAACTGCATCTGTATGATAATCTTCTGGGAAAACAACATCAAAACTTTTTGATTGACCTGTTTTCATGCCAGTGACTTCCTTATCAAACCCTTCTGAAAAAAGTTTATTGCCAAGCCTGTACCTTCTGCCTGATATACCGTCAAAAGGTGCTGCAACTTCTCCATCAATTTTCCCATTTACATTAACTTCTACAAGATCACCCTCAGCAGATTCTCTGTCGTCTGTAACAGGAACTTTTTTTGCCAGGTTTCTCCGAAGCATTTCAAGCTGCATATCTACTTCTTCTTCACTAAATTCATATTTTGGCTTTTTAAGTTCAAGACCCTTAAAATCAATATCTTTAATCTCAGGTTTTACATTAATTACTATATCAAATTTATAAGCACTTTTTCCGTCAAAAGTATCAACATTTTTAAATTCAGGCTGACCAATTATTGCAAAATCATTATCTTGTGCTGCTTCGACAAAACCTCTTTGTACAAGAGTTGAAATCACATCCTCATTAACATCCTTGCCAAATTTTGCTTCAAGAACTGAGCGAGGTGCCTTGCCTGTTCTAAAGCCGTTTATCTTAACATTTTTGCGTAAATCTGCATATGCACTGTCCATCTCCTTTTTGACTTCATCTTCCGATATTTCAATGTGGAGGGTCTTTTTTACTGAGCTGTGGTCTTCCACTGATACCTGCATATTCTTCCTTCCTTCAAAATTTTACTTTAAAGACATAAATAACATAAATTAAAAAGCCCAAAGCCTTATGCTCAGGGCAAATTCTTAAATTAAAACCATAAAGCCAAAAAAGTCAATATTGTTTGACTATAAAAAAAAATTATCATAAATGAGCATTAAATACAGATTGTTTTAATACCATAAAATAGGTGAAATTAATACCTAAAACACCGGGTGTCAAGAAAAATGAACTTAAAAAAAACCTCGAATATACCGAAATTGCTCTTTTTTTTTATTTTTTTATTATCGCCTCACTTATGTGCCTATTGCTTTGAGCCAAATTTTTCAAATTCTAAAATCAGTATAATTATTGACCCAGGCCACGGCGGTAATGATAAAGGTGCCAAATCAGTTTCCAATCTAGAAGAAAAAAATTTTAATCTCTACCTTGCCTTTGCAATAAAAAACAAGCTTAGCAGCAACTTTAAGGTAACACTTACAAGAACATCTGATTACTCCATGTCAGATACACAAAGAGTGGACATTGCAAACTCAGGTAATCATAAACTCTTTTTATCAATTCATTCAGGCTCTACCTTTAACCAAACAGTTAATAACAATATTTTTATTGGATACAATGAGAATACAGAAGACATCCTTACTAAAAAAAAACCATGGTATGCCATTCAAAAACAATTTGAATTAAAAAATAAAAAAGTACTGGTCATAAATGCTTATTTCAATATTGCATCAAACCTTCTTATGCCATTTGTACTAGTTGAAACAGGGAACCTTAACTCTGCCTCACAATCTATAATAATGAAATCACCTGATTATATAAATGACATTGCAGACTCTATTTCAAAAGGAATAACTGATTTTTTTGGGAAAAATCCACACAACTAAAAAAATTTAAATAATTTTTAATTTTTCTCTTGTAATTAAAAAAAAAGAATGATAGTTGATTGACGTTCTTATGAAACGGGGCGTAGCGCAGTCTGGCAGCGCACTTGGTTTGGGACCAAGGTGTCGCAGGTTCGAATCCTGCCGCCCCGACCAAAAAAAGCAGGCTTTTTAATAAAGTCTGCTTTTTTGTTTTTAAAAATAAGATTAGTGGCTTTCTATCACAAAATGTCTGTCAAGTCTCATTGTAGTAAAAAGACTATGAATATCTTTCATAATATTTATAACCTTGAGTTTTTTTTCGATCTTGCCAAGAGTATTGTGGGTGGCAATAATAACTCCGATACCAACAGAGTCTACCATTTCTACTCCGTCCATATCTATAATTATGTCTTTGCCTTCTTCTTCAATAATTTTCTGCAACTCGCTTCTGAAGCCTTCAGCCATTGATGCGACAATATCAGTACCTGGCTTTACAAGGACATGATCATCATTTTTTATTATCTCGCTCATATTTTTCTCCATATACCTGAAATATTCATAAAGAAGGAATGTATAATGCGGTGCAAAATAAATTTTATTGTGCTAAGTAATCTTTTTCTATATATCACAATTAATCTTTAAATTTCAAGGTTAATTGCATTGCAGAAAGGTTTGCATATCAATGAAGACTATTGCAAAATATCTATTTTACTTTTTCTTTTCAGCAGTTCTTTTCACACTTTCATTTTCCGGATATGGCTTTGAATTTTTAATCTGGTTTTCTCTTATTCCTTTATTTACAATAATCACAGCCTCTAAAAAAAAATTTAAAACAGGCCTTATTGCAGGCACAATAATTTACACATCATCATTAATCTGGCTTGTTCCAACCATATCAAACTATGGGGGACTTCCAATTGTTTCATCCTTTGCTGCAATTGTACTTCTTGGATTTTACCTTGGCATTTATACAGGTATTTTCAGCATTCTCTTTCCTGATACTGAAAAAAAACCAATTTTATCACTTTTTTTAATTCCTGCTCTATGGACAAGCCTTGACTTTTTTTCATCTTTTCTTTTTTCAGGATTTCCATGGGTTTTTGCAGGATATTCACAATTTAAAAATTTATCTCTTGTACAAATTTCTTCAATCACCGGAGTTTATGGCATTACCTTTTATATAGTATTAATAAATTGTGCACTTTTTATTCTGCTCAATTCTGCATTTCAAAAAAAAAATTTAACAGCCCCAAAAAATATTATAATTTGCCTTTTAACAGCTTCAATAACAATTTTTATAGCCTTGTACGGAAATAAAAATTTAAAAAACACAAAACAACTAATAAGCAAATCTGAACATATAAAAACAGCTCTTGTACAGGCTAATATTTTACCCGAAAAAAAACATGGAAATAATGTAAAATCTATGCTTGAAAAGCATTTCGAACTTACAAAAACAGTGACTGAAAAATTTGACCTTGCAATATGGCCTGAAACAGCAATTCCCTACCCCATTTTTCTAGATAATAAAATTTTATATTCAATTGATGAATTTGCACAAAAATACGGAAACCTGATTATAGGATTTCTTGATATAAAAAATCAAAATTCCGGCTATATATTAAAAAACAGAGCACAGCTCTTTCCCCTTGAAAACAATCAATTTAATTTTTATGACAAAATCCATCTTGTTCCTTTTGGAGAATATATTCCCCTAAAAAAATACTTCCCTTTTTTTTCAAAATTTATTGTTCCTTCAGGAGAATTCAATCCTGGCAAAACAAATTTGACCTTTGATCACAATAAAATAAGAGCTGGTGTAAAAATTTGCTTTGAAATAATTTTTCCAGGGCTTGTAAAAGACCAGGTTAAAAACGGTGCAAATATTATAATAAATCTTACAAATGATGCATGGTTTGGAAAAACAGCAGGTCCTCATCAGCATCTTGCAATTTCAGTACTTAGAGCAGTTGAAAACAAAAGAACCGTTGCAAGATGTGCAAACACTGGAATTTCTGCACATATTCTTCCAACAGGTGAAATCATTTCAAAAACAGGACTTTTTGAAACAAAAACAATTATTGAAAATGTTCCTCTGATTGAAGAAAAAACTATATATACAAAATATGGAGATTTTTTTGCATATACTTGCACATTTGTGCTATTATCCCATGGCTTTTTGGTTTATTTAAAACGCAAAAAAAATAAAAAAGGAGAATTAAAATGAGTGCAGAATTAAAACAGATTATTTCAGAATGCGACAAAAGACTAAATCAGATCAAGGAGTGTCTTTGACCCGGCTTCAATTGAATTCAGATTAGAAGAAATTGAAGCACAGATTTCAAGGCCTGACTTCTGGGACAATCCAGATGGAGCAGCTCCAGTATTAAAAGAGAGAACTGCACTTAAAGACAAGCTGGATCTCTTTAAAAATCTTAAAAACTCTATCCTTGAAAATGATGAGCTTCTTGAACTTGCTTCAGAAGAGAATGACGAATCAGTGATAAAGGACATTGAAAAAGATCTTTTATCCCTTGAAAAACAAATACATAAATTTTCACTACAGCTAATGCTCAACGGTGAAGACGACACATGCAGTGCAATTTTATCAATAAATGCAGGTGCAGGAGGAACAGAAGCACAGGACTGGTCTGAAATGCTGTTCAGAATGTATTTGAGATGGTGTGAATCAAGAGGTTATAAAACCGGAATTATTGACCTCCAGCCAGGAGATGAGGCAGGTATAAAAAGCGTTACTTTTTCTGTAAAAGGAGATTATGCATTTGGATATCTCAAAACGGAAAACGGAGTGCACAGACTTGT
Organism: Desulforegulaceae bacterium; assembly: GCA_034007295.1. Taxonomy (GTDB): domain Bacteria; phylum Desulfobacterota; class Desulfobacteria; order Desulfobacterales; family JACKCP01; genus JACKCP01. The sequence continues at coordinate 30,852 of JAVERC010000008.1, read as the reverse complement.
AAGGATTTCTCCCTTCAATGCCAACGGAAAAAGACAGACATCCTTTGCCTCAGTTTTTGTGTATCCTGAAATTGAGAGGGAAATAAACATTGAAATTGAGGAAAAAGATTTAAGAATAGATGTATTCAGGGCAAGCGGTGCCGGCGGACAGCATGTTAACAAAACAAGTTCTGCTGTAAGAATTACACATATACCAACAGGTATTGTTGCCCAGTGTCAGCAGGAAAAATCACAGCATAGAAACAAAGACATCTGCATGAGTGTTATAAAATCAAGGCTGTATCAGCTTGAAAAGCAAAAACAGGATGAAAAACTCCAGGAACTCCATGACGGCAAGGATGATATTGCATGGGGAAGCCAGATACGCTCATATATTCTTCATCCTTATCAAATGATAAAAGATCACAGAACAGGCCAGGAAACAGGAAACTCCCAGGCAGTTTTAGACGGAGATCTTGACAATTTTATTGAAGCTGCACTTTTTTCAGCATCTTCATAGGCTTTAATATGGATATATTTAAAATAATAGACAAATATTATCAAAATAATGAAAAGGCAAAACAAGTGCTTTTGATACACAGCAGGCTTGTTGCAGAAAAAGCACTTAAAATTGCCTCTAATTTAAGTGAAAAAACAGATAAGGACCTTTTGTTTGAGGGCTCAATGCTTCATGACATAGGAATGATTTACACCCATGCTCCGGATATTGGATGCAATGGAAATCATCCTTATATATGTCATGGAATTCTAGGAAAAAAAATGCTTGAGGAAGAAGGACTTCCAAAGCATGCACTTATCTGTGAAAGACACACAGGAACAGGCATTACCAGAGAAGAAATAATAGAAAAAAAACTCCCCCTACCCTTAAAAGATATGATACCGGTTACTCTTGAAGAACAGATAATCTGCTATGCTGACAAATTTTTTTCAAAAAACCCAAACAATCTTGAAAAAGAAAAAACTCCGGAAAAAGTAGAAAAAATGCTTGCAGGTTACGGCGGGAATCATCTTGATATATTCAGACAATGGCATTTAAGATTCAATGTATAAAAAAAATTTAAAAAAACATTTAAAATTTTATTTTATTACAGACCACCAGAACACAAATATATCCATGCTTGATCAGGTAAAAGAGGCTGTTTTGGGTGGTGCTACAATTGTTCAGTACAGAAATAAAAATTTTTTGCCAGGCCATATTGATGAAGTCTATGAAATAAAAAAATTTTTAAAGCTCAATAAAATTCCATTTATTATAAATGATAATATTTTACTTGCTAAAGCTGTTGATGCAGACGGAATTCATCTTGGCCAAGATGATTTTTCACCTTTTAGTGCAAGAAACATTATTGGAAAAAATAAAATAATCGGCATTTCGATTTCGGATTTATACGAATTTGAAAACACTGATTTTTCACAATGCGATTATATTGGACTTGGGCCTGTATTTCCCACTAATACAAAAAAAGATGCAAAAAAAGCCTGCGGGCTTGGTTTTGTATCAAAAATCACCTCCAAAACAACTCTGCCTGTTGTTGGAATTGGCGGAATAAACATTAAAAACTGCAACTCAGTTATTGAGACTGGAGCCTTGGGAATATGTGTTATCAGTGCTGTGACAGGAGAAAGCAGTATTTATGAGGCTTCAAAACATCTTTCTTCTGCTCTAAAAATCAGCCTGCCTCAAATCAGGGAAAAATGGAAAAATGAATTTGAACTGATAAAAAAACTTTGCAGATTTGATTCCTTTAATAAAAATTTAAAAATAAGTGCAGGTGATGATGCTGCACTTTTATTTGGCATGAAAAGCCCTGTAATCTCAACTGACACCCAAAGGGAAGATATTCATTTCAGACTTTCATGGCAGAGCTTTCATGAAATTGGATTCAAGGCTGTATCAGTCTGCCTGAGCGATCTTGCTGCATCCTATGCAAAACCTGTATCCGTTTTCATAAATCTTGGCCTTCCTGAATATGTTTCAGACGAGGATGTTTTAGAGCTTTACAGGGGAATTGATGAAAATCTTTCAATATACAACTGCTCAATAGGAGGAGGAAACATTTCTTCTTCGGAAAAACTCAGCATTGACCTTTTTGCCATTGGTGAAGGAAGTGAAATTTTTCCAAAAAGATCAGAGGCAAAAGAAGGTGATCTTATCTGTTCAACAGGATTTCTGGGCCTTTCCAAAGCTGGGCTTGAAATACTTGAAAAAAATATTGAAGGTTTTGATTTTTTAATAAATTCATTTAAAAAACCAAAACCCAAATTTAATGAAGCAAAAATTCTTGAAACTTTTAAAATCTGTTGTGTAACAGATATAAGCGACGGACTTTTTGGAGATTTATCCCATATTGCAAAGGCTTCTAGATTGACTGCTTTTATTGACAGCTCAACTATATCAATTCATCCTGAACTTCATAAATTTTGTACCCGTTTCAATAAAAATCCCTTGGAATATGTTATTTCAGGAGGAGAAGATTATGAACTTCTTTTCACTTGCTCAAAATCAGACTTTAAAAAAATCAAACTAGAAATACCTGATGCCTTTATTGCCGGCAAGACAATAAAACTCAGAGACAAATATATTGTATCTGAAATAAATGGCAATTCTTTTGATCATGGGAAATAAAAGCCTTTTTCCAAAAATTAATAATCATTATTAAAATAATAATTTACAAACTTTTTTTTAGACGTAAAATTAAAAATAAATCAAGCATTTCAAATTTTCTTCCTGTTAAGGATAAAAACTGCAAGCCAGAATAAAGCTTTTTGTATATTTTTAATGAAAACCTTATTCATACCTGAATTGAGCATTGCATAGTATTTTTTTATTAAAAAATATTTAAACTATCCAAGATCAAAAATATAATTCAAGGGGTCACAATGAAATTAATTAAATGGTTTAGGAACATATCAATCGGAAAAAAACTTATTTTCGGTTTTGGCCTGGCATCTTTTATAATCATAATTATAGGCTCCATTGGTTTTTTCCGAATTTCAAGTACAATTAGTGATGTTGACATTATGGTAAAAGCAAACCTCAGATTTCTCATTGAAGCAGAAGACTTAAAAATTTTTGCTCTCCAGCACAGAAGATTTGAAAAAGATTTTTTCCTAAATATTGGAGACACTCATGCCCAGCTTAAATATATTGAAAGATTTAAAAAAGCTGCTGAAAAAACAAAACCTCTCATGAAAAATATTATTTCAGATATTGAAAAAAACGATTATCTTATCTCCGAAGCAGAAACATCTGCACACAATGCCCTAGAGTCTTATCTAAAATACAATAAAGGCTTTATTTACCTTTCACAAAAAATACTCAATCAAAAAGATATTACTCCCCAGCAGGCCAATCAAATGATGGAAAGCCTTAAGCAAAATATCTATGATTTTGAATCAAATGTAGACCTAATTCTTAATTCTGCAATAAAGCTCATGGAAAACGATGCTGAAACAATTGCAGCTAAGGGAAACAAGTCAAGATTTGTAATTGGAATCTTACTTTTTGCAGGAATAATTTTGAGTATTTTACTTGGAACTGCAATTACTGTTTCCATCAGAGGGCCTATTCTTGAAGCTGTTGGTTTTGCAAATAACATGTCTAAAGGTGATCTTACCCAAAGAATAAGACTTCACAGAAAAGATGAAGCAGGAATTCTCATTGAAGCTCTTAATTCCATGTCTGAAAATTTAAGGGAAATGTTTAGAAAAATTATATCAAACACCAAAACACTCAATAGTTCCTCATCAGACCTTACCCATGCTTCTGAGGAAATTTCAGCAAGCTCCGGCCAGACAGCAGAAAAATCTCATAAAGTTTCCAAAACATCTGCTGAAATGAGTTCCAATATGAACAGCGTTGCAGCAGCTACAGAACAGGCTTCTTCAAATATAAGAATAATTGTTACAGCAGCTGAGGAAATGACTGCAACAATAAGCGAAGTTTCAAAAAACACTTCACAAGGCAGCCGAACAACTTCTGATGCAGTTGAAAAAGCTCAAAATGTTTCAGCCAAAGTCAGGGAACTTAATGAAGCTGCCATGGACATAAGCAAAGTAACAGAAGCAATTTCAGATATTTCTGATCAGACAAACCTTTTAGCTCTTAATGCGACAATAGAAGCAGCAAGGGCAGGAGAAGCAGGCAAAGGTTTTGCAGTTGTTGCCTCTGAAATAAAAACCCTTGCAGAACAGACAGCAAAGGCTACAAAGGAAATAAATTCAAAAATTTCCGGTGTCCAAAAAACAACAAAGGAATCAACAGATGCAATTGAGCATATCCTTGAAACTATATACAAAATCGATTCTATTGTAATATCTGTTGCGTCAGCAATTGAAGAACAGTCTGCCGCAGTAAGTGAAGTTTCTGGAAATGTTGCCCAGGCAGGGGAAGGTCTTGAGGAAATTAATAAAAGCATAAACAAAACATCTATAATTTCAGAAACTGTTACAGAAGACATTGAAGCTGTAAACTATGCTGTAGAAAATATTCAGTCTGGTAGCAGGCAAGTTATGGACAGTGCAAAGGAACTTAATGTTCTTGCAAACAACCTAAGTAAAATGGTGGAAAAATTTAAAATTTAAAAAAATCTATTTTTGTTTTGGATTTCCTTCTCTGAAAATATAACGCTCTGCAACAAACCTAGCAAACCCAGCTGCTTTTTTTTCATCAAGGGTATCCTTTTTACGAGATATAAAGCTGCCAAGTTCAGATGAAGGCATAATATAAATGCCTTTGAAATTATTAATATTTACAAATTCAGCCTCAGTTGAAGCAATAACCGGAACAGGCATCAAATGAGTATTGAATCCTTTTTTAAATAAAATATTAATCATATTGCACACACGCCACAATTTTGTGCATTGTTTTTCAAGGCTTCCTTCCATATTTGACAGAACCTCATTTTCAATGGTGAAGTTCCCGTCTTCTACAGCAGCAATAACAAAAACGCCCTTTGGAGTTATTACAAGATGATCTATCTGAAAAAATTCCATAATAAGCCAGGTAAAAACAAAACACCTGTTATCAAGGGTTTCAAGTACTGTATTTATCTTTTCAGATGAATTTTCAATTTTTTCAAATTTTTTCTTTGCAGTAAGCTTTATCCATCCAAGAGGGTTTGTCCTGAATGAAATCACCAGAAAAACAATTGTGACAAAGCATGCTGCTCCAAGAATAAAAAGCCATTCAGATCTTAAATCATCGGATGTCACTGCCATGAAAAAGCCAAGAAATAAAGCTATAAAAATTAGAATTACAATCTGTTTTAAAAGTTTTTTATCACCATTTTCAAAATATTTATGAATATAGGCCATTTCTTTAAATCTCCTAATTTCAGATATTGAATAAAAATTTGTAATTATTGAGCTTTAATCTGAATAGTTACAAAAAATCTAACTCTTAAACCAAATCAAATTAAACTTCAAATTGATACTTTATAATACTTTTGTTAATGAAACAGCACCTCCCATTAGGGAGATGCTGTTTCTCTTATTTATAACTGGGGGAGGTAAATAAGGCTTTAAACGGTTATTCAGCAGGTTCTGCAGCAAAGTCTGCCTTTAACCTGGAGTTATTCTCAATAGTTCCTGATTTTTTGCCTAAATGAATAGTTTTATCCTTTTCTTGAGGCATAGATGGTAGATTACCCGGAAAAACAGGCTCTGCTTCCCTGTAAAGATTTTCTCTTGATGTGCCAAGATAAACAAGTGCACAAAGAAATATTGAAACTGCAAGTCCCCAGGCTGCTCCTCTTGTAGCAAGGACTGCTCCAGCAACGCCCGCTATTCCAAGATCATTAAAAGACTTTGATTTAAGAACACCTATTCTTACACTTACATATCCCTGAACAAGCATTGTAGAGGCAAGACCAATTCCAAGTATTGGTTTTACAGTTGCTGTTACAGGTGCAAGAAAATATCCTGTCCATGTTCCCAGACGAAATGAGGCTGCACCTCCGGTAAGAGATTCCATTGCTTCAGGTCCATGCTTGTATCTTTCGCAGACAACAACCTGCATGGCAGCCCACAAAGGACCACACATAGAAATATCAGGCCCAACTACACTCATAATCATATTTCTTGCACCAAAAATAATGTGTGCTCTATCAGGACTGTAGTCAATATCTTCATCAGGCCTGTATTTTTGTGCATCTTCAATAAGGGCTTGACTTTGAAGAACATCACCAAAGATTACAATATAAGCACTTAAAACCATTGGAATTGAAGCAATAAAAAGTTTAAGGGGAGGGACAGGAATATTCCCAAACATTGTAAAATCTCTGAAAAGTCCTGCAAAATCAGGACGTGTAAAAATAGTTGAATCATATGTAGGCCATGGAACTTCCCCAAACATAGGCCCTACAAATATTGCAAGAGCAAGAGCAGGCATCATTCCAAGGTTTGATATAGCAAAAAAAAGCTTATTCTTTTTCCTGAGCGTTTTAAAATGATCTGAAAAAAGAAGATAAAATGCAAGCCCAACACAAATTGTTATTGTCCATGGATAGGCATCAAAGCTTTTAAGTCCTTCTCCTGGTTTAAAAATAAGCATAACAGCAGAAAATCCTGCTCCAATAAGAATTGCCGATTGAACAGCATTTGGAATAAAGGATATTACCTTTTTGGCAAGACCCGAAACCCCGATTGTTAGACAAAATGCTCCAAATAACAATTCAAAGGCAATAAGAGCCTGCATTCTCTCAACTCCAGGGGCAAATCCCTCAACATATACAATAAGCAAAGGAACAGCAGGAGTAACCCATCCTGGAACAACAGGGTCTCCAAATGTAACATGAGCAAGATAAAGACTGCCGTTTATAATTACTATTGCAAGAGCAACTTCATAGCTCATTCCAAGCTTTGCTGTCAGAACAGGGATAATTCCAAGACAAACAGTACACATAAGAATTCCCTGAAGATAATCCGAAATTTCAAAATTATAATGGATAAATGGAAGACGCAGTCTCAATTTACCCATTTTTATACCCGGCTGAATTTTTCCATATTCTCTTTTACTTTTCATAACAAACTTTCTCCTCATAGGAAGACTGATTTTAAACTTCAAACAAACCAGTAGTTAAACCGTTTGGAGTGTGCTTTCTGAATTTAAAGAAAACACTACCATAAGTTATAATATATACAAATATATACAAAAAACTTAATCATTTAATTTTAAAAATATTTATTTCAAACGACTCACCTGTAAATCAAAACGACCAGGATTCATTTTAATTAAGTTTGTAAAATAATTTTTCAAATTCCTTTTCAAGCCCCTCTCTGAAATCAGGATGTGCGACTTTAATAAGTGCGTTTGCCCTCTCTCTTACAGAGTGGCCTCCAAGATGTGCAATTCCAAATTCCGTAACAATATAATCAACATCATTTCTTGAAGTAGTAACAGCCTGTCCAGGCTCAAGAGCAGACACAATTCTTGATTTTGTTCCCTTTGCAGCTGTTGAGGGAAGTGCAATAATGCTTCTTCCGCCTTTTGACAATTTGGCACCTCTTACAAAGTCCACCTGACCGCCTACTCCGCTGAACTGAACACTGCCAAGTGTATCAGCGGCAACCTGCCCAAGAAGATCAACAGAAATAGCAGAATTTATTGAAACCATATTGTCGTTTTTAGCTATAAGAAAAGGATCATTTGAATAATCTACAGGATACATTTCAATCATGGAGTTGTTATCTAGCCACTGGTAAAACTTTTTTGAACCCATAGCAAAACAGATCACTATTTTCCCTGGATGAAAATTCTTTTTTCTTCCATTTATAACCCCTTTTTCTACAAGGTGCATGACTCCGTCCGAAACCATTTCAGAATGGATACCAAGGTCTTTTTTTTCTGTAAGAAAAGTAAGGGTAGCGTCAGGTATGGCTCCTATTCCAAGCTGAAGACAGTCGCCGTCTTTAATAAGCTTTGCAACATTTTCACCTATGGCTTTTTCAATATCACCTATTTTTGGAGGAGCAAGTTCAATTATCGGACCATCTGATTCAACAAAATGATCTATCTGGCTTACATGGAGAAATGAATATCCGCATGTGGCAGGCATTTGAGAAGTTACTTCAGCAATTACAGTTTTTGCCTTCAAAGCTGCTTCCATTGTATAGTCAACTGAAACTCCAAGACTTACATAGCCTGATTTATCAGGAGGTGAAACAGTTATAAGTGCAGCATCTACAGGCAAAACTTCATTTCTGAACAAAAGAGGAATCTCACTGAAATGGCAAGGTGTATAATCTCCTTTTCCTTCAGCAAGAAGCTTTCTTGTTTTCGGCCCTGCAAAAAGAGACCTGTGACGAAAAATCCCCTCATATTCAGGAAGGCAATATATGGATTCACCCATGGAAACCATATGAACAATTTCTACGTCTTCCAAACCTTGTGAATTCCTTGTCAGGGCCTCAAGCAAAACTTCTGGAGAACCTGTTGCATGTCCTGCAACAATCCTGTCTCCAGATTTTATGCAGCTGACTGCCTCATCAGCACTCTTAATTCTTTCTTTGTAAATTTTTTTCCAGTCCATTTAATCACCGATCCATGCTTTCAATTTTTTTTATAAATGCTTCGGCATGCTCTTTCTTAAAAATTATAAAAACATCTTCTGCTAGAAGCTGCTCAACATCTACACAGGCACTTTCACAACCACACACCACAAGAATCAGTCGTGCATCCGGGTTTTCATAATGGACAAACTCAATTTTACCCTTAAGCCTTTCCTTTATTTCAAGAACAAGTGCGGTCCTGTCAAACATGGGAGAACAGCCTCCGCAGTATTTCAAGCCTGCAAAAAGCATTTACCCTACTCTTTTATACCGCACAGTTTTTTTGCAACAGCCTGCTTTTCCTTAAGATTGACCTGGCGTGCAATCATAATTCTTTGTGCCTGGGGAGAGCCTGCTCCGTGCATTGATTCGGTAAGATATCCAACAGCAGCTGTTCCAAGAGTAATGTTTTCTATAAGTCTTAATATTCTCATTCTGTTTTCAGTTGAAACTGTATTGTCAGCCTTGTAATATTTTTCAATCCATTTACCAATTTCTTCTGATCTGTAGTCAGCTTCTGAAGGAAGAGTAACCATAAGTCCGCCTGCAATATCCTGGGCAAGTCTTGCTATCTCATATGGAAATCTTGTTACATTCTGCTTACAAACATTGGCAAGAAGGGTATTTACAAGATATGTTCCGCTGGGTTCTTTGTGGCCTTCAGCAGCACAAGCAACAGAACCACAGAAAAGGGTTTCATTTAAATGGTTCATTTCAATGATTTTATCTTTGACATGGGAAGCCTTGTTTGCACCATTGTATTCTGCAATTGTCTGTGCAGCCCCTATAAGTACATCACCTACTCCGGCTTTACATGCATAGCTCTGGCGGTGATATGAAGCAAACTGCTCAACAAGCTGTCCTGCAAATTCGTGTTCCCTGAGCATGAAAATTCTGTCTTTTGGAACAAAAACCCTGTCAAATACAACAAGAGCCTCATGTCCTCCGTAATACTGATTTCCTCTGTCAATTGTTCCTGATTCAAGCTTTCTCAAGTCGCATGACTGACGGCCCATTATGTAGGTTATTCCTTCAGTGTCACTTGGAACTGCAAATGAAATTGCATAATCCTTGTCTTCTTCACGCATGGAAATGGTAGGCATAATTATAATTTCATGGGAGTTTACAGCACCTGTCTGATGAGCCTTTGCACCTGAAACAATTATTCCGTCTTCTGTTTCTTCTACAACATGCATAAACATATCTGGATCAGGCTGTTTATGAGGAGGAAGCGATCTGTCTCCTTTTGGATCGGTCATTGCTCCATCGCATGTCAGATCGTTTTCCTGTACATATTCAAGATACTTAAGAAAATTTTTATAATAGGAAGTACCGTATTTTTCATCAATATTATAAGTTGTGATTGAAAGAGCATTCATAGCATCCATACCAACACAGCGCTGAAAACAGCATCCTGTTTTGGAACCTAGAAGCCTGCCCATCTTTGTTTTTTTTACAAGGTCTTGTGTGTTTTGATGAATGTGGCAGAAGCGATTAATTTTTTTACCTGTAATATGTGAGGTTGCAGTCATTAGATCTTCATATTCAGGCTTATGTGCAAATTCATAGGTTGCTGCAACTGCATTCATTGAAGGACGGATAATTGGATCATCTACAACATTTTCAATTCTTTTGCCAAACATGTACACCTTAAGATCAAGCTTTCTAAGGCTTTCTTCGTATTGTGCGGCTGTCATTAACATAATTTTCTCTCCTTTATTTTATTTTTATACACAAATATATACTATTTAGCACTTTGAAGCGTACAAGCAATAAAGGTGCCTAAATTATAAAATTATAAAAAACTGACAGCCAACAATAGAAATCTAAGGAATAAAACCTTTTAAAATCAGATCATTAAATAAATAAAATAAATTTATTAGGGGGAGAAAAAAAGGATATTTTAAGATAAGACAAGATCACAAACCGATGCATTTATGCATCATAAAAATAATTTAAACCGTAACTTCCTTTATTTAAAGCTAACACCTATTTTGATGCATTTAAGCATCGATGCATCTAGACATCAATATCACCTGCTAAAGGCGATATATCATATTTTTTCATTTTCCTAACTACAGTAGACTGATTAATTCCAAGAGCTGCAGCTGCTTTTCGTGTGCTTTTTTCTTTTTGAATTGAAACTTCAATTATTTCCTTTTCATATTCTTCAATAAGCTCCTTAAAAGATTTATTCCCAAAATCTGTTTTATTAGAATTTTTTTTATCAGCCATAAATCCCGAAGGCAGGCAGGTTTCGTCTAAAATATCGCCTGTGCTTACAACAACCATCCTTTCTATAATATTTTCAAGCTCTCTGACATTTCCAGGCCAGTCATAATCATAAAAAATATCTATAAGTGAAGGGTCAACTCTTTTTGAAAAATCATATTTTTTATTATAACGCTCAAGAAAATACTTAACAAAAAACACAAGACATTCTTTTCTTTCTCTTAAAGGAGGAACAAAAACAGGAACAACATTCAGCCTAAAAAAAAGATCCTTTCTAAACTCCCTGTTTTTTACCATATCCTTTAAATTTCTATTTGTAGCAGCAATAATTCTTACATCAACTGGAGTTGATATACTGCTTCCTACCCTCATACATTCCTTTTCCTGAATAACTCTTAAAAGCTTTGCCTGCAGACCAAGGGGAAGTTCTCCAATTTCATCAAGCAGCACTGTACCCTTATCAGCCATTTCAAAAAGGCCAGGTTTTCCATTTTTATTTGCTCCTGTAAATGCTCCCGGAGAATATCCAAAAAGCTCTGATTCAAGAAGATTATCTGGAATAGCTGCACAGCTTATCTTAAGAAAAGGTTTATCCTTTCGTCGGCTGTTTGCATGAATAACATTTGCAATAACTTCTTTTCCTGCACCAGACTCTCCCTGGATAACAACAGTAGAATCAACTCTGGCAAGCCTTAAAGCAAGCTCATAAACTTCCTTCATCTTTTTAGAACGCAAAATATAATTTTCGTTTCCTTCTATCTGACCTTTAAGTTCTGTAATTTCAGTTATATAACGAGTCTGGAGATCCTCCATTTTTTCTAACTCTGTCTGAAGACTATGAAGTTCTGTTACATCCCTTACATTTGTTACAACAAGTCTTATATCTCCTTTTTTATTGAGAATTGGAGTGCCTGTTACCATAACTGTTTTACCTGTTTTAATCTTCTGAATAAGAGTTTCAGGCTTTCCTGTCTCAAGGACTCTCAAAGTAACCGAATCGTTATAATAGCCTTTATTTATAAGATCATTCATTGTTTTCCCAATAACTTCTTCCCTTTTAAGACCTGTGAGTCTTTCATAGGCATTATTGACCCTTATTGTCCTTGCACTGCCGTCAGTCACATAAATACCGTCAAAAGAAGATTCTATTATAGCCTGAAGTTCTTCTGTAAGCATTTTGGTATTTTCAAGCTCAGACGAAATAAGTTCAAGGTCTGAAATATCCTGAAGAACAGCTATTGCTCCCACAATTTCACCGCCTATTTTAACCGGGCTTCGGTTTGAAATAAAAACTTTTTCATTTATTATAACTTTTCTTGCTGATTCAATCTTTCCAGTTTTAAGTATTTTATCAAGCTCTGAAAACTGAACAACATCACTTATATGCTGGCCTTCAATGGATCTTCTTGAAAAGCCAGTAACTGCCTCCATTGCTTTATTGCAGAAAACTATAGCTCCGGTCATATCAATAGCAAGAACAGGGTTATAAACCGTGTCCATAAAAACATACATTTCATTTGTTATATTTAATTTTTTATTCATAACCTAATACTCAATATTTGTTCATCAGCTAAAAAATACAATCAGCACTTTATACATTACAAAACATAAAAAAGAGTAAACTAAAAACATAAATTTTAAAAAAATTTCACTTAACCTAAAAACATCTAAATTAATTTTTGATTTTACAAAGCATTTTTAATATATAAAAATTTATAAAATAATTAGCCGCTGAACAAAACGGCCAAAAAAACTGTTCTCATTCACCAAATATATAATTCAAACCAAATTTAAATATTACCGGCAACAAAAATGGGAAATCAAACATGAAATCAATTCAAGACCTGTTCTTTCTGGCTATTTTTCTTACGCCCTTATCAGCTAATGCATCACAACCGCAATTAGGAAGCAATTATAAGGCAGATTTTATAATTTTAATAATTTACATTCTTCTTGCTCTTATCTTTTCATTTCTCTGCTCTATTGCAGAAGCTGTACTTTTAAGCATTACCCCTTCATACATTGAAGGTAAAAAACAAAAAAACAAAAAACTTTTTTCCATTCTCAAACAAATCAAGCAGGACAAAATTGACAGTTCACTTGCTTCAATTCTGACTCTTAACACAATAGCACACACAATTGGAGCAATTGGAGCAGGTGCAAAGGCAACTTCAGTTTTTGGAGATGCATGGTTTGGTGTTTTTTCAGCAGCAATGACATTTATGATTCTTTTTTTTTCTGAAATAATTCCAAAAACAATTGGAGCAGTTTATTGGAAAAGCCTTGTTTGGCCGGCTTCAATTTTTATAAAGAGTCTTATCATAATTTTATACCCACTTGTCTGGATATCTGAAAAAATTACAAAACTTATTTCCGGCGGCAAAAAAGAAACTATATTCAACAAGGAAGAATTTATTGCAATGGCTGCTGCTGGAGAACATTCAGGAGAACTTGACAAAAAAGAATCAATCATAATAAAAAATCTTTTCTGCTTTCACTCTTTAAAGGCAGCAGACATTATGACTCCAAGAACAGTAATGCTTGCTTTAAAAGAAAATATAAAAATATCTGAAGCAGCTTCAAAAGTTTCAAAGCAGCCCTTTTCAAGAATCCCTATTTTTTCCTCTGGAGTTGATGATATTACAGGATTTGTTTTAAAAGATGATATCCTTATTTTTGCAGCAGAAAAAAAAGGGGAAGAAAAATTAAGTGTTTTAAAAAGAAAAATTCCTGCTGTTCCAGAGACTGTATCTCTTGCTGTATTATTTGAAGATTTTTTAAAAAACCGCCATCAAATTGCAGTTATTGTAAGTGAACATGGAAGCACTGAAGGTGTTGTCACACTAGAGGATATAATTGAAACTCTCATGGGAATGGAAATAGTTGATGAAACAGACAATGCTGTTGATATGAGGGTACTTGCAAGAAAACAATGGATAAAACGTGCACAAAACATGGGAATTGAACTTGATGAGCGGGAAAAAGCTGAAAAATAAAAAATGACTTTGGGTCAAAAATATCTTATATTATATAAACTTTTAATATTCATTCTTAATATAAGGGAAATTGATTTAATGCCTTCAAAAATTTCAGCTGAAACAAAACTAAGCACACTTATTAAGGCAAGCAAAACCATTTTAGAAAAAAAAACATTCAAAGAATCTGCAAGAGCTATTTTTGATTTTTGCTGTCAGACTACTGGTGCAGTTTCCGGATATGTAGCTCTTTTGAGTGATGACGGCCTTGAAAATGAGGTACTTTTTCTTGAATCCGGTGGAATGCCTTGTTCTGTTGACCCTCTTCTGCCAATGCCAATAAGAGGACTGAGGGAACAATCATACAAAACTCATAAAGCAGTTTATGAAAATAATTTTATGAACAGCAGATGGGTCAAATTCATGCCGGAAGGCCATGTAGAAATGAAAAATGTACTTTTTGCACCTTTAAATATTGACAATAAAACTGTTGGAATTATGGGGCTTGCAAATAAACCAAAAGATTTTACAAATGAAGATGCAGAAATTGCCTCTGTATATGGAGAACTTGCAGCAATTGCCCTTGCAAACTCAAGGTACATTGATCTTTTAAATGAAAAAACAAAATCTCTTGAAAAGGCAATATCAGAAGTTAAGACTCTTCAGGGTCTTCTTCCAATATGCATGCACTGCAAAAAAATCAGAGATGACAAAGGCTTCTGGACAAAACTTGAAGAATATATATCAAATCATTCCCAGGCTAATTTTACCCATAGTCTCTGCCCTCAATGTCTTAAAGAAAACTATCCTGATTTTTCAGACTCAATAGATGATGAATAACATTAACCTGGATGATTCATTTTCAAACAAAAGTACCAGGCTTTACACTGTTTACCATTGAGGCATAATAAGACTGAATCATAAGAATATCATTTTCAAGATTTCCTGTTGGAGTCACAAAAAAACTTTTCCTGTCAACAAGGTCATCATGGCATACAAGCTTAACCTTTGACGGTTCTATATCTGGAAGGCCTGTTTTTTCAGGATATTTACCTGTAATATTTTTGTAAAAACCTTTTATTATTTCCATGTCCTTTTCAATATCTCCGCTTGGCTCAAAAGCAGGACCTATCCCTCCAACTTTTAGTTTAAAATCAAGAAAGCCCATTAAAATCGGGACACCAGCCTCAAGAGCAACATAATAAAATCCGGTCTTCCATGCGTTGACCTTTGATCTTGTTCCTTCAGGGGGAATAATAATTGTAAGCTTTTCCCTGTCTTTAAACTTCTCTGAAATTGTCTTTACAAGATTGTTTGATTTTGACCTGTCAACAGGAATTCCCCCAAGCCACTTAAGAAACCACCCTAAAGGCCCTTTAAAAAGAGAATCTTTCCCAAGCCAGGAAACTTTTAAATTTATTTTAAAGGCCATTAAAATTGTATAAAAAAAATCCCAGTTGGTAGTATGAGGAGCTGCAATTACAACAGCTTTGGGTGCAATATTTTTGTTACTTACAAATTTCCAGCCTTTGAATTTTAAAATTATTATAGCTGTAAGTCTAAAAATCTGTTTTATTACTGGTGTATTAAAAACTGTAAAATTCATTTTTTCTCCAAAAATAATAATTAAAAACTTAAAATTATATGTAAAACTTAAAAATAAACACAAGTAAAAAAAATGTAAAAACCACAAATCCAACCAGTTATTAAGTAGTGATTGGCCGAAAACAAAAATTTTGCTTCATTCAAGAAAGATGAAAAATTTAACCTTTAGGATACATTTAATCTTTTGACGATTAAATTTGGAATCTGAATTTAGAATGGACAAAAAAGGCTGTTTTAGTTCAGCAGCTAAATAATTATCTGCGACAGATTAAATGTCCCGGAAGTAAAAAAAACAAAGTATTTTTTACTTATTGACATACGGTCATTACTCTGCTAACGAAAGATCATTATGAATGATAAACTATTTAACACATCAGATTTTTTATTTTTTTTCTTTTTCGAGTATTTTATTTACTCGCCTGAGGTGTTAGTGGTTTAATAAAAATAAACCATTTAAAAGGCCGCAGGCGAGGATGCCGGCGGTCTTTTTTTGATCAAATTATCCTTTCTTGATTCCATAAAAAATTGCCGGACAAAATCTGCAGCCTTCGATAAAGGAGGACTTATGTTACTTGGCAAAGCTGTAAGACTAGAAAGAATTTTCAACAGGAATACCGGCAAAACAATTATTGTTCCAATGGATCACGGAGTAAGCGTTGGCCCGATTTACGGAGTTATTGATTTAAAAGACTCAGTTGATAAAGTCGCAGAAGGCGGAGCAAATGCGGTTTTAATGCACAAAGGCCTTCCAAGACGAACCCACAGGGGAGCTGGAAGAGATATCGGCCTTATTATTCATTTATCAGCAAGCACTTCTCTTTCACTTCACCCAAATGCAAAAACCCTTGTCGGCACAGTTGAAGACGCATTAAGGCTTGGAGCTGACGCAGTATCTGTTCACATAAATCTTGGGGACGAAACTGAAAGGGAAATGTTAAAACAGCTTGGAGAAGTATGTTCAACAGCAGGAACCTGGGGAATGCCTGTTCTTGCAATGATGTATGCAAGAGGCCCCCAAATTAAAGATGAATATGATGTTGAAGTTGTTAAACATTGTGCAAGGGTTGCAGAAGAACTTGGGGCTGATGTTGTTAAGGTTGCCTATACAGGTTCACCTGAAACCTTTGAAAAGGTCGTTGAAGGCTGCTATATTCCTGTTGTAATTGCTGGAGGCCCAAAAATGGAAACCCACCTTGAAATAGTGCAAATGGTATATGATTCCATTCAGGCAGGCGGTGCAGGAATTTCTGTAGGAAGAAACATTTTTCAGGACGAAAATCCTGCAAAACTTGTAAGAGCCCTTCACGGTGTTGTTCATGAAGGATTTAATGTTGAAAAGGCTATGGAACTTTTAAAAAGCTGAGATTTTATAATATTAAAGCCATGATTAATACAAAAACTGTTTTCAAGTTCAGTACAAAGGAGAAATATGCTTATAAAATAATCCAAAAGACTTGAAAACATAAAATTTAGATGATAGTTCATTTTTTAAAAAGGCCGGGATTTTATGAACCGGCTTTTTTATTGACTGCCATCAAAACAGGAAAACATAATGAAATTCAGACCATGCATTGATCTACATAACGGTGTTGTAAAACAGATTGTAGGCTCATCACTTTCAGATAATCCGGACAATAAACCACAAACCAATTTTGTTTCCAAAAAACCTCCTGAGTGGTATGCAAATTTATACAAAAACGACAATCTTACAGGCGGCCACATAATCCAGCTTGGAAAAGGCAATGAAGATGCTTCAAAAAAAGCACTTAATGCATGGCCAAAAGGAATGCAGATTGGCGGAGGAATAAACAGTGAAAATGCTTTTTTCTGGCTGGATAATGGAGCTGAAGCACTTATTGTAACTTCATATGTTTTCCATGACGGAGTAATTGACGAAAAAAGACTTGAAAAACTTTCAAAAATGGTTGGAAAGAACCGTCTTGTTCTTGATTTGAGCTGCAGAAAAAAAGACGGAGATTATTATGTGGTTACAAACAGATGGCAGAATTTTACAAATGAAAAAGTGACAAACAGGCTTCTTGACCACCTTTCAAAATACTGTTTTGAATATCTGGTACATGCTGTTGATGTAGAAGGAAAATGCAGCGGAATTGAGACTGAACTTATAAATATCCTTGCAAAATCATCCAAAATTCCTGTTACCTATGCAGGCGGAATAAGCTCAAAAGAGCATATTGATCAGATTGAAGCCATGGGAAAAGGATTAATTGATTTTACTGTTGGAAGTGCTCTTGATATTTTCGGGGGAAAAAAACTCAAGTATCAAGAACTTGCTGAAAAATACAAAAAATAAATCCCCATTATCAAACTAATTTTATGATCTCCAATTTCTTTTATGGCTCATGCCGGCTTAATTATGATTTTTGAGCTTTCACAATTCAAATTTTAAATCCTTAAACATAAAAACAGCCCTGTTTTATTTTCAGACTTAAATTTATAAAAAAGGCGGATAAAAATCCGCCTGAAAAACTATTTTTTAAAAAAATTTAATATCAGAGCTGAGCCAGATATTTGTCAATATCTGTAGCAGCCTTTCTTCCAGCCCCCATGGCCATAATTACTGTTGCCTGTCCTGTAACAATGTCTCCTCCGGCCCAAACGCCTTTGATTGAGGTTCTGCCTGTTTCAGGATCTGCTTCAACATAGCCTCTTTTGGTAAGAGCAAGATCTTTTTCAGATCTTGTAAGAACAGGGTTTGCTCCGCTTCCAACAGCAATTATCATAAGATCGCAGTCTATCACAAATTCTGAACCTTTAATTTCAACAGGACGCCTTCTTCCTGAATCATCAGGTTCTCCAAGCTCCATTTTTATGCACTCTACCCCTTTAATCCGCCCTTTTTCATCGCCAAGAACCTTTACAGGATTTGTCAAAAGCTTGAAATCAATACCCTCTTCTTCTGCATGGTGAAGCTCTTCAGCTCTTGCAGGCATTTCTTCCCTTGATCTTCTGTAAACAATTGAAACATTTTTCCCGCCAAGCCTTAAAGCTGTTCTTGCAGCATCCATTGCAACATTACCAGCTCCAACAACCACAACATTGTCACCCACTGCAATCGGGGTATCATAATCAGAATCATATGCCTTCATAAGATTTGCTCTTGTGAGGTATTCATTGGCTGAAAAAACTCCGTTGAAATTTTCACCTTCAATATTTAAAAAACTTGGAAGTCCAGCTCCAACACCAACATATACAGCATCAAATCCTTCTTCAAAAAGATCGTTTATGGTCTTTATTTTTCCAATTACATAATTTAATACAAATTTCACTCCACAGGATTTTAATTTTTCAATTTCATACTCTACAATTTTTTTGGGAAGACGAAATTCAGGGATTCCGTAAACAAGAACGCCTCCTGCCTTATGAAATGCCTCAAAAACAGTTACATCATAACCTTTTAAAGCAAGGTCTCCGGCCACTGTAAGTCCTGAAGGACCAGAACCAACAACAGCAACTTTTCTGCCTTTTTTTGCAACATTTAAGCAGACATCTTTTTTTCCTGCATTTATTTCAAGATCTGCTGCAAAACGCTCCAAGGCACCAATTGCAACAGGAGTTCCCTTTTTGCCTAAAATACAGCTTCCCTCACACTGGTTTTCCTGGGGACATACCCTTCCGCACACAGCTGGAAGAAAATTTTTCTTTCTGATTTCTGCTATTGCATCATCAAATTTTTCTTCAAGAATAAGTGAAATAAATTGAGGAATTGGAACAGATACAGGGCATCCTTCAACACATGATGGTTTTTTGCATTTAAGACATCTTGAAGCCTCAAGAAGTGCACTTTCCTTATCAAAACCAAAGGGGACTTCCTTAAAATTTGACCTTCTTATTTCAGGCTTTTGTTCTGGCATTTTCTGCCTTGGAATTTTTTTTGATTTGTCTGCCATGGCTTCCCCCTTATTACCTGTTGCCGCTTATTTTGCAGTTATAGTTCTCAAGTGATTTTTTTTCTTTGTCAATATACGCTGTAAGTCTCATTTGAAGTTCATTAAAATCAACTTCATGTCCGTCAAATTCAGGGCCGTCAACGCAGGCAAATTTAGTTTTACCTCCAATGCTTACACGGCAGCAGCCGCACATTCCTGTTCCGTCAATCATAATGGGATTTAGGCTTACAAGGGTTTTGACATTGTATTTTTTTGTAAGATCGGATACTGCCTTCATCATCATTACAGGACCTATTGCAACCACAAGATCTGCATTTTCCTTTTCAAGCTCATCTTTTAAAGCGTCTGTAACAAAACCTTTTCTTCCGTCACTTCCGTCATCTGTGCAGATCATGAGATTTTTTGAAATATTATCCATTTCATTTTTTAAAATAAGAAGATTTTTATTTCTTGCACCTAAAATCACATCAACATTACTTCCCTTTTCCACAAATCCTTTTGCTATTGGATATAAAACAGCAATTCCTGTTCCCCCTCCAACACAGATAACCTTGTCAAGTTTTTCTATGTGAGTGGGCATTCCAAGAGGGCCTATTACATCTTCAAAAAAATCTCCCTTATTGAGCAAAGAAAAAATTTTTGTAGATTTTCCTACAACCATATAAATAATTGTGATTGTACCCTTTGTTTTATCAGACATGGAAATTGTAAGAGGAATTCTTTCTCCATGTTCATTTGCTTTTACAAGCACAAACTGTCCTGGTTTTGCCTTTTTTGCAATATCAGGTGCCTTAATCTCATTTAAAATTATGTTCTCAGCTATTTCTTCTCTTTTAAGTATTTCGTACATAAATATCTCCTCAGGAAAATATTTCCAAGAATTATGATTCTTTTTCAAAAACACTTTATTCACATAAAAACTTCCTTATCAAGTAATAAAATAAGAAAATATGCCAATTGAATTTTTACAGCTTCAGTGTTATGGAGAAACAAAAATTATTAACGTAACAAAAAAGCAGAGTTGAAATGAAAATTTTTGAAAGTCACTGTCATATAAATGATAAAAGCTTTGATAAAGATCTTGATAAAGTAATTGAAAGGGCTCAATTAAACGGAGTCTCACACATGATGATCGCAGGAGTTACTTTAGAAACCTGCAAAAAAGCACTTGAAATAGCAAAGGCAAATAAAAATATTTTTATTGCTGTTGGAATTCATCCCCATGATTCATCAGAATGTACTAATGAAACAATAAATGAACTGAAACAAATGGCTCAAAGTGAAAAAGTAAAAGCCTGGGGAGAAACAGGACTTGATTTCAACAGAATGTATTCACCTCAAAAAGATCAGGAAAAATGGCTTTTAAGACACATTGAGGAAGCATCAAATCTTGATCTTCCACTTATTTTCCATGAAAGGGACACAAACAAAAGATTTCTTGAGATAATAAGCACACAAAAAATTAAAAGCGGCGTTGTTCACTGTTTCAGCGGAGACAGGGATGAACTTTTTTCATATCTTGACATGGGCCTTTACATTGGAATTACAGGAGTTCTTACAATTCAGAAAAGAGGAGAAAAATTAAGGGAGCTTTTAAAAGAGATACCAATTGAAAGAATCCTTGTTGAAACAGATTCTCCATATCTCACACCTGCACCTCATAAAAACAAAACAAACAGAAACGAGCCTTCATTTCTTCCGGTAATTTTAGAAAAAATTGCTGAAATAAAAAATCTTGATATAAATAAAGTATCAGAAACAATTTTTGATAATACCTGCTCGCTTTTTAAAACAGGAAAATAAAATGAATAAATTTCAAACAATTATAATAAACATGATTGCAGCTTTTTTATCATTTATACCTAAAGGTTTTGGGAAATATATTGGAATTTTTTTTGGTAAAATCTGGTTTGCTTTTGACACAAAGCACAGGTTTATTGCAATCCACAATCTAAAAAAAATCTATTCAGATAAAATGTCTTTTTTGGAAATAAAAAGACTTGCAAGGAAAAATTTTATTTTCCATGCAGTTACAACTGTTGAAATTTTGAGGCTTAAAAGGCTTTCTTCAAAACAGATTATGGATGAAATTGAAAAAGTGGAAGGACTTGAATATTTTTTTAAGGCAAAAAAATCAAACCGCCCTATTTTTCTTTTAAGTGCTCATTTTGGTAACTGGGAGCTTATGGCTTTGTCAGCTCCGCTTATTCTTGGAGAGCCTATTCATCTCATAGCTAGAAAACTCGATTTTGAGCCTATGGACTCACTAATAAAAAACATAAGAAAAAAAACAGGAAATATTATTATAGACAAAAAACAAAGTGCAACAATGATAAGCAGCATCTTAAGAAAAAATGGTATTGTAGGAGTTCTTACAGACCAGAGAGCACTTATGAATTTTTCTGTTGAGGCACCTTTTATGGGGCATATGTCAAGAACAAATAGAGGACTTGCTCTTTTTGATTTAAGATACAAACCTGAAATTGTTCCTACTTTCTGCTATAGGCTTAAAAACGGCAAATATAAAATGAAGTTTTATCCTCCGATTAAAAGGCCTTTAAAATCAGATTTTAAAGCTGATTTAAAAAAATACACTGAAATATACAACAATATCTTGTCTGAAAAAATATATGAAACACCGGATCACTGGTTCTGGTTTCATGACAGATGGGAAAAAAAGGAAGAATTTTTCGGTAAAAAAAAGAAAAAATAAGTCTAAAAAGTTTTAGTTTATATACTGAATAAATTATTTTTTCTGGCTGTTTAAATATCTGGTAATAATTTTATCCAGATTATTTGAAAAAAGGTGTTTGTTTTTTACAGAAAAAGGAGAGCCGCCTTTTGTCAAAATTCCGCTTCCCCTTAAAGAATCCATAAAATCCCTGGTGTTTAGTTTTGATCTTATATTTTCTTCTGTAAAAAGTTCTCCAAAGGGGCTTAAAACAAAACATTTTTTCTCAATTAAAAATGAAGCAAGGGGAATATCTGAAGTAACACAGATGTCTTCTTTTTGTGCAAGGTTTACTATTTCATTGTCTGCTGCATCATTTTCCTTTGGTACTACTATTGTTTCTATAAAAGGAGATACAGGAACTTTTATCTGTTTGTTTGATACAAATACTGACTTGATTTTTGTTCTTCTTGAAACATCAAAAACAAGCTGTTTTATTTCACTTGGACAGGCATCTGCATCAACAAAAATTTTCATTTTATTTTGCCATAAACTCAGGCAGAAACAATGCAATTGAAGGAAAAACTATTAAAAGTGCTGTTGCTGCAATTATTGCAAATAAAAGAGGAACAACTCCCTTGAATATTGTTTCAAGTCTTACATCCTTTGCAACACTTCTTACAACATAAACATTTACTCCAACAGGAGGTGTAATAACTCCAATCTGGGTTACAAGAACTATTACAACACCAAACCACACAGGATTGAATCCAAGGGAGGTTACAACAGGGTAAAAAATTGGAACTGTAAGCATAATAAGTGCAAGAGCATCAATAAAACATCCGCCTATCATATAAATTAAAATTATAATTGAAATTATTACCCAGGAAGGAAAATCCAGGCCTCCGACCCATCCTGCAATCTGAAATGGAATCTGGGTTATTGCAAGAAAATGTCCAAGAACTGTTGCTCCGGCAACAATTGTTAAAATCATACATGAAATTCTTGTTGTTTCAGTAAAAGCATCTAAAAGCCCCTTAAAACCGATGTTTCTTCGTATAAGAGCAAGAACTGTTGTTCCAAAAGCTCCAACACCTGCCGCTTCTGTTGGAGTGAAAAGACCGCCGAAAAGCCCTCCCATTACCATTAAGAAAAGCACAATGGTTTCAAGTACTCCTGTTAAAGAGCTTATTTTTGTTTTAAGGGTCTGTTTTTCACCCCTTGGAGCATCCATAGGTCTTAATATGCTCCACATTGCAACTACAAATGAAAATAAAAAGGTAAGTATTATACCTGGAATTATTCCGGCCATAAAAAGCTCGCCAATTGACTGCTCTGTTATAACTCCGTAAACAATAAAAATAACACTTGGAGGAATTAAAATTCCAAGGCTTCCTCCTGCTGCAATAACACCTGTTGCAAGGGTATCGGAATATTTGTATTTTTTCATTTCAGGAAGTGTAACTGCAGCCATTGTTGCAGCAGTAGCATTTGTTGAACCACAGATTGCAGAAAACCCTGCACATGCCCCAATTGCAGCTATTGCCATACCACCAGGAAGATGGCCTATCCATTTGTATGCAACTGAAAAAAGCCTTGTGCTTATTCCAGCATGAAATGCAACCTGGCCCATAAGAATAAATAAAGGTATAACTGTGAGGCTGTATGACCCGAAAACATCAACAAGATCAGTTACCATCATAGAAAAGGCTGCCGAAGGAGAAACAATTGCTGCAAATCCTGCAACCCCTGTTAAAAGCATGGCAAAACCAACAGGCATCCTTAAAAATATAAGTATAAAAAGAGCTAAAATTCCAATTATTCCCACAAAAGTAAAAGACATATCATTCACCTGATAAACCATAATGTGCAAGATTTAAAGACTGAAAAAGCATAACAACAGAAACCATTGCACATCCCAGTGCTATCCCTATTGAAAAAGGATAAAGAGGAACCTGAAGGGTCATTGATACTTCATTGCTTGCCTTTAAACCAAATGAATATAAAAAAGTCTGCCAGGTAATAACTCCAAAAATTAAGGAACAGATAAAGCAGTTTAATCTTTCAATAATATTGTGAAGCCTTTCAGGAAACTTGCTGACAAGATATTCAACAGCTATATGCCCCCTTCCAAGTGAAGTTGCTGCAAGGGCAAAGGCAACAGTAAGGGAACCAAAAAAACCCACAAGTTCATAAGCTCCTGGAACAGGATGTCTGAAAAACCTCATTATAACATCACACGTGGTTATAAGCATCATAAGACAAAGGGTGATACATGCACCGTAATTAAGCTTTAATGCAAAATATGTAATTATTTTGTCTGTTTTTGCGTTAATTTTTGAAGTCAAAACAAAACCTCTTTAAATAAATTTTTCCATATATTAAACGCGGTTGTTATATTATGTTTAAATTTTTATGTCCATGATAGTTTTGATTAAACGAAGGTTTCACTTTTTAAAACAAAAAACGCCGCTGCAAAAAACGGCGTCAGTTGATAAGTTTTTTTAAAACCTGAATTAAAGGTTTCATATTTTTAAACTAAAAAATAAAACCCTTTTTTACTCACATTTTTTTTCTTTGGAATACTTGTCAATAAGTCCGGTAATTTCTTCAACTATTTTATTTCCATCAATCCCTTTTGCAGAAACTTCATCAATATACCCCTGGATAACCGGCTTTACTTTTTCTTTCCACAAAACTTTCTGTTCATCTGAAAGTGTCACATAGGCATTTCCAAGTTCAAGACTGTATTTTTTCCCTGCCTCATCACTTCTGTCCCATGCTTTTCCATGCTCTATTACAGCCTTTTCACTGATATCTTCAATTATTTTTCTAATATCTTCAGGAATACTGTTCCATTTTTTCTTATTCATTACTACATACATTGTTGTTGTATAACCGATGTTTGAAGTATCTGTTGTTGACTTTACAACTTCAGCCTGTCTCCATCCCTTTAAAACCTCTATAGGCCCGAAGGTTCCTTCAGCAACACCTTTTTTAATTGATTCATATGTTTCACCTTGTGGCATTGCAACCGGAATTCCCCCAAGAGACTCAACAACCTTTGCACTCAAGCCTGTTGAACGGATTTTCAGTTTTGAAAAATCTTCAAGTGTTTCAACTTTTTTTACTGTGTGAAGAAGTCCGGGGCCATGGGCATGGATATATAAAACCTTTACATCACTAAGTTCTTCAGGTTTAATTTTTTTATAAAATTCATTAACAGTTCTTGAAGCAACAACCCCGTCTTCGTATCCAAGAGGAAGATCAAGGCTTTCCATTACAGGGAATTTCCCCCTTGTATATGCAAAACAAGACATTCCTATATCTGAAATTCCTGAAACAACTCCGTCATAGCAGTTTTTTGCATTGGTAAGAGTTCCTCCGGGAAACATAGTTATTTTGACTTTTTGATTTGTCTTTTCTTCAATTTCTTTAGCCCATTTTTCTGCTGCCTTGAACTGATCATGGGATGCAGGGAAAAAAATGCTGTAGGTAAAATGCCAGGTTTTTGCTTCAGCACCTGAGTTAAAACCATTTGAACCTATAAAAAAAAAGGCTGAAACTAAAATAAATATTAAAATTCTCTTCATCTTTCCTCCATAATAAATTTTATTTTAAAATAAATTTTGACTGAAAATTCATTTTCTTAATTAAACCTGAATTGAAAGGCTTTCAAGTTTAGTCCAGACCCTTTACAAACTGCATCAGACTTTTTAACCTCGCAATTATTAAAGAAAAAATAAGAAACTGTTATGACTCAATAAAAAAAATGCATTTTATGACCTCAGGTCACAAAATGCAAATTAAATTTGATCAGTCTTTTTTCATAAGATGGGTAACCGCACCCTCAAGACCGTCAAGTGTAAATTCAAACATGGGAAAAAGACGTGAAACAACTGTAATTGTGTGGGTATACCCCCAGACAGAACCTGGAACAGGATTGAGCCACACATGGCGGGGAAAGGTTTCGCACATAAACTGGAGCTGTTCAATACTTGGACGTCCAGACATCTGGCTTATGCTGATTGCCCCGTTTCTTGCAAGAAGTTCATATGGGGCCATGCTTGCATCGCCAATAACAATAAGTCTGGTTTCAGGGTCAAATTTTGAAAAATCCGAAACTTTCACAGGTCTTTTATATCTTGTGGGATCTTCCCACACATAATCATAAATTGTATTGTGAAAAAAATAAGTCTTGACTTCCTTGAACTGGGCCCTTGCATAATCAAAAAGTGTCTGTACAACATCAACATAAGGGTCCATTGACCAGCCGCCGTTATCTATTGCAAGAATAACCTTGAGCTTGTCTTTAAGTGATCTGTCAAAAACTATTTCAATTTCACCTGCATTTTTCATGGTCTGATAAATTGACTTGTCCACATTCACCTGATCCTTGGGCCCTGCTGGAATCAGATTTCTAAGCCTTTTAAGGGCTTCGCCTATCATGGACTGATTAAGAGGGCCGCGCCCCGAATAATCCTTATATCTTCTTTCATTGGCAACTTTTACTGCGGATTTGTTTCTTGACACTCCCCCGACCCTCATTCCGTTGGGGTGATATCCTGAGTGACCAACCGGAGAGGTTCCTCCGGTTCCAATCCACTTGTTTCCACCTTCGTGGCGTTCTGTCTGCTCTTTGAGTCTTTCCTTGAAATAATCTATTAATTCTTCGG
This sequence comes from Desulforegulaceae bacterium, assembly GCA_034007295.1. Lineage (GTDB taxonomy): Bacteria > Desulfobacterota > Desulfobacteria > Desulfobacterales > JACKCP01 > JACKCP01. The sequence goes on along the minus strand of JAVERC010000008.1, from coordinate 4,232 downwards.
GTGAAAGCTGGCTTATCCTGTTTTCATCAATTCCAAGAAGATCAGCTATTTCCTTTGGATTTTTAAGCCATTCATCAAGAAGACCCTTTGCTATTTCATCAAGCTCAAGCCCCTCTTCTTCTGGAAGTTCAGCACCTTCAAAATAATGGGCATAAACCTGGTCATAGATATCAAAGTATCTTTCGCTTTTTATAAGTATGGTTCTTGCTGCAAAATAAAAATCATCCATACTTGTGATAAGGCCTTTTTTCAATGCTTCCTGAAGCCTTAAAAAAGCTGTGGGATTAACCGGAACTCCCACATTTTTCAGTGTATAAAAAAAACCTGTAAACATAATTTTTCCCGCCTAAACCAGTCGTCTTCTGCTCAAAACGTTTCCGGCTCTTTCATAATCTGGGCTTTTTTTAAATAAAATTCCAAGGAAAGGTACTTTGCCTTTGATAAGATCCTTTGCCTTAAAATCAGGGTCAAGGTCAAGTGCTCTGATCCAGTTGATAAGTTCCCTTGTTGCTGGTTTTTTTTCAATTCCGTCAAGTTCTCTCAATTTGAAAAAAGTTGAAATCGCATTTTCTGCAAGATCTGAATCAAGGGCGGGGAAATGAACATCAACAATTTTTCTCATCATTTTGGGGTCAGGAAATGCTATATGATGAAAGTTGCATCTTCCAAGGAAAGGATCTGAAAGATCTTTTTTTGCATTTGAAGTTATTATTATAACAGGCCTGTTTTTTGCTCTCATCCTTTTATCAATTTCTATAATATCAAATTCCATCTGGTCTAAAACATCAAGCATGTCGTCCTGAAAATCTGTGTCAGCCTTGTCAATTTCGTCAATTAAAAGAACTGTTCTTTCATCTGCTGTAAAAGCTTTTCCTATTGTACCCATTTTAATGTAGTCTTCAATATTGCTCACGTCCCTTGAAGAGTCTCCGAAACGGCTGTCATTTAATCTGGTAAGAGTATCATACTGATAAAGAGCCTCAATCAGCTTCATGCTTGATTTTACGTTTAGAATTAAAAGCGGCATTCTAAGACTTTGTGCTATTGCATGGGCAAGCATTGTTTTTCCTGTACCCGGCTCGCCTTTGAGAAGAAGGGGCATTTCAAGTCCGATTGAAATATTAACTATCCTTGCAAGTTCTTCATCCAAAACATATTTCTGAGAACCTTCAAACCTGTTTAACTTGTTATCTGACATTTTTTACTCCGAAATTTATGATCAATTAATTTTTTTATTATTATTTAACTTTTTCTGACAATATTATCAGGTTAAAGTCAACGTCAAGGATTGTTTATGAAAAAACCTTTAATTTTAGACGTCAAATAATGGTTAATTCATAAGTATCAGCTAATGCAGACTCTGCCTTTTAAAAGATTGACACTCAAAAATTGTGGTGCTAATAACCATTCTTTAATATAGATTATTTATTTTTAAGGCATAATGACAAAATTTATCCGGGAATCAGGGGTGAAAAATGTTTGGAGGCATTGGGGTTGCAGAGCTTATAATAGTTCTTGTTATAGTCCTTTTAGTATTTGGAGCCGGCAAGCTTCCAGAGATTGGAAGCGGTCTGGGGAAAGCCATAAAAAATTTTAAAAAAGCTTCAAATGGAAGTGAAAAAGAAGAACCTCCCAAAGAAATAAAAAACAAGGATAATGAAAAAAACTCAAATAAAGACAGCTGATCTGTTTAAAATAAAAATATTTTTTTATTATTTTAGTTTCAAGGCTCTTTTATAATAATTTATGGATAAACTCACCAGAAAACAAAGAGAAAACAAAAGAAGAAAATTCGATATTATCGAAGCTGCCTTAAGTTGTTTTGCGAAAAAAGGTTTTCATGGTGCAACAATGGCAGAAATCAGCAATGAATCTGAGCTTCCTTTAGCTACAATTTATGCACTTTTTAAAAGTAAAGAAAAAATTTATTTCCAACTTTTAAAAATTAAGGGTAAGGAACTCACAAGACTGATTGAAACCGCAGTAAATGATAAAAATATTTCTCCACTAGAAAGACTTAAAAAAGGAATGGATGAACATTTTTATTTTTGCCTGCAAAATAAAAATTTTACAAAAATCTATCTTGAAGAAAGACAAAGGTTATGGGGGATCTTTCAAGGAGATTTAAAATGTGAAATAAAAATTCTGCTTGACAGATTATTCAACCTGTTTGCAGATATTTTTACTGAGGGAATTGACGCAAATCAATTTAAGCCCTATTCAGCAAGAGATCTTAGTGAAATTTATGTTTCAATGATTACCTCCGCAGCCTCATCATGGCTGATAAACAGGGAAACTGAACTTAAATTCAAAAAAAGACTTGATACAGGTTTTGAAATTTTTTCCTCAGGACTTTTAAAAAATTTATAAAAAAAGCTTAAAAGTTCCCTTTTAATACAAAACTAAAGGATTCTTTTAAACTGATTTTAAAATAAATTTGGTCAATTAACTAAAAACAAGGAGAGATTAATGGCTTTAGAACTAGCAGATCCAAGAGATCAAGAATTTTTGCTTTTTGAAGTTTTTGATGCAGCTTCAGTTGCAAGCAGCGAAAAATTTTCAGCTTTCAACGAAAAAACATCAAAAATGCTTCTTAAGGAAGCAAGAAACCTTGCAGTAAAAGAAATTCTTCCAACAAACAAACTGGCTGACGTTGAAAACGGTCATCCAGACGGCATCAAGCTTGAGAACGGTAAAGTATCTGTTCCTCCTTCATACAAAGAACCTTACAAAAAATACATCGAAGGCGGCTGGCTTGCAATGAGTGATGAAGAAGAATGGGGCGGACAGGGAATGCCTCACCTTCTAGCAATGGCATGCGGCGAGCTTTTCACAGGAGCTAACTGTGCATTCCTTATGTACCCTGGTCTTACACACGGTGCTGGTAACATTATCAAGGAATTTGGTACAGACAAGCAAAAAGCAACCTACCTTAAAAATGTATTTACAGGTAAATGGGGCGGCACAATGTGTCTTACAGAAGCTAATGCTGGTTCTGACGTTGGTGCTCTTGAAACTGTTGCAAAATTAAATGACGACGGTACATACTCAATTTCTGGTAACAAAATATTCATTTCCGGCGGTGACTCTGACCTTGTAGAAAACATTGTTCATCCGGTTCTTGCAAGAATTGAAGGTGCACCTGCAGGTACAAAGGGTATTTCTCTATTTCTAGTTCCTAAAATCAGAGTTAACGAAGACGGTTCCCTTGGCGAGCCTAACGACGTTGAAACTGTTGGTATTGAAGAAAAAATGGGTATCCACGGAAACGCAACATGCTCTCTTGCTTTTGGTTCAAAAGGAAATTGCATAGGCGAACTTATTGGTGAGCCAAACAAAGGCATGAAGTATATGTTCCTTATGATGAACGAAGCACGTCAGGGCGTTGCTCTTCAGGGACTTGGCTTCCAGTCTGCTTCTTATGCAAACGCAGTTAACTACGCAAAAGAAAGAATTCAGGGACCAAACCTTCTTGAAGCTTTCAACCCTGATCCAGTAAAAGTTCCAATTATCCAGCATCCTGACGTAAGAAGACAGCTTCTTCTTATGAAATCTTATGTTGACGGCTGCCGTTTCCTTAACTACTACCTTGCAAGATGTTTTGACCTTGCTACACTTGCTGAAACTCCAGAAGAAAAAGACAAGTGGATGGGTCTTATTGAACTTCTTACTCCAATTGCAAAAGCATACTCAACAGATAAAGCAGTTGAAGTTGCTTCAAGCGGTGTTCAGATTTACGGTGGTTACGGATTTATTGAAGAATATCCTCAGGCACAGCATTACAGAGATGCAAAAATCACATGTATCTATGAAGGTACAAACGGTATCCAGTCTATGGACCTTCTTGGCCGTAAGCTTGGTATGAAAAAAGGCAAGCCTTTGATGGATCTTATGGGCGAAGTTATGGCAACAATTGAAAAGGCAAAAAATACCGGCCTTACAGATATTGCTGATAAACTTCAGGCTGCTCTTAACAAAGTTGGCGACTGTGCAATGCATATGGGTAAAACAGCCATGAGCGAAAAAATCATGGATGCTTTTGGTACAGCTACTATCTTCCTTGAAATCTGCGGTGACCTTTGCATGGCATGGGGACTTGCTGAAAGAGCTGCTATTGCTCAGCAGAAACTTGAATCAGCAAAGAAAAAAGATGCTCCTTTCTATGAAGGACAGGTTACTACTGCAAAATTCTTCTATGACATGCTTCTTCCTACAGCAATGGGACGTATGGA
>JAVERC010000096.1:0-3863 GCA_034007295.1 Desulforegulaceae bacterium | reverse complement strand
AGGAAGATGAAAAATTTAACCGCAGGAATACATTTAGTATTTTGAGGATTAAATTTTGATTCTGACGCAGAAATGGACAAAAAAGGCCGTTTTCGTTCAACAACTAACTAAAAAGATTTAAATTTTATGGATCCTAAGTTTATAATACAAAAATTAAACCTTGAACCGCTTAAAAATGAAGGAGGATATTTTTATCAAACATACAGATCATCACAAATTATTAAAAAAGAATTTCTGGCAAATGATTATTCCCATGACAAAATTTTAAAAACTGCAATTTATTATCTTTTAACCAATAACACAAAATCCAGGCTCCACAGACTTAAGACTGATGAAATTTATCATTTTTATTCAGGAGATCCTGTATTAATGCTTTTGATTTATCCAAACGGTAAATTAAAAAAAATTATTTTAGGGAACAGATTAGACAAAAATGAAATTCCACAATTTACTGTACCTGCACACACCTTGCAGGGCTCAATGCTTTTGCCGCAAGGCAGGTACGCTCTCATGGGAACAACAATGTCTCCGGGATTTGATTTTTCAGATTATGAAGAACCGGATAAAGCTGCACTTTTAAAAAAATATCCCATGGAAAAGGAACTTATATCAAAACTTACCGCAGATGCGGATTAAATGAAAAGGTTTAAAAAATAATGCTTAAAGCTGGAATTTTCCTTGATGCCGAAAACTTAAGCAGAAACGGCGGATGGGGTATAAGATATGAAATAATAAAAGACCTTGTAGAAGCTCAAGGTACAAGAATGTTAAGAGCAAATGCTTATCTTGCAATTGATATAGACAGAGAAATGCAGGATCACCAGTACAGAATAAGAAATGAAAACTACCGTGATGCAATAAGAAGAACAGGTTTTCACCTTGTTTTAAAGGAAGTCAGAAGATATGTTGATTCAGCAGGAGAACTTGTTGTAAAGGCAAATGCTGACCTTGATCTTGCAGTAGATGCACTTCTTCAGGCAGATAACCTTGACTATATTCTTATTGGAAGCGGGGACGGCGATTTTTTGAGGCTTGTTCGTGCACTTCAAAACCGAGGCAAAAGAGTTGACCTTTTATCATTTGCAAACACAAGTAATGACCTTATAAGGGAAGTTGACAACCACTTTTCAGGCTTTTTAATTCCAGGTCTTATTGGAAATGATGATCAGGGAAGAAACAGAGGAATCATGCACGCCTTTAATGAAGAAAGGGGTTTTGGATTCATAACCATGAGAACAGGACTTGGGCTTCATGATTCAAGACATGATATTTTCTGTCATATAAAAGATGTTTTAAAAGACGACAGACCAACAACTGATACTGCCTATGTTGCTCACTTAAAGCATCAAAAGGTAATTTTGGAATTTGATATTGAAGATACTGATGATGGCTTAAAGGCTACAAATATCAGTGAATTCAAGTGGAAAAAATAGTTTAAAGCTTATAGATAGCTTCACTAGATAAAAAAAAGCCGTGTTCTTTTTTATTGAAAACACGGCTTTTATATTAAATCAGAGATTTATTTTTCCGCAAACCTAATAATCATTAAAATCCCTTTTAAAGCTTGAATAAATTCCTGTAAATTTTTTCCTTAATTTCGGCTTTTCAATTTTTCCTGTGGGATTTCTTGGAACATAGTCAAAATGAACAATTCTTGGTCTTCTATACCTTGGTATTTTACTGCAGAATTCAATAATTTCCTCTTCTGAAATATCATGCCCCCTTTTAGGCTGAACAATTGCCGTAACAAGTTCGCCAAGCCTTTTATCAGGAGTTCCAATTACTGCAACATCATGAACTTTAGGATGTGAAAGAATAAAATCCTCAATTTCAGCAGGAAAAATATTTTCTCCGCCTGTAATTATTACATCTTTTTTCCTGTCAAGAAGCCAGATAAAACCGTCTTTATCAACCCTTGCAATATCTCCGGTTCTAAGCCAGCCGTTTTTAAGTGTTTTTTCTGTTGCTTCCCTGTTTTTATAATATTCTTTCATTACTCCCCTGCCATTTACAATAAGCTCTCCTGGCTCACCTCTTGGGACAGGTTCCATGTTCCTGTATACAATCTGAAATTTCCATCCATAACCTGGTATTCCAATTGAACCGATTTTATGCAGATTGTCCATACCAAGATGAACGCATCCAGGTCCTGATGCCTCTGTAAGGCCATAATTTGTGTCATATTCGTGATGGGGGAAAACAGCCTCCCATTTTCTTATAAGAGTTTCAGGTACAGGCTGGGCACCCATGTGCATAAGACGCCATCTTGAAAGATCATAATCTTTTATGTCAAGTTCCTTGTTTTCAATTGCCACAAGAATATCATGGGCCCATGGAACAAGAAGCCAGACTATTGAAACTGATTCACTTGAAACAGCCGCAATTATATCACGGGGTTTAGTTCCCTTGAGAATAACACCCTTCCCCCCTGACTTAAGACTTCCAAACCAGTGCATTTTTGCACCTGTATGATAAAGTGGAGGTATACATAAAAAAACATCATCATGTGTCTGGCTGTGATGTTTATATTCAACTTCACAGGCATAGGAAAGATTATCATGGGTTAAAAGAACAGCCTTTGGATCTCCGGTTGTTCCAGAAGTAAAATACATTGCAGCATCATCTTCAGGCATAATTTTGATTGAATCAATAAGTTCACTTTTTTCTTCAACAGACAAAAAATCAGAAATATGAACTGCATAGCCTGGCATAATTTCTTTTTTACCTGTAAAAATAAATAAAATATTTTTTTCTTTCAAATCGCCATAAATTTCATTAAGTCTTTCTATAAAGGTTTCGTCGAAAAAAACAGCCTTTGCCTCAACAAGATTAATGCAGTTTTTAATTGTCTGTGCCATAAACCTAAAATTTATGGGTACTGCAAGAGCCCCAGTTTTTAAAATCCCAAAATAAACAGGAAGCCATTCAAGACAATTCATCATAAGATGAACAACACAATCGCCTTTTTTTATTTTGTTAACCAAAAGATTAGATGCAATTTTACCTGAGAATAAAAAAAAATCATCCCAAGTAAGAGCTTTTCTCAAATTTTTACCAGGGTCAATTTCTACAAGAGCACAATCATTGCTATATTTTTTCCGGTTTGAATCAAGTATCTCGGTTATCAGAGGAAGTTTCGACTCCAACTTAAACCCCTTTCTATTATTAGTTGCTGAACGAAAACGGTCTTTTTTGTCCATTCTAAAGTCAGATTAAAAATTTAATACTCAATACTCTATGTGTCCTAAAGGTTAATTTTTTTATCTTCCGCAACTGAAACAAAATTCTTGTTTTCGGCCAGTCTCTATATAAAAACTTTAATTTTGACATTAAAATCCAGAATTTTAATCAAAAAATAATTAAATATCTGCCAAAAATTCAAAAAACTTTTTTTCACTTCAAAAACAATTTTCAGAAATACTCTCCATATTCAATTTTTTCAAGTACTTTTATAAATCATTCAGCACTAGATAAATTACAAAAAAATTATTAAAGGAATTGATAACAAAAAAAGACAGGAAACAAAAGAAAACTTAAACCTGAATTGCAAGTCTCATATTTTTAAATTTAAAAAATTTTAATGTATTAAGTCTATTATATCTTAAAATTAAAACCCTGCGAACTTTCCAAGTTTGCTGCATCTTATGTGTTTTTTACAAAAAAAAATTGTATCAGGCCTAAGATAATTATAACCTGATACAATTTGCTGCCTGGTATACTGCTTAAATATTTTCTATTTAGTTGCTGAACGAAAACGGCCTTTTTTGCCCATTTCTGCGTCAGATTCAAAATTTAATCCTCAAAATACTCCATGTATTCCTGCGGTTAAATTTTTCATCTTCCTTGAACTGAGCAAAAAATTC
>JAVERC010000093.1:0-3954 GCA_034007295.1 Desulforegulaceae bacterium | reverse complement strand
TGTACCAGTAAATCATTGTTTATCACCTCCTAATATAAATGAAGAAACTATTAAACTTTCAGGTTTAAATTGTGGATTATCTAAATTTTTATCTACAATCAGTTTTGCAATATTTTTTGCAATTATTTTTGGCTTGGTATTTTTACTTTGAACACCTGATCTTCCAAGCTGATGTAAAATAAAATCAGTTAAGTTTTCTTCATAATTTTCATGGGTTAAAATTGCCTCAACTCCGGTTCTGAACTGTTCAAGTCTGTATACAACTGATTTTGAAATATCCTGGGAAATGCTTTTTCCGGTTTCTTTAAAAGTGTTCCATATTTCAACATTTTCATCATCCCACTTGCTTACAAAAAATCTTGAACCCCCGGATCTTTTTCTTAGCTCTACTGCACAGGCATTTCTTCCTGCCTTATCCTTTGCAATTTTATCAAGAAGATAATGTGAGCGTTTTATCATTGCAGTAAGGTTTTCTTTATGATGACAAACCAAAATTCCTGCTGAAATTGAAATTTTATCGCCTTTACCAAGACACAAAGATAATTTACCGGCTGAAGGTTTGAATTTTTCATTTACAGGGATTGAATTGTAGGTATCATTTTCTGACTCAATAAAATTGAAATATGAATTGTAATAATCTTTTATTTCCATTGCAGCATCAACTGCCATATTTACCGGAAGAACTGCACATACATCATCACCGCCTGCATAAATAAGTTTCCCTTTATATTTTTTTATTATTGAGGAAACCCCGTAAATTGAAAAATCTCCAAGTGATTCTGAAATTGCAGCGTGAATTGATGGTGTTAAAAGTCTTTGGGGATGTTTATTAAAAATTTTACTCCAGTTTTCTTTGAAAAGCGGTAGAAAATTTTTATTTTCAAGTCTTTGTTTTATTTCAGGATGTAAAATTGACTGCCAGGTTGCATTTATTGTAGAGCCGTTTACAAGATTACCCATTTTATCTCCGTCCATGAGTAAAACTGCATAGTATCTGTCTTTTATTTCCGGTTGATTTTTAAACCCTTTTAAAATATCTGCATCTGAATCATGAAGATTTTGTGCAATTTTTCTTTTTTCAGAATCAGATTCAATATTATTTTTTTGAAAATAATTATACAGGCTCATTTCTGTTGTTGATGGGTATGAGTCCTGATTTTTGAAAGTATTAGCAAGCACATGTTGATCGCTATCTGCAAATACTTTGTATAAAATTCTTTTTATCAAACAAAGAGAGCAAAGTTTTTCACTAGAAATGATTGTTCCTTTATCATTTGCAACATATTTAAAATCTGCTTCTTCATCCCATTTTTTAATAAAATCAAACCAGAATGAATTTATATTTTCTTTATATTCAGAAGCCTTGATATCATTCTTGTATTTTTTGCAGTGAAGAACTTCAAATTCTCTGCATTGATGACATTTTTCACCGGTTTCTTCTTTTCTTGAACTTGTTCTTATAGATTTTGATGCTGCAAGTGAAGACTGAACAAGGCTGTGTGAAACAGAGTAGAGTAGTCCTGTTCCTGATTCATCGTAATGTTTGCCTTCAATAATTTTATTAAAAATTTTAACTACTTCTTTTTGATTTTCATATAAAGGCTCAGGTAAAATTTTTGATACTTCAGTAAGGTCATCTTTTGTAACAAGTTTTGTAGAAGCCCAGGAAAAATCAAAATAATCATGACATTGTCTTTCAAACATTTCATGAATATGATTTTTTTCTTCTTCTTTTATCAATGGAGTATTTTTAATCACAAGTTCTTCACACATGGTGCAGATTTTTATCCACTGATTTTTAATGTGTTCCTTAATTTTATCAGTTATTTCTTCTGATTTATCAAAGGGAAGAAGAAATAAAAATTTATTTGGAAAAGATGCAATATCTCTGATGTTGTTCATTGAGTTTATGCCGCTTATATTTTTTTCAATATCAAGATATTCGTTTATAAGAGGCTGGTCTATCAGGGATGGATATAAAATATGGTCTGGACCTAAGTTTTCACAAACCCATTTGATTCCTTCAAAGGCAAGCCAGGATAAAATTATAGAGCCTGTCCAGAAATCCCTCAGCTTTCTAGCATTTGAAATATAATCCTGAACAGGTGTGATTGAAAAAACTGCCATTCCTGCTCCGTTTGGATCATTGGCTAAGTCCATGCATGAATAAAGAGCAGATGTAAGAGCATTGTGCTGCCAGATTGAGTGATCTGGAAATCTTGAGTCAGCCGGAAGTCTGTGCCACAAGGCTCCAAGAGATGCTGTGTTTTCTTCTGCAAGAATGAATCTAAGGCAAAGATGAATGTAAAAAAATCTGTTTTCTGCAAATTTTTCTGGGTTACCTTTAAATAAATCTGAATAGCCTCCATCATCTGGTTTAAGACCTATTTTATTTTTTATGAGTTGTATAAGTTTTTCTGAAATTGTTTCAGAAACTTCATCCTGGCTCATGTTTTTGTAAATGTCAGGAAGTTCAATATTTACTTTTTTATCTGATACAGGATGGGTAAGAACCGGGTTTTTTAAAAAATCTATAGCACCGTTTTCATTTTCATTTTTGCTGTAAGATGGAACCTGTCCTCTTTCAAATCCTGATGCCATTCCATCAGCTTTTTTCCAGAATTTTTCGTTTGGCTGCTGAAGTCCTAATGCTTCAAGAATTTTTGCTGCTCTTGATTCATGTCCCTGAATTTTAAAAACCTTGTCAAATGGGTCATGAAGATATGCTGATAATTTTTTATTCCAATAGGTTTCAGGGTTAGTTATCATTTAGAGCCTCCTTGATGCTTTGTTCTTTAAGGCATTTTGTTTTAATAATTTTATTCATATCATCATATACTTTCAGATAATTTTCTTTATCTTTTTGTATGTAATAATTGTAAGGTAAATATAAAATCTGGCCTTGAAATTTATTGTCTTTAGTTTTTTTAACTTTTAAAAAATATGACTTTGAATGTCTCTCAGGGATATTTATTTCACCTTTCACAATAATCGGCTTTGCAGCCAAAGCACGTCTGTCAAAAAAATGTCTTTTTTCAAGACTTGTTCTTGCCTCTCTATATGCAGTTCCAATTTTTGATAAGGCATTTGTCCATGAGTTTTCAGGTTCAAACTTAAATAATTTTGTTTTGCCTGAAAATGATGTGAATGATTTTAATTTTTCATCAAATTTATCTGTAGTTTGAGATGAGCTTAAATTTTTTATATCAATTGAACCAAAGCCGTTTCTTGAGCGTGAGCCTATACCTCCAAATAATTTTAAAAGGAATAAGGATGTTAAAATTTCTTTTTCATATTGCTTTGAATATTCAAGGTTTAAGGTGAATTTACCACTATCTTTTATATGTCCTTTGGTAAAAACATTGCCACTTCCTTTTTTATATTCATAAAGACCATAGGCTAAATATTCAATAATACTTATGCTAAAAGACCGTCCTTTTGATGTTACAGAAATAGATGCTCCTTTTGGAATATTGGCAATCTGGCTCTGAAAGTTTTTATCAGAAATAAATATTTTCAAATCAGACTTATTGGAAGTGCTTCCAAAAATTTGAGATTCTTTTTCCTGCATTTCATCAAGATTATCACTGCCGAAAAAAGCCCTCCACCAGAAACGCAAAAGGCCGTTTAATGTCTGTTCTCTTAATTCGGCATGTTCTCCGTCAGCTCCAAGTGCAAAGGCCGGAGTGACAAATTCCACATCAAAAACCGATGTTTTTCTGTCAAGAATTTTTTCTGCAAAGTTCATAGTTTATTATCTCCCTGGTTTAAAGAGCTTTTGTTTTATTCAGCTTCATAAAACCTGAATTTAACGTGCTTAAATATTCTTGTTGTTTTAATTTGGTTTTCTTCTTTTATTTCTTTTTCAAGATTTCTTTTTGTAACCGAATAAATCGGCTTTCTTTTATTTTTTAAGCAAAAATTTACAATATTAAATAATGCACCTGATTCTCC
>JAVERC010000045.1:0-26339 GCA_034007295.1 Desulforegulaceae bacterium | reverse complement strand
AATTGTTCACCTGATGATGCAACCGGTCTTGTCCCTGGCCCAAAGGTTGGAGAGGCACAAATGGTTAATTATCTTGGAATGGTAGCTACTGGCGATGCAAGTATTAAAAAAGCCGCTCAAAACGGTGGAATTACAAAAATAAAAACAGTTGATTACGATTATACTACAATTTTGGGTATTATCAGCACAACAACAACCAGGGTAACTGGTGAATAAATAATTATCTGATAACTTTGCTTACATTATAAAAGCTGCCCAATATTGGCAGCTTTTTTTTATTTTCCCCGTTATTTCTTTTAAAATTATCAATAAAATTTGCTCAGAACTTAATAATTAACTTATAAAGGTTGAAAAAATTTTTAATTACGCTTAACTTTAACTTAACTTTAACTTTGGAGCTAAAATGAAGAAAAAAATATATTCAATATCTGAACTTGCATCAGAATTGGAAATCAGCCCTTCATCAATAAGATTTTATGAAGAAAAAGGTCTTATTGATCCTGAAAGAACTAAAGGGAACCAAAGAATCTATTCAATAAGGGATAGAGCAAGACTTAAGCTGATTTTAAGGGGTAAAAGATTTGGTTTTTCACTCTCTGAAATCTCTGAAATGATTGGTTTTGCTAATTCTGAGCCTGAAGAAAAGCATCAGCTTGAAAGATCGCTTGAATATTCTGAAAAAAAATTAAAAGAACTTGCCCAAAGAAGAGAAGAACTTGAGTTAATTGAAAAAGATCTTCTTGAAATGAAGGAAAAGTTCATACAACGGCTTAAAAAACTAAAAGAATAAAAAGGAGACTTCCATGTTTGAACACCTAATGAAACCAGAAACTTTAAAGCTGAGAGATGAAGTAAGGGACTTTGTAAAATCCATTCCAAGTGAAATGCTAAATGATATGGATCAGGAAAAAATTCGTTTCCCAAAGGAATTTTTAAAGGAAGCAGGAAAAAGAAATCTGTTTGGATGCAGGTATCCTGTGAAATGGGGAGGACGAGGTCTGGACTGGGTTTCAACAGGTGTTGTAATGGAAGAAGTTGGAGTTCTTGGTTATATTATGGCTTGTACTTTTGGAGTTGGGGCTGAGCTTGTTTGTGATGCTATAATTTCACATGGAACAGATTATCAAAAAGAAAAATATGTTAAGCCTTTATTAAAGGGTGAAATTTTTGCTGCAGAATGCCTTACTGAACCAAGGGGAGGATCAGATTTTTTTGGTGCAACAACAATTGCTGAAGACAAAGGTGATTATTTTGTTTTAAATGGCCAGAAAAGATTTATTGTGGGAGGAGAAGGTGCAGATTTTTTTCTAGTTTATGCAAAAACAGATGTGGACGCAAAACCCCATAAGTCTTTATCCTGCTTTATTGTAGACAGAACAGAAGGTGTAAATGTTGAATATATTTATGGCCTTATGGGATGCAGGGGTGGGGGAACAGCAAGGATTGTATTTAAAGATGTAAAAGTTCCAAAAGAAAATATAGTAGGCCAATTAAATAATGTAATTCCTGTTTTTAATACCATGATGGTTCCTGAAAGGCTTGGAACTGCAGCCATGACTATTGGTGCAGCCAGGCCTGCTTTAGAAATTGCAACAAGATATACAACAAGAAGAAAAGCTTTTGGAAAAGAAATTGCAAATTTTCAGGGTGTAAGTTTCCAAGTAGCAGAAGCAGCAATGAAACTCGATGCTGCAAGAGCTTTTATTTATGCAGCAGCATCTGCCATAGATTCAGGTGTAGAATCAGGCAAAGCTAGAAGACTTGTATCAGAAGCAAAAAAATTTGTTACTGAATCCTGTCAGGATGTTGTGCATAATTCAATGCAGGTAATGGGGGGGATCGGATATACAAATATTTATCCAGTTGAAAAAATTTATAGAGATATCAGGCTTTCAACAATCTGGACTGGATCAAATGAAGTTATGGCAATGATAATTGCACATGAATGGTACAGGGAAATAATGAGCCAGATGAAAGATAAGACCTTAAGAGATTGTGAATTCGATTGTTTAGAAGCACATGCAAAAGATGAAAAAATTTTTGAATAATTTATAAGCCGGGAGTTTTTATGGAGTGCAAAAAAGACAAAAATCTTTTACATTGTAATTGTAGTTATGAGCCGTGTTCAAGAAAAGGTTTGTGTTGTGAGTGTATTAAATATCATTTAAGATCAAGGCAGCTTCCGGCTTGTGCATTTCCAGATTTTGCAGAAAAAACTTATGACAGATCCTTTGAATATTTTGCAGAGCTTGTTAATTTAAAAAAGTTATAAATAAAGGCTTTCTTTTTACCTTTTTTTGATTCAAATTGATATTTATTCTCAAAAATATAATTTTATTCCAGATTAAATTGACTATTTTAAGAATTAAATTTTGAATGTTATGCCTAAAATGAAGAAAATACATTTTTTGTTCAGCTGGATTTAGTTTTAAATTAAATTTAAACTTACCTTAAATAAAGGTGTTAAAATGGAAGACAAAAAAGCTGTTCATCTTGTTATTAAGGGAAGGGTTCAAGGTGTTGCCTTTAGGTGGTATTCAATGAAAAAAGCTGTAGAACTTGAGGTAACAGGCTATGTTAAAAATAATTCAAATGGCAATGTTGAAATGTTCATTGAAGGAAAAGAAAAAAAAGTTGATTCAATGTTAAAATGGTGCAAGACAGGACCGCCTTCGGCTGATGTACAAGAAGTTGAAGAAAAAGTTGAAGATTTTTTTGGTAAATATTCAAAATTTGAAATTCTCTACTGATAAAAGGTAAATTGATTGCTTAATGACAATATTGTAAAATTTGAAATAGATGAAAATTTTCATAAGTTTACCCGAAAGAAAAAAATTTTTTTTGAAAAAGATTTTGTCCTTAAAAGAAAATCCTCAATAAAAGATATTATTGAATCCTTTGGTATTCCCCATACTGAAATTGGGAATCTGATTAAAAATAATAAAGAATTAAATTTTGAATATATTCCTGTTAAAGGCGATCATATACAAATAAAAAGCATTACTTATTCAATTAATGTAAAGTTAAAAACAAAATTAAGACCTTTAAAATTTGATGATATAAAATTTATTGCTGACGTCAATATTGGCAAGGCTGCAATACTTTTACGAGCACTTGGATTTGACACATTGTGGGAAGACAGGCTTGATGACGGTACTATCGCAAAAATATCAGAGGATCAAAAAAGAATTGTTCTAACAAGAGATATTGATCTTTTAAAAAGAAAATCCATTGCTCATGGAATGTTTGTGGATTCAATGCAGCCGTTTGAACAAATAAAACTTATTTTGGAAAGATTTGGTCTTAATCCGCCATATGATCTTTTTTCCAGGTGTACAAGATGCAATTGTATTCTTGAAAGTATTGAAAAAGAAAAAATAATTGACAGGCTTCTTCCCAAAACTAAACTTTATTATGATTCTTTTTTTATTTGTCCAGGGTGCAAAAAAATATATTGGGAAGGTTCTCACAGAGAAAAAATAATTAATGATTTTAAAAAAAATGGAATTCAAATTTAGAATTTTCAAGCGTTATATGAAACAATAGATATAACCATAAAAAATGAAGTTTTAGATAAAAAAATTCAGCCATGATCCAAAAAATATGCTGTAATTGGCCGAAAAATAAAGTTTTTTGTTTAGTTTAAGGAAACAGTAAAATTTAAAGAATTGAAATTTGCTGACTTTAGATTTTTCCCCTTAAGCGGTTATCTAAGAAAAATATTCAGAAGTAAGAAATGGTTTCGCAAGCTTACCTGTTTGAATGTCATATTCAGGGTAATCAATTTTTCTTTGACGGCAAAAAAAAGCAATATCTGGATAAATAAGCTCAAAAAGAGATTTAGTAAATTCTTTTTCAGAAAGGTTGGAGTTTTCATACATTCCTTTGATATTTCTTTGCCTTTCGGCTTCAAAAAGAATAATTGCACATGCAACTGAAACATTTAAAGACTGAGTCATTCCATGCATAGGTATGTAAATACATTTATCACAGAGATTGGCAGTTTTGTCATTGATTCCCTTACGTTCTGCACCCATTACAAGTGCTGTTTTTTTTGTGAAGTCAAATTGTCTGAAATCCAGAGAATTTTTTGAAAAATGTGCGGCAACAACCTGATAATTATTTTTTTTGAAAAAAGATATTGCCTCTTCGGAATTTTGATGCTGAGTAAGTCTTACCCATTTTTTAACTCCGCCTGATGTTTTCTGGGTAATTCTTATTTTATCATTTTCTGCTGCTGCGTGTATATCGTAAATACCTACAGCATCGCATGTTCTAGCTATTGCTGCAAGATTATGGGGTTTATGGACATTGTCTATAAGTATGGTCAGATCATGCTGACGTTTTTTTAGTGATTGTTTTATTTTGTTAAATCTATTTTTATTCATAATTTTATCCTGTGGGCATTTATATAATATGAAAAAAATAAATCAATTGAAAAAATTAAAACTTTATCTATAATTTAATAGGGATTAATTAATTTAAACACCAATAAGAAAAAGGATATAATTTATGAAAAGAAATATTTTTAAAATTTCATTAATGGCGTTTTTTATATTTTTTTATGTTTATGGAGTTTCCTTTGCCGAAAAAATAAAAGTAGGGGCACTTCATTTCCCTCCATTTTATGTTGTAAACTCTAAAGATGACGTTTCAGGAATTTATGTAGAAACTTTAAAAACCATTTTTAATAATGCAGGACTTGAGTATACTTTTGAAGGTTATCCCCCTAAAAGGCTTTATATAGCTGTTGCAGACGGGCTAGTAGATGTTTGGATGGGGACAAGAGGCGTCGAAATATATGAAGACAAAACTCTTTATGTAAAGGAAAAAATTGCAGATATTTACTTAAGATGTTTCAGTGTAGACAATACACCTGAAATTAAAACAATAGATGGCTTGAAAGGGCATAAAATAATTACAATTCTTGGATATAATTATGGTGGGTTTATAAGCTTTTTGAATAATCCTGCAAATAAGATTGAGCAGGATCCAGCTTCAAGCCATGAATTGGCTTTTAAAAAACTCAAGGCCGGAAGAGCACAATATGTTTTAGATTATAAACTCCCGTCAGAAACTGTTTTAAAAAAATTAGATATTCCAGGGCTCAAGTGGAATGATTTGCAAACAATAGGGATTTATATTTCCATATCCAAAAAATCCGAAAGAGCCAATGAAATATATGAAAAATTAACAAAAAGTGTTGCTGAATTAAAAAAAGCAGGAAAAATTTAAAACAATTGAATAAGGCAGGAGCTTCTTGCCTTATTCGTCAAATAAAATAGATCTGATTGAAGAAAAATATTCATCTATTCCAAGAGAAAAAATTGTATTGTGGCCTGCATTTAAAATTTTAACAATTTTTTTATTTTCAGTCCCTGCATTTTCAAATAACTTTTTTCCTTCTGAAAAAGGTATTATTTCATCATATTCACCATGAATTATTAAAACAGGTTTTTTAAATAGTGATATTTTTTCTTTATGATTTAAAGGGTCATCTAAATTTTCAAATTCATTGCTGTAAAAGCCAAGATTTTTTAAAAGCTTTTTAAAATTAAAAAAACCTGATTCAATTATAAGAGCATCAAAATAGTCTTTTGAACTTGCAAGATGTATTGCTGATGCCGATCCAAGAGATCTTCCCATAATTACAAATTTGCCTGAAAAATTATTTTTTTGTCTGTAAGTTTGTACAAAATCACCAATTTTATCAGCATCTGAAATCATTGAAGAAAGAGAAGGACTGCCATTTGAAAAACCATATCCTCTGTAATCAACAGGCATGAAATTTATATTCTGATTAGCAAAAATAAAACCAAGTTCATCATAATCATTAACAATTTCACCATTGCCATGAAAATATAAAATAAATGGTGCTTCTTTTGAAGCTTCGAATAGTGAAGCACCAAGTATTATATCTTTTTTTGGAAAAATTTCTATTCGCTTAATGGAAGATGATTCTTTGTCTGATTTCCTGGGATGAAATAAAAAATAATTTATTTCAGGGGTATCAAATTTTTTTAAAAGTTCCATTTTAATCCTTTAAATCCTGCTCAAGCAGATTTTTTTCCTGGAAGATAGAATTTTCAGAATTATTTGATTTTAAAAAATTTTCTATGTCTTTAATACGCTTGTTGGTTATTCTTTCTTCTACCTCTCTTTTTTTGATTTCTTTATTAATATTTTCTAGTTCTTTTTTTAATTCAGAGATTAGATTATTGTTTTTTAAATTATTTACTTCCTTGTTAAGAAAATCTGTTGCTTTGGAAATTTCAAGCATCTTAGCATTTATGGTATTGATTTTTTGATCCATAATTTTTTTTAGGTCATTTTGTTCTTTAAAATTTTCAATTATTTTTAGGTTTTTTTCAATATTTTCCTTGTTTGTATTAACATTACCTAAAATATTATTATGATCTTTTTGAAGATGTGCTAAATTTTTTGAAATTGAAATTATTGTTGCCTTGTTTTTATTTGAGATTTGAAGCTCTGAATTTAATTTTTTCCCAAGTTCATCGCATGATGAACTTAAAATTTCAATTTTTTTCTTTAAAATATCTATTTCACTTGAATAATTAGTTATTTTATCCTCAAAGTCCTTGATATGGCTTTCTATTTTTTCTGTTTTAGAAGCATTTTTAAAAATTGTGTCTTTAAACTCTGAGGATAATTTTGTAAGGCTTTTTTCTTTGTTGGAATTTAATTCCTTAATGGAATTTTTTAATTCTGCATATCCAAAAAAACCAATTGCAATTATAACAGCTGGTATTAATACAGAAATTACTACAAGAGAAAAAGCAAGTTTTTCAGTTTTTCGCTCAAGAATTTTAGTTTCAAATGAATTGTCCATATTCATTTAAAAATTACTCCCATTCTATAGTTGCTGGAGGTTTGGAGCTGATATCATATGCGACCCTGTTTATTCCCTTAACTTCATTTATTATTCTGTTTGAAATTTTGCCAAGAAGTTCATATGGAAGTTTTGCCCAGTCTGCTGTCATGGCATCTTTGCTTTCAACTGCTCTTATTACAGCGGTATTTTCGTAAGTTCTTTTGTCTCCCATAACTCCTACAGTTTTAATTGGAAGAAGAACAACAAATGCCTGCCATAAAGACTTATAAAAGCCTGCCTTTTTTATTTCTTCTCTTAATATTGCATCTGCCTCACGCAATATATCAAGGCGTTTTTTGGTAATTTCACCAAGAATTCTTA
Organism: Desulforegulaceae bacterium; assembly: GCA_034007295.1. Classification (GTDB taxonomy): domain Bacteria; phylum Desulfobacterota; class Desulfobacteria; order Desulfobacterales; family JACKCP01; genus JACKCP01. Next base: position 19,126 of record JAVERC010000045.1, on the reverse strand, counting down.
TTGAAAGACCAGGTCCGGGAAACGGCTGTCTCCAGACAATTTCATCGGGAAGACCAAGGGATTTTCCAAGTTCCCTTACTTCATCCTTAAATAGATATTGAAGAGGTTCTAAAAGATCAAGTTCCATTTTTTCAGGAAGTCCTCCAACATTGTGGTGGGATTTTATTACTGAAGAAGGTCCTCCAAAGGCTGATTTTGATTCAATAACATCAGGATAAAGTGTACCTTGAGCAAGAAAAGATGCACCTTCTATTTTTTTTGCACTTTCTTCAAATACTTCAATAAAAAGATTCCCTATAATTTTTCTTTTAAGCTCTGGATCAGTAACTCCCTTTAAGGCATTTAAAAATCTTTCAGATGCGTCAACAAATTCAATATTTACTTTTAGATGTTCATAAAGAATCTTTTCAAGAAGAAATCTTTCATCTTTTCTTAAAAGTCCGTTATCAACAAAAATACATTTGAGATTGTCTTTTATTGCTTTATGGATCAGGACAGCTGCAACAGATGAATCAACACCTCCGCTTAACCCTAAAATAACTTTTTTGTCTTTTACAGCGTTTTGAATTTCCCTGATTGAAGTTTCAGCAAAAGACTCCATTGTCCAATCCCGTTTGCATCCACAAATGGAAATAAAATTGTCTATCATTTTAGAGCCTTCAACTGAATGAACAACTTCAGGATGGAATTGAAGAGCATAAAAATTTTTATTTTTATTTTCAATCGCTGCTATTTCTGTGTTTTCTGTTGAGCCAGATATTTCAAATCCCTTGGGAAGTTTTTTTACAGAATCTCCATGGCTCATCCAAACAGTACTGTCTGAAATATTTTTAAAGAGGCCATCTTTTAATTTCATATCAATTTTTGCAAATCCATATTCCCTTTTATCTGTGTGTCCAACGCTTCCGCCAAGGGCTTCGGTCATAAGGTGCATGCCGTAGCAGATTCCAAGCACAGGAATTTTAAGTTCAAAAATTTCAGGATCACATTTTGGGGCATTAAGGTCATAAATACTTGCAGGGCTTCCAGATAAAATTATACCTTTCGGGTTTGCTTTTTTTATCTGGTCAATTGAAAAATTCGGGGGTTCAATAATACAGTATTCATTATGCTCTCTAACTCTTCTTGCGATAAGCTGGTTGAATTGTGAACCGAAATCTATTATTAAAATCATTTTAAGACCTTTCTTTTTATATCAATCATTTTGTGCTTTTTCCGATAAAAAAGAGCAAATTGCAAGGATAAATAACACGGGAAGACTAAAGAATAATAATGTTTGACAGCCTTTATATCGATGGTATAATAACTTAAATTATTTTGATAATCTACCAGAAATGTTTTTTTCATAATTGAATCTATTTTTAAAATCAGTAAACAGACTTTATTTTTGGGTTGATATACATCGTTTATCCTGATAAACATACGAGCTGTTTAAAAATTGGAAATAGATAATTTTTTTAAGGGGAATAAATGAACGAGTTTTTAAAAAATTTGCGAAGCCAGCAAAAAGATAAATATCCAGGTTCTTACAGATCACCTTCAGATGGGAATACAGCTTATCCCCATCCTGACAGAAGAAGCGGAGGTGACAGGAGAAACAGCTCATCTTTAAGAAATTTTAATCCTGAAATAATTTTGAAAAAAATTTCTGAAGTCATTCCAGATGTTAAACTTATGCTAAGTTCTGTTTCTGAAGCAAATGAAAAAATAATTGAAGCACTTGATCGTCAAGTTGAGATTGAGGAAGAAAGAAACGAAATTCTTGAATCAATAGGAAGAAGTCTTGAAATTATTGCTGAAAGAGAAATAAGTATTTTTGAATCTGATAATCATGAACCAGCAAAAATAAAAAAAATATCAAAAGAAGAAAAAGATGAAATTTTAGATTTAATTGTTTCAATGAGAGAAAATAACTCGACATATGAGCAGATTGCAGATTACCTTGAGTCTGAAAGAATACCCACATTTTCCAATAAGGGCCATTGGCATGCACAAACTATTCACAGGCTTTATCAGCAAAGAAAAGCAGAGCTTGATTCATAGAAAGACCTTTTATCCATTTCAAAATTTTTTAAATTTAATCATTAAAATATCTAATTACTTGCTGAACGAAAACGGTCGTTTTTGTTTATTTCTGCGTTAGATTTAAAAGTTAATCTTTAAAATACTCAATGTATCCTAAAGGTTAAATTTTTCATCTTCCCTGAGCTGAACAAAAAATTTTCGTTTTCAGCTAGCACTGTTAAATATATTTTGATTGGACTTAATAGAAAAATTAAGTTTTCAGCATTTTTTTAAATAACAAATTCACCGTTTTTATAAATTATAATATTTTCCCCTGATTTTAATAAGGCTTTAACTGTTTTTTCTTCAGTATTTACAATATCCCAGTGAATTGCAGATTCATTAAATCCAAGTTCTTTTTTTAAATTAGAATTTAATTCTTGAAGGCTGCCGTTGTAGCTGTCAGAGTATGAGCTTCCAAGAGCTATATGAACATTGCCGAAATTTCCGCCAAAATTTTCATCATAAAGTGTATTGGCCATAAAAGAGTCAATTTTTGAAAAATTTTTGTCTGTCATGGAAAACTCGCCTATTTTTTTTGAACCTTCATCTGTTTCAATGGTTTTTAGTAAATATTCTTCTCCCTTGTCTGCCTTTGCAGATACAATTTCTCCGTTTTTAAATTCAACTTTTATATTTTCAATAATATTTCCGCTTCTAAATGAGGGCTGATTTGCGAAAAATGTTCCTGAAGTATATCTGTAATCCGGTGTAATAAATATTTCAAAGCTTGGTATATTTCTTCCTGAAAGACCAAGCCATTTTCTTTTATCTCCCTGCTTAACATAAAGATCTGTGTTTTTGGATTTTATATGAAAATAATCAATATCAAGTTTTGAAAGCTTTTGTTTTGTTTCATCAATTTTTAATGCAGTTTTTTCCCAAATTTTTATTGGATCATTTTGATTTAAAAAACAGGCTTTTGATATTTTTTGTGCATAGCCGTAGATGTCATATTTTGCTGCCTCAGCAAGAACCTTTGTTGGATACATGCAAAGTGTCCATGAATAATCGCCGGATTTTTCCCTTTCATTTAAAATATTTCTTAAAAATGTCCTTGACTTTGAAAATGCTGATAGTTTGTTAAAATCTGCATTTTTTAAATGGTCAAGGGATTTTGGAGCAATTAATGTGATTGTACCAGAAATTTTATTCAAATATTCTTCATATCCTGGCTTGATTGAAGTAATTTGGTCAATGTCTGAATTTTCAAAAAAAAATTTTTCAAGCTCAGGTGATTTCAAAAGATTTAGATCAGGATTAAAGCCTTTTATGAGAAGTTTTTCAAAAATTTTTTCAGCTAGTAAAAAAGCATCAGATTCATATTTTATTTCAATGAATGAATTTTTTTCCAAAGGCTTTTTCCTAGCTCTTTGAAGGCCCCAGATCATGATGTCAGCGTAATTATCAATCTCTTTTTCACTAAAAAAATTATTATTCATGGGTTCCGTCTTTTAGAAAATATTTGTGATATTCATCTTCGGAAATATGATTTTTTAAAAGTGTAAAAATTAGATTATGAAGATAATCTAGTTCTTTATCTTCAAGTTTTGGAAGAAGTAACTCCATAAATTTATCTTCTGAAAGTTTTTGTAGATAATAATGTATTGCTTCTTCACTGTGTTTTCTTGAAAGACCAAATGCAGGGTCTCCGTAATTTTTTGCAAATTCATGGGAATGTTCTTCTTTCAATTTCAGCCTCTTTGAATTAAATATTAAAATTTTAAAAACAAAGGTAAAATTAACAGAAAATTATTTTTAGGCAATAGAAACTTTTTTGGGATTAAAAAATGGGAAAATATGGAATTGAAATAATAGATTTCTTTAATGGCTTTGATGGGAAAAAAATAAGATATGGGATTTTTGGAGAAAAAAATTATTCGGGTATAATTTTTATTTTACAGGGAAGGGCAGAGTATTTTGAAAAATATCACCATATTGCAAACCACTATATTAAAAAAGGTTTTCTCGCTGTTACAATGGACTGGAGAGGACAAGGCGGTTCAATACGGGAACTTTCTGATAGTGATAAAGGGCATATAAAGGATTTTTCTCATTATCAAAAGGATTTTAAAATTTTTGTAAATTTAATTTCAAAATTTTTAAAGCCGCAAATCTCTGTTTACGGGATTGCTCATTCAATGGGAGGACACAATCTTTTAAGATATATAATTGAAAATAAAGGAAGTTATTTTAATAAAATTATTCTTTCATCACCAATGCTTGGGATTGAAACATTTCCTTTACCTCAAAAAATTGCATTTTTTATTGCCAGATCATGCGTAAAGTCAGGTTTGAAAAATCATTATGTAATTAATACCGGACCATATAAAGAGCCTGACTTTATAAATAATTCACTGACATCAGATTATCAAAAATTTTTTGAAAATATTTTTTATCTTAGAAAAAAAAGAGAATTCGCAATTGGAGGACCAACATATTCATGGGTTTACAATGCTTTTTTATCAATGGAATATATTAAAGAAAATATTTTAAAAATAGATGAAAATGTAAAAACAAAAATTATTTATGGATCAAATGACAGGGTTGTTAAAATTGATTTGATCAAAAAACTTTCAAAATTTATGAGCGAAGCACCTTTTGAAATAAAAGCAGGAAAGCATGAACTTATGATGGAAAATCCTGAAAAACTAAAAATTTTTCTAAATGAGGCAGACAGATTTTTTCAGGCTGATTGATTATGTTCTCTTAAAATAAAAATTATTTTTCTATTTGTTCCTCCAGAATAATAACCCAGCTTTTGGCCTGATTTTATAACTCTGTGACAAGGAATCAAAAAAGGCAGCGGGTTGTTTTTCATAGCTGTTCCAACTGCTCTTTGTGCATTTTTGAAACCTGCTTTTTCTGCAAGTTCTTTGTATGACAGAAGCTGGCCAGGATTTGTTTTTGATAGGGTTTTTAATATTTTTATAAAAAAAAGGCTCCCTTTTATTCCTGTTTTAATAATATTTTCTTTTTTGGAAAAAAATAATTTTTCCAAAAAATATTCACAATGTTTTTTTGATTTTACAAATGTAGAATCAGGAAAATTTTTTAAAATGTAAATATTATCTTTTTCTGTATTGTCAAAATCAATGGCTAAAATTTGCATATCGTTACAAAAAATTCTTATTTTTCCAAATTTAGTTTCAAATGTATAATAATAAATATGCAAAGGATTTTCTTCAATTTTTTGAATTAAAGCCTTTGGGTTAAAAGTTTTTAATTCAAGAAAATTTTTAAGGTCATTATTTTCTTCTGTAATTTGAAGAGCTTTAGTTTGAATAAATTTTATATTCAAATTTTCATTTTTTGTCTGGTTCAACATGAATAATAATATCTTCAATATCAGGGTTTTTTTTCATTATTTGTTTTTTTACAGATTCTGCAATTGTGTATCCTTTTTTTACACTTATATCACCTTTTACTATTATGTTAAGATCTGCAAAAATTTTAAGGCCGTTATATCTTGTTCTTAATTTTTCGGCATCAATTACATCAGGAATATTTTTTGCCGTTTTTATAATATTATTGCAAATATTTTGGGATGCACCTTTTCCAAGGATTTCTTCAAGTCCAGGCCATAAAATTTTAAGGGATGCCTGAAAAATAAAAACTGAAACAATTAAAGCACCAGCAATGTCAATGTATTTAATTTCAGGCAATAAAATTGCACCTGCAACAGCAAAAAAAGCAGGTATTGAACTTAGTGCATCAAGCCTGTGATGCCAGGCATTGGCAATAAGTGCAGGACTTTTTATTTTTTTCCCAAAATTATTTGTTATTCTATAAAGAATTTCCTTTGAAATGATAGATAGCAGTGCTGCATAAAGTGCAATTTCTTTTGGAATTGAATTTTTTGGTTTGTCAAGATCAGTAAGAGCATCGTAACCTATTGCAAATGAGGCACAAAGAAGTACAAATCCTAAAATCAGAGTAGTTATTGTTTCAAGTCTTCTGTGACCATAAGGATGTTCAGCGTCAGGTGGTTTTGTCCAAAACAATACTCCAGCCATTATGATTATATCTGTAATTGAATCGCTTAAGCTGTGAATCGAATCGGCTATTAATGCCTTGGAATTTCCAAAATATCCCCCGCAAAATTTAATTGCAGAAAGGATAAGGTTTACAATTAACCCAACACTTAAAATTAATTGAGTTTTTTTGAGTTCAGATTTTTGTTCCATAAGTAATAATACCAGTTGTTTATTTTTTTTAATGATAAATAATATTTTATATTTTTATTAAATTAAAATTCTTTATATACAAATACTTATTTTTAAATTAATTAAAATAAATATTTATAAAAAAAAATATATTTTCTATACTAACATTGTTTTTAATTAAAATTCGGTGTCTTATGTACGAAGATAAACGACAGCATAAAAGATTTAAGGTAAATGAAGACGTTTTTGTTTCATTTAATGATTCATATCTTATTGGAAAAATTAGAGATATAAGCAAAGGCGGCTTGTGCTTTGAATATATTTCCCTTGAGCAGTCAGATAAAATCGGGTCTTTAAAAAGAGCCTTTATTAATATTTGGACACCTTTTGATGATATTTCAATTGCAAATCTTCCCTGCGAAACTGTTTATGATTATAAGTCAAAACAAATAAAGATTATAGAAGATTATGAATCAAGAAGGTGCGGTTTAAAATTTTTGTATGTTGACGGTTATCTTGAATCAGAGCTTGAAAAATTTAAGTTAGAAGAAATTAAATTTTTATAAAAATCAAATGCAAATTAAAATCCTTTAAATTTTTCCTTTCATAAGAAAATCTTTTTTTTCAATTTGATATCAGATTCAAAATTTAATCCCCTAAATATTTCAGTATTATAAAGGTTAAATTTTTCAATTCAGCTGAACAAAAAATTTTTGTTTTCATCCAATGGCTAACTTAGTTAGTTTGTTTAGTTAAAAAATTGAGTTGAAAAAAATTATTTAACTTTATATCAAAAGTAATGATTAAAAAATATTTAATTATAAATAAGGAGTTCAAAGTGGGAGGAAAAATAGTAGCAGGCTTTTTTTTTGTAATTGTTGGATTCAGCTCAATCTTTTTTTTTACAGGTGCACTTATTTTAAGAATATCAACTCAGTTTTTTGATCCAAAACTAAGAATTTTGCATCTATATACATGTTTTTGGGCCAGCGTATATATCTGGATGATGAAATGCTGGAAATATAAAGTAAAAGGAAAACATAATGTAAAAAGGGGAAGAACCTATGTAGTTGTTTCCAATCATCAGTCCCAGCTGGATATTCTTGTTGCCTTTACATGCTTTTTTCATTTTAAGTGGGTTTCTAAAATTGAGGTATTCAGCCTTCCTTTGATTGGATGGAACATGAGACTTAACAAATATATAAAACTGAAAAGAGGTGATAAAAAAAGTATTGCAGAAATGATGGATGAAGCTGAAAAAACACTTAAATCAGGAAGCTCTGTTTTTATTTTCCCGGAAGGGACAAGATCTGAAACCGGAATTTTAAGGCCTTTTAAACCTGGCGCATTTATTCTTGCCAAAAAACTTAAACTTCCTGTACTTCCAATAGCAATAAACGGAACAATCCATGCTTTGCCAAAATACAGTATAAATTACCAGGGTGTTCACAATATGGTTATGGAAATTTTAAAGCCGGTTGAATATGAAGTATTTAAAGATATGGAAGTTGAAGAATTTGCAGATTATGTAAGAAATATGATTGCAAAAAGAGTCAGTGCTCATAATGCCGGTGGATATTTGAATGAAAAACTTTAACATATGTTTTTCAAATAAAATTGAAAACCTGGTTTATGAACTTTCTAGTTCCCTAAAAAAAAATTGCGGAAGTGTTTTTGAGCCGGAAATAATAGTTGTTCAGAGCAAAGGAATGGAAAAATACCTTTCCCTTGAATTATCAAAGCAGCTTGGAATTGCAGCCAATTTTTTGTTTTTATATCCAAATTCAATGCTTGAATACTGCCTTGAAAAAACAGGGATTTTTAAAAAAAATTATAAAAATTCCTCTAAAGATATTTATACATGGGCAATAATGGAGCTGATTTTTGAATTTAAGGATAATAAAATTTTTAATGAAGTTTTGGATTACGTTAAAATTAACGATGAAAAAATAAGCATTGAAAAACTTTATCAGCTTTCTGAAAAGATTGCCCGGCTTTTTAAAGAATACCAGATATTTCGGCCTGAATGGATTTTACTCTGGGAGGAAAATGAAAATGAAGCAGGGTGGCAGTCATTCCTCTGGAACAGGCTTGCAAAAAAACTTGAAATCGGCTCCCTTCCAAAATCAGTTCATAATATATTTAACCAATTTGAAGAAAATACTGAAATTTTAAAAAACCTTCCAAAAAGGATTTCAGTTTTTGGAATTTTTTCCCTTCCAAAAATTTATCTTGATGCTTTAAACTTTTTTTCAAAGACTTGTGAGGTAAATCTTTATCTTTTAAATCCATGTCTGGAATACTGGGGAGAAATTTTATCTGAAAAAAGAATAGACAAAATAAAAAGAAAATCAGATGAAACAAATCTTTATCTTGAGTCAGGCAACTCATTACTTGCTTCTTTTGGAGAAACAGGAAAAGTTTTTTTTGATATATTAAATGAATATGAAATAAACAGGTTTGATGATTTTTTTGTCAAGCCTATGGAAACTTCTATTTTGTCCTGCATTCAGTATTCCATATTAAATCTTTTTAATTATTCAAATAAAGAGAAGTTTAAAATCAGCAGTTTTGATAACTCTGTTAGAATTCATTCGTGTCACTCGCCAATGAGGGAAATGGAGATATTAAAGGATAATATTTTATATATACTTGATATAGACGATCAAATTGAAATATCTGATATAATAGTAATGATACCAGATATTGAAAAATACTCTCCATACATAAGAGCAGTTTTTGGAAGAACCAATGATGATAAAAAAATTCCATTTTCCATAGCAGACAGGTCTGCAAAATCTGAAAATAAAGGACTTGACTGTTTTTTTGGAATACTTGGTATTTTTACCTCAAGATTTGAAGCCTCGCTTGTAATAGATCTTTTAGAGGATAAAATAATATATGAAAAATTTATGCTTAATGAAAAATCTGTTGAAAAAATTAAAAACTGGGTTTTTGATTTAAAAATTTCCTGGGGATTGGACAGTGAATTTAAAAAAAATATGGATTTTTCGCCTGACAACATAGGAACATGGAAAAAAGGCCTTGATATTTTGTGTCTTGGACATGCGTTAAGTCCTGATTCAAATATATGTTTTAACAGTATTTTCCCTTTGTTTGAGATTGATTCGTCTGACCAGGAAACATTGTCAGGATTAATGGAGTTTTATTTTAAAATAAAAAAATACTATGAAATTATTAAAGGCAATACATATTTTGTTTCAGAATGGGCCGATATTTTTTCAGAACTTTGTGATGATTTTTTATATTTTGAAAATAAAAATGAATTTGATTTTATAAATCTTAAAAAAATTTTTACAGATTTAAAGGAAGAGGCCTTGGCTTCCAATAGCCAGATCAAGGTTCCTTTTTCAGTGATGTATCAAAGAATTGAAAAAATAGTGTCATCATCTTCTTCAGGGTATGGCTTTTTGGACGGAAGACTTACTTTTTGTGCCATGCTTCCAATGAGAAGTATTCCATTTCAAATGATTGCTGTATGCGGTTTAAATGAAGGTGATTTCCCAAGAAGTTATTTTCCTCCAAATTTTGATCTAATGGCAAGATTTCCTAAAAAGGGTGACCGCCATATAAGAGATGATGATAAATATCTTTTTCTTGAAACAATTATTTCTGCAAGAAAATATCTTTATTTAAGCTATATTGGAAATGATATCAAAACTGATTCAATAATTCCTCCATCTTCTGTTTTATCTGAATTTACAGATTATATTGAAGATAATTTTATTTCAGATAAAAACATAATAAAACAGATAACAAGAAACCATTTTGCACCTTCATTTTCTTCTGCATATTTTAAATTTGACAACCCTTTAGAAGCTGATTCAAATGGCAGTGTTTTTTCATATTCAAAAAGATTTATGGAGCTTTCAAAGGATATTTTTTCTGAAAAAAAAGCAAATTTTATTTTTAATGATGAACCTTTAAAAAGAGCTGAAGAGTCTTTAAGCGATTTTATAGATATAAATTCAATAACAGGCTTTTTTAAAAATCCCCAAAGGTTTTATTTGAAAATTAATTCAATTGAAACAGGCACAAACTTTGAATTTTTTGAAGACAGGGAAATTTTTAACCCTGATGGACTTTTAAATTATTTAATTTCAAATGATCTTCTCAATATGTTTTTAAAGGGAAATGACGAAGAAATCTGTCAAATGATAATGAAAAGCAGAAATTTGCTTCCATATGGCAAAACAGGAATAATTTTTTATAATAAATTAAAAGAGGAAATTTTATTTTTTTTAAGCATACTTAAAACTTATCTAGTAAATATGAAGAAGATTTCTCTTGATGTAAATTTTGAAAATACCAGGGTTAAAGGCAGTATTGATTTATATGACGGAGATATTGTTCTTTTCAGATATGGCAAAATTAAGCCTGTAAATATGATTGAGCTTTGGATAAAGCATAATTTTGTTCTTTTTTCTGAAAATAATGATTTTAATAATAATTCCATATTTGCCGGAGCAGAAAAAAATTTATTTACAATGTTAAAATTTAATGAAGTGGAAAAAAACAAAGAGTATTTAGAAAATTTAATATCTTTATATCAAAAAGGTTCAATAACTCCACTTTGTTTTGACCCTGATCTTTCATATGAGTATGCAAATTCATTAAATGAAAAAATTAAGAAAAATCAAGGCTGTCTTACAGATGAAATACGTGAAGAAGAGCTTTTAAAAATTAAAAATAAAATGGAGTCTGCAAATTCATTTAAGGATTATTCTTTAATAGAAAAAAATTTCAGAGGTTTAGATTTTATTAATAATGATTTTGCCAAAACTGCTGAAACTGTTCTTTTACCAATGATAAATAAAATCAAGGAAATCTAGCTTAATTTATATGAAAATTTTTGATCCCTTTAAAACAGATATTAATAATCTTACAACTCTTATTGAGGCAAGTGCAGGAACAGGCAAAACCTATACAATAACTTCAATTGTATTAAGGCTTATTCTGGAAAAAGGCCTTGCTATTGAAGAAATCCTTGTTGTTACATTTACAGAGGCTGCTGCTTCAGAATTAAAGGACAGGATTTTAAAAAGATTAAGAGACGCACTCAAGGGATTTGAGTTTTTTTTGAACAATCAAAAAGAACAAGTTGAAGACCCTTATATATTAAGCCTTATTGAATCATGCAAAGATTTAGACTCTGGTATGGAAAAAATTATTTGTGCAATAAGAAATTTTGATCTTTCATGTATTTTTACAATTCATGGATTTTGTTACAAAATTTTATCAGAGCATGCCTTTGAAACAAAAAATTTTTTTGAATCCAAAATTTTAACTGATGAATCCCTTCTTATTCAGAAATGTGCAGATGATTTTTACAGAAAATATATTGATGAATGCAGCTATAAAAAAGCTGATCTTCTTTTTAAATATCAGATCGGTCCAAAAGATATTGCCTCTATAGTAAAAAAATATTCCAATTATCATGACATAAAAATTGTAAGTCTTAAGCCAAGTGAAGAATTTGAAAAAATAATTGAAGAATTTAATGATTATGAAAAAGAAGCTGCAAAAATCTGGAAGTCTGAAAAAAAACAAATTATCAGTATTTTAAGTGATTCAGATATTTTTAAAAAAACTTTTTCAGGACATGAATATCTTGATGAAAGAATAAGATACCTAGACACTATTTTTGAATCCGATGGAAATCCTGTTTCAGTTTATGCAAGTGATAAAATAAATGGAAGGAAAAATCCTTTTTTGTATTTCACAAGTTCAGAGATTTCAAAGGGAGTAAAAAAAGGGAAAAAAGCTAAAGAGCATATTTTCTTTGAAAAAGCACAGGCTCTTTGTGAAATAGCTTTTGAAGCAGAAGAGGAAGAACTTAGATTTATTTTTGATTTTAAAAAAACAGGATTTATTGAAACATCAAAACTTCTTTTTGATTTAAAAGAAGAGCAAAAAATTTTAGGATTTGGTGATTTTTTAATAAAACTTAAAACTGCATTAGATAAAGACACAGAAAATAATCTGAAAAATATATTAAGAAAAAAATACAAGGCTGCATTAATAGACGAATTTCAGGATACTGACATAATTCAGTATGAAATTTTTAAAAAAATATTCAAAGGTTACTCACCTCTTTTTTTTATTGGTGATCCAAAGCAGGCAATTTACAGATTCAGGGGTGCAGATATTTTTGCCTACTTAAATGCAAGAAAAGATGCAGATCAGATTTTTACATTAAATAAAAACTACAGGTCTTCACATGCTGCTGTAAAAGCTGTAAATAATATTTTTTCATATTCCAAAAATCCTTTTTCAATTGAAGAAATAAATTACATTAAAATTGAAGCAGCTAAACCAGAAAATGACTCAATGATTGAAAACGGGACAGTATCAAGCGGTGTTGAATTTGTTCTTATGACAGAAGAAGCGGCAAAAAAAGTTCCAGACAAGAAAAAATTTATTTTAAAGTATATTGTATCTGAAATCTCAAGACTTTTATCAATGTCCCAGAATAAAAAATTTTCAATTAATGATAAGGAAATTTTACTTTCTGATATAGCAATTCTTGTAAAGGAAAATCAGTTTGGAAGGGAAATAAGAAAATATCTTGAAGAAAATAATATTCCAAGTGTTCTTACAAGTGAAGAATCAGTATTTGACACAGAAGAAGCTGAAAATATTTTAGAATTTCTTGACTGTGTTGAAAATTATTCAAATGAAAGAAAAATAAAAAAAGTTCTTACAGGCGGACTTTTTTTAATGTCTGCCTCAAACCTTAACAATGCTTTATCCAATGAATCTGAATGGACAGAAATTTTAAATAAATTTAAAATCTTCAATGAACTCTGGACAAATTCATCTGTAATGGAAATGCTTAACTCTCTTTATTATGAGCATAATATTTTAAATATTCAGGCAAAGCTTGTTTCAGGTGAAAGAAGGGTTTCAAATCTTATTCATATTTTTGAGATTTTGCATGAAGAGGAAATGAAAAACCGCCATGGTAAAAAATCACTTATAAACTGGCTTGCAGATAAAATTTACAACAGCAGCAGTTCTTCAGATGAATTTCAGCTTAGAATGGAAAGTGACAGAAAAAAATTAAAAATAATGACTGTTCACAAAAGCAAGGGACTTGAATTTCCAATAGTATTCTGCGCCTTTTTTCCAAAAAAGAAAATGAATATTAATAAAGACGGTGTATTGTATCATGACATGGAAACACAGGAACTTATTCTTGATTTCAGTGCTGATTTAAATCAGTTCCCAAAGGCGATACTTAACGAAGAACTTATAGCAGAAGATTTAAGAACTTTTTATGTATCAGTAACAAGAGCAAAATATAAAACTTATGTATTTCTTGGTTTTGATGAAGATAAAAATGATTCTTATGCTTTAAGGCTTTTTTCAAAAAAACAAAATATGGATTCAGATAATTATTCAAATGAGACAAAAGACGTTTTCTCTACAATAAAAATGATTTCAGCAAATTCAGAAGGTTCCATAAGCTTTTGTATTCATGAATCTCCAAAAAATTTTCCACTTCATAATTACAGTATATCAAATGAAATTCAAATTTTTAAAAGATGCGAATTTAATAAAGAAATTGAAAAAAGTTTTCAGATTTCAAGTTTTTCTCTTGTATCCTCAAAAAAGGAAAAAGACGATGAAAGGTTTGATTCTCAGTCAGAAAAAACACCTGATAAGTCAAAAATAAATGATAATGAGCTAAATATATTCAATTTTCCAAAAGGTGCTTTTGCAGGGATTTTTTTTCATTCAATATTTGAAGATTTGAATTTTTGTGCATCTCATGAAGAAATTGAGGATCTGGTCAAACTCAAACTTGAAAAATATGGTTTTGAAAAAGACTGGCTTTTTTGTATTACTCAGATGGTTGAAAATGTATTGAATAAAGAACTTGAGAGTGGACTTTTTTTAAAAAATATAAAAAATGACAAAAAAATAACTGAACTTGAATTTTTTTATCCCTTACAGGAAAACGAAATAAATAATTATTTAAAAAAACTTGGCTCACTTGAACTTAAAAATGAATTCAGGGAAATACTTAAAAATATATATGCAAATGAATCAAAAGGGTTCATGAAAGGTTTTATTGACCTTGTTTTTGAACATGAGAACAGGTTTTATGTTCTTGACTGGAAATCAAACCATCTTGGATTTTCTTATTCAGATTATGAACCTGAAAAACTATTTCCTGAAATCTGTTCAAATCTTTATTTTTTGCAGTATTATATTTATTCCTATTCCCTTGATAAATATTTAAGATACAGACTTGGGAATAACTATTCCTATTCACAAAATTTTGGTGGGGTTTATTATCTCTTTATCAGAGGGATAGATGATGGCAATGGTAAAAATGGAGTTTTTTATGATATGCCTTTAAAAGTTGAAGTATAATCCCTGTTTAAAAAAATTGACAGCTTCTCAGCTGATGCTTAAAAGCTGTCAATCAGATTTTTTTTGTTGATATTATAGATTTGTTTTAATAAATTCAGTCTGTTCCATTGCGATTTCCATGTGAAAAGATTTTCCATTAATTTTAAAGGCAAGCCTTCTGTGTATCTGATATTCGCAGTCAATTATCAGTGTTATGGCACTGTTTAAGGCAAGAGCTTTTGGCTGGCCGCAAAAAGATGAAAGTTCAAATTTGTCTTCAACAGTTCTCATTAAAAGTCCCATTATCTGGTTTGTTATTTCTCCAATACTGTCTGCAACATCATTTGATGTAAAATCCTTTACAAGTTCATCTTCCGGCATACCCATTGTTTTCATGTATGAAGTATAAATATCCATTGCAGCTGCTTCTGTAAGGTTTATTACCACAAGACCATTGTAGTTTCCTGTAAACTGTACAAAGCAACCAATATCTGGAGTCATTGTTACCTTTGGAATCTGCTGAAAAGTTTTTGAATATTCAATTTTTTGTTTTGTGCTTGTTTCAATTATGTGCTTAGTAGATTTGCAGAGAAGGGTCGCAATTTTATCTATTGTCTGGGGTTCATTGCTCATGGTATTGTAGCCCTTTCAAATGGTTTGATTTATTTTTTTAAATTTAAAATATAGCATAAAAATGAACAGATTAACAAACCCTGATTTAGATTATAATATTTATAACAGCCTTAAGGAAGAATACAGCTTTTCTTTTCTTGATTTTTATTTTTCAAAATTTTTATTGGAAAATGAAGCAGAAAAAAGTTTTATTTTATATTTTTTTCTTATGTATCTCAGTATGCAGACAAGAAAAGGAAGCATTTGCATTGATCTTGATAAAGATGAAAAAATTTCAGAATTTCTGGCTAAATATGTTATTTCAAAAGACTTGTTTAAAAAAGAAATTTATGAATCTTCCTTTGTTGGCACTGATGATAAAAATCTGCCTGTTATCTTTGAAAAAAATCTTTTTTATCTTAACAGGTATTATAATTATGAAAAATTTTTTGCAGAATTTATAATGCAAAAATCCCAGACTGAAAATTATGATTTAAAAAAAATTGATAAGCTTAAAAAAATTATACAAAAATATTTTCCTTTATCAGAAATAAATCCTGACTGGCAGAAATTTGCTGCAATTACTGCATGCATTTCAAATTTTTGTGCAGTTTCAGGCGGACCTGGAACTGGAAAAACAACAGTTACAGTAAAAATAATTGCAATTCTTCTTGAACTTGACTATCCCAAAAAACCAGAAATTTTGCTTTGTGCTCCAACTGGAAAGGCTGCATCAAGAATGGTTGAAGCAATAATAAGTGCTATTTCAAATATTGGCCTTGATGATGAAATTAAAAAATATTTTCCTGTTAAAGCATCAACAATTCACAGGCTTCTTGGTTTTTTACCTAAAACAAATAAATTTTTGTACAATAAAGAAAACAGGCTGAAAGCTGATATTGTAATTGTAGATGAAGCATCAATGATTGACATGAAACTTATGTCAAATTTATGTGAAGCTCTTGAAGATGATGCAAAATTAATACTTCTTGGAGACAGATTTCAGCTTGCTTCTGTTTCACCTGGATCAGTTTTTGGAGATATTTGCAAAAGAGGCGAAAAAATAGGTTATTCTGAAAAATATATTGATGTTTTAAAAGAATTTTATGATGAAAAAGGCCTTGAACAAATCCCTTTATCTGAAAATATTAAAATTTCAGACTCTATATCAGAATTGAAAAAAAGCTACAGGTTTGATGAAAAAAGCGGAATAGGAAAACTTGCTGAAGCTGTAAAAAATGTTGATTTAAAAAAATGTTCTGAAATTTTTAATTCTGATCTTGAAGATATTGAATTTATTGAACCTGAAAATTATTCAGATTTTAAAAACAATATAAAAAAATTTGCATTAAAAAATTATAAAAGACTTCTTGATTTAAAAGACCCTGACACTGCATTTAAATTTTTTTCAGAATTTATGATTTTATCTCCCTTAAATGAAGGGGATTATGGAATTTCAACCCTTAACAGCATTATTGAAAATCTTTTTACTTCCAAAAAAAATTCAGATGAAAAAAACTGGTACAATGGAAAGCCTGTAATTATAACTCAAAATGATTATGTAAATAATCTGTTTAACGGTGATACAGGCATTTGCCTTGAAAATGAAAAAGGAGAAAAAAAGGTTTTTTTTCAGTCTCTTGAATCAGAATATAAAACTGTTCATCCAGTAAGACTCAATGAATTAAAAACTGTTTTTGCAATGACTGTTCATAAAAGCCAGGGTTCGGAATTTGATAATATTTTAATAACTCTTCCAGATTATGATTCAAAAGCTTTATCAAGGGAGCTAATTTATACTGCAATTACAAGAGCGAAAAAAAAGGTTTATTTTTTAGGCAGCAGATTTTCCTTTTATAACAGCATAAAAAGAAGTGTTTCAAGAAGTTCAGGACTTTATTATCGTTTATGGACTTAGATTTATAATTAAATCCTAAAAATACTTTAGTATTTTCATAGATAAAAAATCAAGACAGGATTTATGATTTTATGTTGAGTTTTGCTGAACAGTATTTACAGTATAAAGCATCTTTATCATGGCCTTCTGCCATGCATTCAGGACATACCTGAGTTGTTATTTCTCTTGTTTTTTTCCAGGTAAGTTCTGCAGTAACAATACCAGTTGGAACAGCAATTATTCCATAACCTAAAATCATGATAAAAGATGCAAGTGTCTGACCAAGAGGTGTGCCAGGCGAAATATCTCCGTAACCAACAGTTGTCATAGTTACAATTGCCCAATAAATACTCTTTGGTATGCTTGTAAAACCGCTTTCAGGCCCTTCAACAAGATACATAAGTGAGCCGAATATAAATACGAGAGTTATTACAGTAGATATGAATACAATAATTTTTCTGCTTGATGCAGCAAGTGCCTCTTTTAAGATTTTGGCCTCTCCAAGATATTTTGCAAGTTTTAAAACCCTGAATATTCTTAAGACCCTTAAAATTCTTATTATAAGAAGATATCTTGAAGCAGGAATAAATACGCTTATGTAAGTTGGAAGAACTGCAAGAAGATCTATTATCCCAAAAAAGCTTAGACAGTATTTAACAGGTTTTTTTACACTGATAATTCTTAAAAAGTATTCTGTTGTAAATAAAATTGTGAAAAACCATTCAGCTGCATAAAAATAATGGCCAAAAGAATTGTTTAATGAAGCCACACTGTCTGCCATAACAACAAGAACGCTTAAAATAATTGAAATTATAAGGAGTATGTCAAAAATTTTGCCTGGTTTTGTGTCAGCCTCAAAAATAATTTCATGGAGCCTGTGTTTTAAAAGATTTAAGTCTTTTGTATAATTTTTCATAAATGTTTTCATTTTCTGCTAAGTAGTGATTGGTCGAAAACTATAATTTTTTGTTTAGTTCAAATGAAAAATTTAACCTTTAGTATACCTTTAGTATTTTGAGGATCAAATTTTTAATTTGAATTTAGGATGTGCAAAAAAGGCCGTTTTCGCTAAGCAATAAAGTATCAGGCATAGGATACTTTATTGTGAAGTACTATCATCAATAATTTAACTTCTAAAATCAAAAATATAAATCTGAACTGTTTTGACCATGTGATAATTTTTTCAGAGAATTTTACATAAAAATTTTATCATTGCAAAGAAATCTTAGGGTAGAGCACAATAATGACCGGCCTAAAACAAGTATTTTGTTCAATTATTACTAATTCCTATTTGTGCTCATTAAAACAAAACATAGATAGCAATGGTATTGTTCACAGGTTTTTATTTTCATGTTATAGATAAGAAAATGAAATATTCATAATGTACAAGAGGGCAAAATGAAATATCCCTATGGAATATCAGATTTTAAAGAAATAATATTAAATAATTATTTTTACTGTGACAGAACAGACAGAATCCCTATACTTGAAAATTCAAAATCACAGCTTTTTATAAGACCAAGAAGATTTGGTAAAAGTCTTTTATTATCCATGCTTGAAAATTATTATGATATTGCAAAAAAAGACGATTTTAAAAATATTTTCGGAAATTTAAAAATAGGTAAAAATCCAACTGAGTTTAAGAATTCATACTTTGTTTTAAAATGGGATTTTTCATGTGTTGATGCAACTGGAGATATAAATCGGATAAGGCAGTCTTTGTATGATCATATAAACAGCTCCATAGAGTTTTTTATAAGATATTATAAAATGCATGGCTATGATTTCAGCGATATAAATATGAATAAAGAAAATGCAATTTCATCGATACATTCTCTTTTAGGCGTTGCTGCATCATTAGGTCATCCAGTCTATCTTTTAATAGATGAATACGATAATTTCGCAAATACAATAATGATGTCACCAGCCGGTAAAAAACACGATTATGAAAAACTTGTGCGTGAAGAAGGAATATTAAGAACCCTTTTTAAGGCAGTAAAAGCCT
>JAVERC010000007.1:0-106796 GCA_034007295.1 Desulforegulaceae bacterium | reverse complement strand
ATTTTTTGTTCAGTTCAAGGAAGATGAAAAATTTAACCGCAGGAATACATTTAGTATTTTGAGGATTAAATTTTGATTCTGACGCAGAAATGGACAAAAAAGGCCGTTTTCGTTCAGCAACTAATTACTCAAAAAAAGAATTTTTTGGTGTGCCTCAAGCACTTAAAAGGGAACTCCTGTGAAAGTCAGGGACGGGCCCGCCGCTGTAACCAGAAAGAGATTTTACACTATGCCACTGAAATAATCGGGAAGGCGTAAAATTTTGTCTGATCTGGGAGTCAGAAGACCTGCCATAAAAATGAACCTTTATTTTTTAATTAAGGTTTGAATTATATATATTTTGTTCTCGGGGATCAGAACATAAAAATCATATTTTTGCGGGTAAAAAACGGTACCCCGGATCAATATTTATTATTATTGGTCCGGGGTTTTTTATTTGGAGATAAAATGAAAAAGTTAATATTATTTTTAATAATTATATTTAGTTATTCAAATGCATTATGCTTTGAAAGAATCATTCCGATGGCTCCAAATCTGGTTGAAACTGTTTATGCACTCAAAAAAGGTGATTTGGTCTGCGGTGTTCCAATGTTTACAGTTTATCCGGAAAATGTCCTTAAAAAACCTGTTGTAGGAGGCTTTTTAAATCCTTCTTTTGAAAAGATTTTAAAGCTTTCTCCAGATCTTGTTATTGTTCAGGGAAAGTTTGATGCCTTTGAAAAGTTTTCCAAAAAATATAAAATTGAAATTTTAAGGGTAAACATGGACAGTCTTGAATCAATTTATTCTGGTATTTTATTAATTGGTAAAAAGCTGTCCTGTGAAAAGGAAGCAATTAATCTTACCCAAAAAATAAAATCTGACTTAAAGCCTGATAAAAATATACAATTTAAAAAAGTTTTTTTGTGTATAGGCAGGTTAAATGATTCACCAAGACAGATTTCAACTGCAGGAAGCAAAAGTTTTTTATCTGAAATTTTATATATTTGCGGCGGAATAAATATTTTTTCAGACATTGAAAAAAATTATCTGGTTGTTTCAAAGGAAGAGATTTTAAAAAGAAGACCTGAAATAATAATTGATATTCTTCCAGGAGAAGAGATTACACCTGAAAAAAATGAAAAAATTAAAAATATGTGGAAAAGTCTTTTTCCGAAAAAATTTATTAAAGAAGAAAATATTCATGTTTTAACAAATAAAAGACTGCTCATCCCAGGGCCTGGAATAGTTGAAACAGCAGAAATTTTTAAAAGAACAATAAGAGCTGAAAATGAATAAAGGTTTTTTAATAAAAAATCTTGAATTTGATTATAAAAATCATGATTTTTTTTTCATGGCAAAGGAGATTTTGATTGAAAAAAATATGTTTGTATCAATTATAGGGCCAAATGGAAGCGGCAAATCTACTTTTTTAAAACTTTTGTCCTGCCATGAAAAAAAATATTCTGGTGAAATTTCTCTTTATGGAAAAAATATTAAAAAAATTAATTCAAAGGATTTTGCAAAGTTTTGTGCACTTCTTCCCCAGGAATGCGATAAAGGGGAAAATTATAAAGTTTTTGATATTGTAATGATGGGAAGATATCCTCATCAAAACCGCAATAACTATAATTTTAAAACCGAAAAAGAAATTGTAATTAATTCCTTAAAACAGGCAAAAGCACTTGATTTTTTGAACCGTTATTTTTCTTCACTTTCAGGAGGAGAGAAAAAAAGGGTTTTGATTGCTTCTGTTATTGCACAGGACACAGATTTTCTTCTTTTGGACGAACCTTCATCAAGCCTTGATATTTCAGGACAGGCAGAAATTTTTTCCCTTTTAAAAAAAATTAAAAATAAGGGAAAGGGCGTTGTTGTTGCAACCCATAATATTAATCTGGCCTCTTTTTTTTCAGATTATATTATTCTTTTTGAAAAAGGAAAAATACTAAAACAGGGAACTCCTTTTGAAGTAATAAATGAAAAATATTTAAAAAAAGCCTATGGAGAAAATATTTCAATTATTAAAAATCCTGAAATTGAAAATATGAAAATAGTTCTTCCAAGAATAAATGGAGAAATAATTTAATGCTTCCTTTAAAAAATAAGGTTCATATTTTAATTTATTTTTTTGTTTTTGTTTTAACTGGAATTATTTCTCCATTTTTTGGATCATCTGATATTTCTTTTTCAAATATAATTACTGACCCTGAAAGTGCAGATTATCTTATTCTTATTTATCAAAGAATTCCAAGAATTATAACAGGTCTTTTGTGCGGAGCAGGACTTGGCTGCTGCGGAGCCTGTCTTCAGGTGATTTTAAAAAATCCCCTTGCAGAACCATATGTTCTTGGAATTTCAGGGATAAGCTCCCTTTTTTTATCTTTTTCAATTATTGTTTTAAACGGATTTATCCCATCTGGAATAGCATCTCTTGCAGGTGCTCTTCTTGCTGTTTTTATAATAGATTTTTCATTCAGGGCATTTAAGTCGGATTCTGATTCAACCATTCTTGCAGGGGTAAGCTTAAATATTCTTTCAGCTTCTTTAATCATGTTTTTAAAGTATTTTGCTTCTCCAAACAAGCTTGTTGCAGTGGAAAGGTGGTTTATGGGAAACCTTGATGTTATTGGATATGACAATCTTATCTGGCTGTTTGTTATTTGTATTTCAGGGATTTTACTTATTTTTTTTAAATCTGAAGAATTAAATATTATGGGTTTTGATATAAATCTAGCAGTTTCAAGGGGGATTAATCCGGCAAAAGTAAGAAGAATCATATATTTTGCATCAGGTTTAATAACTGCCGGAGTTGTATGGATTGCAGGACCTGTTGGATTTGTGGGTCTGATAATTCCCCATATAGTAAAGGGCATTTCAGGAAGTGAAATGAAAACAGTAATTTTTGGAAGCAGTTTTCTTGGGGGCGGTTTTCTCTGTATCTGTGATATTTTTTCAAGAGTTTTGATTGCTCCGGCTGAACTTCCTGTTGGAATTATTACCTCAATAAGCGGAGCACCTGTTTTTTTGTATATTTTATTTAAGATGAAAAAGAAAAAATAATTATAAATTATATGGAGAGTAAAATGAAAAAAATTGCACTAATTTTAACCGGCCTTATTTTTTTTGGTCTAAAACCTGTTTTTGCACTTGATGTGTGTACTTTTGAGTCTTTTTTTGCAGAAGATGACACGCATCTTGAGTCTAAGGAAATTAAAAATTTCAAAGTCTCAGACCTTACCTTTTCCTATGAAGGTACAGACTGGGGAGGTGGTATGTTTTCATGGACAGGGTTTGCCTGGTCATCCCACAGAGACACATTTACCAAAGGATATGATAACCAGTACAGTGCAATAACAAAGTATGGATTTGATAAAAGTGATGTTTACTGCATTGCATATCCTGGAAGTGAAGATTTTATTCTTATGGATACAGAGTCAGAAATTTCAGGCTTTTACATAACCAATACAACTTATGCATATTATTCAATGTTTGAAGGTGATGATTTTTGTAAAAGATTTGGCGGAGATTCAGGAGCTGATCCAGATTTTTTCAAGCTTGTTGTTGAAGGCTATAACAGTTCTAATTCAAAAACAGGTGAAGTTCACTTTTATTTAGCAGACTTTCGAAACAGCGATAATTCAAAGGATTACATTGTAAAAGACTGGAAATGGTTAGATTTGTCATCACTTGGCAAAGTTAAAAAGCTCAAGTTTTTGCTTTCTTCATCTGATAATGGTGATTTTGGAATGAATACTCCCGGGTATTTTGCAATGGATAATTTAAACGGGGAAATTTCTTCAGGTTCTGACGATGATGATTTTATTTCATGCTTTATTTCAGGAATTTCTAATAAAGCTGATAAAGAAGTTTTTTTTCTTGCCGGCCTGGTTTTTGTTTTTTTAGCAGGTTTATCTTTAAAAAGAGAGAAAAATGAGAATTAAGCTTTTAGTTTTCAGTTTAATTTTATTTTTCCCTTTGTTTTGTTTTGCAAATACT
Organism: Desulforegulaceae bacterium; assembly: GCA_034007295.1. Classification (GTDB taxonomy): domain Bacteria; phylum Desulfobacterota; class Desulfobacteria; order Desulfobacterales; family JACKCP01; genus JACKCP01. The sequence continues at coordinate 102,818 of JAVERC010000007.1, read as the reverse complement.
TCAAGCCTTTTTCTTGATGAAATAGTTGTTGAGGAAAAGGCTTTATTTGAATCGGAAAAAAAATCAGGGTTTAATACTATTATTACAAGAGAAGAAATTGAAAGAAGGGGATATGTTTCCCTTTTCAATCTTCTTGAAAGCGAAAATTCAGTTTCAATAAGATCAGACACAGGTTCAGACAAGTTTTCTGTTATTGATTTAAGGGGAATGGGAGAGGCTTCAGGTTCAAATGTATTAATTGTTGTAGATGATGAAATAGTCAATTCACCAGACATGTCAGCAGCTGACTTAAATGATATTCCATCCAATCTTATTGAATCAGTTGAAATAATAAGGGGAAGCGGTGGAGTCTTAAACGGCAGCGGTGCAGTTTCAGGGGTAATAAAAATAAAAACCATTGCACCAGAGAAAAATAAGGCTTTATTGAATTTAAACTTTGGTTCCTATGAAACATTTGAAAAATCATTATTTCTATCCCATAAAGATAAAATCCAGTCTGTTTCATTAAGCTCAGTTTTTTATGATTCACAAGGTTATAGAAAAAACAGTTTTTATGAAAAAGCAAATGCTCATTTTAAATATGAAAATAATTTTTTAAATTCTTTTAAACTTGGATTAAGCGGTTTTGTTTTAAAGGATGAATACGGTCTTCCAGGCGGTGTTTCAATAGATGATGCATTTGATGATGATAAAAGAAGAAAAACTGATTTTCCTTTGGATAATGGCTCTACCCATAGAAAAAAAATAAATCTTAAATTTAGAAAAGATTTTTTAAAGTATGGAAATATCAATGTCTCAAGGGGGTATTCCTATAAAGACAATGATTATCTCATGGGGTATTCTTCACTGATTTCAAAAGAAGATCAGCTCAATTCAATTTCAACTGTTTCAAAGGATTTAAGAATTTCCCATGATTTTACAAAAGATGATTTTTCCTTTGTATCAGGGTTTGACTTTTTTTTTGATAATTATGTAAGAACTTCCAAAACAGAAAGCTTAAGAAAAAACGGTCAGCTTAATTCAAAAGACCTTTATTTTTCAGGCTTTTTAAAAAAGGAAAAATTCAGGTTTAATTTTGGATTCAGATATTTGAATTCCAATTCAAAATTTCGTGAAGATGAACTTATAAAGGGAAGAGGAATAAAAGGGGATGTTTTAAAAAAAAATTATAATAACAATGCCGTTGAACTTGGGATTACATATATTCCATTTGATTTTCCAATGGAGTTTTTCAGCCTTTTTTCAAAATCCTGCAGGAATCCAAATGTTGATGAGCTTGGATTTTCTTCAGGCAGTTTAAGTCCCCAGCAGTCATTAAATTATGAAATTGGTCTAAGGTTTTTTTCAAATTCATTTTTAAAGGCAGAAACATCTGCTTTTTATTTAAAGACTAAAGATGAAATTTATTATGGAGAAGATGATGAAGGCGGAAAATTCAATAAAAACTATGAAAATTCCACAATAAGAAAAGGAATTGAATTTAATTTAAAATTAAATATTTTAAAAAATCTTTTTGCATCAACAGGTTTCAGCTTTATCAAGGCAGAGTTTGAAGATTTGGGAGAAGAAATTCCCCTTGTGTCAGATTTGAAATATTTTGCATTTCTTGAATATGAAGCTTTTAAAAATTTAATTTTTTCGGTTGATTATTCATATTTTTCCTCAAAAAAACAAGGCTCGGATATTTTTGGAAAACTTTCAAGAATTCCATCCTATGATACAGTTGATTTTGCACTAAGATATAAAATTAATAAATTTTCATTTTTTATTAAGTCAAAAAATGTTTTTAATGAAAAATATATTACTTCAGCATATGAAAATACCTCATATCCAATGCCTGAAAGAAATTTTTATGCAGGAATCAAGGCGGAGTTTTGATGAAAAGATTAATGATTTTAATTATTTTATTTTGTTTATTTTTTAAATTTGGATTTGCAGGTGAATTTGATCCTGCTGCTGAACAAAAAGGTTCTCTTGCTGTAAAAAATGATAATCCAAAAATTTTAAACTGGGCAGATTCATTTTATGATTATTTACCTGGCAAAAATGTAGATGAAATCTGGAAAAATCCCTTGAATGCACTTGGAAAAGCTTCAGGTGAAGTATCAGATATTGTATGCCTTGGTGACAAAGGTGAGATAACACTTGGTTTTTCTTTCCCGATTAAAAATAGAAATGGCTTTGATTTTGCTGTATTTGAAAACTCTTTTTCAGACAAATTTCTTGAGCTTGCCAGGGTTTTTGTATCAACAAATGGAATTGATTTTATTGGATTTGATACTTTTTCAAACACTTTAAAACCTGTTTCAACTTATGGAACAATTGAGCCTGAAGATATAAAAAATTTTGCAGGAAAATACAGACGGGGTTATGGAACCTGCTTTGACCTTGATGAGTTAAAAGAAAACCAAATGGTAATTTCTGGAAAAGTTGATTTAAACGAAATTAATTTTATAAAGATTAAAGATGTAATAGGAAGCGGAGAAGAAATTGATTCAAGGGGAAATCAGGTATTTGATCCATATCCTACCTTTGGAAGCGGTGGTTTTGATCTTGACGGAGCATGCTCTCTTGACGGGCTTTTATTAGATTCTGATAAAGAAGATTTAATAGAAGAAGAGGACGTTGAGTATTCTAAAGAAGGATTTGGAAACGAAGATGGATGCTTTATAAAAATTTTTTTAAAAGATTAAATTGGAATTTTAAAAATTGTAAAAAATTGATACTATTAGATGCTTTTTTAAAAAAAAGTAAAAATTGGCAGAAAACCACAATTTTTTAAATTCAAATAATGAAAAAATATTGAAATCAATTATAAACAAAATAAAAAATTTAATCCTCAAAAATTATATTCCCGATTATCAAATGTCGCCTTTTTTTGATGTTTCTCTTGATCTGCTCTGCATTGCAGACCTTGGCGGAAAAATACTCAAAGTCAATAAAGCATTTGAAAATACACTTAAATTCAATGAAAAGGATTTTGTTAATTCCAATTTTTTGAACTTTGTCCATGAAGAAGATAAAATTAAAATCCTTGAAGGAATTGAAATTCTTAAAAAAGAGGGGCAGATACTTAATTTTGTAAACAGATGTATTACAAAAGACGGGAATTATAAATATATTGAATGGAAATCAAGAATTTATAATGATTTTATTTATTCAGCAGGAAGCGATATATCAAAAAGAATTGCTGCTCTTGAAAAGTTAAAGCAGAGTGAAAATACATACAGGCAGATTTTTGAAAATTCTCCCCTTGGAATTCTTCATTATAATAATGATGGAATCATAACAAAAATTAATGATAATTTTGCTCAAATTATTGGAAGCTCCAAAGAAGTTCTTACAGGTCTTGATATGTTTTCCTTAAAAGATGAAAGAATAAAAAAGGCTGTAAAAGATTCCCTTGATAAAAATCTTATTTCAAGACTTGAAATTGTATACAAAGCACAGACTTCTGGTAAAGTTTTTCCGGTAAGAATAGTTTTTGCACCTGTTTTTACAAATCAAAGGGAGCTTCTTGGGGGAGTTGGAATAATTGAGGATATATCAAACAGGATTGAGGCTGAAAAAAAAATAAAAGAAAATTTAGAAAAATATCTCTGCCTTTTTGAGCATGCTGCAGACGGCATTTTAATAGGCAATAGAAACGGTATAATCATTGATGCAAATTCAAGCATTTGTAAAATGAGCGGATATTCAAGGGAAGAAATTATCGGTAAAAATATCAGTTTTTTATTTCCAAAAGAAGTTATTGAAAAATCTCCATTAGATTATAATTCAGTTTTGAGCGGAAAAACTGTTTTGGCTCAGCGTGATCTTCAAAAAAAAGACGGCTCTTTTATTTTTATAGAAATGAATACAAGCCAGGTTAATGAAAACACTCTTCAGACTTATATCAGGGATGTTACAGAACAATATTTACTAAAGGAAAGGCTGAGACATTCAGAAAAAATGGAGGCCATAGGCCAGCTGACCGGAGGCATTGCACATGATTACAACAATATGCTTTCAGGAATTTTTGGAGGCATAGAACTTTTGGAAAAAACATCAAATCCAAAAGAAGCTTCAAAATACATTGAAATTATAAAAAAATCAGCAAAAAGAACTGCTGAACTTAATGAAAAACTTTTATCTTTTGCAAGAAAAACAGAGCTTGTTTTTTTACCTGTAAATATTAATGAAGCAATTGAAAATACCATAGATATTTTAAAATATACTTTGGATAAAAAAATAAGCATAATTTTTGAAAAAAACAAAAAAGATATTTTTGTAAACGGAAACCTTTCCCAGCTTCAAAATGTGTTTATGAATTTAGGTATTAATTCAGGTTTTGCTATGAAAAACGGAGGCAGGCTTTGTTTTGAAACAAGTGTTATGTATTTGGATTCTAATTATCTGAAAATGGTTGGAAATAATTTGAATGAAGGAAATTATGTTCTTGTAAGTGTTTCAGATGAAGGCGAAGGCATTCCAGTCAAATATCAGTCTAAAGTGTTTGAACCTTTTTTTACCACAAAAAATGAAAAACAGGGATCAGGTTTAGGCCTTGCCTCAGCATACGGAATAATAAGCGAACACAATGGACTGATAAATTTTTACAGTGAAGAAAATAGAGGAACTGTATTTCATATTTATCTTCCACTTATCGAATCCTTGGAATTTTTTGATGAAAATAAAATTGAACAGATTTCAAATCTCAATGGAAGCGGAACTATTCTTATTGTAGATGATGAAGAAATTGTCAGGACAACTGTAAGTGCCATGCTTTCTGAAATAGGCTACAATGTTTTAGAGGCTGAAAACGGTAAAGCCGGATATGAAATATATAAAGAAAAACACGAGTTAATTGATGTTGTAATTCTTGATATGATAATGCCTGAAATGAATGGAAAAGAATGTTTTTATGCAATAAGGCTTTTTAATCCCTTTGCAAAAATTGTTTTATGTTCAGGATTTTCAGAGGAAGAAGATTTTATTGAATTAAAAGAGGGTAAAGTTAACGATTTTATAAGAAAGCCTTTTTATATTTCTGAACTTGCCGGCATTTTGAGCAGGCTGATTAAAAATGATTAAAAATTAATCTGCTGTGTTTAAAAATTTGTTAAGCATGTTTTTTAAAACAATTTTTTCTTCATCTGAATAATGTTTCAATAATTCTTCATTTGCTTTTTCTCTTTCAAGAAGAATTTCTTCTTTAAGTTCTTCAACTTTTTTGCCTGCAAATATTCTTGAAACACGTTTGTCATTTGGGTCATTTTTTCTTGTAATCCATCCGTGTTCTTCCATTCTTTCAAGAACACCTGAAACAGTTGCATTGTCTGAAACAAGCTTTTTGCTGATTTCTCCGGGGGTAAGGCCTTCGTGGTCAACTACAACCTCAAGAATAAGATGCTGAACAGCCGTAAGTCCATATGGCTGGAGCTTTTTTTTTAAAAAACTCTGCGATTTTTGGTTTGCCTTTGCCAGTAAAAATGCAATGCAGTCTGTATATTTCATTTTTTAATCCTTTTTTTGATGAAAATGAAAATATCGCCGGATAGTTGCTGTGTCAAGTCAAAATAGTTTTTTAAAATATCAAAGGCTTGTCCTTTGCCACATATTTTAAATTTTAAATAATTCTGGTTTTCATTTACTTACTGGTTTATAAATAGGCCTTAATTTCAGTTTAAATTTTTTAAGAAGCAATTTAAAGGAATGGCTACAATGGTAAAAAATTTGTTTTTAATCTGGTTTTGTCTTTTTTTTGCAGGATTTTCCTTTGCTCAGGATTTTGTAAATAATGAAAATACGTTTCAATTTAATTTTTCAAAACTTGAAAAAGAAAAAAGTGAGTCAAACAAAATTGAAATGATTGATAAAATTGAAAATAATCTTCTAAAATATCCTGATTTTAAAGAATTTACAGAAAATAATTTTGAGAAAATAATAAAATATAAATTCTGGAAAAAGACCTTAATTTTTTCTTCAAAGGAATTTGTAAAAAAAGTTTCACAAAACGATTCCTTCCCCAAAAAGGTTCAAAATTTTGCATTGCTTAATATAAGCGAAGATATGAAAACCCTTGATGAAATTTATCATTTTTTTGACATTGAAAATGATGATGAAAATAAAAATTATGCAAAACAACAGGCAATGTATACTCTTTTTAATAAATCTCAAAATTTAGACTCATTTAAAGATAATATAAAATTTTTTAAATGGATTGATCCTTTAAATTCATTTAATGAATTTTTTCCAAATCATAGTTTTGTTCTTGAAATTAAAGAGGAAATAAAAAAAGAAAAAGAGCTTGAAAATAAAAAGGCTTTAGAAATTTTAAACGCAGAAAAAAAGAAACAGCTTTATTATTATCTGGGTTTAGCTCTGCTTTTTTTATTTTTTGTTTTTATTTTATTCAGGCTCGTAAAAAAAATATTTATAAAAACCCCACCAAAAACTTTAAATGAAAATATGAGCTTTGAAGAAATTTTATCCAATGCACCTGTAATGGAACTTTTTAAGGAAACACAGGAAAAAATAGATCAGACAATGGAAAATACTCCGGCATTAAAAGATGCTCTTATGCCTTTTGCAAATGACTATGGAATAAGTTTTGAAGATACAGTCCTTATAAGTGAGTATATTCAAAGTAAAAGCATGGTAACTGTTTCAGGTATTGAAAAATTAAAGGAACTTTGTGCTGACTGTAAAACCGGAATAGTATATTCAAAAAAAGAAAACGGTTTTTTAGTTTTATGCAGAAAAGAGGTTTATTGATTTTTAGGCAGAAAAAATTGTTTCCTTCAAAAATAAAAAGGTTCCTGTTTGTTAATGGAACCTTTTATTTTTTTGCTTTAAAAATTAAAACCTGAATTATTGTTTATTTTCAGGCTTTAATTCATTTTCTGAAAATACAAGGTTTTTAAAATAATATTCTGGAACAGAAAAAATAAAGTTTTTATAATTATTATCATATTTTATTTTTGAGTCTTTTTCTTTTGGATCTGTTTCAATTGAAATAAGTCTTTTTTGCCTGTCATAAACAAAAATATTGATTTTTTCATTGTTTTCAAGAAGATATTCTATCTTAAATTCTACTTTATCCCCATTTTTTTCTTTCTCAATATCATAAAAATCAAGATTTTCAGGAAAGTTTAAAAAACCTTCAATTTTTTGTGAGTCTGGATTTTTTATATTTTCAGGGAAAATAACCTGAGAATTTTTAAGTTCAAGAATTTTTTTTGAATCAGCACCATAAACAGCCGCAACTGCTATTTTTTCATCATTAATTTTAATAAGTTTATTTATAACCCAGTTTTTTGCTTCACTGTCTATGTAAACACTTTTTTTTGAAAGATAGATTTTATCTGTTTCAGGAATAAAGAAATAGGTTCCGCCTTTTTCCCGCTGTTTTCCAAATAAAATTTTAAAAATTATGTTTTTGTTTTCATCCTTTAAATTTATTGCTGATGCAGTATTTTCAACTGAATTTTCATCAGGCATTATAAGATGAAAATCATTTAGAAGATTTCTGCTTTTGTCATATGTATGGATAATATCCTGAGATTCAAGGTTATTTATTAACGAAGAAATCTTTTCAAAATCAGCATTAAAATTGAACTTGTTTTTTACAATCCATTTGTTTTTTTCAAGTGCAAGAACTACTTTTTTATCCTTTGAAATAATTTCTATTTCCTTTGTATCTGACAGGATTTTATGGGAAACAAAGATTGAATCCCCATTTTTATTTTTTGTTGAATCCATTGATTTAAGGAACACTGCCAAAAGAAGAATTCCAAAAACAGCTAAAAGTATAATAAATTTTTTGTTCATTGATAATTCCTCCAGCTACATATTTTTTCTTTTTCTTTTTATTCCTGTAAAAATTCCAACTAAAGCAATAATTGCCGGTATAAGAAGAATATTTAACATTTTAATTTTTATGCCAAGGCTTTCAATATCAGCTCTTAACTGCCTTCTGACTTTTTTAAGTTCTGTATCTATCTGTCTTTTTTCTTCACGGAATTTTTTAATTTCTGCTTCCTGTTCCCTGCTTAAAACAAGATTTTGTCCTTCAATTCTAGATGACTCAAGAGCCTCAAGTTTTGCCTTTGTCTGCTCAGCCTTTTGAGCCAGCATATTTTCCTTTTCAAGCCATTTTTCCTTGGCTTTGTCTTCAAGTTCCTTAACTTTTGTAAATGGTCTAAGAGTTGACTGACGGGAACGGATTTCAATTAATTCAGGCTCTCCGCACATAATTTCAACGCAGTTTTGAAAAAAATTCAAATTGTCATTAAACATATTTGCCATTTCAAATCCAAGAAAGTTTTGCTTCTGCATATAAAACTGGTCAAACAAAAAGTCTGTATCTGAAATAAAAATAAGGGTTCCTTTGTTTTTGCTTTCCTTTGAAAATTTGCCTGTTAGTTTTACTGCAAGGCTGTAGTTTTTGTCATCTGGAGAAAAATTGTTTTTTAATGCATCCATCCCCTGAAACTGAAGCATTGAAGGGTCAGAAAGTACTGCTTTTTTTGAAGACCATGCAAGTTTTTCATATGAAAAATCATCTTTTTTTTCAATCTCAATTCCGCCTGCAATGGGAAAAAGAAGGCTTTCAAGATTTGCTGATATTATGTTTTCCTGGTTCATTGCATCATTATAAATTGAAAGCCAGCCTGGATTTAATTCAGGCCTGTTGTTTCTTCCAAGTATTTTTGTTGCTGCATTTATATCTGCAATTGCATTTGTTTCATTAAAATTAATTCCCCATTTTTCAAGGTCTTCTTTAAGTGGATTTGAATACGGAGCCATTCTGCTTTCAGGATCAAGAAGTGAAAGTGGATCACATAAAATTATTGCTCTTTTTCCGCTTTCAAGAAACTTTATGGTTTCATCAATTATTGTCTGGTTTTGTTTTTTTGGCTGGAAAAGAATTAGAAGATCAATATTTTCTGGAATTGATTCTCCATCAATTTGCTCAATTTCATATTCCTTTTCAAGAACCTCTGTAAAATACCATTTAGGACTTTGCTGTCCCTGAAAATTTGGTCCTCCAAAAATATCAATGGAGGAAAAAATTCCAATTTTTTTCTTTTTTTCAGATTGAAGCCTTGAAACAATTGAGCTTAGTTCATATTCAAGTTTTGCCTCATTGTCAGGATCAAAAAAAGGAATTATTTCTTCTTTAGAACCGCTTATTGCGGCAAGTCCCATATAAAGATTTTCTCCGCCTGGAAGTTCAATTCCTTTGAGTCCAAATGATTTTGCATTGTCTTCTTCATCGGAATCAGTTTCAGGTGCAATTGATTCAAGAATAATTTTACCGTTAGATTTTTTTGAATATTCCCTTAAAAGGTCTTCAATTCTTTTTGCATAGGCTTTGAATTCACCTGGAATTTCTGAATTTGAAGAAGCATTGTTAAAGTATTTAAAGGTTATTTTTTCTTTTGTCTTGGAAATTACTTTTTTTGTGGCATCTGAAAGGGAATAGATATTGTTTTGTGTTGCATCAAACCTTAAAGGCAGATCGCTTATAAGAATATTTATAAGTACAAGAACTGCTGCAAAAATAAAAATCACAAAAAGATTTTTAAGCAGTCCGTTATTTTTTAAATTCATTTTAAACCTCCAAAAGATCATTTATTTTGAATTTGAATTAATTGCAGAAGTATTTAAAAAAAGCATGAAAATAATAATTGAGAGAAAATATATAATATCCCTTAAATCAATGATTCCTTTTGTCAGTGATTTGAAATGGGTTAAAATGCTCATTTCAGATATGAAATTAACAATTATTTTTGGAAAAATTCCAGAGGCTGCCTGAATTACAGGACTGTGTCCGGCAAGAATTAAAAAAAGTGAAAAAGATGAGGCAGTTAAAAATGCAATCACCTGGCTTTTTGTTATTGAAGATGCAAAACATCCTATTGAAATAAGAGAACCTGCCATTAGAAAGCTTCCAATATATCCGGAAATTATTGCTCCGGTGTCAGGACTTCCAAGGTAATAGGCTGTTATTACAACAGGAAAAGTTAAAAAAATACCAATGGATATGAAAATCCAGGCAGCAAGAAATTTTGCTGCAGAAATTTCAGCCGGTGTTACAGGAAAAGTCATTAAAAGTTCAATGGTTCCTGTTCTTTTTTCATCGGAAAAAAGCCTCATTGTGACTGATGGTGCAAGAAAAAGAAAAATCCATGGATGCCAGGTAAAAAAAAGCGAAAGTTCTGCCTGTCCAGATTCATAAAATCCCCCCACATAAAAGGTGAAAAATCCCTGAAGTATAAGAAAAACCACCAGAACCACATAGGCTGTGGGTGAATAGAAATAACTTAAAAGCTCTCTTTTTAATATGGCTTTGACTGAGTTTAAACTGCGGCTCATTTTTTTATCTGCTCCTTAATTTTGGCATATATCAGTTATTGGTAAGAATCCTGAATACTTTTGTAAGATCTCCATTATCCCTTGATATGGATTTAATCTTAAGACTGCTGTTTGAGATAATTTTTTCAATCTCAAGAATAATTTCAGAAGTTGAAAAAGAACTGGTTTTATTGAAAAAAATTTTGACCCTGGAATTGCCATTTTTTTCGCTGTTGTTTTTTATTTCTATTTTATCAATCATTTGGATTTTGTTTAAGGCAGTCTTAAAATTATTAATATCTTTTATAAAATCCGTTTCAATATCATAACTTCCAAAATCAGGGTCTTTTTCAAGAAGACCCTTTGGAGTGTTGTCTGCAATTATTTCTCCGTTTGAAATAATAATTGCTCTGCTGCATATTGCAGCAGCTTCTTCAAGAATATGGGTTGAAAGTATAATAGCCTTTTCTTTGCTCATGGATTTTATCATTTCCCTGACTTCTTGTTTCTGATTGGGATCAAGGCCGTCTGTTGGTTCATCAAGTATAAGGTATTTTGGATCGTGAAGAATGCTTTGAGCAAATGAAACCCTTTGTCTGTAACCTTTGGACAGGGTATTTATCTGTTGATCTTTTGCCTGGATTAGAAAGCAATTTTCAATTGCCTTTTGTGTCATAGCCATTTTTTTTTTGCCTGAAAACCCTCTTATTTCACAGCAGAAATTTAGAAATTCAGTTACAGTCATTTCAGAATAAAGAGGAGATGTTTCTGAAAGATAGCCTATTTGTGATTTTACTTGTATTGGATTTTCAGTTACAGATTTGCTGTCTATAAACGCATCGCCTGAATCTGGAGCAAGATAGCCTGTGAGCATTCTCATTGTTGTAGATTTGCCTGCTCCATTTGGGCCTAAAAAACCAAGTATGTCTCCTTTTTTCACATTAAATGAGACATTTTTGACTGCCTTTGTCTGTCCGAAAGATTTGGTAAGTTCTTTTGCTTCAATCATAAAAACTCCCTGGTAGTGTCAAAGTGGTTGGAAAGATTAAATTCTTGCACTATAAATGGAAATTGCTTAAAAAAGCTGTGGGGTTAAATTTGAGAAAACAATAATGTCCATTATAAAATTTGTCAAGAACCATGATTTCCGTACAGGAGAGGCCTTTGAATACTAATAAAAGACCTGGTATTATAGAAATTGCAGGGATTAAGCTCTGGGATTTTTTTGCATCATTAAAATTAACAATTTTTCTTTTTTCCTTTATTGCCTTAGCATCTGTTGCAGGAACTTTTCTTCCTGACAGAATAGGAATTATGAAATATCTTCAGGATAAACCCGTTTTTTTGGTTAAAGTGTTTGATAAAATGGAGCTTTTTGACATTTATTATTCATGGTGGTTTGTTCTTCTTATAATTGTTCTTGGAATAAACCTTTTGTGCTGCTCATTTGAAAGACTTCCAGGTGTTTTAAAAATTGTTTTAAAAAAACCTTTGCCTCCTTCAATTCATAAAATAGAAACTTTTGAATTTAAAAAAGATTTTACAATAAATAAAAATATTGATCAGGTAAAAGAGCTTTCAAAAAAGTTTTTAAAATTAAAACGTATGAAAACTTATATGCTTGATTCCAAAACAAATTTTTCATGTGCAGGTGACAAAGGAAGATATACAAGACTTGGAGTCTATATTGCACATCTTGGCTTTCTTTTTTTAATAGCTGGAGGCGTTGCAGGAACAATGGCAGGTTTTTCTGGAGTTATAGATATACCTGAAAATGAAACATCAAGTATTGTAACTCTTTTTAAAAACAGAGGTAAAATTGATCTTGGGTTTGATGTTACATGTGCTAAGTTTGAAATTGTAAAATATGAAAACAGCCATACTCCAAAGTCGTATCAATCTGAAATAATTTTTAATAAAGAAAAAGAAAATGAGTCAAACGGGCTTGTAAAAGTAAACAGCCCCCTCAAATTTAGCGGTATAAAATTTATTCAGTCAGGATATGGAAGAGTTGTTGAAGGAAAGGTAAAAATTTCTGTATTTGACATAATGACAGATGAAAAAAAAGGTGAATACCAGATAGAGCAGGGAGAAACAATTGTTCTTCCAGATGGAAAAACTAAATTTACACTTTTTTCATTCAGGCCGAATTTTCAAATTTCAGGGATGAATCTTGGTGAAACATTTATAGGCTTTATTTTAGCAGATAACAGAGAAATACCTGTTGCACTTCCTGTTTCAACTCCAGGCTTTGATAAACACAGAAAAGGCGATTTTTATATTGTTCCTGATGAATTTAAAACAAAGTATTATACATCCCTTCAGGTAAATAAAGACCCTGGAGTTTATATTGTATATTCAGGTTTCCTGCTTCTTTCCCTTGGTATTTTTGTTAGTTTTTTCACAAGACACAGCTGTTTTTATATTGTTGTTGAAAGTATGGAAAATAACAGCTCTAATGTTTTTTGTGCTTCAAACTCAAACAAAAACAAAAGTTTAAATCAGGAAATTTTATCTGATTTTCATGAATTTTTAGAAAAATAACTAAATCTGACAACAACAGCCCCAATGTAATGGAGTTAATTTAATGGAAAATACTTTAATACTTTCGGTTGCAACATTTATTTATGGTTTTTCAGCATTGTGCTTTATTATTGAGTCTGTTTTCAATAAAAAACAATTTGGCCAGCTTGGCTTTTTTCTTTTAGTCGCAGGGCTTTCAGCAAATTTTGCAGGTTTTGTTCTCCGCTGGATTGAATCCTATCAAATGGGTATAGGAAGAATCCCTCTTTCAAATCTTTATGAGTCCCTTGTGTTTTTTTCAATTTCAGGTGCCTTGATTTATTCTGTTATTTACAAAAAATTTAGTATTCCTGTTGTTGCTGCAATAACAACAACTTTAATTTTTCTTGCAATGGCATATGCAGGTCTTTCTCCAACAGCAGATTCTGCAATTACCCCTCTTATTCCGGCTCTTAGAAGCAACTGGCTTACAGTTCATGTTATTACATGTTTTTTTGGTTATGCAGGATTTGCAGTTTCATTTGCAGCAAGCGTATTGATACTTTTTACAAGTAATGAGATAAAATGCAAAAATCTTGATGAATTAAACTACAAAATGATAATTTTCGGTTTTTTATTTTTGTCTCTTGGAATAATAACTGGAGCTGTGTGGGCTGACAGTGCCTGGGGAAGATACTGGTCATGGGATCCAAAGGAAACATGGTCTCTTATAACCTGGTTTGTCTATGCAATTATTCTGCACGCAAGATATATGAAAAATTTTAAAAGAAAAACCATTGCCTGGCTTTCAATAGTAGGTTTTATGGCTGTATTGTTTACTTATTTTGGTGTTAATTTTGTACTTGCAGGGCTTCACAGCTATGCATAATTTTTAAGGATTTGAATTTAATGGATAAAATTAAAATAAAAGGTAAAAAAAGGCTTTTTGGAGAAGTTCAGATAAGCGGTGCAAAAAATGCAGCACTTCCAATTCTTGCATCAGCACTTTTATGCGATGGAAAATCTGTATTTCACAATGTTCCAGACCTTGTTGATGTAAGAAGTATTCTTATGCTCTCAGAAGAACTTGGAGCAAAAACTCAAATGAAAAACGGGGTTGTTGAAATTGATTCAGCAGGTCTTAACAACCATCTTGCACCATATGAAATTGTAAGGAAAATGAGAGCTTCAATTCTTGTTTTAGGGCCTCTTGTTGCAAGACTTGGAAAGGCATGCGTTTCTCTTCCAGGCGGATGTGCAATTGGAGCAAGGCCTGTAAATCTTCATATAGAAGGCCTTGAAAAACTTGGAGCAGAAGTTCATATTTCCCACGGTTACATAAATGCTTCTGCCAAAAGGCTTAAAGGAAATGAAATAAATTTTGATACAGTTACAGTTACTGGGACTGAAAACCTCATGATGGCGGCTGCTCTTGCTCAAGGTGAAACAATTTTGAGAAATGCTGCAATGGAGCCTGAAATTACTGCACTTGCTGAAGTCTTAAACCTTATGGGAGCAAATATCAGCGGAGCAGGGACCTCTGAAATTAAAGTCATGGGAGTAGAAAAACTTAATCCGGTTGAAACAGAAATTATACCTGACAGAATTGAAACAGGAACTTTCATGATTGCATCTGCTGTAACAGGAGGCGATGTATTAATAAAAAAATGCAGACCTGATCATCTTGGTGAAGTGATTTCAAAGGTAAGGGATACAGGCACTTTTGTTGAAACAGGAAAAGACTGGATCAGGGTAAAAGGCGTTGACCAAATTAAAAGCATAGATATTAAAACATCTCCATATCCTGGATTCCCAACTGATATGCAGGCTCAGTTCATTACCTTAATGTCAATTGCAGACGGTGTTTCAACCATAAAGGAAACAATTTTTGAAAACAGGTTTATCCATGTCAATGAACTCCAGAGAATGGGAGCTGATATTTACCTGCCTTCATCTAATACAGCCGTTGTAAGGGGGGTAAAAGATCTTGCAGGTGCTCAGGTTATGGCCTCGGATTTAAGGGCAAGTGCCTGCCTTGTTCTTGCAGGACTTGCTGCTGAAAATACAACTATTGTAAACAGGGTATATCATCTTGACAGGGGGTATGAAAAAATGGAAGTAAAACTAAAATCCCTTGGAGCAGACATAGAACGAATAAAATAATCAGATCAGGAATGAATAAAATGGTTAAAAGACCGTTCATACTGATTTTTATTTTTTTTGCACTTGGAATTTTTTCCGGAGAAAAAATAAAATTTTCGTTTAGTTATATTCTGGGTGCTGCCTTTATATTTTTTATTCTTCTTGCTTTTTATTCCTTAAAAAATAAAAAAACATTTGTTATCCCGCTTATGTTTTTTTATTTTGCAGGGATTTTGTTCATGAATCCCCATTCAAAATCTTCTTTTGATTTAAAAACAAAAAAATTAGAAATCTACAAAGAAAAAAAAAGAGAAATAAAAGCCTTAATTACAGATTTTCCATATGTTTCATTTTCAAAACTTAAAGCAAAAGTAAAGATTATTTCCATTGATAAAACAGATATTGAATCTAAAAATCTGAATTTTACACTTAGTATTTATGATGGTGAAAATAATTATAAACCAGGTGATATTATTTTATTCAAGGCACAGATAAAGCCTTTTCAAAATTTTAAAAATCCAGGAGGTTTTGATTATGAATCTTATATGAGACTTAAAAGTTTTTATGGACATATGTGGGTTTCAAATAAAAAAGTCAGGCTTCTTGGAAGTAAAAAAAATTTTAATTTTTTTATATTTGAAATCAGAGCAAAAATATCACAGATAATAGATGAAAATGTAAAAAATAAAATTAATGCTGCATTTTTAAAATCAATTACCTGCGGATTAAGGCAAGAACTTGATCTAGACTTTAAAGATATGGCATCAAAGGCAGGTGCTTCACATTTTATGGCAATCTCAGGCCTTCATATAGGCATGGTTTTTTCTTTAGTTTATCTTGTTTCAAGGTTTATAGTTTCAAGGTTTTCTTTTTTTTTATGGAGAGCTCAGGTTAAAAATACAGCTCTTATACTAGGACTTTTTGGAGCTTTTTTTTATGCAATTGTTTCAGGACTCATGCCTTCAGCACAAAGAGCTTTTATTCTGGCATTTCTTGGGGGAACAGGATTTTTTTTGAATAAAAAGGCTGATCCTTTAAATCTGCTTTTTTGCTGCGGTTTTATAATTTTAGTTTTAAATCCATGTTTTTTATTTAATATTGGTTTTATTTTATCTTTTGAAGCTGTTTTTTCAATTATCTTCGGCTTTATGGTTTTTCCTGAAAATATGAATAAAGACCATGACTTTTTGGCAAGGTTTTACAAATGGCTTAAAATCCTTTTTAAAACAAGCATTTTTGCTGTTTCCGGGACATTTCCAACTGCATTGTATTATTTTAATATTTTACCCTTAACAGGACTTTTTACCGGCGTTTTTCTAATTCCTTTTTTTTCATTTATTCTTTTGCCGTTTTCATTTGCAGGAATTATATTTTCTTTTTTTTCAAGCAGTGTTTCTTCTTTTTTCTTTTTTGGAGCATCTTTTTCATCCGCAATTTTTATTAAAATTATTTCCATTATTTCAGATTTTAAATTTTCTTATATAAATGCAGGTATTTCTATTTTTGAAGTGTATTTAATATATTTTATTTTGATTGTAATTTTTTGGAGATTTTATCTTTATTTGCTGGTTCAAAGACCTGATTTCAAGTTCAAATTAATTGCATTTCTTGCAGTTTTGATTTTTTTGGGAAATTTTATTTATGAAGCTGATAAAAGATTTTTTAATAAATATGGGAAAATTGTTTTTTTTGATACAGGCAAGGGTAACAGTGCCTTAATAATTTTTCCCGGGGGGAAAACAGCTCTTATTGATTCAGGTGGTTTTCCAGGTTCTGATTTTGATACAGGAAGATACATAATTGCTCCATATCTTTTTAAAAATAAAATTAAAACCATAGATTTTTGTATTTCAACCCATGGAGATTATGATCATTATGGGGGGTTTTTTTATATTCTTGATAACTTTAATGTAAAAAAATTTATTTTTAATAAAAGTCTCAAGGCTTTTGGAGGCTATAAAAAATTAAAAGATGATGCCAAAAAAAGAAATATTTTCAAATTAAGGGAAAAATTGGTTTTTAAAGGGGGGATTATAGATTTTTATCAGGCAGATGATCTTTTTGATAATGAAAATGACAATTCCCTTCTTGTAAGCGTATTTATAGATAATTTAAAAATTCTATTTACCGGCGACCTTTATAAAAAAGGCCAGGAATTTTATAAAGATAGTAAATTTATCAAAAATTCAGATATTTTTATGGTTCCACATCATGGAAGCATTCATTCTATGCATAAAGAATTTATTATCAATTCCAACCCTAAAATAGCTGTTATTTCAGGAAGTTTTAGAGATTTTGAAAAAACTCAGGAAAAAGTAAAGAAAATTTATGAAGATTTGGGTATAAAAGTGTACAATATTAACAATAATGGAGCTTTTGTTTTTTATACGGACAAAAGATTTTAGTTTTATTTTTAAATAGTGATTGACCGAAAACTATAATTTTTTTCATTTACGGAAGATGAAAGGACAAAAAAGGCAGTTTTCGTTCAGCAACAAGTAAATTATCAATATTAGGGGAGATAAAGTTCATGGGTGCAGGAGGAACAAGCGGGGGAACAGGAAGATTTTTAACAGGCCTTATAATGATGATAGCAGGAGGCTATCTTTTTCTTGATGCTGTTAAAGTAAGCCACGGATTTGGCATGGGATACAGATTATATTCATTTGGAGGATTTCATCTTACAGGCGGCATGGTACTTGTGCCTTTTATATTTGGAATCGGGATTATTTTTTATAATTCAAAAAACCTGCTTGGATGGCTTTTGTCAATATCATCCCTTGTAATGCTTGCCTTTGGCATTATTTCAAGCATTAAATTCAGCCTGCGTTCCATGAGTTCATTTGAGCTTTTAACTATTATTGTGCTTGCAGTAGGAGGACTTGGTCTTTTTTTAAGTTCACTTAGAAACTTAAGTGCAGATGATTCCCAGTAAGTTTTAAACTGACCACAACTTAAGATTGAGGTCAGTTTTTTTAATTTTTTGCTCAGTTCAAGGAAGATGAAAAATTTAACCTTTAGGATACATGGAGTATTTTGAGGATTAAATTTTGAATCTGACGCAGAAATGGGCAAAAAAGGCCGTTTTCGTTCAGCAACTAATTAATCTGAAACCTGAATTTAGGTCAAGATTAATGTTTTGCCTGATCACTGTTTAATCAGGATAGCTCTTCAATACTTTTTAATGCATTGTTAAAATCTTCCCTTGAAATTCTATAATGATTTAATCTTGATAAAAATTTTTTGGAATTTCCATATCCGATTCTTAGTATTCTTCCAATGGTGTTTCTTTTTTCTGCTGCTCCTTCAAATCCTGAAAGCTGATTTTTTATCAGGTCTTCCATTGAAAATTCATTTTCAGATTTTTCATAAATTTGAATTTTAGCTTTTAAAAGAGCATCTATTATATTTTCTGATGATGCGTTTTCTACACCAATATTTCCCCTTTTATGTGCTTCTTCCTGGGATAGATATGCGTTTTTGCAGCCAGGCACTATTTTGTTTATTCTTTCTCTTATTTTTTCCCCTGCCCAGTCAGGGTCTGTGAAAATTATTACTCCATTTTTTTCATTTGCCCATTTTATCTGCTCAATTATAGAATCTGTTATTCCAAATCCGCTTGTTGTAATAATTTCTGCATTAACAGCTTTTTTTATTGCTGTTTCATCGTCTTTTCCCTCAACAACTATTGTTTCATGTATTATCAATTATTATCTCCATATATTATTAATCAAATTTTTAATTTTTTTGGTCTTATATCACAATGAATAAAAAATTAAAAAAAGAAGAGTTATATGGAATGGATTTTTGTTATTTTTTTAAAGAAAACAATAATAGGCTTTAGATAAAAAACCCTTCCGTCTGATATGAGACAGAAGGGTTTTTTTATTTTTTAAGAAACTTTGATTTCTGCTGAGCTTTCCCAAAGTCCGTGAATATTACAGTATGAAGCTGCAATAAGTGTTCCTGATGACTTGAGCTTAATTTTTGTTGATGCATATGGCTCGCTGTAACAAGGGCCTTCATTTGCACCTTTTACTGATTCGCCGTGGGAAGTAAAGTCAAATGATGCGATTTCGTAAATGAATTTTTCTGCTTCGGGTTTAAAGTAAAGTTTTATCCATCTTATATGATGTTCAGTTGTATTTGGGTGTGCAATTTCATCTCCAATAGATACTGTGACTTCAAGAGGGGAGTCAGCTGATGTTTCAGTTTTGCATTTTATAACCGGAACATGCTTTTCATTTTTCCAATCTCCTGCCTGAAAGAATTCTCCTAGTTTCGACATGCTTAACACCTCCGTTTTTGATTTTTGTTTAAAAAACTAATTGGTAATGAAATGAAAAATTTAATTAATTTTTTGGCTTATTTTTGCAATGATTCAAAATTTAACACATAAAAATTAATTTACAAGTTTTTGAATTTTATTATTGATTGAAAAGAATTTTATTTTGGTGTCTAAATTTTTTCGGGATTTAAAAAGTGCAGATTTTATGATCTTTAAAAAAGGGCGGAAAAACCGCCCTTATTTGAATTAATGTGCTGCTGGAGCTTCTTTGGTAATTTCAGTAGTTTCAACTGCTGGCTCGGCAGCCTTAACTTCTTTTTTTTCGCCTTCAAGAACATTTAGAAGGCCTGTTTTATAAGTATCAGATACATTGGCAAGAGCATTGATCTGTTCTCTAACAAGTTTTTTGTCGCTTAATGAAGGTGCAAAAGACAGAGCTTTTTCTAGATTTTTTTCAATTTCTTCAATGTCTGGTGTTCCCTTAATTTTTGCAAGTTCTTTTACCTTGTCCATATAAAAACTGTAAATAAGTGAATAAACTTCTTTTTTTGCATAACTTTCATTTTTTATTTCTGCTGGTGCATAAATTTCAGGAAGGGTCATAAGATGAAATTTGCCCTTAGGTGCAAATTTACCCTGGTAAACCATAAGTCCTTCATCTGAATTTGACAGATAAAAATTGCCTGTGTTTGAAATACTTGCTCCAACAAGAATTATCACTAGAAAACCAAAACCAGCTATAAGACCAAGTATGCCTTTATTCATAAGTCCTCCATTACCATTTGTTTCTTTTACTTTCGGATTTTTAATTTTACTGAAGTCAGGTTTCATTGCAGACAGCTTTTGAGCAGATTCAGAAACTTTTGTAAAAATTGTTTTGCTGAGTTCTTCTTCTTTTGCTGCAAGCTCTGCCTCTTTAGCCTTAATTTTTTCTTCTTTTGAATTAAGAGCTTCTTTATTTGCTTCTAGCTCATTTTTTTCAGCTTCAAGATTTTTTAATTTTTCAGCAGCATCCTTTTCTCTTTTTTCTGCTTCCTGGAGCTGAACTTTTGTTTTTTCCTGATTTTCAACAATTTCTTTTTCGAGTTTTTCAAGTCCGGCTTTTTTATCTGCTAGTTCCTGTTCTGATTTTTGTAATTCTTGGGCTTTTTTATCAGCCTCTGCCTTAGTCAGGTCAGCAGCTTTTTTAGCATTTTCAGCCTCTGTCTTTAGAGCCTCAGCTTCTTTTTTAATATTTTCAGCTTCAATTATTTTGGCTTCAGCATCTTTTGTTTTAGATTCTATATCCTGCTGAATTGAAGCAAGTTCTTTTTTTGCTTTATTTGTTTCTTCAAGTCTTGCATTTGCTTCTGTAATTTTTGAGTCTGCATCGGCCAATAATTTTTCAGCTTTCGAAGCCATATCCTGAGCTTCATTTTCCTTTTTATCAGCTTCTTCCTTTTTTTTGAGGATGGAAGCTTCCATTTCTTTAAGTTCCTGCTCTTTTTTATTCAATGTTTCTTCTTTTTTTGATGTGTTTTCCTGGTTAACTTCTTTTACTGGTGCAAGTTCAACTTTTGTTTCTTTAATTTTTTCTGAAAGAATATTTGAAAAATCCTTGAGCAGAATTTCTTTAAGTTTTTTGTTGTTCCCTTTAATAAATTTGGGGGCTGTAAAATCTTTTTTAAATTCTGTCTTTTTTGGAGTGAAAGGTTTTGACGGCTGCCACTGCTCAAATTTTCTTAGCAGAATATTTTCTGAATCATTTTTAGCCTGCTTTGGTGCCTGCTTTACAGCATCTGTTTTCTTTTTTGGCTGAGCTGATTTTTTTGTGTTGGTCTTTTTTTTTGCCATATTGTTCCTCTTTCATTTTCTTCAAGATGTATATATTCATTATTCTTTTATTTTTTAATGAAGTTAAACGAAATTCATATATTATCATCATGGTTTTGTAAACCACTAATTAAGTAAATAGCTGATACGCCTGATCTTTACATAAAAATTATACTTATAATTTTTTGTTTTTATTTAGTAAAAAATATTCAATTGTTTTTGTCAAATTTATTTCAGTTCTTGACAAACAATATCAAAGTCGTTAATTTTAGTTATTCTTTCCCATTGTCCATATATTTTCCAAATTTCGGATGCAGGGTATTAATTAAAATCTGTATTCAAAGTTATGGAAAGGAGGGCAAATGCTTAATACAAATGTAGAACACAAAAAAGTTAGTCTAGATGGTCTAAATGCAATGAAGCACCGCGATTCAATTAAAAGATACCAGGATAAAGGATGGATGCTTTCTGGAGTTGCTCCAATAACAAATGAAAAAAGAATGGAATACCGATTCAAAAGACCAAGATAAAATTTATCTAACTCAAACCAAGAGGCCTAGAATGGAATGCAAATTTAGGACAATGGGAAAGTCCTGACAGAAATCTAAATTTATTTTATATTATAATTAGAAACGGCTGATTTTCAGCCGTTTTTATTTTTAAAGCCCAAGAAGTAGTTTTGCTGTTGAAAAATATATTATAAGCCCTGAAATATCTACAATTGTTGTAAGGGCAGGGCTTGCCACAACAGCAGGATCAAGTTTCATTCTTGCAATTGTCATGGGAAGTGCTGCTCCAACTACTGTTGCTGTTATTACTTGAAGAGAAAGAGCTGTTGCAACAACTATTCCTACCTCATATACTGTAATTCCAGCTGGAAGAGCTGAATTCCATGATAAAATAAGAACCTGTATAAATGTAAGGCTTCCAAGCATTGCTGAGGTTAAAAAGGCAATGTTTAATTCCTTGAAAACAACTTTTAAAATGTCTTTAGGTGTTATTTCATTTAATGCAAGAGCTCTTATGACAACAGTTGCGGCCTGGCTCCCTGTGTTTCCTCCTGCATCAGTCATAAGCGGCATGTAAAGTGTTAAAAGTATCAGACCTTTAAGTGCATCTTCAAAACTTCTTATTATAAATCCTGATATAAGTCCTAAAAGAGCAAGACCAACAACCCAGAGAGCCCTGTTTTTAAAATGAATAAAAGAAGATGTTTTAAGATAAACTCCTGCTTCATGTTCTCCTGAAATTGCCATGAGTTTTTCCATATCTTCAGTATGTTCCTGGGTAATGATATCTATAGCATCATCATAAGTAAGAATTCCAACAAGGGCATTTCCTCCATTAATTACGGGAAGTGCTATAAGATCGTATTTTTGAATTGTTCGTGCAGCTTTTTCCTGATCATCATAGGCATTTGCAAAAATCATTTCTGTATGCATTACAGATTCAATTGATTCATCTGATCTGGCAAGTATTAGGTCTTTGAGTGAAACAAAACCTGTGAGCTGTCTTTTTTCGTCAATTACATAGGCATAATAAATTGTTTCTTTATTAGGTGCTTCAAGTCTTAGCTTGTCTATTGCTTCTTTTGTTGTGAGATTTTTTGAAAGTGTTGCATAGTCAGATGTCATCATTGCACCAACTGTACCTTCTGGATATGCTGATAATTTTCTTATATCCTCACGTTCAGCCTGTGCAAGAGCTGGAAGAATAAGTTCTCTTTTTTCTTCAGGAATTTTTTTTAAGAGGTCTACACGGTCGTCATGGGCCATATAGGTTATTATTTGTGCAAGCTCGTTTCTTTTAAAAATTTTTGCAAGATCAAGCTGAAGCTCAATGTCAAGATAACTGAAAACTTCGGCTTTTTTGAAAGGGTCTGCTTCATGAAGTACGGTTTTGACTTCTTCAGGAGCTAATGCTGAAATAAAATCGGCAATAACAGGTGAAGGAGCTGTTTCTATTAGAAGCCTGATCTCATTAAAGCTTTCATTTTTAATGTATTCTTTAAGCTGTGGTAATAGGATTGGATTTTTCATTACTGCCTCCATAACCGCAACATAAGCGGCAGGCAGTAATGATTTATTTGAACATGAATATCATTATGCGTGACACAAAATTATTTTGCGGTTTTTTAATAAATTGTTTCAGGAAGATTGTTTCCCTTGTGCAAATTGTTTTGCAACTTCCAGGGTCTTCACCGTCATTCATGATTTGTCCTTTTTTATGGTTGAACTAAAAAATAAAAACTTAATGTAAATATAATTGAAACAAACGTATGTCAATAAAATCTTCAGCTTAAAATATTGTCTATTTTATATGGAGAAATTATAAGCCCGTTTTCTTTTGAATATTTTATTTTATATTTGAATTGTTCCATTGTTTTAATAAGGCTTCTGCCAAATAAAAGATCAAGCATAAAAGAAGCAGCCTTTTGCTTTTCAGAAACAATTTCTCTTATATTTATATCAAATAGGATTATTTCTTTAAGCTTTTCTAGAGGCTTTTCATTTGTTTTGTTTTTTATTTGATCTAGTAGATATTCAATTTCTTCATATGAGCATTTTTTATCATGTTCTTCAATAATATCTAAAAGACCTGGTATTTTTTGGAAAAGAATCTGTCTTGTTAAAGTGTTTTTGTTTATCATTGAAACAATTGGTTTAATGTCCCAGCATTTCAGGAGCCTGCATTCAATGGGTCTTGAATTATAAATTGAACATAGCTTTGAATTTTCATCAAGATATATGCATGTCCATGTATTATTTTTACCTTTTATTTTAATTAGCTCATTTTCCAAAATTATTTTTTCATTTGCCCTTGGATCAAATGCTTTTTCACCTTTTCTTAAAGTAACAAGATCTGAAGGCGGAATTTTTCCCTGGTCAACAAGATACTTGTCTTCAATATGAAGTGTGGGTCCGCTTTTTTCACAGCATTTTCCACATTTTTTGCATTCCTGCATAATACACCTCTTAAAAAAATAACCGCCCTGAAATCAGATTCAGGGCGGTTTTAAATCAAATCGTTAAAACTTTAAAATCAGTCTTTTTTGTCAGCTTCAGACATAAATTTTAGAGTTTCATATCTCTGGTTAATTTCTTCTTCAATCTTTGCTCTCAGTTTTTTAGATTCTTCAGGGAAAGATCTTTCAAGCATTGCATATCTGTTTTCACCTGAAAGGAAATCCTGCAATGTTCCATCTGGGGCTTTTGATTCAAGAATAAATGGATTTTTTCCTTCTTTTGCAAGCAATGGATTGTATCTGTATAAAGGCCAGTAACCAGATTCAACTGCAAGTTTTTCTTCATACTGGCTCTTGCCCATTCCAAGTTTAAGACCCTGGTTTATACATGGAGCGTAACATATTACAATTGAAGGTCCTGGGTATGCTTCAGCTTCTGCAAAGGCTTTTAGTGTCTGCTGCTTGTTTGCACCCATTGCAACTGAAGCAACATAAACATAACCATAAGTCATTGCCATTCTTCCAAGGTCTTTTTTGGAAGTCTTTTTACCTGAGGCTGCAAATTTTGCAATTGAGCCTGTTGGTGTAGCCTTTGAAGACTGACCGCCTGTATTTGAGTACACTTCTGTGTCAAGTACAAGAATATTTATGTCTTCGCCTGATGCAAGAACATGGTCAAGACCACCATATCCAATATCATATGCCCATCCGTCACCACCAAAAATCCAGTGTGATTTTTTAACAAAAAGATCAGCCTGAAGAGCAATCTCATCTATAATGTCATTTTCAGGTGCCATAGGAAGAAGAGCTTCAAGCTTTTCTGCTGCTTCTTTTGACTTTTCTGCATCCCACATAGAATCAAGCCATTCAGCCATTGCATCTTTAAGTTCAGAAGGCAGATTTTCTTCCATTGCCTGTCTTACCTTGTCTGCAAGAGCATTTCTTCTGTGAGTCATTGATACCTGGATACCAAATCCAAATTCAGCTGCATCTTCAAAAAGTGAGTTGCCCCATGCAGGTCCAAATCCATCGCTGTTTGTGCAGTAAGGGAATGATGGTGCAGAACCTCCAAAAATTGAAGAACATCCGGTTGCGTTTGCAATAAGCATTCTTTCACCAAAGAGCTGGGTAAGCACTTTGATGTATGGTGTTTCACCGCATCCTGAACATGCACCTGAGAATTCCATAAGAGGTTTGTAAAGCTGGCTTCCCTTAACAGTGTCACGCTTGAGAAGTCCTTCTTTGAATGGAATTTCAAGGGAGAATTTGTGGTTTGGAACCTGCTCGTCTTTCTGGGTATCTAAAGGCCTCATTACAAGTGCAGGCTCTTTTGCAGGACAGATGTCTGCACAATTGCCGCATCCAAGACAGTCAAGAGTATTAACCTGAATTCTGAATTTATAGTCTTCAAGACCTTTGCCCTTTGCCTGAACAGTTTTAAATGATTCAGGTGCACCTTCAAGTTCTTCATCCTTAGCAAACACAGGAAGAATTGCAGCATGAGGACAAACAAAGGAACACTGGTTGCACTGAATACAATTTTCTGCAATCCACTCTGGAACCTCAATTGCAACTCCGCGTTTTTCATACTGGCTTGTTCCAACAGGGAAAATTCCATCAGGTTCAAATGTGCTTACAGGGAGCTTGTCACCCTGCTGTTTGTTTATTGGGAAAACAACATCTTTAATGTATTCAGGGATTTCATCTGATTCTGAAACTGCTGAACTGTCAGAAGCATCTTTCCATGCATCAGGAATTTTAACTTCCTTGACTGCATCAAGAGCCTTATCAACAGCATTGATGTTCATATCTACAATAGCCTGGCCTTTTTTGCCGTATGTTTTATCTATGTCTTTTTTAAGAAGGCTTATTGCCTGGTCAACAGGAAGAACATTTGCAAGTTTAAAAAAAGCAGCCTGCATTATCATGTTAATTCTTCCGCCAAGACCAACTTCTGATGCAATTTTTATTGCGTCTATCATATAAAATTTAATATTTTTTTCAGCTAAGGTCTTTCTCATTGCAGCTGGAAGATGGGTTTCAAGTTCGTTTTCACTCCAGTGTGCATTTAATAGGAAAGTTCCTCCCTGTTTAATGCCTTCAAGAATATCATAAATTTCAACATAGCCAGGCTTATGACATGCAATAAAGTCAGCTTTGTGTATAAGGTATGTTGACTGGATTGGTGTATTACCGAATCTTAAATGGGATATTGTTATACCGCCTGATTTTTTGGAATCGTATGAAAAATATCCCTGAGCATACATGTCAGTGTTGTTACCAATGATTTTAATGGCTGTTTTGTTTGCACCAACAGTACCGTCTGAACCAAATCCCCAGAATTTACATCTTACAGTTCCTTCAGGAGCTGAATCAAAATCTTCATTGATTTCAAGAGAAGAATAGGTCACATCATCTTCAATACCAACTGTAAAATGATTTTTTGGAGCCATGCTGTTCATGTTGTCATAAATGGCTTTTACCATTGCAGGTGTAAATTCCTTTGAGCCAAGTCCGTATCTTCCAGCAGTTATTTCAGGTGCTTCTCTTCTTTCAAAGAAAGCTGTGCAGATATCAAGATAAAGAGGATCGCCTATTGCACCAGGTTCTTTTGTACGGTCAAGAACAGTAATTCTTGAACATGATGCAGGAATTGCATTTAAAAAGTCTTGTGCAATAAAAGGTCTGTAAAGTCTTACTTTTACAAGTCCGACTCTTTCTCCGTTTTTATTCATTGTGTTTATTGTTTCTTCAATTGTTTCGCATGAAGAACCCATTGAAACAATAACTCTTTCAGCTTCAGGATGTCCTACATAATCGTAGAGACCATATTTTCTTCCTGTAATTTGATAAACTTTTTTCAAGTAGTCTTTAACAATTGCAGGAAGTGCCAGGTAAAAAGCATTTGCAGCTTCTCTGCCCTGGAAGTAAATGTCAGGATTTTGTGCTGTTCCTCTTATTTCAGGATGCTCAGGGTTCATTGCATTTTGTCTGAAAGCATCAACAGAGGCAAAGTCAGTAATTGAAGCTATTGCATCATAATCTATACTTTCAATTTTCTGAATTTCATGGGAGGTTCTGAAACCGTCAAAAAAATGAAGGAAAGGAACCCGTCCTTCAATTGCACACAGGTGAGCTACAAGAGAAAGATCCATTACTTCCTGAACTGAGTTTGAACAAAGCATTGCCCAGCCTGTCTGTCTTACTGCCATAACATCTGAATGATCACCAAATATTGAAAGTGCATGACTTGCAATAGCTCTTGCTGTTACATGGAAAACGCCGGGGAGAAGCTCGCCTGCAATTTTATACATGTTAGGAATCATCAGTAGAAGACCCTGGGAAGCTGTGAAAGTGGAAGTTAAAGCTCCGGCTGCAAGGGAGCCGTGGACAGCACCGGCTGCACCGGCTTCAGACTGCATTTCCCTGACTGTTACTTTCTGGCCGAAAACATTCTTTCTTCCGTCAGCTGACCATGCGTCGATAATCTCACCAATTGGTGAAGAAGGGGTGATAGGATAAATTGCTGCTACATCGCTTAGAGCATAAGCAATGTGGGCGGCTGCGGTGTTTCCGTCAACTGTCATCATTTTTTTTGACATTGAAACCATCCTCTTTCTTTTGAAGTTTTTGATATTAATCCTTACCTGACCAAAATGAACCAAAATGCTTTTTTTGCCCGGATTATTCTTTATTAAATCAGACATATCCCAGGCAGGAGACAGTTGTATTGTCCTGTCTTTTGTCTAAATTTTGCCGGAGCATTTTTTTTTCATTTTCAGGTTTTAGTCTTGTTAAAATTACTAAAATTTAATTAAACTATATCCTTAATATGAACAAATATCTTATGTAAAGAAAAAATTTATATGTTTTTCATATGGAAAAGCCTTTTACCTGATTTGAGTAAACTATAAAAATCTTTAGCAGGCAGTGGCCTGCTGAAGTAGAAACCTTGAATTTCATTGCAATTAAGGGTTTTTAAAACATCGGCCTGAATTTTTGTTTCAACGCCTTCGGCTGTAACTTTGAGATTTAAGTTTGAGGCAAGGGATAAAATTGATTTTATTATAGATACATCCTCGTTTGAATCAGGAAAGTCTTCTAAAAATGATTTGTCGATTTTTAGTTCATCTACTGGAAATTTTTTCAGATATCCAAGGGAAGAATAGCCTGTTCCAAAATCATCAATGGAAATTTTTGATCCCATTTCCTTTATTTTTTCTGTAATTTGAGATGCAAGCAAAGGGTCTGACATAACAACACTTTCTGTTATTTCAAATTTTACAAATTCAGGCTTTGCCTTAGTTTTGGAAAAAATATTTCTGATTTTGTCAATAAGCTCAGGATCGTGGAATTGTGCACCTGAAAGGTTTACTGAAATTTCAAGCTTGTCATAGCCATGATCATGCCAGTATTTCATTTCTTCAAAAGCTTTTTTCATTACCCATTCGCCTATTGGGATTATGTGTCCAGTTTCTTCTGCAATAGGAATAAAAAGTGCAGGAGATATTATTTTATTATTTTTGATCCATCTGATAAGTGCTTCAGCTCCTGTTATTTTACCGGTTGAAAGTGAAATTTTTGGCTGATAGTAAAGTTCAAATTCATTGTTTGAAAGAGCATATGCAAGATTTTGCTGTGTTTCAAGCTGTTTTGCAGCTGATTCATCCATTGAAGGCGTGAAAAAAACAATTGTCCTTTTACCTTTATTTTTGCTTCTGTACATGGCCATTTCTGCATTTTTAATTAGAATTTCTGCAGTTTCACCATCTTGGGGAAAAAGAGAAATTCCAATGTTTGAACCGCAGAAAATTTCCCTGTCATCAATTTTGTATGGGCCTTCTATTATTTTCTGAATATCTGAAGCTTCTTTTAAAATATGATTCTGATTTGAAGCTTCAGGCGCAAGAATAATGAATTTGTCTCCAACAAATCTTGCTATTATCATTTCTTCGTTAATATAATCTTTGAGTCGTTTTGCAAAAAGATAAAGCAGTTTGTCACCTGTAATATGGCCAAGGGTATCGTTTATATTTTTAAAATTATTAATATCTATAAAAAGAAGTGCAAAGCTTTCTCTTTTTTTTCTGCTGAAGCTGATTTTTTGTTCTGTAATATCTGTAAAAAGCTTTCTGTTTGGAAGTCCTGTTGTTGCATCATGATAAGTCTGGTAATGAATTTTTTCCTTATTCAGTATGGATTCTGTTATGTCATGAAAAACACCTATGTAATTTGTAATTTTTCCGTCTTTGTCTCTTATGGCAGTAATTGAAAGCCATTCTGGATATGCCTGGCCGTTTTTTCTTCTGTTCCAGATTTCTCCTGTCCATTGTCCTGTATGAATCAGGCTTTGCCACATTTTTTCATAAAAGGATCTGTCATGCTTGTCAGATTTTAAAATCCTTGGATTTTTTCCTTTTACTTCTTCTCTTGAATATCCGGTTATCTGGGTGAAAAGAGGATTTATCCTGATAATTTTCCCCTGGGGGTCAGTTATGCAGATTCCTTCTATTGAATTTTGGAAAAAAGCTTCAGACATGACCATAAGAGATTCATATGCCTTTTGTGCTGTTATTTCCTTTGCATAAATATATGCGGAATTTATGTCCTTAAAAGGAGATACTGTAATCGAAAAGGTTCTGTTTGAATCTGTGTATTCTATTTCTTGTGATGTATTGGCTCTTAATGATTCATTTATTATTTCTGTTATTGTTTCAGGAAGCTTACTGCCTTTTTCAAGTTTAAAGGATGCAAATGTCTTTAATGCAGTTTCATTAAAATATGTAAGCCTTGATTCAAGATCAACCCTTAATACAGGGTTTGGATTATCATCTGGGAATTTTGCAAGTGTTTTTATTTCTTCTTCCTTGTTTTTTCGTTCTTCTATTTCAGCTTCAAGCCTTTGTGTTTTTTCAAGGATTTCGTCCATGAATCTGTTGAAATATTTTGCAAGTTTTCCTATTTCGTCATTGGAATTGTAGGGTAGTCTTAAATTAAGACTGTTTTTTGATGTGTTTTTAAGGTTATCAATAAATAATTCAAGTGGTTTTGTTAGTGTTTTTGTAAGTAAAATTGTTATTGGAATAATGAGGATAATGAGAATCATAAAGCTTAATCCAAAGGTTAAAAATATTTTATTTCTTTCAGAGTAAAGCTCATTTTTGAATCCAGAAGCACAAATAATAAGATCATAATCCTCAAGAAGCTTATAATACATTATTTTTTCTTTTGGTTTATTGTCTTTTTTACCTTTTATTTTGTATTCAATTCTGCCAGATTTAGTTGATTTGATTTCATCTAAAATTTGTACCCCTTTGTTAAAATCAGTTTCTCTTACATTTTTTCCTTTAAGGCTTGGATGTATTAAAAAATTTCCATTTAAATCAATTATAAATGCGTACCCTGACCTGCCAAATTTTAATGATTTTATATTTTTTTCAAGTTCTTCTATTTTTAACAGATCTTTGAATTCATTTTTGTATGAGGAGGCTGATACAATCCAGTTCCATTTTTTGAAATGCATAAAATAAAGAGCTTTTTCTCTTTTATTTTTTTCATCAGGGTTTTTCCATTGATACTCTATATACCCTTCATTATTATTGAGTTTTTTTTGAATAAAATCATAATTTAAAACATTTTTTCCTGGCATATCTTTTTGGGGATGGATTATAACCCGGCCATTTGTATCTATTATATAAATATATCCTGTTTTGCCTATTGTTTGTTTTGAAAGAATTTTTTTTGTGAGTTCTTGTTTTTTTAGAGGATCTTTAAAATGTTCTTCCATAAAGTTTATGGTTTCTATATTTGTTTTTACAATGGTTTTCAGATGGTTTTTAATTGAAAGATCTGCAGCTGTTGCAACAAGATTGTGGAAAAGATTTATGGAAGATTCAAGCTCATTATTAATTTTTTGGTGCATTATGTCGTTTACTAAGGGAACAGTAAAAATTGAAGAAATTAAAATAACAAAAAAGACAAGCCCAAGATAACTTGCTAGAAGTTTTTTCCCAATTTTCATATTTTTAAATGTTTTTGATTTCATAAATATTAAGGCCTTTCATTTATAATTAAAGCCTTTATTAAATTTTATAAATAGTTGCGAACTAAAACGGCCCTTTTTATCCATTATAAAGTCTGATTCAAAATCTAAAGTCTTCACTAGATTTAAATTCATAGTGAATATTATGTTATAGAACATATTTTTTATGTAAAACATAAACCGTCATTTTTTATAAATATTAGTATAAATTATTTTAATATAATTCAATATCTTTTAAACTGAATTTAGCTGTAAGCATAAAACGATTATTTTGATTATTTAGTTGCTGAAGGAAAACAGCCTTTTTTGCCCATTCTAAACTCAGATTCAAAATTTAATCCTAAAAATACTAAATGTATCCTAAAGGTTAAATTTTTCACTTGAACTGAACAAAAAATTTTCGTTTTAGGCCAATCACTGTTTATTCAAAAATAAAAAAACTTATTTTTTAAGATTAGGTTAAAAATCAAATACAAGCTGTTTTGGTGTTAAGGATTGAGTTTCAAAATTTGATGCAGTTATTCCTAAAAGTCTTATGCTTTTTTCACCTGCTTGTGTTTTTTCAAGTAAAGGATAAATGTGTTCAAATATTTCTTCAGAATTAAAGAACGGAGCATCTAATGTCTTGCTTCTTGTTATTGTATAAAAATCAAAATATCTTATTTTTAGGGTTATTGTCCGAGGTTTTATGTTAATTTTTTTTATTAAGTCAGAAACCATGACACAAAGCCGTTTTATTATCTGGATTATTTTTGCTTTATCAAGAATATCTTTTTCAAATGTAATTTCCTTTCCACACGACTTTCTTTCTCTGTGATCTGTAACAGGTCTTAAATCCTTTCCTGAAGCAAACGAATAAAACATATGGCCTTGTTTACCAAAAAGAGAGGCGAGTTTTTTTTGCCCTGCATTTAAAATATCTTTGCCTGTAAAAATTTTGTGATAGTGCATTTTTTTTGCTGTTTGTTTTCCTATTCCAAAAAATTTTTCAACTGGAAGGCCCTCAATTATAAATGGTGCTTTTTTTGGCGTAATAATTGTAAGACCGTCTGGCTTTTCCATATCAGAGGCTAATTTTGCAAGAAATTTATTGTATGAAACCCCTGCTGAAACGCAAAGTCCTGTTTTAGAAAAAACTTCTTTTTTAATTATTTCCGCAGTTTTTGAAGCAGATCCAATTTTTGCACGGTCTTTTGTCACATCTAAAAAAGCTTCATCAAGAGAAAGAGGTTCCATTATATCGGCATATTTTTTGTATATTTCAAAAATTTTTTTGGATTCTTTTCTGTATTTTTCAATGTCTGGAAGAATAAAAACTGCATTTTTGCAAAGCTTTAAGGCTTTAGCTGAAGGCATGGCAGAATGAACCCCATATTTTCTTGCTTCATATGAGCAAGTTGATACAACCCCTCTTTTATTAGGAAGTCCTCCTACTATAACAGGTATATTTTTTAAAGACGGGTTATCTCTTTTTTCTATGGATGCATAAAAAGCATCCATATCAAGATGGATTATTTTTTGATACATTCAAATTTAAAAACCTGCTTTTTCTCCGATAATAATATTGAAATTTTTTTTAACACCCAATAGTTCATGGATTTTTCTTAGAAAAATAAGTTCTGCTTCAATTTCTAAAATCCCATCAGCGACTGCAATATCTACAGCAGTATTAAAAAGAATTTCTCTTTTATCTGCAGAAAGTGAATCTTTGATTTTTTCTATAAAAATTTCAAGTTTTTTTTCATCAAATAAAAATGCTTTGCCGTCATTAAAAATTGAGGGCATTTTTTTTATTGCAGAGTTTAAAATTTCTTTTAGTTCATATTCGCATTCAATGAGCTTTGCTTTTTTCATACCATTTACAAGAGGAACCCTTTCTGCTTCATCTAGGTTATTATCCTGGGATGCTACAGCAAGGCAAAGAGCTAAAAAAGCTTCTTTATCATTAAAGTTGGAATCCATTTTTTCCCCCTTTGATTATGGTTCAAAAGAAAAGGGCCCGTCTGCCTTTATGGGCTTTTTTCTTTTAATATAAGGAAGGATTATTGATCATATTGGAGGGATATTCTTTCTCTCACCGGCAGACGGACTGTGTTGTTTTTTTATTATAAATACAGATAATATTTATGTAAAGTAAATAGTCCTTATTTTTTTATATATTTAGATGCAAAACGAAAACGGCCTTTTTTGTCCATTTCTGCGTCAGATTCAAAATTTAACCCTCAAAATACTAAATATATCCTAAAGGTTAAATTTTTCACTTGAACTGAACAAAAAATTCTCGTTTTCGGCCAATCACTACATAAGTTAACAAAAAAAAATTGTTTTTGGCAATTACTACTTTCTATACATTTTCATCCTGCAACTAACATATTTTTGCCTGAATTTTTTGCTATATAAAGAGCTTTGTCTGCTTTTTTAATGATATTATCAAAATTTGATTCAGATTTTTCAGAAAAAGCAACTCCAATACTTATAGTAATTTTGTTGGAAGTTTTTGAAAATTTGTTTTCAATTTTTAGATTTTCAATTCCAGTTCTTATTTTTTCTCCAATATAAAAAGCTTCTTCAAGTGTTGTAAAAGGAAGAACTATAAGAAATTCTTCACCTCCCCATCTTGAAGCAAGATCAAATTTTCTTTTTGTATATTTTTTGAGAACTTCAGCTGTTTTTTTCAGGCAGATATCCCCTGCATCGTGTCCATAGTTATCATTGTATGATTTAAAATTGTCTAGGTCGGCATATAAAACTGAAACTGGAAATATTCCGTTTCCTGTCTGGGCATACAAACGCTGAAGGTGCTTTTTTAAAAATCTTCTGTTTGCAAGGCCGGTAAGCTCGTCCTGATTGGAAAGTATGCCTAAAAATTTTGTTTTTTCCTCAAGGTTTAATGTTGTAATTTCCTGTGAAATAAAATGTATAAATGATTTTCTTGAGCTCATTTCTTTTTCAACTGCTGAAACAAATGCAACTGCTGCAAGTGATGTAAGAACGCAGATTATATTGAACTTTGAATAAAAATCCAGATTTTGATTAAAATAGAAAAAAATTAATGTAGTTATGATTGTTATTAGAGAAAAAATAAGTTTTCCAATAAGAGAAATTTTGAAAATAAGAAGGCCTGCAATACAGATCAAAAATATTCCGCTGTGGTATTGAGGTGCAAGGTAGTAGTTTGAGGTATTAACCATTAAAAGAATTGATGAAATGCCAATTAAGAGGCTGAAAATAATTGCAATATCCATTGTTAAGGTTTTTTTGGACTTATGAATTATAAAAATGCAGAAAATTATAATAGGAAAAAGTATAAAAAATCTTAGTTTCCAAGCAAAAATGTAAATATCATTAATCATGAGAATGTCCATAAGAGCAAAAAGAGCATAAAAAAAGCTTCCAATCAGAAGAAAAACAATATTTTTTATTTTGTCTGCTTTGAAACTAAAGTTTGTGTAAAGTAGTTTGATTTTTTTTGGAAAAATGTAAGACTTTAGTTTTTTTTTATCAAACGAAAGACAAAAATTTTCCAAATCATGGATGTTTTTTTGATTTTTAATTATTCCTGTTAAAAATGATTTGTTTTTTGTGGTCATTTTTGATCTCTGTTTTTTTTATTTCAAATATTAGCTTCAGGATTTTTTTGTTAAACTAAAAAATTTTTTTGTCCATTTTTATGATATATTCAAAAATTAATCTTCAAAATGCTTAATGTATCCTAAATGTTAAATTTTTGATTTTGCTTGAACTGAACAAAAAATTTTTGTTTTCGGACAATTACTAATTAACAAAAAAAGTAAAAGAATATTATTTTTTTTTAAAATTAATATTTACTTTAAGTCCAAATTTTTTTTGCACTTATTTTTTAAGAGTAATGATTTTTGTTTTATAGCAGGCTGGTGGCGGAAATGCATGGGAATCGAACCCACCAAGGACGGTTCTAGCGCCCCACACCGGATTTGAAGTCCGGGAGCCTCACCAGAGACTACGCACTTCCGTGTTTTTATTAACAGAAAAAAATGATATAGAAGATTTTGAGAAAATGTCAATCTTTATTTGAAATGAGGATATAATGATAAATGAGTCAAGGTTAAAGCAAATATTTGAAGATCTGGTCAAAATAGATTCGCCTTCAGGTCATGAAAAAGATGTGTGTGTATGGATAAAAAACTATCTTGAAAATCTGGGTATAAGAACAAAAGAAGATAATGCAGCACAAATTTTAAATACAGAGTCAAATAATCTCATTGGATATTTTGACGGCAATAAAGAACTGCCTGCTATTATGCTCTGTGCACATATGGATACAGTTGAACCAGGAAGAGGAATTGAACCCATATTTGAAAACGGGATATTTAAAAGCAAAGGAAATACAATCCTTGGTGCTGATGATAAATCTGCAATAGCAGTGATACTCGAAGTTATGAATGTAGTCAGAGAAAAAAATCTTTCAAGCTGCCCAATTGACCTTGTTTTTACAGTTTATGAGGAAGGCGGATTAAAAGGTGCATATGCACTTGATACTTCTCTTTTAAGAGCAGGCTTTGGATATATTCCAGATTCTACTGATCCTGAAGGTATAGTTGAAAGTTCTCCATCTTGCAGCAGGATTGTTTTTGAAATAACAGGCAAGTCTTCACATGCAGGAGCCGAGCCTGAAAAAGGAGTAAATGCAATTATTGCAGCTTCAAAAGCTCTTTCAAAAATTGAGAGCGGAAGAATAGATGATGAAACAACATGTAATATCGGTTTAATCAAAGGCGGAAAAGCAACCAATATTGTTCCAGATAAAGTAGTAATTGAAGCAGAGGCAAGAAGTCATAATCCAAAAAAACTTGAAAAAGTAATAGAAAACATGAAGTCTGTTTTTGAAAAAACTATAATGGAAGAAAAAGAAAAAAGCTTAGACAAAAATTATCCAGAGCTTGAAATAAAAGTTGAAGATGATTTTAAATATGTTTTTCTTTCAAGGGACGAACCTGTTTTTAAGCTTGCACATCAGGCAGGAAAAAATCTTGGATTTGATTTAAAGGGAAAAAGAGTGGGCGGAGGATCTGATGCAAATGTTTTTTTCCATAAGGGAATTAAAGCTGCAGTTATAGGCACTGGAATGAAAAAGATTCATACAATTGATGAATATATTGAATTAAAGGATATGGTTGAATGTGCAAAGCTTATTCTTGAAATAATAAATATTTATTCATCAGGAAAAACGGAATAAAAGCCATGAATTTTAATTTTGAAAAAATTATTCTTTTTTTTGCATTGGGAGGATATTCAGGTAAGGCTCCTTTTTCACCAGGAACAGCTGGAACTCTTTGCTCAATTCCTTTTGCAGCTGCAGTTTCGTTTATTCCATCAAGTTTTTCGGGTATTTTTATTTCATTTTTTATATTGTTTTCTGTATATGTTGCTGGCAAGGCATCACAAATACTTGGGAATGAAGATCCAAAGGAAGTTGTAATTGATGAGTTTGCTGGTTTTTTTATTACAATGTCTGGAATAGGTATATCATTTTTTTCCTTGTTTTGTGGTTTTTTGCTGTTCAGGTTTTTTGATATTTTAAAACCATGGCCAATAAAAAAAGCTGAAAAAACATTTAAGGGCGGAAGCGGAATAGTCTTTGACGATATAATTGCAGGAATTTTTGCAAATTTAATTTTAAGGCTGATTTTATAATTTAAAAACAGGTTGCAGATAATGACAGAGCAGATCAGGACTTTTATTGCCGCAAAAATTTCACACTCAGATTGTGAAAAAATAAGGGGTTTTCAAAGGCTTTTAAGGAATGAGATAAAAAGCATAAAATGGGTAAAACCTGAAAACCTCCATCTGACTTTAAGATTTTTAGGAAATATTGAAACCTCTTTTACAGATTCTGTTATTGAGTGTATTGATAAAAGTCTTGATGGGTTTCCAATTTTAAACATGAATTTTTCAGGTCTTGGTGTTTTTCCAGACGAAAGAAGGCCAAGAATTTTATGGACAGGTCTTGAAGGCGATATTTCAAAGCTTTCAATGATTTCATCGAAATTATGTGACAATCTAGGTTTAAAAGGTTTTCCAAAAGGGAGAAATCATTTCAGCCCCCATATTACAATAGGCAGATTTAATAAAAAAAATGTGGAAAAAAATCTTTTTGAAATTATAAGTAAATACAATTCTTTATTAACAGGTTTTTTTGTTATAGATGAAATTGTATTTTATAAAAGCGAACTTTTAAAAGAAGGTGCAAGGTACTTGCCTTTGTTTGCAAAAAAACTTAAAAAATAAATATACGGGAGAGATAAATATGTCGGCATCTGACAAGGCAAAAGCCATAGAATCTGCAATGGGTCAGATTGAGCGTCAGTTTGGCAAGGGTTCAATTATGAAGCTTGGTAGTCGGGAAATTATTGATGTGCCTGTTATTTCTACAGGCTCGGTTGCTTTGGATAAAAGTCTTGGGGTCGGAGGAATTCCAAAGGGAAGAATTACAGAAATTTATGGAGCTGAATCTTCAGGTAAAACTACAATTGCACTTCATGCAATTGCAGAAGCTCAGAAAAAAGGCGGGGTTGCAGCTTTTATTGATGCAGAACATGCACTTGACACTTCATATGCAAGAAAACTTGGAGTAAACTGTGATGAGCTTCTTGTGTCCCAGCCAGATACTGGTGAGCAGGCTCTTGAAATAGCAGAAATGCTTGTAAGAAGCGGTGCTGTTGATATTCTTGTAATTGACTCAGTTGCAGCACTTGTTCCAAGAGCTGAAATTGAAGGCGAAATGGGCGATTCTCACATGGGGCTTCAGGCAAGGCTCATGTCCCAGGCTCTTAGAAAACTTACAGCAACAATAAGTAAAACAAATACAGCCCTTATTTTTATTAACCAGATAAGAATGAAAATCGGCGTTGTTTTTGGAAATCCTGAGACAACCACAGGAGGAAATGCACTCAAATTTTATGCCTCTGTAAGAATGGAAGTAAGAAGAGCAGCACCAATAAAAGACGGCCAGGAACTTACTGGAAACAGAACAAGGGTTAAAATAGTAAAAAACAAGCTTGCACCTCCATTCAAGGAAGCAGAGTTTGATCTCATGTATGGTGAGGGGATTTCAAAAACAGGAGAAATCATTGACCTTGGAGTAGAGCTTGAAATAGTTGAAAAAAGCGGAGCATGGTATTCATACAATTCAAACCGTATTGGCCAGGGCCGTGAAAATGTAAAGAAATATCTTCTGGAAAATACTGAAGTTTATAATGAAATATTTGAGGCTGTAAGAAAAAAACTTGGACTTTCAGCTGAAAAAGCACAGCTGCCGTCTGAAAAGGAAGAACCTGCTAAAACCAAAAAACAGTAATTTGTAAGGGCTTAATATATCATGATAAGTTCAAAGGAAATAAGAAAAAAATTTGTTGAATATTTTGAAAAACACAATCACAAAAATGTAAGAAGTTCTTCTCTTGTGCCTTCAGATGATCCGACTCTTTTGTTTACAAATGCAGGTATGGTTCAGTTTAAAAGGGTTTTCATGGGAGAGGACAAAAGGGATTATTCAAGGGCTGTTACCTATCAGAAATGTGTACGTGCAGGCGGAAAGCACAATGACCTTGAAAATGTAGGCTATACTGCAAGGCATCATACTTTTTTTGAAATGCTTGGCAACTTTTCATTTGGAGATTATTTCAAGGAAGATGCCATAAAGTTTGCATGGGAGCTTTTGACTGAAGGATACAAGCTTCCTAAGGAAAAGCTTCTTATATCTATTTATGAAGATGATGATGAAGCCTTTGAAATCTGGAATAAAGTAATTGGGATTCCAAAGGAAAAAATTTATAGAATGGGTGAAAAGGACAATTTTTGGGCAATGGGAGATACAGGCCCTTGCGGACCATGTTCTGAAATTCATATAGACAGGGGAAACGAACACGGCTGCGGTTCACCAGACTGTGATCTCGGGTGCGAATGCGACAGATTTCTTGAACTATGGAATCTTGTTTTTATGCAGTTCAACAGAGATGAATCAGGAACACTTACGCCTCTTCCAAAGCCAAGTATTGATACAGGCATGGGACTTGAAAGAATAGCCTCCATTCTTCAGGGAGTTAAAACAAATTATGAGACAGATCTTTTTACTCCAATAATAAAAAAGGTTGAAGATTTATCAAAAATTAAGGCAGGAAGCTCTGAGGCATCGGATGTTGCAATGAAGGTTATTGCAGATCACAGCCGTGCAGCCTGTTTTCTTATTGGAGACGGAGTTCTTCCTTCAAATGAGGGACGGGGATATGTTTTAAGAAGAATTATGAGAAGGGCAATAAGATATGGAAGACAGCTTGGCCTTCACAGACCTTTTTTGCATGAAACTTCAAAAGTAGTTTTGGATATGATGAATGATGTTTTTCCGGAACTCAAGGATTCCGGAAGTTTTATCATGAATGTTATTGAAAACGAGGAAAAAAGATTTTCGGAAACACTTGATATTGGATTGAAGCACCTTGATGAAGCTGTATCAGAGCTTGAGAAAAAAAATGAGTCAAAAGTGCCGGGCGATCTTATTTTCAAGCTTTATGACACCTATGGATTTCCTCCAGACATTGTAAAGGATGTTTTAAAGGACAAAAAATTCAGTCTTGATATGGAAGGTTTTGAAGCATGCATGGAAAAACAGAGGCAGATGTCAAAAAAAGACGTGGCATTTTCTTCTGCAATAGATGCATATAAGGAACTTGCTTCAAATGGTTTTAAAACAGAATTTGAGGGGTATTCCTCTACAAAATCAAGTTCTGAAGTTGTAAAAATTGTTATTGACGGTAAAGAAAAAGATTTTGCCTCCAATGGTGAAACAATTGATATAGTTGTTAAAAATACTCCTTTTTATGCACAGTCAGGCGGACAGGCAGGAGACAGCGGAATAATAAAAACAGACGGATTTGAAGGGGAAGTTTTTGATACAATAAATGATCCTTCAGGAATAAGGGTCCACAGGTTAAGGGTAACCAAAGGCGAAATAAAAAAAGGTGAAACAGTTTTTCTTGAAGTAGACGAAGATAAAAGGAAAAATACTGCAAGAAACCACACTGCAACCCATCTTCTTCATGCAGCACTTAAAAATATTCTGGGAGATCACGTAAAACAGGCTGGTTCTCTTGTAAGCCATGAAAGGCTGAGATTTGACTTCACTCACTTTTCTCCTGTCACTCCAGAAGAAATAGAAAAAATAGAGCAGTGGGTAAATAAAAGAATAATAGAAAACTATGATGTTACAGTAAATGAAATGGCAATTGATGAAGCCATTAATTCAGGTGCAACAGCCCTTTTTGAGGAAAAATACGGAGAAAGGGTAAGGGTTGTTTCTGTTGAAGATGTCAGCATGGAACTTTGCGGAGGAACACACACATCAAGGTCTGGAAATATAGGTCTTTTTAAAATATTGTCTGAAACAGGAATTGCTGCGGGTGTAAGAAGGATGGAGGCTGTTACCGGCCAAATGGCTTTATTATATATGCAGGCCCGTGAAAGACAGCTTGTTGAAGCAGCTTCTCTTTTCAGGGAAAGGCCTGAAAACCTGGTTTTAAGACTTGATAAGCATATAAAGCATTCAAAGGAACTAGAAAAGGAAGTTGAAAAGCTTAAGGCTAAAATTGCCGAATCAAAGTCTGGAAATATTGAAGATGAGATCAGGGTTATCAATGGAATCAATGTTGTTTCAAAGGAAGTTGAAGCAGATAATCAGGGTGCTTTAAGAGATCTTACAGACAAGCTTAAAAATAAAATTAAATCAGGAATAGTTCTTCTTGGTTCAAAATCAGGGGACAAGGTTTTTTTGACAGCAGGTGTCACAAAGGATCTTACAGACAGGTTCAATGCAGGAAAACTTGTTAAAGATTGTGCGGCGGTTGTTGGCGGAGGCGGAGGAGGGCGTGCTGATATGGCCCAGGCAGGCGGAACTGATCCTTCAAAACTTTTGGATGCCCTAAATCTTGTTTTTGAACTTGTTGAAAAAAACAGTTGAAAAAAGCTTTAAATAAAAAAATGAGTAACTTTCAGCTGTAAACCGAGAAAAAAGCCAGTCTGCTGAAAAAATGGTTGCTGTATTTTCCTGAGCCGGTTTCATGAGATGGCTTTTTTATCTCATGTCTGGGAGCGTTAGCGAGAATGATGCTCAGAAATGATTCAGCAGTCTTTCTATAGTAACTGAAAAGTTACAAAAATTGGATGTTTTAATTTGCGGAATCATTTGTCAAATTGATTCCGTAATTTTTTTATTATCTTGTATATTCAGCTGAAGGCAGTTTTCTTCCAGCATCTGTTTATAAAAAAACGGCTCATTGTTAATAAACAATACTCAAGGAATAATAAAAATGGGAAATGAGCTTTTTTCACCAAAAGAATTGAGTCTTTTAAATACCGTTATCTCAAGGTCAGAGGAAATGACAGCAGATTTCTATAAAATGTCTGACTCTGACTGGAAAAAGATAAAATATGATTTTAAGACAAAAAAAGATTTGAAATCCCATGAAATAGCAGAAAAAGCCTTTGCCCAGGTTGTAAAATATGACGCAAGACCCTGGGGCAGTCCTTTTAACTCTTCATTGTATACTATTTACAGGATTTGTATTCAGGACAGTACAATTTTAGACAGGATTGAAAAATTTGATTTTTTAATGGACCCTTTTCTTTTTTACATAATAATACATGAGCTTGTTCATGTTGTCAGGTTTTCAAAATATATAAAGAAATTTGAGGCAGATGAGGAAGAAATGTATGCCGAAGAAAAAATAGTTCATGAAATTACAAGAAATATAATGGAAAAAAATGCAATTCAGGGTAGAAGTAAAGTCTTTGATTTTTTTAAAAATCATCTTTCATTTTAGGTGTTTATTTTAAGATATAAAAAAATTCTGGCAGGGGGTTGACAACGAAAAAAATCTGACTAATTTTAACATGTCTTTAAATAGTGATTGTCCGAAAACGAGAATTTTTTGTTCAGTTCAAAGAAGATGAAAAATTTAACCTTTAGGATACATGGAGTATTTTGAGGATTAAATTTTGGATCTGACTTTAGAATGAAAAAAATGCCGTTTTCTCTCAGCAACTAAGAAGTAAAAATTTAAACAGGGGGATTTAAGATGCCCATTTATGAGTATGGCTGTGAAAACTGCGGCAAGGTAGATGAAGTTATACAAGGTATTTCAGAAGAAGGTCCAAAAACATGCAGATTCTGCGGTAAAGGACCAATGAAAAGACTTATTTCCAAAAGCAGTTTCCACCTAAAGGGAACAGGCTGGTATGTGACAGATTACGGCGGTAAAAATACTTCTGGAGCAAAAGACAGTTCAGCTCATGCTTCTGTTCCTGCAGGAAACCTTGCTGATAAACAGACTTCTAGCTCTGAAGAATAAAAAATAAAATTTGTGGCTTTACAATTAAAAATTTGTGCTTAAAGTCTTTCACGTTGGAAGTTTTTATAAATTATAACAATTTAACAGTTAAATATAAGGAGAAGTGAAGATGAATATTAAGCCTCTTCAGGATCGTGTTGTAGTAAAAAGAATCGAAGAGCCTGCAAAAACAAAGGGCGGCATTATCATCCCTGATACAGCAAAAGAAAAGCCTTCTGAAGGAGAGGTTGTAGCTGTTGGAAACGGCAGAATTACAAATGACGGAAAACCCATTCCAATGGAACTAAAAGTTGGCGATAAAGTTTTGTTCAGCAAATACGGCGGACATGAGCTTAAACTTGACGGTGAAGAATATATCATAATGGGACAGGATGATATTTACGCAGTAGTAGAGTAAATTAATCTCCCTGTTATATTTCAAATATATACCTTAGTTTTATTTAATGTTTAACTTAAAAAATTAATGGAGTAGCCAAATGGCAGCAAAAGAAATTCTATACAGCGAAGAAGCACGTTCAAAAATGCTTGAAGGTGTTAAAAAACTTGCAGATGCAGTAGCAGTAACCCTTGGACCAAAAGGAAGAAACGTAGTAATTGAAAAATCCTGGGGTTCACCAACAGTAACAAAAGACGGTGTTACTGTTGCAAAGGAAATTGATCTTGAAGACAAGTTTGAAAACATGGGAGCCCAGATGGTTAAAGAGGTTTCCAGCAAGACAAGCGACATGGCAGGTGACGGTACAACTACTGCTACAGTTCTTGCAAGAGCAATTTACGAAGAAGGAAGAAAGCTTGTTGTTGCAGGAAACAACCCAATGTCAATTAAAAGAGGTATTGACAAGGCTGTTGCAAAAATCGTTGAAGAGCTTGAAAAACTAAAAACTGACACAAGAGATAGAAAAGAAATTGCTCAAGTTGGTACAATTTCAGCAAACAATGATGAAACAATAGGAAACATCATTGCAGATGCAATGGAAAAAGTTGGAAAAGAAGGCGTTATCACAGTAGAAGAAGGCAAGTCAATGGATACCTATCTTGATGTTGTTGAAGGTATGCAGTTTGACAGAGGCTATCTTTCTCCATACTTTGTGACTGACTCAGAAAAAATGGTTGCTGAAATTTCAGATCCATTCATTCTATTAAGTGAAAACAAAGTTGCATCCATGAAAGACCTTATCCCTGTTTTGGAAAATGTTGCAAAAATGGGAAGAGCTCTTGTAATAATTGCAGAAGATATTGAAGGTGAAGCTCTTGCAACACTTGTTGTAAACAGACTTAGAGGAACTCTTAATGTTGCTGCTGTAAAAGCACCTGGATTTGGCGACAGAAGAAAGGCAATGCTTCAGGATATTG
Organism: Desulforegulaceae bacterium; assembly: GCA_034007295.1. GTDB lineage: Bacteria > Desulfobacterota > Desulfobacteria > Desulfobacterales > JACKCP01 > JACKCP01. The sequence goes on along the minus strand of JAVERC010000007.1, from coordinate 58,992 downwards.
CAGTTCTTACAGGCGGTCAGGTTGTTTCTGAAGATATGGGACTTAAGCTTGAAAATGTTCAGATTACAGACCTTGGTCAGGCAAAAAGCATAACAATTGATAAAGACAACACTACAATTGTTGGCGGAGCTGGTGCAAAGAGCGAGCTTGAAGCAAGAGTTAAGCAGCTTAAAGCTGAAATTGCTGATACATCATCAGATTACGACAGAGAAAAACTTCAGGAGCGTCTTGCAAAATTAGTAGGTGGTGTTGCAGTTATTCATGTTGGTGCAGCAACCGAAACTGAAATGAAAGAAAAGAAAGCAAGAGTTGAAGATGCTCTTAATGCTACACGTGCTGCTGTTGAAGAAGGTATTGTACCTGGAGGCGGAGTTGCTCTTATCAGAACTTTAAAAGCAATTGAATCACTTGAAGTTGATGATGAAGAAGAAAAAGCGGGAGTTAAGGTAATTATGCAGGCCATTCAGGCTCCTCTTAGAAAAATTGCCGATAACGCCGGAGTTGAAGGTTCTGTTGTAATAGAAAAAGTTAAGGAAAATTCTGGAAACTTTGGTTTCAACGCAGCAAAAGGCATATACGAAGACCTTATTGAGGCAGGTGTAATTGATCCTAAAAAAGTTGTAAGATTTGCAATCCAGAATGCTGCATCAGTAGCATCTCTAATGCTTACAACTGAAGCTATGATTGCCGAAATCCCGGAAAAAGACAACGGCCCTGCAATGGGTGGTATGGGAGGAATGGGCGGTATGGGAGGAATGGGCGGAATGATGTAATTTCTGCTTAATTTATCCTGTTAAATATATAAGAGCCCTTAAAAAATTAAGGGCTCTTTTTTTGTCCCTTTTAAAAAAGAATGTTGTCTATTACCTAGATTACATTACTTTCAAGTTCGCTGCTTATAAGTTCAAATTGTATCAGGCCATACTTTTGCTATTTGTGATGCAATTTAAAGAAGAATATGAGGCGAAATTGAAAATCCCCTGGAGTTTCATATTTTCTAGGTGTAATCGACTTAATTCGTTGTTGAACGAAAACGGCCTTTTTTGTCCATTTCTGTGTCAGATTCAAAATTTAATCCTCAAAATACTAAATGTATCCTAAAGGTTAAATTTCTCATCTTTCTTGAACTGAACAAAAAATTTTCGTTTTCGGCCGATTACTAATTCATAAAATTTTTTAAATTAAAAAAAATAAAATGTTCAATCCAGCTTTTAATCTGCTGCTGAACAAAAAAGAACTTTTTTCCCATCCTAAAGTCAGTTTCAAAATTTAATTCTCAAAATACTTCATTTATCCTAAAGCTTAAATTTTTCATTTTAGTTGAACTGAACAAAAAATTTTATTTTTTGGCAAATTAATAACTACAATTTTTAAGTATTCAGCTCTAGAGAATTTTGAAACCGGCTAAAATTTATATTTTTTTGCTCAATAAATAATTTATGATTTTATTTTGTTTTGTGGGAATATAGGCTTTTTTGATTGATATTTTTTGTTTACTTCATTAACAAAGTAATAAAATTAATGATTTATAAAGAGCTTTTATGCATGAATTAGAAAAAAAATTTAAAAACACCCTTATAATTGATTTTGAAGTTCTTCCGGGGCAAAAAATTTTTGAAATAGGGGCTGTTTTAAAAGGTAAAGAATTTAGATCAGGACAAATATCAGATATAAGAAAAACTTTTAATGAGTTGGACAAATTTTCAAAAGCAGCTGATTATGTTCTTGGACACAATATTATAAATCATGACCTTTTATTCGCTAAAAGCATTTATCCTGAGGCTGATTTGTTTAGGCTTCCTGTTATTGATACCCTTTTTTTATCACCCCTTGCATTTCCTAAAAATCCATATCACAAACTTATTAAAGATTATAAAATTATTAGAACAGGTAAAAACGATCCTGTTAAGGATGCTTTGCTTTCATATTCTATTTTTATTGATCAGATCAATTCATTTGGTTTAATAAAAGAGCTAAATCCAGATCTTTTGTCTTTTTATGCATTTGCTTTTAAAGATTCCATTATAAGAGAAAGTGAAAATAATTTTAAAGGGATATCTGATTTTTTTTCTTATTTGGCTCCAGAAATTTTAAATGAAAAAAAAGCTGTAGAAGTCTTTAAAAATATGACTCATGGGAAAATCTGTATTAATGGGTTTGAGAAAGTAAAAGATGATTTTTTTTACAATAAGATTAAAAAACCAATTCTTTCATATATTCTTTCATATCTTCTTGTTTCCGGTGGGAACTCGGTTCTTCCTCCCTGGGTTAAATACGAGTTTGGTGAAATTCCAGAAGTAATAACAAAACTTAGATTTTACTGCGGAGATGAAAATTGCAGTTATTGCAAAGAAAATAATAACTCAAAAGCAATCTTGAAAAATTATTTTGGTTTTGATGACTATAGAATGCTTTCTGACAAAAGACCTTTGCAAAGGCAAATAGTTGATGCAAATTTATCAGGGATACCAGTCCTTGGAATTCTTCCAACAGGCGGTGGAAAATCCATCTGTTATCAAGTGCCGGCACTTCACAGGTTTGAAAGGCTTGGAGAGCTTACACTTGTGATTTCTCCATTAAAAGCTCTTATGAAGGATCAGGTTGATAATTTAAATAAAAATACTAATACATTATGCTCAGATACAATAAACGGTAGCATGAGCCTGCCTGAACGCGGTGCAGTAATGGAAAGGGTAAGGCTTGGTGATACCGGCATTTTGTTTATCTCACCAGAACAGCTTAGAAATGAAAGCATTGTATCTCTTCTTGAATCAAGGGATATTGGATGTTTTGTTTTTGATGAAGCACATTGCATCTCAAAATGGGGGCATGATTTCAGGCCTGACTATCTTTATGTTGCTAAATTCATAAAAAAGTACTGCAAAAAAAATAAAAAACAACCATTTGTGTGTGCTTATACTGCAACTGCAAAAAAAGACGTTGTTGAAGAAATCAAATCTCATTTCATGGAAGTTCTTGGTCTAGAGCTTGAAGTTTTTGCCGGAGGAGTAGAAAGGGATAATCTTTTATATTCTGTCTGGCCTGTAACTGCTTGTTCTAAATATGAATTTATATTCAGCACCTTAAATGACAAACTTTTAGAATACGGCGGAGCAGGCATTGTATATTGCTTTACTAAAAATGAAACTAAAAAAATAAGCAGTTTTTTAAATTCAAAAGGGCTTTTATCCGCACATTTTCATGCAGGTCTTGAAGAACCTGACAAAAGGCAGATTCAGGATGATTTTGTTGAGGGAAAAATTCCTGTTATCTGTGCTACCAATGCCTTTGGAATGGGAATAGACAAAAAGGATGTAAGAATAGTAATTCATGCTGATATGCCAGGTTCCCTTGAAAATTATCTTCAGGAGGCTGGAAGGGCTGGAAGGGATCTTAAGGAATCCGAATGTATTCTTCTTTATGAGGAAGATGCTTCTCAAAAACAGTTTATGCTCAATAATTTATCTAGAATTACAATTAAGGAAATGAAAAAAATTCTTTCTGCCTTAAGGTATAAAAGTAAAAAAACACCTGAAATTATAATTACTCCCGGAGAAATTAACCGTCTTATACTAGAAGGGGAAAAAAAAGGCAAAAAAGAAGTTACGGCAGTAAGCTGGCTTGAAAGGAAAGGCTTCATTGAAAGGGATTTGAATAAAACAATTGTTTTTCAGGGATCGCCGGTTGTAAAGGACGAAGAAGAAGCTTTGAAAATAATTGAAAAATTAAATCTTTCCCAAAAAACAAAGGCAATTTATTTAAGAATATTATCTGTTTTATTTAATCAGGAACAAAAAGGGTTTGTATCTGCAGATGACTTGATAGTTCAGCTTGGTGATATTGCCAGAAAAGATAAAAGGTTTGAGGATTCAAAATTTATAATTTCAATTATTTCAGATATGGCTAATGCAGCAATTATAAAAAAAGGTTTTGCAATGACAGCTCATGTAAAACCTTATGGTGCTAACAGCTCTGGTAAAAAACTCAAAAATTTTGTAGCTGCAGAAATTAAGCTTCTTAAAATAATGGAGGAAATGGAGCCTTTTGCCTATGAAAATCAGGAAAAGGGTAATCTTTTTAATTTAAGGCTCATGTCCCAGAAATTAAAATCTTCAGGTTTTGATAATATAACAACTCATGGTGTAAGTATTATTCTTGAGTCAATATCAAAGGACATGGGAAGCCAGAAAAGAAAAAGCATAACAATTAAGGGAGGAGGGGGGACTGAAAAAGTTAAGGTTGTTTTGAATTCACCCTGGGAAGAAATAAGGGCACTTGTTTTTTTGAGACAAAATATTTCCAAAACAATACTTGATAAAATTATGGAATTTATTCCAAAAAAATTTCAGGAAGTTAAATTTCAGGTTCTTTGCGAATTCTATCTCGAAGATATCCATGAGTGTATAAAAAAAGATTTTTATTACAATAATTGCGATATGAAATTTAAACCAGAACCCGATTTAACAGCGATTATGTGTCTGAATTATCTTGATAGGACAGGTTGTGTTGTTTTGAAATCTGGAATAGGCATTATCAGGCAGGCCATGACCTTAAGGATTTCGCCTGATTGTAAAGGAAGGCAATATACTTTAGGAGATTATCAGCCTTTAAGCCATTATTACGGTCAGAAAAATGTTCAGGTTCATGTCATGGAAAAATATGCAAAAATCGGACTTGATAAAATCAGAAATGCTATTGTTTTTATGTCTGAATATTTTTTTTTGCCCCATAAGACTTTTATAAATAAATATTTCAAAGAAGAAAAAAATTTAATTGAAACAGCTATGAACTCTGAGGATTACAGGGTTATTGTTGAATCTCTTTCAAATAATATTCAAGAATCAATTGTTTGTGCAAAGCAAGATGAAAATATTCTTGTTCTTGCAGGACCTGGGTCAGGCAAGACAAAAACAATAGTTCACAGATGTGCCTGGCTGATAAAGCATGAATGTGTACCTCCAAATGCAATTCTTGTCTTATGCTTTAATCATCACAACATGATGGATTTAAAAAAAAGAATTAAAAAACTTTCAGGAGCAAAATTTGTTTCTGTTATGACCTATCATGGTTTTGCAATGAGAGTGTGTGGGCGTTCTCTTGCAGAAAGAAAAATTTTGGAAATTGAAGATAAAAATTTTTTTAAAAACATACTTACAGAAGCTGTACAGATTTTAAATGGTACTAAAATTATTGCAGGAATTGAACCTGAAGACTCAAGAAATTTATTCCTTTCAAAATACAGACATATTTTTGTTGATGAATATCAAGATATTGATGGAACTCAGTATGAGCTCATATCTGCAATAACTGGAAGGGTTGAAAAGGATGCTGATGAAAAAATAACAATTATGGCTGTTGGAGATGATGACCAGAATATTTATTCATTCAGAAATTCTAATATAAAATTTATAAAACAGTTTGAAAAAGATTATGATGCTTCTAAATATTTTCTTGTGGAAAATTATCGATCAACATATCCAATAATTGAAACCTCAAATTGTCTTATATCCTTTAATAAAAATAGAATGAAAACAAATGCTCCAATCAGGATAAATCAGAGAAGAAAAAACCTGATTTTAAAAGAAGATCAAATTGATTTTAAAGATAAGGTTTGTCTTGTTTTTGCAGATAATTATGAATCAATGGGAAATTCAGTCGCAGAGGAAATAAAAAGGCTTATAAAAGAAGACGTTAATTTAAGTTATGATGATTTTGCTGTGATTTCAAGATTCGGGATTTCAAAGCCTCCACTTGTAAGTACAAGGCTTGCTCTTGCAGCAGAAAGCATTCCTTTTTGTTATCTTTTGGCTAAGGACTGTGGCTTTTCCATTTCAGGTGTAAGGGAATTTCAAAAATTTTTTAACTATATTGAAGATAATATTGAAAAAAGTATTTTACCATCCCAAGTAAAAAAAGATGTTTTAAATTTATTTGATAATGAAAATATCTGGACAAAGCAGCTTTCTGAGCTTCTTGATATCTGGGATGAAATAAATGGTGAAATTCCTGTTTTTATTTATGAGCTTAAAAAATTTTTTATAGAAGCATTTTTTGAGGAAAAAAGAGACCCGAAAACCGGAAACGGAGTTTTTCTTGGAACAGTTCACAGTGTAAAGGGAATGGAATTTGAGTATGTTTTTATAACTGATGGTGGCTGGGATAGGCCAGATATTTTGCAATCCGAAGATGAAACAAGGCTTTATTATGTTGGAATGACCCGTGCAAAAAAGGGACTTTTTCTATATAGTCTGAAAGATCAGAAAAATTTGCATATACAAAAAATTAATAATTTCCCATATGTTTTTCAAAAAAGAGCAAAAAATGTATCAATAATGGGATATAAACCAGGATTTAGAGTAGATATTATTGGGATGAAAGATCTTTTTATAAGTTATCCAGGTTTTTTTAGAGCAGACCATCCGATTCATTCAAATCTGAAAAAATTAAACCCAAAAGATAAGGTTTCCTTATTTTTTGAAAGCAATACTGGTAAAATTTTTATAACTGATGAATTTAAAAATAAAATTGGCCAACTTTCTGAAGCTGGCTGCAGAAAATGGGGAAATATTTTAAAAAATCCAACAAAAAAAGTTGCTGCAAGGGTTCTTGCAATAGTCGGGAGGAAAAAAGAAAACGATGACAATATTAAGCTGAAAGAAAAGATTAAGGTAGATCAGTGGGAGCTTCCAATAATAGAAGTTTTGCACGAATAAAAATTGAGGATAAATTCAGCATTTTTTTTGGGATTGTCATGTTCAAAGTTTATAGTTTTATTATTTTCATGAAAATCAATTTTTTTCATATAGTGGGAATAACCTTTGTCATAATAGTTTATAAGAATTTCAATTGTTTCCTCAAGTTTGCCATTTAAAAGAAAAAAATCAGCTTTTTTTAAATTATCTGCACCAAGTTTTCTTGTAATTTTTTTTAATCTTTCTTGTAAAAGACGGGTTTCAAATTTGCCGTATTCCTTTGTAATTCTTTTTACTCTTTCATCTAAAGGTATTTCTATATTTATCAGGAAAGCATTTTTCATGTTGTTTCTAATTCCTAAAGGGATAAAAAGCCCACCTATCCCAGGACTTTCATTTTCTACCCAAACAGGTTTGGTTTCTTCAAATTCAAATAATTTTTTAAAAAGATTATTTTCAAACTGCTGGGGAGATGGCTGTTTATCCTGTCCTAAATCACCAAAGGCAGAACCCTTGTGACAGGCAATTTTTTCAAGGTCAAGAACCTGCTCTCCCTTTTTTTCAAGTTCATGCAAAATATCTGTTTTTCCGCATCCTGTTTTTCCCCCAAGAAGAATAAACTCCATTTTTTTGTCAAAAGTATCAAGCACAACTTGTCTATAATTTTTATAGCCTGAATCAAGTCTTGAAACATTAAAACCTGATGTATGGAGAAGCCATGAAAAAGATTCGCTTCTCATTCCTCCCCTTTGGCAGTATACAAAAATTTCTTTAGATTCATCTGGAAGCAATGAATAAATTTGGTTAACAAATGAGTAAAGTTTTGGCTGAACATAAAAAATACCTTTTAGCACAGCCTCTTTTTTACCTGATTTTTTATATATAGTACCAATGTCTTTTCTTTGTTCGTTATCAAATATGGGAATGTTTAAGGCCCCAGGAATATGGCCTCTTTGATATTCAAGCGGAGATCTTACATCAATTATAAGTTCATTCTTAGATTTTTTTATAAATTCAATCGGGTTTATTGAAGAAAATGTCATTTTAAAACAGCCTTAAAAAATTCAATTCAGCAACTATATAGTTAAAAGAAGGGTTAGGGTCAAGGTATGATTTTGGTTAGCACTTTTAGTTTTAAAAAAATCAGATAATTATTTTATAAAATATATCTTTGAAGTTTTGTTTTGCCACAAATATTAAATTGCATCAGGCATGGTTTAAAAGCCTGATGCAATGTATTATAAACTAATTCTAGAACTTGCTTTACTGAAATTTTTTTTAAATTCAGATATGGTAAAAATTAACCTTTAGGTGTCTATATTTTATAGCCTTATTAAAAAGCAGAGTAAAAAGGAATTACAATTATCCTTGTGCTTAAATTATTTGAAAATCCATTTTTCCTTTGGGGATTTGACAAAATAATTTCCTTTTTGCCGTCATTATTTATGTCGCAGAGCTGGAAATCTGAAATAAAGCCTTTAAAAGTTCTTGAGCAGAAAAATTCCTCAAGAGAAATTTTATCCCAGACAAGTCCGCAAATTGATCCTTCTTTAAAAAATCGAAGCCTTTGCAAAAGTCTTGTTCCGCCGTCTTTATTTTTGATTGTCAAAAGCATGGTTTTACCGTTTTTCATTTTTACCTGAATAATTCTTGTTGGGAAAAAGTATCTTGAATCAATTTCATCTCTTCCGTCAGTTTCATAACTTGCATAAGTAATTGAGCCGCCAAAAATTTTTTCAGTTTCAAATATTGATTCAAATTTTTCAGAAAAAAGTTCTATCATACCTTTTGAACTTAGAGTAATCCATTGCTTTGATTTTTCATCTGTATAACTGCCTGAAACTATTGAGGGGAAAAATTCAAAGTTTTTACTTATTTTAAGTTTTTTAAAACTGAAATCATCAGGATTAAAAATATAAATTTTTTCCCTGAACAGCTTTGTTTTGAAATTGTCGCCTTTTTTGGCAATTATTGTTTTTTCGTCTGAATTTAAATATGTGGATTTATAAAAATAATTTTCAGGGAAATTTTTGGTTTCCTTTAGTTTTTTTAAATTATTGTCAAAAGAATACAGTTTTGCCTCAAATTTTTTTGATCTGGTGTCAAATAAATTTGCAATAATCATTTGAGTTTTTTTAATTATTACAGACTCAAGCGAAACAGTTTCTAATTCTATTGGAATATCAATTGAGCAGATTTGAGAAAGTTCATTATTTTCTAATGAAGATATTGTAATTTTATTTTCTCCAAGCAGAGCCAGTTCATTTTTATTGTCATTGTTGATATCAAAACATAAAATACTTTTAATTTCATCTGGAATGGGACTTGTTGCAGAAATAATATCCATTTTTGGCTTGAGCTGTTGTGATACCTGTATTTGAGGCTTTTCAAAATTTGTTTTATATGATTTGCTTTCTATTATTTTTTTGCATAAAAGACCAAATTCATTGATATTGTTTAAAATATCAGACTTGTTCTCACTTCTTTTATTAAATGATTCAATAATTTGTTTGTTGAATTTTAATGATGCAGAAGTAATTGAAGAGTTTTCTATTATTACAATACTTCCTGAAATTATAAACCCTTCTTCTTCATATGATTCATTTATTTTAACCCCGTTTACAGGGGATATCAATCCCGTAAGAACAGAATTGATACCCTCTGACAAATACTCATCATTTTTATCTGGTGAGTGGACTTTAAACTTTTCAATATAAACGGATGTTTCTTCATTTGAAAAAACATTTAAGGGAAAAATTAAACAAATCAGAATCAAATAAATAATTCCTGTTAATTTTTTCACTTTATTTACTAAGCTCCAATGCTTTTTGAAAACCTGCATGAAAAGCCTTCAGGTTTGTTTCTGCAAATTGTTTTTTTGTTTTTTCCTTTATTGTTTTTTCAATAAGGTCTTTTCCTATTGGTATGAGATTTCTTTGTGCAAGTGCACCAAGAAGAACCATGTTAAGGCTTAGTGAAGTTCCGGCTTCAATTGCAAGTTTTGTTGCATCAAATCCAAGAAAATTTTTTGATTTTGCTTTTAAAAGTTTTTCAATTTCTTCTGATTCAGGATATTTTGCAAGGCCTATTGCCGAGGTAAAAGGCTGTAAAGGTCTCATATTGGTAATAATTTCAGTATTTTTATTGCATTTTGCAACTGCTCTTAAAGATTCAAGAGGTTCAAATCCAAGTAAAATATCTGCTTCACCGTCTGCAATAATTGAGCTTTTTGCATCTCCAAAAAGTATTGAAGATTCAACAACACCGCCTCTTTGTGCCATTCCGTGAATTTCGCTCATCTGAACCTGAATTCCGGCATCAAGGGCTGCTTCTCCAAGAATTTTTGAGGCAAGAAGGTTTCCCTGTCCGCCTACTGCAACTATTATAAGTTTGGTTATATTGCTCATGGTTTTTATCCTTGTGTTTTTATTTGATTTTTACCGGAGATATTGCATTTTCAGGACAAATCTGGGCACAGACTGAACATCCTGTACACATTTCAGGGTTAATATTCACCTTGTCTTTTTCTATGTAAAATGCAGGGCATCCAAGGTCGTTGACACAATTTCTGTGATTTTTGCATTTGTCATGGTTAACCTGAAATACGGTTTTTTTACCCTGTCCAAGCTGCTTGGCATAAAGAACACATTTTTCCTTGGCAATAACAACTGATACGCCTTTAAATTTCATTGCCTCTTCAATGGCTTCCTGGGTTTTTCTTATGTTGTATGGTTTTACGGTCTGAACATATCCAACTCCAAGGCTTTTTACAACAGCTTCAATATCTATCTGATTGTAGTTTTCAAATCCAAGTTCTGTCATGTCAACGCCTGGGTTTGGCTGATGACCTGTCATTGCTGTTGTTCTGTTGTCAAGAATTACAACTGTAATGTCATGATTGTTAAAAACAGCATTTAAAAGACCGTTTATTCCAGAATGGAAAAAAGTTGAGTCTCCGATAAAAGCAAGGGTATTTTTTCCTGTGCTTTTTGAAAAACCGCATGCAGTGCCGATAGAAGCTCCCATGCAAAGAACAAAATCACCCATTCCAACAGGCGGAAGAAATCCAAGAGTGTAGCATCCAATATCAGAAGGATAAAGAGTATCAGTTCCGCCAGCTTTTTTTGCAGCGTAAAAAACTGCTCTGTGTGCACATCCGGCACAAAGGTTTGGGGGTCTGTTTGGCAGAACTGGAAGATCGCTTATGTCTACTGGAACTGCACTTTTATTTTCAAATCCGAAAAATTTTGCAATTGCACTTCTGACAATTGAAGGGTTGAACTCATATAGCCTTGATAAAAGGTCTTTGTGTTTGCCTTTTATTTCACAGGTTATTTTCTGGGTCTGTGCAACTGAACGGACATATTCTTCCATAACAGGTTCGCCTTCTTCAACTACAAGAACCTTTTCTGTGTCCTTTAAAAATTCTTTTATAAGTGCATCAGGCATTGGATGGGAAAGACCCGGCCTGAGTATTTTTACCTTGTCTTCAATTCCAAGGTCTTTTATTGAGTCGCATACATATGCATAACTTACTCCGTTGCAGATAATTCCAAAGTTTCCTTTTCCCTTGATAAAATTATATGAACAGGAATCTGAAATTGTTGCAGCCTTTTCAAGATTGTCTAATAAAACCTTGTGTCTTTTTCTTGAAACTGCTGGAACAGACACATAATTCATTGGGTCTTTAACAAATTCACCTTTAGTCTGAGGTAGAGTAATATCTTTAAATTCAACTATTCCTGAAGAATGATTTACCCTTGTAGTTGTTCTGAAAATTACAGGTTCATTAAGCTGTTCTGAAAGGTCAAATGCATATTTTATCATTTCCTTTGCTTCATCAACAGAAGAAGGTTCAAGAACAGGGACACCTGCAAGTTTTCCATAATATCTGTTATCCTGCTCATTTTGGCTTGAAAACATAAAAGGATCATCTGCTGTAAGAAGAACAAGACCTTTTTTTACTCCAAGGTATGCAAGTGTCATAAGCACGTCAGCTGCAACATTCAAACCTACATGCTTCATAAGACAAAGTGTTCTAAGACCTGAGTTTGCAGATGCAGAAGCAAGCTCAAGTGCTATTTTTTCATTTGAGCTGTACTCAAAATAAAGGTCTGTTTCCTGTGATATTTCAAATAAATTAGCTGAAATTTCCGATGACGGTGTGCCAGGATATGTTGTTGCAAATGCAACACCAGCTTCAATTGCACCTCTTGCAATAGCTTCATTTCCAAGTAGGAAGTGCCTGCTTTCGGGTTCACCCTGTAAAAGTTTATGCATTGTTTTCTTCCCTGCTCTTTTAGGTTGTTTTTTTAAAATACTGAATACTGTCATATAACATGAGGTTTTTTTGTGTAAAGATTTAATTACTTAATTTCTAAAAAACTCTCAATGAAAATTGGGATTTTATTTTTCAATTTCCTTAAATTGTTTTAGAATTTTTGAACTGATAATCAGTTGTTGAATGAAAACGGTTTTTTGTCCATTCTAAAGGCTGTTTTCATTCAGCAACTAATTAGTGATTGGCCGAAAACGAGAATTTTTTGTTCAGTTCAAGGAAGATGAAAAATTTAACCTTTAGGATACATTTAGTATTTTGAGGATTAAATTTTGATTCTGACGCAGAAATGGACAAAAAAGGCCGTTTTCATTCAGCAAATAATTAAGGCAAAACTGAAATTTTTTGTTCATAGGCTGACTAAGTTTTTTCAGCTTCAGATTTAGGATTAATATGAAAAAAATATTTGCAAATAATTCAAAACCGGTTTCTTCAAATTCAAACAAGGATATTTCAGAAAAAAAACTTTTTGAATATGTACCACTTTCTAATTATCTTCTTCCTTCAATGCCTGCAGCTGGTTCAGCTGAAAATGCATGGATAACCGTTAAAAATTATTTTTCACTGAATAAGAAAACAGATAATGATGAATTGTTTAAAGAAAACAAAAAAGATTTGTTTGTCCTTCCTGAAAGGCTTGAAAAATTTGTTGCACCTGAAGTCGATTTGAATGATGTTTCCAATGCTCTGGATTTATGCCTTGAAACCTGGCTTGAAAGTTTTAATTCTGAAACTTCCATAACCTATATTATTGGACCCCATTTTTCATATAATTCTGAAATATTAAGGCTTTGGGCAAAAAATAATGATGCATGCATTATTTCTTCTCCCTCTTATGAAGAAATTTTGTCCGGCTGTGAAAAGTTTTCTTTAAATTTTCCTGAAAAGGGAAAGATTTGGGTAATACCTGATCTGGAAAATTTTTTTCTACGCCACGAAAACGGACTGAAAAAAATAAGAAAACTACTTCACATGGCAGAAATTGGAGAACTTGGTAAAGGAATTATTGGATGTCACAGCTTTGCATGGGCTTATTTTCAGGCAGTTTTAAAATTTTCACCAAAAAATGTTTTAACCTTGCAGTCTTTTAATGATGAAAAATTTGTATCTATGATTTCAAAATCTGTAAGAAGCTCAAGCTATACAAAATTTAAATTTTTAAATATTTCAAATGGTAAAAAAATAACAGGGATATCTTTGGAAAATGAACCAATTGATCCTTTATTTACTAAGATTTCTGCCTATTGCAGGGGAAATGTTTTTAGTGCTTTAAATTTATGGAAAGACAAATTAAGACTTGAAAATGACAATTTAAAATTAAAAGATTCTTTTTTAGAACAAAAAAATGGTTCAAATGAAACTATTGTATTTGTTTTCCCAGAAATTACAGAGCCTTCTTTTTCACCGGCTTTTGAAGATGAGTCTGTAATTATTCTTCACACTCTTATGATTCACAAAAGTCTTCCTTTTGATATTCTTTTAAGGATTCTTTTTTTTTCTGAGTCAAGATGTGTAAATGCTGTTTTATCTCTTTTGAGTTCAGGATTTTTAGAGAAAAAAGGAAACGAAATAACTGTGTCTGTATCTGCTTTTTATGCAGTTAGAAAAATTCTTTTTGGAAGAGATTATCTTGTGGATAAATTTTAAAAACAGGTATTTAAAATGAGTATAGGAAACAACAATTCCCATGTATTTAAAACCATGGATATGTGGACATTTATTGAAATTGCAATAATTGTAATTGCTGCTGTAATTATTATTGCAGGAACTCAAAGGGGATTAAGATGGATTGCCGGGCGTCTTCACGGCCAGAAAAAACTTACTCTTCTTGCTCTTGTTCCCTTTGTAAGGCTTTTTATAATTATTGGTTCTTTTATGTTTATAGTACCTCTTATAATTGAACCTTCATTTCAGAATATGGTTGCTTTTCTTGGAACTGCAGGTCTTGCCATTGGTTTTGCCTTAAAAGATTACGCAAGCAGTCTTATAGCTGGAATTGCAGCAGTAGGGGAAAGAAATTACAGAAACGGCGACTGGATAAAAGTGGGCGGTATTTATGGTGAAGTATATAATGTAGGAATGAGAACTGTTGAAGTAATAACTCCAGGTGATGACAGGGTTCTTATTCCCCATTCAATGCTTTGGAATCAGCCTGTTATAAACTCAAATAACGGGGAGCCAAGATTGCAGTGTGCAGCTGATTTTTATACAGGCCATTTTAATGATACAAAAAAAGTTGTAGAAATTCTTGAGGATGTAGCCTTGACAAGTCCTTATCTTTTTTTCAATTCTTCTGTTAAAGTTGTTGCAAATGAAAAACCATGGGGAACTCATTATTGTCTTAAGGCATATCCTGTAAGTTCATCCTTACAATTCAGTTTTATTTCAGACCTCACAATAAGAGGAAAATCTGCTTTAATTCATAACGGAGTAAAATTTCCTGAAATTGGCAGTTTTGGTTTTGTTGCTGATTAAAAAAACTAAATGTATTCTAAAAGCTAAATTCCCCGCTTGAACTTAAAAAAAAATTTGTTTTTGGCCAATCACTGACTAATCATTGTTTTTTTTGGAATAAAAAATTTCCTGGCAGTCAGGGCAAAGTGTATGTGTAAATTTTGAGTCTGATTTTTCTTCAATGTATTTTTCAAAGGGCCACCATTTTTTATCTTTGTTATCTCTTATTCTTCTGCATGAAGAACAAATCGGCAAAAGGCTTTCAAGTTTTTTTATCTGATCCAGAAGTTTTTCTTTTTCCTTTAGTGCTGATTCAAGTTCAATAAGAATTTGTTCCTTTTCTTTTTCTGCTGCTTTTCTTAGGCTGATATCCTTTGAAATACCTATTATTTTAAGTTTATTGTCGTCTTCATCTTGAATAAGTTTTGCACTTATTTCTATCCATGTTTTAGTATTATCTTTTTTTGTAATTTCTGTTTCAATTTTGTATGAACCTGTGATTCCTATTTTAAAGTTTTCCTTGGCCGTTTTTGCAATGGTTTTAAGATTATCAAAGGATGTTTCTGAAAAAAGGAAATTTGCATGTTTTCCAATTATTTCCCTTTGGGTATATCCTCTTGTTTCATGGGAATCAGGACTTATGTACAAAAAAATAAATGTTTCAGGGTCTATAACCCAGATTGTGTCTATAAGTGATTGTGCTATAAGTCTGTATCTTTTTTCATTTGATGCTATTTTTTGTTCAATTGTATTGTTCATTTTTTTACCTTTTATATTTGTTGATTAGAATCTGGATAATTTTCTTTGTTATTGAATTCATAATATGCAATGTTAACTTTTTTTACATTAAGCATTGGTTTGAAGATTAAAACTTTTTTTATTAAAAAAGTCTTTTTAAAATTTACATAGGGCTTTACAAGAAGTTGTAATTTTTTTGTTTAGTTCAAAATAAAAATTTAACCTTTAGGATATATTGAGTATTTTGAGGATTAAATTTTTAATTTAACTTTAAAATGGACAAAAAATGCCGTTTTCGCTCAGCAGCTGAGTATATAGAATTTTTAATTTTAAATTAAGGACAAAAATGGAAAAAGAAAAAAATGAATCCTGGAAAGAAGTGTTTTTATCCTTTTTTCACAAAAGAGTAATTACAATGTTTTTTTTTGGTTTTTCAGCAGGGCTTCCAATTCTTCTTATTTTTTCATCTCTTTCCTTATGGCTTAGAGAAGCTGGAGTTGAAAGGTCGGCAGTTACTTTTTTCAGCTGGGCAGCTCTTGGGTATTCATTTAAGTTTATATGGGCACCTGCTGTTGATGTTATTCCTGTTTTTTTTCTTTCCAGAAAGCTTGGAAGAAGACGGGGATGGATATTATTTTCACAGCTTATGATAATTTTATCAATAATATTAATGGCAATTACTGATCCTTCAAAAGGTGAGTCCCATGTTTATATTATGGCTTTTGCAGCAGTTTTGCTTGGATTTTCATCAGCTACCCAGGATATTGTAATTGATGCTTACAGAATTGAATCTGCTCATTTAAAACTTCAGGCAATGATGGCATCTT
The DNA here is from genome assembly GCA_034007295.1 of Desulforegulaceae bacterium. GTDB lineage: Bacteria > Desulfobacterota > Desulfobacteria > Desulfobacterales > JACKCP01 > JACKCP01. The sequence goes on along the minus strand of JAVERC010000007.1, from coordinate 42,943 downwards.
CTTATATTGCAGGCTATAGAACAGGCATGCTTGCAGCCGGAGCTGGAGCTCTTTTCATGGCTGATCTTTTAGGATCAAATATGGGAAACTACAATTACAATGCATGGATGTATACTTATCTTTTTATGAGCCTTTTTATGTTTACAGGTATTTTTACAGTACTTTTAATAAAAGAACCTGAACTTTATCAGGAAAAAAATTATAAATACCAATCAAAAGATTATCTTGGTGCTTTTTTGGCACTTGTTATAGGAATATTTGGTTTTGTTTCAGTTTTTTATTTTACAGGAAAGGGTTTTAAGCTTTTTTTAAGTTTTTTAAATGAAATTGTGTTTTTAAAATTTTTTTCAGGATTTATTTCAGCCTTTCTAAGACTTGCAGTTTCACTTGGAGCAGGTTTTTTTCTTGCATATATTTCAGGCAGAACAAAACTTGTTAATCAGAAAATGATAGATAAAACATATATTGAGCCTGTTAAGGATTTTTTTACAAGATACTCTAAAGACACAGCCATAATTCTTCTTATGCTTATTGGTCTTTACAGAATTTCAGATATAGTTTTAGGCGTTGTCTCAAATCTTTTTTATCAGGATCTTGGTTTTACAAAATCTGAAATTGCAGGAATTGTTAAAACATTCGGCCTTTTTATGACAATAGCAGGAGGGTTTTTAGGCGGAATTTTTTCTCAGAAAAAAGGCGTATTAAAAATTTTATTCTGGGGAGCTTTTTTTTCTGCATTAACAAATCTTTTATTTATGCTTTTAGCTCATCTTGGGCACAATATCACAATGCTTTATGTGGTTATTTCAGCTGATAATCTTGCAGCAGGACTTGCTGGAGCTGCCTTTGTTGCTTTTTTATCTGCTCTTACAAGTGTAAAATTTACAGCTGTTCAATATGCAGTTTTCAGTTCCCTTATGACTTTAATTCCAAAACTTTTTGGCGGATATTCAGGTACAATTGTTGACTTTGCAGGATACCAGATTTTTTTTTTTATAACTGCAATTATAGGGATACCAGTACTTTTTCTTGTGATAAAAGCCGGAAAAAGTTTGAAAATAGAAGATTGATATTTATATTATAAAAATTGAGTTTTTCAACTTTTAAATAAGTTTTTTAATAAATATAAAATTTCGGAGTTTTAAACATGAAAGAGCAGATAATAGTACTTGCAACAAAAAACCAGGGCAAAAAAAAAGAAATGATAAAACTTCTTGAAGGTTATCCTGTTAAGATTATGACTCTTGAAGATTTCGGACCAATTCCTGAAATAATTGAAGACGGTGAAACATTTGATGACAATGCCTATAAAAAGGCAAGTCTTACAGCAAGATATCTTGGATTTCCGGCTTTAGCAGATGATTCAGGACTTGTTGTACAGGCTCTTGCCGGAAAGCCTGGAGTTCATTCTGCAAGATATGCAGGTGAAAATGCATCAGATGAAGACAATGTAAAAAAACTTTTAAATGAAATGGATAAAATTGAGGATAGAAAGGCATATTTTGAATGTGTAATCTCAATTGCTGTTCCAACCGGGCCTGCTCTTACATATGAGGCAAAATGCGAAGGAACAATTGTAAGAGAGCCAAAAGGTAACAGCGGGTTTGGTTATGATCCTGTATTTTTTTATCCAGAACTTAATAAAACATTTGCAGAGCTTACAATGGATGAAAAATCAGAAGTAAGCCACAGGGGCAAGGCCTTGAATGAAATAAAAAAAGAAATTGACAAGGTGCTTGTCTGGCTTAAACAAAATCTGCCAAGACAGGAGAAGTTTGAATGCCTGAGATAGGTAATTTTTTTGATCTTGTTTTAAAAAACAGATCATTTAGAAGATTTGATGAAACTTTTTCATTGAGTGAACAATTTTTAAAAGATCTTGTTTTTACTGCAAGACACACTGCGTCAGCAGGTAATCTTCAGCCTTTGAGATATAAAATTGTTTTTGATGAAGCTGAAAAGGAAAAACTTTTTCCAAATTTGGCATGGGCTGCCTATTTTAAAGATTTTGATGGTCCAAAAAAAGGCCAAAGGCCTGGAGGCTACATAGTTATTTTTAAAGATATTTCCTTTAAAGGTAATTATTTCATGTTTGATGCAGGGATATCTGCACAGACAATTTTGCTTGATGCAGTTTCAAAGGGCTTTGGCGGATGTATGATTGCATCATTCAATAAAACAAGGGTTTTAAATGATTTTGAAATTTCAGAAAATTTTGAGCCTGTTTTAGTTATTGCACTTGGAAAGCCTTTGGAAAAATCTATGATAGAAGATCTAAATGATTTGGGCGATATTAAATACTATAGAGATGAAAATGATGTGCATCATGTGCCTAAAAGAAAAATTTGTGATCTTTTAATTTAAAAAAATATTTTTTTTAGGGCAGGCTGTTGTAATGACAGCCTGTTTTTTTGCTTTTTTAAAGAATAAACGGGAAAATTATGACAAAAAAAAATGCTTTAAGTATTGTTGAACAAAAAATTGAAGCCTTAAGAAAAAAAAGGGAATCAATTTTTAAAATGGACCCTGAAAAAGCAATGGAAGAGATTCTTGATTTTAATGAAAGTTATGCTCTTGTCCATTCTTTTCCTGAACAATCCCTTTATATGCTTATGCATGAAGCAGGACATGAAGATTTTCTTCCGATCTTATCCATGGCCACAAAAAAGCAGTGGGAATATATTGTTGATCTTGAAATCTGGGAAAAGGACCAGATTAATATATTCAATGCTTCTTACTGGCTTGGAATTCTTCATATGGCAGACCCTGGAAGGCTTGCACAATGGCTTTTAGATGATCAGGAAGATTTTCTGACTTATTTTTTAAGAAACAGGATTGATGTTGTCCTGCGTGAGCATGATGAAGACCCTTCCATAATTCCAGATGATTATATAACCTTTGATGATGTTATTTATTTCAAGGTCTTGGAATCGGGTGAAGACAAAAATCTTCCAATTGAAATTAAAAGTCTTGTAAATGATATTTTAGCAAGAATTGCTGACATCTCATACAGGGATTTCCAGACAATTATTTTTATTTCTGCAGGTGTTATAAATGCAGAGCATCAGGAACATCTTTTCAGGTTCAGGAATGCAAGGCTTGAGGAAAAAGGGCTGATTCCGGCACATGAAGCAATTGAAATTTTAGCACCTATAAATTTAAAAAATATAAAGAAAAGACCGGCAGATAAAAATTTAGTGCCAGATATTTTTGTTGATGAAAAAGGAAATATTAATTCCAGCCAGTTAATAGATGCTTTTTCAGTTAATAATTATTTACTTGATTCAGATGATTTTTCACTTGAATTTGTTTCTTTGTGTAATCAGATAATTTCTGCTGAACATAAAAAAATCAGGACAAGAGAAGAACTTTTAAGCCTTGTTAAAAGAGTTTCAGGCATTTTAAAGACAGGGGCTGAGTATTTAGGAAAATCTTATGAAAAAGAAGATAAAAGAAAATTAATGGAAAAAGCCTTTGGCAGTTATTACACTTTGGATATTTTTAAGGCTGGAAATACTCTTGTCAGAAATTTAAGGGAAAAAGTTCTTAAATGGCAGAAAAATTCTTTTATTATAAAAAATTCATTTAATTTAAGTTTTCTTGGAGAAAAATGGTTTGGAATAACAGGAGGACTTATTGCCTGGCCTGCTGTTTATTTTGATAATTATGAAAATTCTTCAGGTATATACAAAGAATTTTCTTCCCTCGAGGAAATAACAAAAACAGAAAAAGAACTTGAAAAACTTTTTGCTGTTGATGATCTTCTTGCTCTTATGGGAGTTAAAGAGATAAAAACAGATGATCTTTTCATAAACTGGAAAAATTTTATTCTCACACTTTGGGCAAGGGACTGGCTTCATTTGGATGAAAATATATTTGAACCAATTGAAATAAATAAGTTTAAAAAATTTTATGACTGGCTCTGGATTGAAGACAATGGAATAAAAACACCTGGAAAAGAGAAAAAGCAGGATTTTTTAAACTGGATTGTAAGAACTGCTGATTTAAAACCGGAATTTATTCTTGAAAGGCTTGGACCTGTATTTGATGAGTTGTTTGAACTTGTTGAAGAAGAACTTGGAAGTGTTGGCATAAAAAATATTGATCCAAAATATATTTCTTTGTTTGTTTTAAAGTAAAAATCACAAATTAATTTTTTTTGATTTTAATTTAATGGCCGGAGAAAATTTATTTTTTAATTTTTTCGGCCGTTTTTATTTTATTATGCTGTGCAAAAAAAAGCCTTCTAACTCCGCAATTAATTTAAAAATATGAAATTCTCAATTGAAGCTACAAGGTCTCAATTTCTATTAAAAGATCTGTCATTACACTGCCTGCATCTCCTAAAAGAGTAATATCTGCAATAGAATCTGTAAGAGGGGTTGGTTCTGGATTTATTTCAATCACAAAGGCTTTTGATGTTTTTGCAGCAACAGGAATTGATGCTGCAGGCTGAACAAGTGCAGATGTACCAATGACAATAACTACTTCGCATTGAGAAGCAAGCATGCCTGCCCTTTCAAGGGCATTTTGAGGTATCATTTCACCAAAAAACACACAGTCAGGTCTTAAAATACCATTACATTTTTTGCATCTTGGAGGGATTTGGGAAAGATCAAGACCTTCAAGGTCTACTTGTTCAAAGCATTCCATACAGTAAAAATTTGCAAAACTTCCATGAAATTCTATGACATCGCTGCTGCCTGCTTTTTGATGAAGCCCGTCAATATTTTGGGTTATTATTGTAGTTAAAAGTCCTTTTTGTTCTAATTCAAAAAGTCCTTTGTGCCCTGGATTTGGATTTGCATTTTTAAGGGTTTTTTCCATGTCTTTTAAAAATACTTCCCATACTTCTTTTGGATTATTCAGGAAATAGTTTATTTCAGCGTATTTCATGGGATCAAATTTTTCCCATAAAGAGCCTTTTCCCCTGAATGGAGGAATTCCGCTTTCAACTGAAATACCTGCTCCTGTAAGGGCAATTGTAAGTTTTGAGTTTTTGATTTTTAAGGCAGCTTTTTCAATAAGATTTTCCACAATAAGTCCTTATATTTAATTTTAATTTATAAAAACTAGAGAGAAATTTCCATGTCGGCAAAAACTCCAAATACTTTAATATCTGTATTTTGCAATTGTTTTTTTACTGAATCTACAAGAAGATCAACATCATTGTCTGTTTTGTCCTGATTATGATGAAACAGGCCAAGTTTTTTTACATTTGAAAGTTTTGCAAGCTTTACGACCTGGCTTACGCTTGAATGTCCCCATTCTTTTCTTTTAAGATAGTCAGTATCTGTATATTCGCAGTCATGGATCAAAAGATCACAGTGCTTTGAAAAGTCAGCATATTCTTCAATAGTTTTACCATATTTGTGGATATGTCCCAGTTCATTGTCAGTAAGAAATACAAATGTTTTGTCATCTTCACTGAACTTGTACCCGCAGCCAGAATTCGGGTGGCTGAGGTTTATGGGGTCAATTTTAATTGTGTCAATTTTAAAACCGCCTGGACAGCCGTCTTCATATGTTATTGTTGCTTTTATATCTGTATATTTGATTGGGAAGTTTGGAGGCGACATTACCCTTGTCATCATTTCTTCAGCATATTTGCCAGGATGGGGGCATCTTATTATATTAAGTTTTGTTTTTGAAAGAAAAATCGGTTTGAAAAAAGGAAATCCCATTAAGTGGTCCCAGTGAGCATGGGTAAAAAGCATGTGATAAGAAGATTTTTTTTCAGTTATAAGCTTGTTCCCAAGCCGCCTTATTCCTGTTCCTGCATCTACTATTATTATTTCGTTGTTTTTGCTTCTGATCTCCATACATGTTGTATCACCGCCGTATTTTGTAAAGTCTTTTCCTGAAACAGGTATGGAACCTCTTGCACCCCAGCATTTTATAAACATTTATAACCTTCCTGAGATTTTTCTTGTAATGAGCAATGAAAAGGAAATTGATATCTACTACTTTTGCCTTAAACAAAGTTAATTGTCAACTTTTCACAAGTATTTCAATTATTATCGGGTAAAGTTTAAAATATAAACAGTCAATTTGATATAAATTTTTTTGTGTTTTTTATGATTAATAAAAATTAATTAATTAAACACCATTATATTGACAATGCATGTGGCTTATTCTATTGAATTATGTTTACAGTCATGAGAAAAGAAACACATTCGGACAATGTGTAAAAAATATTCATTAATTAAAAAAATAAACAGTAAAGGAGTTTTGTATGGCTCAGCTGATTGCAGACAAAAGAGATGTGGATTTTGTTTTACATGAACAGTTTTCAATAGGAGATTTTTCAGAATATGATAAATTTTCCGATTACAATAAAAAAACAATAGATATGATAATGAAAGAGGCTGTTAATCTTGCTGTAAAAGAAATTCTTCCATTGCAGAAAATAAGTGATGACGGATGTGTTTTTGATGCAGGAAAAGTAAGTGTTCCAAAGGAATATCACAAGGTTTACAAAAATTATTGTGAAGGCGGATGGCTTGCAATGTATGACGACCCTGACTGGGGCGGACAGGGAATGCCAAAAACCGTATCCCTTGCTGCAAACGAATATTTTTACGGTGCATGCAACTCTTTCATGCTTTTTCACATGCTTTCACACGGTGCTGCAAAACTTATTGAAAATTACGGGACTGAAGATCAGAAAAATAAATGCCTGAAAAACATGTATTCAGGCAAATGGTCAGGAACCATGCTTTTAACAGAACCTGAAGCAGGTTCAGATGTTGGTGCTCTTATAACATCAGCTGTAAAAAATCCTGATGGAACATACTCAATAAAAGGCCAGAAAATTTTTATATCAGGCGGTGAGCAGGATATGGTTGAAAATATTATTCATCCAACCCTTGCAAGAATTGAAGGTGCACCAGAAGGCACAAGGGGTATTTCACTTTTCCTTGTTCCAAAATTCAGGATCAATGAAGACGGAAGCCTTGGAGAATTCAACAATGTTGAATGTACAGGAATTGAACACAAAATGGGTCTTCACGGAAACTGCACATGCTCACTTGATCTTGGTGGAAAAGGTGAGTGCATAGGAACTCTTATTGGTGAAGAAAACAAAGGCATGGCAGCAATGTTTCAGATGATGAACGAAGCAAGGCAGATGGTTGGACTTCAGGGTTTTGCCAATGCAACAGCTTCATATATCTATGCCATGAACTATGCAAGGGAAAGGCGTCAGACCAAGCATATGACAGCAGCTCCAGGATCTGGGCCTGCTTTTATTATTGAGCATCCAGACGTTAAAAGACAGCTTCTTTTTATGAAATCCCATGTTGAGGGAATGAGAAGTCTTATTTATTATGGAGGTCTTTTATATGATAAAATGGCTGTTTCCGAAAGTGCTGATGAAAAAGCAGCATTAAGCGGAATTCTTGAAGTTCTGACACCAATTATAAAAGGATATATTACAGACAGAGCCTTTGAAGTATGCAGCCAGGGAGTTCAGGTTTACGGAGGATATGGTTTTATTGAAGAGTATCCTGTTGCACAGCTTTTAAGGGATACAAGAATTTTTCAGATTTATGAAGGAACAAACGGAATTCAGTCCATAGACCTTCTTGGAAGAAAGCTTGGAATGAAAAAAGGCAAGCCTTTCATGGATTTTCTAAATGAAATTCAGAAAACAATTTCTGAGGCAATGAAAGTTGATGAAGTAAAGGAACTTGCAGCTGATTTTTCACAATATTTTGAAAAATATGCAAAAACAGCAAAAATTCTTGGAGAAAAAGCAGGTTCTGATGAAGTTTTAAAGGCATTTTCTTTTTCACTGCCTTTTCTTGATACAACTGGCGATCTTTCAATGGCATGGATGCTTTTGTGGAGAGCTTCTGTAGCTGCTCCAAAACTAGGCCAGAAGAAAAAAGACGATAATTTCTACAAAGGCCAGATAAATACTGCAAGATATTTTATAAAAACAATTCTTCCTGTATCTTCGGGAAAACTTGATGCAATAGCTCAGACTGACGGATCAATAGCTGATATGGAAGATGCAATGTTTGGAAGTAAATAATAATTTTGTTTTAAGTTAATTGAAAAGACCGCTTTGATTTTTAAAGCGGTCTTAAAAAAAAATCTAAATATCTGCTAAAGGAAAACCGGTTTTTTGTCCATTCTAAAGTAAGAAAAAAAATTTAATTTCCAAAATACTCAACATTCCTGATTTTTAAACTTTTTATCTGAATTGAGCTTTTCATATCAGGTTTTACTTACTGATTGGCCGAAAACGAGAATTTTTTGTTCAGTTCAAGGAAGATGAAAAATTTAACCTTTAGGATACATTTAGTATTTTGAGGATTAAATTTTGAATCTGACTTAAGAATGGACAAAAAAGGCCGGTTTCGTTCAGCAATTACTTATGCTTGATAAAAAAAATTTGTTTTTAGCTGATCTTAATATCAGCATAGATAAATTTTGTTTTCCATCTAATCATTTGATAAAACTGCTAATCAAAAATTAGTCTGCAAAAACAAACCAAATTAGTAAAAATCTAACAATTCCCATGTATTGATATCTCTTTGGTCTAGTGTGTATTGATTATTTTTGTTGATACAGCAAGTGTTTTCATACAATAATTATTGGAGATTTTTATGTTCAAAGACAAAGAGATAATTGGTATATTTGGTTTGCTTGTTTTTGTTATTGTTTTTATAATTGGCTGTTTTTATTATGTTTATAATGATTTATCAAATGCTGAAAAAAAAGAAATTGTAAAAGACAGCTTTGTTTTGGAAAATTCAGACGCAGATTTATTGTCAAATGATTTGCAAATTAAAAAAAATGAAAGTTTAAATCAAAACATAGAAGAAAAAGAAATAAAAACAATATTAAAGCTTAGCGGTTCAAATACTATTGGTGCTTTTTTTGCACCTGCTCTTGCTTTGGGATATCTTGAAAAAATAGGGTGCAAAAAAATAAGTGAAAAAATTATTGGAAAAGAAGAAAAGCAGATTGTCGGGTTTAAAAATAATCAATATCTTTCAATAGAAATAAAAGCACATGGTTCTTCAACCGGTTTTTTAGATCTTGAAAATAGTTTGTGTGATATTGGAATGGCTTCAAGAAAAATAAAGGAAAAAGAAGTATTGTCCCTTTCTTTTCTTGGAGATATGGAGTCTTTTGCATCAGAGCATGTGTGTGCTCTTGACGGGATAGCAGTAATTGTCCACCCTTCAAATCCAATTACTGGAATTACATCTGAACTTTTATCAGAAATTTTTCAGGGGAAAATAAGAACATGGAAAGAAGCAGGTGTTAATATGGAAGGTGAAATTCAAATATATGCAAGAGATGATAAATCAGGAACATTTGATACATTCAACTCTCTTATTTTGAAAAAGAACAAACTTTTTTTGGATGCAAAAAGGTTTGAATCCAATAAAATTCTTTCAGACTCAGTTTCTAAGGACAAAAATTCAATAGGCTTTACAGGCCTGCCGTATATAGGCAATTCAAAAGCTCTTGCAATTTCTCAGGGAAAGGGAGTAAAAATTCTTCCTACTTTTTTTACAATCGCAACAGAAGATTATCCTTTGGCAAGAAGACTTTATTTTTATATACCTTCAGTTCCAAAAAATTTTCATACACTTGAATTTATAAATTATGCACTTTCTGAAGAGGGGCAGAAAAAAGCTGAGGAAAACGGATTTGTAAACCTTTCAATAAATATTTTTAATCATGAATTTGATGAAAATACAGAGTTTTATGATAAGTCTGTTTTGAAAAATTATCTGGAAATAATTAAAAACGCTAAAAGACTTTCATTAAATTTCAGATTTAGGGCAAATAGTTTTATTCTTGATAACAGGGCCTTAAGAGATCTTTACAGAGTAGTTGATTTTTTTAAAAAACCTGAAAATATAGGAAAGCAAATAATTCTTGCAGGGTTTACTGATTCAAACGGCGACTATTTGTATAATTTTGATCTTGCTTCAAAAAGAGCTAAAATTGTTTATGATGAACTTAGAGCTAGAGGAATTTCTGGAATTTCAATGATCAGCGGAGGCGAGGAACTTCCTGTAGCTTCAAATCTTACTGAATTGGGAAGATCAAAAAACAGGAGGGTTGAAATCTGGATAAAATAAAAGCTTGTTAATACCTGAATCAAGCGATTTTCAAGTTTACTGCATATGCAAGGCGAATTGTATCAGATATGCTTTTTTAACCCCGTTGATGCAGCACAATTGAAAATTCTACGGGGTTTCATATTTTTGAATCTGTGTTTGCCTGACTTTATTTAGGTAGCTGGCTTGTAAAAGGTTTTTTTAGGGAGGGATTCTACTAAAACTATCTCTTCATTATTTCTAGATTTTTAATGAGTTTTAGTCTACAAGGGGATTTAATATTTCCAAATCCAAAAGGCCCACCCTTGAAATTTTCCTTTTTGTTTTTTAGAAACCATATTGCCTTGTCAATGTCCGAATATTTATCCAACCAATTTAACACTTTATCTTTAGTTAACCTGCGTGAACTAAGAAGGATATTTTTTAAATTTTTACCGTCTTTATCTACCCACCAAATATCTCGTCTCCATCTTTCAGGATGCAGCCAACTGAATTTTTTTAAATCCATTGGGTGTTTCTGATAAAAGTTGCGTAGTATTTGACCTCGAAAATGGGCTTCATATTCTTTGGGATTGGTGACGTTTTCTAGAAAATTAAAAAAAATGCCTATGTTTAATGAAAAAGAAGCTGTGCTAGTGTTGAAATAAGCAGCATTTTTTGAATTGAGAAAATCAATATGGAACAATCTTATAATGTTTTTTTTTGTGTTGTAAAACGTCGTTGCATTATCTATGTCAAATCCTATTGATAAACAACACTCAGATAAGCTGTTTGAAATCTCTTTTTGTAATTGTGATATTGTCATATTTTTATTTTGATATAAAAAGCTTTGATTTAATTAACTTTAAAATTCTACTACAAACTTTGAATTATTCAATAAAAAGTTGCATCCCTTAACTGTTTTTTTATCTGAACTGCTATAGGATATTTAATAGCTCTAGAACTAATTGGTCTTAAACATGCCACAAATAGGGGCTGACCCGCCCCTTTTCCTTCAGCAGCTAAATAAATGCCATTTTAAATATTTATTCCTTTTAAAATTATATCGTCTTCTTTTACTCCAATATCTTCAGCTATTACATGGCATTTTGCCTTTAGAAGAAAAAATATATCCCTTTTTTCAAGTGAAAGACCTTCGTAATTTCCCTGTCCCTTGCTTATTACTATATCTGCTTTATCAAACAGGTTTTTAAATTCATTGTTTGCTCTTGATAAAACAGCTCCAGGCGAATCTACTCCTGAAGATATTATTTCTGATATTTCATTTAGTCCTGAATTTATGGCATCATCATATGTTACGTCGTTTATAACCGGAATTTCCCTTACAGCATAATAAACCTTTTTTTTAAGCTGTTTTATTAAAAGGGTATCAAACACAGACTCTCCGCAGTTGTCTCCAACAAAAAGGACAGTGTTTGAGTTTGATAGTTTATGTTTAAATTTATCATAATCAAAAATACCAAAATCCTGATAAAGAATTTTATCAAGGTCTTTTGCAATATTAAATTTTTTGTCAACACCAAGGTCTATTACATTACCTGCAATTGAAATTCTTATTGCACAAAGAAGAGGATTCTCTGCTAGATTTATTTTTTGTTCAAGTTCTGGAAGAAGTTTTTTTGCCTGTAAAATATTTTCATTTTTTATTTTTTTGTATGGGTCTTTAACTCCTGTAAGTCTGCTTACAATTTTATAAATATGAGCTGCTGTTTCAACCGGAGTATTTTCAAGGGGAATGTCTTTTATTAAAGAACCTGTTTCATCAAGAATTTTTTTCAGTGTTTTTTCATCAGCTCCGGTTTGTTTTCCAGCTCTTAGAGCCTGTTTCATCAGGCAGGGAATGCAGTCAAGAAATGTTTTCATTTTTTACTCCAGAATTTAATTTTTATGGGGCTTATAACTAATAAAGTGATTTTAAAGTGTAAAGGAATAAATTTTTTCACTGCTTTACAGATAAATCATGCAGTGCTAGAAAATAATTTAATATCTACCAATATAAGAGGTAATTATTATGTATAAATATATTTTTGGGCCTGTGCCTTCCAGAAGACTTGGGGTTTCTCTTGGAGTAGACCTTGTTACCCATAAAACCTGCTCTCTTGATTGTGTTTACTGCGAATGCGGAAGAACAACAAATCTTACTGCTGAAAGAAAAGAATATGTTCCAGCAGATTACGTAAAACAGGAATTAAAAGATTATTTTCAAAAAAATCCAAAGCCTGACTATGTTACTTTTTCGGGTTCTGGAGAACCGTGCCTTAATACAAAAATTGGTGAAATCCTTGATTTTATAAAATCAAATTTTGATGTTAAAGTCTGTGTTTTAACAAACGGAACGCTTTTAAGTGATCCTTTGCTTAGAAAAGAGCTTTTGAATGCAGACCTTGTAATGCCATCCCTTGACAGTGCAGATGAAAAGTCATTTTTAAAGATAAACAGGCCGGACAAAAAAATAAAATTAGACAATTATATTAAAGGGCTTTGTGATTTTAAAAAGGAATTTAAAAATAAACTTGATCTTGAAATTTTTATTCTTCCTGGATTTAATGACTCTGAAAACGATATTTTAAAGTTAAAAAAAGCAGTTAATATGATAAATCCGGATCTTGTTCTTTTAAATACACTTGACAGACCCGGAGCAATTAAAGGCCTTAGAGCTGCTTCAGAAGCAGAACTTATGAAAATAAAAAAAGATTTTGGTTTTATAAACACCCGGATTATTTCCAAAAGTATTGAAAGAAAAAATATTGCTTCATACAGGGAAGACAGGGAAGAAGCAGTTTATGGAATGATTTTCAGAAGGCCTTGTACCATAGACGATTTAAGCCAGATTTTAGGCCTTCACAAAAATGACATAGGCAAGTATCTTGATGTTCTTGTAAACCAGGGGAAAGTCGAAGTTGAAGAGCTTGAAAGGGGAATTTTCTATAAAATAAAAAAATAAGTTTATTTTTCTTGAAAAATTTCTCTTATTGCCTTGTTAAGTTCTTCAATATTAAAAGGTTTTAAAAGTTTTTTTCTTATGCCTGTATTTTCAAGGGATTTTTCTGGAATTGATTCTGAATATCCTGTGCATATGATTGCAGGGATTTCAGGTCTTATTTTGTAAATTTCTTTGCAAAGCTTTACCCCTGTCATTACAGGCATTGTCATATCCGTTATTATCATGTCAAAATTTTTTGGATTTTCATTAAAAAGATTAAGTGCTTCAACAGGGCTGTTTACACATTCTACTTCGTATCCAGATTCTTCAAGAAGTTCTTCCATAAGTTCAGCAAGAATTTCCTCATCATCAACAAAAAGAATTTTTTCATGTCCTTTTAAAACATTAATTTTGTTTTTTTCCTTAAAAATTTTTTCACTTTCCATGGCAATAGGGAAAAAGATTTCAAAGCAGGTCCCCTTGTTTAAAATACTTGAAAAATTTAAATATCCTCCGTGATTTTTAACTATGCCTTGAACCATTGAAAGCCCAAGACCTGTCCCTTCGCCTGTTTTTTTTGTTGTAAAATAAGGATCAAAAATTTTTGCTCCAATATTTTCAGGTATTCCATGGCCTGTATCTTTTACACTTATTTTAAAATAAGTATCAGGTTTTATCTGTCCAAAACATGTTTCAAAAGTATTTGTTTCATCAATATCAATTGTATCTATAGAAATAGTAAGTGTTCCTCCTGTATCTTTCATTGAATGAGCAGCATTTGTGCAAAGATTCATTATTACCTGATGGAGCTGGGTAGTATTCCCTCTTATAAGGGTGTTTTTAGCTTTTATTTCCTGAACCATTTCAATTGAAGAAGGAATTGATGATCTTAAAAGCTTTAATGCTTCTTTGATTACAGGAAGCGGGTTAATATCTTTTCTTTTGGTTTCAGTATTTCTTGTAAAAGAAAGTATCTGGCTTACAAGATTTTTTGCACGCTGTCCTGCCCTTGATATTCCATCAAGGTAAACTGGGATTTTTTCAGGTTCTTTTTTAAATTTTAGTTTTGCTATATCGGTATAACCTGTAATACCTGCAAGGATATTGTTGAAATCATGAGCTATTCCACCGGCAAGTGTTCCGATTGCTTCCATTTTTTGGGAATGAAAAAGTTTTAGCTCCAGCTGTTTTTTTTCAGTTATATCTCTGATTGAAACTATTACCTTTTCAGGTTTTCCGTTTTTGTCATTTATAACCATTGCATTTATTGAAGAGTCTGCAAAATTATTATTTTTTGTTTTGCATTTTGCTTCAAAATTATAAATTTTGCCATATGTGAATAAGTATTCCATTAAATGTTTCTGATCAATTGGATCAATGTATTTTCTGCTTACTTTTTGGCCTATAAGTTCTTCTCTTGTATAGCCAGCAGATTCGCCAACAGACGGACTTACCTCAAGGATTGTGCCGTCAATTGAAGTTTCAATATAAATATCTCTTGTATTTTCAAATATTTCTCTATATTTTTGTTCGCTTTTTTCAAGTTCTTCCTGAATTTTTTTTCTATGGTCAATTTCTTTCTCAAGACTTGCTGCAAGCTTTGCAGTTTCTGCAAAAATTATTGCATTATCAATAGATATTGCGGCCTGGGGAAGAAGATATTTTAGTATTTTAAGCCTTTCTCCGGAAAAGACCTTTGTAGCGAGTGTGTTTTCAAGATAAAGAGCTCCAATTGTCTTGTCTTTGTATTTTAATGGAGTGCATAACAGGGAGCCTGAATGGTTTTTTTTAAGCCACCTGTCATTTGCAAATTTTGTATTGGAAGAAATGTCATCTACAATAACGTCTTCTGATGTATGAATTACATATCTTACAACTGATTGTGCAATTTCATCTGTTTCATATATTGGTTTTGACTGGAGCACATTTACTGTTTTTGAGTCTGAATATGCTTGAATTTCAAGTGATTCGTTATTTTTTAAAATAATAAAACCTTTTTGGGCACCTGCACTTTCAATCATTATTTTCATAAGTTTTTTCAAAAGTTTTTCAATATCAACTTCACTTGAAATTACCCTTGATGTTTTTGCTACAGATTCCATGTCAAGTGCTGATGAATAGTCAATTTCAGAATCTGGATAACTTGATGTCTGAGTGCTGAAAAGCTGGAATTTGGTAAGTTTGGAAGAATAGTCAGGTAAATTCTTTTCAAGACTTTTTGTTTTTCTTATGGCACCCCATTTTTCATAAGCTTCGCATGCATCTTCAAGGTATGGTCTTGATAATTTTTTTTTGTTAAGTTCTGACCAGAAGTTTGCACAAAGTTCGTTTGCAAGAGCTTCAATTTGAATAAATTCGTATTTTGAAGCTGCTTCAATTGATTTATCGTAATAATTTGCAGCCATTTCATTTTTTTCTTTTATTCTTAAAAGCTCTGCTTTAATTAGATAATATCTTGGAAGGTGGTTTTCAGGTGCTGTGATTGATTTTTGGTCGAAAAAATCTAATATTTTTTCAATTTTGGAGGTTATTTGTTTTTTTTCTTCTTTTTCCGATTCATTATAAAGTGAAGCCATTATTAAGGCTTTTAAAAAAAGAAATTCAGTATCGGAAAAATATCCTGTTGTAGCAGCAAAGTATTTTTCTGCTTTTAAAATTGACTCATTGGCTTGGTGGATTTTGCGGTTAATAAATAAAACAAAGGATTTTAAAAGCCATAAAAGGAAAAGAGCAGGCATGCTTCCATGTTTAACCATTTTTTGATGATATTCATCAAATGTGCGGATTTTATCTGAAAAATCAAAATGATTTTTTGTTTTTTTTCTTAAATTCAATACTGCTAGTTTAAATGGGGTTATAACATCAATTGCTATGCTGTTTCCTGTTTTCTGGCAGAAATTTAAAGACTCAGGAATTTCTTTTTCCAGCATCTCAAGATTTTGCCCCTGGAAAAATCTGTTTAAAATCCTGTTGAACAAAAGAAGTCCTGCATACTGAATTTCACCTGATTCAAGACCGGCCTGGTATCCAATCTTAATATGTTCTTCGCCATTTTTCAGATGACCTACTCCATGAATAAGAAAGCCTGCAATTGAAAGCCTAGACTGGCATTCAATTTTTTTATCTTTGTATTTTTGGCTTAAATTTAAACCTAAAATTCCAAGTTCATATGCAGTATTAAAATCTTTGGTTTTTTCTGAGTAAATATTGCCAAAGCTTGCATAACCCTTGGCAGATTCAGGGGTATGTCCGTAATCAATTGATAAATTGGTCATTTTTGCAAGGATAAAAGGATAGAGTTTTGTTTTGAAAAAATATGAGGTTGCCTGAAGTCTTATTAATATTTTCATTGCAGCTTTTATTTTGGGACTTTTTGTTTCAGGACTGTTAATAAGGTTATTTATGTTAATTTTTTTTAATTTCTCTATTGCTTTGTCAATTTCTATGGATGCCTCTATTTCAATATTATCTAAAGGTAAGTTTGTTTCAACAAGTTCAAGTGCTTTTTTCCCTGCTAAAAGAGCTTCATTGTATCTTGCTTTCATTGTGTAGATTAAGATTAAAAGTTCATAAATTTTGCACTTTTCAATTATATTTGTTTCAGAGGATAAAAGATCTTCTAGAATTTCACCTGATTCATTTAAATCTCCACAAAGGTATTTTGTTTCTGCAAGTTCCTTTAAAACTATTTTATAAAAGTTATCATGATTATTATTTTTTAAAAAATTTTTTATTATTTCAAGATAGTTGAGGGCTCTTTGGTATGCCCCTGCATTTTTAGCCTTTTTGGCTGAAATGAAATTTAAATGGATGAGAAGGTCTAAATCTTTTGTTTCAGAAATAATATCTAGACCCTCGTTTATATGATTTACAATTTCAAAAAGGTTGTTTTCAAAAAAAAATTTGTCTGCAATTTCAAAAAGTTTTTTTCCAATAAAAAGGTGGAGGCAAGCTTTTTTTTGATCTTCAATGATTTCATAGGCAGCCTGGCGTAGTTTGTCATGCTGAAAAATATAATCAGGTTTAATATCTTTTTTTAAATTTATTTCCTTAATATCAATAAATTCAGAATCAGAATTTTTACCTGAAATTGGTATGAGCATGCCTTGTTTTACTATTTCGAACAAATATAGATTAAATTCTTTTTGGGACATTTTAGATAACAAAAAAAGTTTTGTGTAATTAATTTTGCTCCCAAGACAAGCTGCAATTTTTAAAAGGTCAAGTGATTTTTCAGGTAGTTTTTCTATTCTTTCAATAAGAAGCGTTACTACATTTTCAGTAATGTTTTGAGATTTTATTTTATCAATATCCCATTCCCATTTTTTTTGGGTAAAATTGAAAAAAATCAGCCTTTTTCTGTAAAGAGACATTAAAAATTCTTTTATAAAAAAAGGATTTGCCCCTGTTTTATTGTAAATTAGTTCGCAGAGTTTATATGCGTTGGATTTTTCAGCAATTACAGTGTCAGAAACAAGATCAAGAACATCTTTAAAGGAAAGAGGCATTAATTCGATTATATTTACATTTTCAAAATAATTTTTTGAATCTTCAATTAAAATTGATACAGGATGATTTTTGTTTACAATATCTTTTCTATAAGCACCAATAAAAAGAAAATTTTTTATTGTTTCTCCTGAAAAAAGGGCTTTTAAAAGTCCAAGTGAAGCAGAATCTGTCCACTGCATATCATCAAGGAATAAAATCAGTTTTCTTTGATTTTTTGTAAATATTTTAACAAATTCCCTTAAAGTGTAATTGAATCTGCTTCTTGTTTCAGAAACTTCAAGATTCGGGATTTCCCTTTGTTCACCAATTATAAGTTTTAGTTTTGGGAAGAGATCTGTTAGAATTTTTCCGTTTTCTCCAACAGCAGTAATTATTTCATTTTTTAATTGATTGATTTTTTCTTCTGGCTGTCCAAGAATTTCTGAAATCAGTTCTTCAAAAGCCTGAACTATTCCTTTGTATGTCTGGCTGCCTGAAAATTCTTCATATTTTCCTGAAATAAAAAAAAAGTCTGGATCTGATATTTGTTTTTGAAGTTCCCTTACAAGAAGAGTCTTACCTAAGCCGGAATAGCCTTCAATAATAGCAAGTTCATTTGTTTTTGCTTTGATTTTGTAAAAGGACTCAATTAATGAGTTAATTTCTTTTTTTCTTCCGTAAATTTTTTCTGGAATTGTAAATTTTTCAGAAAAATCTGATTTTCCAAGAGCAAAAGTTTTATTTTTTGTTTGAGAATTAAATATTTTTTCTGATTCTTCCAAATCTTTAAAAATACCTTCAATACTCTGATATCTGTCTTCAGGGTTTTTAGCAAGCAGCTTCAATATTATTTCAGAAAGTGAAAATGGGACTTCATTGTTTAAAAAGTAAAGATGTTTGGGCTCCTTTGCTAGATGGGCATGAATCATGGACATTGGAGAGTCTTCTAAAAAAGGAGGATTGCCTGATAAAAGAAAATAAAAAGTCGCTCCAAGGGAATAATAGTCTGTCCTGTAATCAATAAATCTGTTCATTCTTCCAGTTTGTTCCGGAGAAATAAAAGCTATTGTACCTTCAATATTTTTAAGATTAAAAAAAGATGAATGTTCCTGAACAAGTATTGTAGAAATTCCAAAATCAGTAAGTTTTAATGTGCTTGTTTCAATATCTAAAAGTATGTTGCAAGGTTTTATGTCTTTGTGGATAATTTCTTTTTTATGAATATAATCAATGGCTTTAAGGCATTTTTTTGCTATATCGTAAAATTGGGCTATTTGTGGAGGCTTGTTTTTGAAAATAGAATTCAAACATTTTGCATTAAAGTCTTCCATCACAATAAATGGTCTGTGATGATAAAAATTAAGTGTGTATCCCTTTGTAATTAAATCTGATTCTAGATGTTTTCTTATTTCAAAATCTTGTCTGAATCTCATTGTTTGAAGAGGGGTGACCTGATCTGAATTTAATATTTTAATTACTACAGGTCTGTTTAAAGCGTCTGTGCCCCTTATTACTTTGGAAACATTGCCTTGATGAATTATTTTGGTAAGTTTATAGCCAGATATTAAAAGATCAGAAACTTTTTCATTGTCATTATTTAAATTATTCAAATCAGTAGGATTGTATGTTTGATTACTCAAATCTTTCTCCAAAATAAAAAGCAGATATTAATTAAATTTTAAGGTGAAGTTATAACTTAATATATTACTTCAAGTCAATTTTTAGGTTTAAGCCATAATATTTAAATTTGCAGCTTAAAGATTTTTTTACTCAATTTATATATAGTCGATGAAAGAAAACAGTCTTTTTTGTCCATTTTAAAGTCAGATTCAAAATTTAATCTTTGAAATACTCAATGAATTTATACTGTTAAATTTTTTATATTTTTTGAACTGAACAAAAAATTCTTATTTTCGACCAAGCACTATATAAGATTTAAAATTTAATCCTTAAAAGAAATTATTAGCCTAAAAGTAAAATTTTTGGCTGAATTTAACAAAAAAATTCTAGTTTTTTGTTAATTGCTGATTTAAGGGTATATCCCATTTTTTCATATATTTCCATATTGTTGTTCTGCTGAGGCCTGCTTTTCTTCCAGCCTCGGCTTTGTTCCAATTGCACTGCTCAAGAAGGCTTACAAGGTTTTGCCTTTCGAGCTGTTTTTTTTGATTTTTTATAAATGGCAGCTTTTCTTTTTGAAATTTATCAATAGTTTCAGGCGGGAAATCTTCTTTTTTTAAAATTTCCTGGCCTGCAACTACAAAGGCGTATGAAACTGCATTTTCAAGCTCTCTTACATTGCCTGGCCAATCATAGTCCATAAGTGCTTTAACTGATTTTTTATCGGCTTTTATAATATGCTTTTTTGTTTCTTTACTTGATTTTTTTACAAAAAAATCAAGTAAAAGTGGAATATCTTCCTTTCTTTCTCTTAACGGCGGAATTGTAATTGGAAAAACCTTGAGTCTGTAATACAAATCCTCCCTGAATTTATTTTTTTTTACAAGTTCAGACAGATTTTTGTTTGTTGCTGCAATAATCCTTATGTTGGTTTTGATTTTTTTTGAGCTTCCAATCCTTTCAATTTCCCTTTCCTGAACTGCCCTTAAAAGCTTTACCTGAACTGAAACAGGTATTTCTCCAATTTCATCAAGAAAAAGAGTGCCGTTTTCAGCCTCTTCAAATCTTCCTTTCCTATCCTTAAATGCACCTGTAAAAGAACCTTTTACATGCCCGAAAAGTTCGCTTTCAAGAAGGGTTTCTGGAAGAGCAGAGCAGTTTAGTGCAACAAAGGGAAAGTCTTTTCTTCTTCCAAGAAAATGAATTGCATTGGCACACAATTCCTTTCCTGTTCCGGTTTCTCCTTCAATAAGAATATTTGCATCGCTTAATGATGCCATTTTGATTTTTGAAACAAGATCTTCAATGGCAGGGCTTATACCAATTATATTGTTTTTAAGCCTTGTTTTTATTGCAAGCTGGTTTTGTGCATCAACTGCCTTTTGCCTTGCTTGTTTCAATTCTCTTAAATCTGTTACTGTTTCTACTATGGCACTGATTTTTTTATTGTCGTCAAGCAAAATTCTGGCTCTCTTAAGTACCGGGATTTCTTCGTTAAATTTTGACAGCAATACGCATTCCCTTGAAAAGGCAGTTGTAGAATTAAGAATTCCGCAGTCTTTAATTCCGCCTGGACAGGATCCGTCAAGGCAGCTCGAAAAATGAATAAATGTGCAGTCCCTTCCTTTTGCCTCTTCATTTGTGTATCCGGTTATTCTTTCCATGGATTTATTCCAGGACATAATTTTACCGTCTGGATTTATTGTAAAAACTCCGTCTGCCATTGCGTCTATAATCTGGTTTATGTAACTGCATGTCCAGATGTCGTGATCGTTCATTTTTTCTCCGTTAACGTTAATTGTTACGTTAATATAATTTGGTTAACGTTAACTGTTGTTTTAATTTGTTGCAATAAAATTAATCCGGATTTTTTCCATGGGGATTTTTTTATTTATTTATAATATATAACACTCAGATATTATGAGTTTTTTTGTTATTTTAAATGGTTTTATCAAAGTTTGGGTTTAACCTGGCATAAAAAGTGTATTTAAAATCTGAAAATTAATTTTAAAACGTAAAAAGGAAAATTTTAAAAATGTGGAAACTTATATCATTTATTCAGAAACACCTTACATACACTATACCTTTTATGATGCTCTGTGGTTTTGTATTTGGATGGTATTTTGATTCATTTTTTTTAAAGTCTCTTATAATGCCTCTGACTGTAATGATGGTTTATCCAATGATGATAAATTTAAAAATAAGCAAGGTTTTTGAAAAAGGTGATACAAAGGCACAATTGCTTGCTGTTGCAATAAATTTTTTGATTCTGCCTTTTGGTGCATTTGCAGCAGGTCTTGTTTTTTTTGGCCCTGATAAGCCTTATATGCTTTTAGGTCTTTTACTGGCAGGACTTGTTCCAACAAGCGGAATGACAATTTCATGGACAGGTTTTGCAAAGGGTAATGTTGAGGCTGCCGTTAAAATGACAGTTGCAGGACTTGCAATAGGAAGTGCTGTTACTCCTTTTTATGTTAAATTTTTAATGGGAACTGCAATAGAAATTAATGTTTTTCAGGTATTTACACAGATTGTCCTTATCGTTTTTATTCCAATGGCAGCAGGTTTTTTAACAAGAAAATTTCTTGTTAAAAGATATGGAATAACAAAATATATGTCTGACTTGGCACCTAAGTTTCCTGCACTGTCAACACTTGGAGTCGTTGGCATAGTATTTGTTGCAATGGCTCTCAAGGCAAAATCCATAGGAAATTCTCCAGAAATAATTTTATATATACTCATGCCTGTAACTGTTATTTATTTTGTAAATTTTTTGTTCAGTACAATAATTGCCAGATTATTTTTGAACAGGGGAGACGGAATTGCTCTTGTGTATGGAACTGTTATGAGAAATCTTTCAATTGCACTTGCAATAGCAGTAAATGCCTTTGGAAACGAAGGCTCAACTGCAGCACTTGTAGTTGCAGCAGCTTATATAGTTCAGGTTCAGTCTGCTGCCTGGTATGTAAAATTTACACCTTATATTTTTGGACAGGAAAAGTTTTTAAAGCGTTTTAAAAAAAATATCTGCGGCATAGACAGTGATTGATCAAAATGTTTTTTATTTGGTTGCTGAACGAAAACGGCCTTTTTTGTCCATTTCTGCGTCAGAATCAAAATTTAATCCTCAAAATACTAAATGTATCCTAAAGGTTAAATTTTTCATCTTCCTTGAACTGAACAAAAAATTCTCGTTTTCGGCCAATCACTATTTAACTGATTAATAAACAAACAATACACCTCCATTCATAAAAAAACAGGGCAGATTTTGCCCTGTTTTTTTTATGGAATGACAAAAATTGATTTTGTATATAAAATGAAATATTAAAAAATTAATATTTTATATGCAGAAGAAAATGAGAAAAAAAGAGATAAAGAGATTTTTAATATTTGCATCCGGTGTTTTTATATCAATTTTTTTTTTGATCTTGGCCTTGACTGAAGAAGATCATAAAAAGCCTGCTTTTACAAAAATTGAAAAGGAATGGATAAATTCAAATCCCAATGTAAGGATAGTCCCAAGCCCAAATTTTCCTCCAATAGATTTTACCGATTTAAAAAAATCAATGCATCATGGAGTTGCATCTGATTATTTAAAGGAAATTTCAAAGATTACCGGTCTTAAATTTACTTATATTTTTACTTTAACATGGCAGGAAGCACTTGATGCCATAAAAAACAAAGAAGCAGAAATTATAAGTTCAGTCCAAAAAACAAAGGAAAGGCAGGAATTTTTAAATTTTACTTCTCCCTATATAAAGGTTCAAAATGTTCTTGTTGTTAATTCTGAAATAAATAACAATCTCAGCTTGAATGAAATGAAAAATAAAAAGCTGGGGATTATAAGAGGTTATGCAGTTGAAGGTTTTATAAGGAAAAATTATCCTGATATAAAAATTGAATATTCAGACAATATTCTTGAATCAATATTTTTTCTTTCAATGGGAAAAGTTGATGCAGTCATAACAAATATTCCCGTACTTTTATATTTTAAGTCAAAAAATATGGTTGGGAATTTAAAGATAAGCGAAGTTTTGGATTTTGAATATGATTTGAGTTTTGGAGTCAATAAAGACCATGAAATTTTGCATTCAATTCTTGATAAGGCCTTAAGTTCAATCAGTGATAGAAAAAAAGAAGAAATTCAAAATCAATGGATTTCCTTTAAATATCAAAGATTTTTTGAAGATAAGCTCTTTGTATCAATTTTTGTTTTATCCCTTGTTTTGTTTTTTTTAATGTTTTTTCTTATTCTTTCATGGAGGAAAAAAGCAATTGAGCTTTCAAAGGCTAAAAAAGAAGCAGAAGATGCAATGAAAAAAGCACATGAAGCAGATGCTGCAAAATCAAAATTTCTTGCTAATGTTTCTCATGAAATAAGAACTCCAATGAATTCGGTTCTTGGATTTGCAGAAATTTTAAACAGTGAAAATTTAGGCTCAAAAGCAAAAACATATGTAGCAAATATTAAAAACTCAGGTAAAACCCTTTTAAAATTAATAGACGACATTCTTGATATGTCAAAAATAGAAGCAGGCCGTTTTGAAATGTATTATCATCCATGCGATCTTGGAAATATTTTTGATATTGTCAGATCTGAATTTAAACTTGCAGCAGAAGAAAAAAATCTGGAATTAAATATTTTTGCTGATTCAAGTCTTCCTAAATACCTTTTGCTTGACGAATTAAGGCTGAAACAGATTATAGTAAATCTTATAAGCAATTCTCTTAAATTTACAAAAAAAGGATTTATAAATCTTTTTGCATATCCTTTATTTAAAAATGGCAATTTTAAAAAAATAGACATTGTTATTGAGGTAAAGGATTCAGGCATAGGAATTTTGCTTGAACAGCAGGAAAAAATTTTTGAACCTTTTACTCAGCAAAACGGACAGGATTCAAGGGAATACGGAGGAACAGGCCTTGGACTTTCAATTGCAAAAAAGTTTGCTGAAATGATGAACGGAGAAATAACCCTTGATTCAAAAGCCGGTTTTGGAAGTACTTTTAAAATTTTACTAAGAGATGTTTTAATTGCTGAAAATTGTGATAACAAAAATTACAAAACTACAAAGTGCTTTTCTTCAATCAAGTTTTTGAAAAAAACAGAAATTCTTATGGCAGACCATGAAACTTCAGACAAAGAGTATGTTTCATATATTTTAAAGCCTTTTGGTATAAAGCTTTTTCAGGTATCTGATTCATCAGAGGCAATTAATTTTGTATCAAAAAGACTTCCAGACATAATTCTTTTGAATATGAATCTTAAAGATAAAAAAAGCATGAATTTAATTGAATATATGGAAAAAAATCAGCTTTTGAAAAAAGTTATGATAATTGCTGTTTCAGGTGATGAAAAATTAATGAGGAGCAAAGGTATATCTGGTTTTCTTGAAAAGCCTTTTACAAGGGATTCAATTATTTCAGAGCTTATAAAGTTTATACCTTATTCCAGGGATCTTGATTTTGAAAATTTTCATGAAAAAGCAGCAAAAGATTATTTTGACAAGGAAGATATTAATAAAATTATTCTAAGTCATGAATACAGCTTTAAAAATTTTTGTGAAACCTTTGACTTAATTATTATGAATAAATGGATAGAAATTCAAAATAATTTTATTTTTTCTGATGTATGCGAATTTGCAGAAGAACTTATTGAGGCAGGTAAAAAATTTGGTGCTTATTCTTTTGTATTATATGGAAAGGATATAAAAGCTTTTGCAGATGATTTTGATATTGACAGTTTCAAGAATGTGATAAGACTTTATCCTGGTCTTGTAAGCGAGATAAAAAAACATCTTGAGAGGGATAATGACTGAAACAAAAGAAAAGCAGCCTCTTATAATGGTTGTTGATGATAATTCCAAAAACCTTCAGGTGGTTGGAAAAATTCTTTATAAAAACGGATATGATCTTTCCTTGCTTGGGGATGGTAAATCTGTACTTGAACTTGCAAGGGAAAAACAGCCGGATCTTATTCTTTTAGATATAATGATGCCTGTTATGGATGGATTTGAAGTTTGTCAATTATTAAAAAATGATGAATTAACCAAAAATATTCCAGTTATTTTTTTGACTGCAAAAACCGATGAAGATGACATAGTCAAAGGTTTTGAAACAGGCGGTGTTGATTATATAAAAAAGCCTTTTAATCCAAGAGAACTTCTTGCAAGGGTTAATACTCATGTTGAACTAAAGCGTTCAAGGGAGGAAATTAAAACTTTAAAGGGATTTATTCCAATTTGTGCCTGCTGCAAAAAAATAAGGGATGATAAGGGTTTTTGGGAGGATGTTGAAAAATATATTGAAGAAAGATCATATGCAAAATTTTCCCATGGAATGTGTCCTGACTGCGTAAAAAAGTATTATCCTGATATTTACGAAAAAATTGATAAAAAATTTGATTAGGGTCTGGTTACTTGTCTAAAAAAAAGATTTTGTTTCAGTTTAAGCCAAAAATTTGGCTTTAGTATGATTTAGTATTTTGAGGATTAAATTTTGAATCTGGCTTTAGATGGAACAAAAAGACAGTTTTAGTTATAAGCTGTGTCATTTTTTAAGGCCTGTATTCTGAAAGGTTATAGGCCATTTTTTCGTGGCCTATTATGATTAATTTTTCAGAAGCTCTTGTAAAGGCAACGTGAAGAAGCATTCTGTCGTGATCATTGTCCTGGAATTGAAATTCTGAGGGATTTATGAAAATCACATTTGAAAATTCAAGTCCTTTTACCTGATGAGCATTTGTAACAATAACTCCCGGGGTAAAAATAAAATCATCTTTTTCATGTCTTCTTAAATTTTTGATTTCTGAGTTTTTGTTGAGCTCTTCAAAAATTTTATCTGCATCTTTTTTAAATTTGCAGATTATACAGGTTAAGGAATTTGGACGTTTTGAATGATGGGATATAATAAAAGATTTTGTTCTGAAAACTGTTTCATCAAATGAGGCAGTTGAAATTATTGAAACAGGTTCACCTTTTCTTGAATATAAGGCATTTTCGTTTGTTTCCCTCATTATATACCAGGCTGCATTCATTATTTCCTGAGTTGCTCTGTAGCCTACTTTTAAAGTTTCTGCTGCTGTAGAAGCTTTGTTTGTGGATGAAAGTTCCCTTACAAATCCTGCAAATCCTTTTTTTTTATCAAAATAAACATCATTTTTAATGGTTTGTGCCATATCTCCGCAGATTGTAACTGATTTTTTTTCATCTGATGCATTTATTACAGCAGCAAGTTCTGCAGGACTTAAATCCTGTGCCTCATCAACCATTATATGTGAAAAATCTGGAAGTGCGGACTCAATTCCTTTTATTTGAAGAAGGTAAATAAGAATCCCAATATCAGCAAAATCGCTTTCATTGTTTTCATAAAAATTTTTTTGACTGCTTACAAGCTCATTAATCTCTATGTCATTAATTATAAAATTTTCTTTTTCAGCTGTTTTTTTGATTAAGTTTTCATCAGTAAAAATTTTATAAAGATCAAGATTATGGTTTTTTAGTCTAGATAAAAGTTTTGATGAAATACCAGCCTTTGTAATATTTTCAATTGAATCAGGCCTAATTGACTTAAGGTCTTCTAAAATATTTATAAGCTCTTTTAATGATGAAGCATTATTTATTGTTTCAATTTCCTTTAAAAATTTCTGCTCCATAAATTTTTGTGTAATCCATTCCATTGATTTTTCAAAAAGTCTTTCTGCATAAGCATTAACAAGCTTTACTGCAAAACCGCTTTTTTTAATTTTATAAGTTTGGGGATTGCCGTTTCTCCATTTTGAAACAAATTTTTCTTTTGAAAGAATTGAAAATGCAAATTTATGGAAAGTAAGTGTTTTTACTCCCCCTGAAATACCAAGTTCTGGAAGAACTCCCTCAATATATTTTTGAAGTGATTTGTTGTACATTATTATAAGAATTTTATAAGGGGGAAATTTTTCAGGATATGAATATGACATATATGCAATCCTGTGAAGACCTATTGTGGTTTTGCCGCTTCCTGCACTCCCCTGTAAAATAAATGTTTTTTCAGGCTCAAGTGTTATTGCACGAAATTGATCTTTGCTTATTAGAGCTGTTATTTCAGGAAGACAATGATCTTTTTTTTCTTCTTTTCTTTGTGCTGATGATTCAAATGTTTTTTTCTCTGACCAATTGCCTTTGTTATCTTTTACAAGGGTTGTTTTTTTTTCTGAAATGGATTTTAATTCTTTGTTTTTTATTCCGACTCTTCTTTTAAGTTTTATTTCACCTGATCTTTCCTGTCCTCTTATATCCTCGTCATAGTCTTCGCCTGATTCGTATTCATAAAAAAGTCTTGAAATGGGTGCTTCTCTCCAGTCAATTACAGAAACTTTTCCATTTTCTCCAAAAATTGTTTTTTTGCCGATTTTATAGGATAGTCTGCCAAGTTTTGAGTCAAGAAGTTCTAAAATTCCAAAATAAGGTGATCTTAAAACTGCAGGGTCTTGAAAAATATATCTTGAGGATTTTATTTGAAGTCTTTTTATATCCTCTTCAATTTTATTTTTTTCATTAAAGTCTAAAGTTTCAAGCTTTTCTTTTCTTAACTGTTTGATTTCTTCGGCAATATTTTCTCTTGTCTTTTTTTCGTCGGAAAATACTTTTTTTGAGTTTTCAATAAGATTTTTAAGCCTTGTTTCTTCATCAGAAATTATATTTTTAAAAAGTTCCATACTTCTGCTTTTTCCCAAATTGAAGATAAATCAGATTTTTTATCATAATCATTAAGGGAAAACCAGAATTTTAATCTATAAAAAGACTGTTTTAGTTCTAATCTTTTTATAATTTTAAAAAAATTTATATTTCTATTTCGCAGCTTTCAAAAATTTCAAAAACAAAATTATTTTTTATTATTTTTTTTGCAATAGAAAGTGCTCTTAAAGGTTCTATATCAAGATCAAGATTTTTTATTGCAAGTATAAGCTCATATAAAAGTTCGAAATCAATTCTTTCTTTTTCAGAAATTTCTTTTAAATGAAAGTTAGATCTTGAACCTAATTCGTTTATAAGGCTTTTTGCTCCTTTTGCAGTAATTTGCGATGATGACGCATCTCTCATTAAAAAAAAGTTAATATCTGGATAGTTTTCGCACATTGAATTTAAGCTTTTAAGCCTTGATGTAAGGGTAATTCCATTCATATGAAGAAATCCTGCTGCAGTATGTTTATTTTTACCTCTGAAAAGAATGTGCTCAGGCAGAATTTTTCTTGATGTTTTAAGACGGCCTGTTTCAAGAATTTCATTTCCAGTAAAAGACGAGGCAATTTCTGCAAGCTTTCCTGTATCTTCTGTTTCTGAATAAACAATTTTTTCAAATTTTTTTCTTGTAACTTCTTTTTGAGTTTCATTAAAAAAAACTTCAATTTCTCTTGTAATTAGAATTTCTTCAGAAGATTTTGATTTTATATTCAAATGATTTTTTATCAAATCAATTTCTTGACGAAGTTCATTTATTTTTGCTTCAAGTTTTTCCTCATATGTTTCTGCCTTTACTGGAAGAGGAATACCTTCTGTCCGGTTTCTGAAAAGATTGCTGGCATTTATCAGCATTGTTCTTATTGTTTTATTTTGTGCAATAATTTCAACTTCTTCATCTGTAAAAAAAATATCGAGGGGAACTCCTGCTTCTTTTGATCGTATTTTAAGTATTTCAATTTTGCTGTTTGTGTCTGGATTTGCAAGATTCAGGGTTACCTGGGATATTCTTTCATAGGCAGATGGAGATATAATATTTTTCCATTTATTCAGTTTATCTTCAAACAGATTAAAAATAAAAAGTGTGTTTATGCTTTTTGTAATAAGTTCCTTTATGGAATCAAAAAATAAAAAAAGCATACCATGGTTGTAGTCAAGGCCTTCTAGCTGATCAAAAATTATAATAACAGGTTCATCATGAACAGAGAGCCTTGAAATAACTTTTATGGCTTCCAGAGCAAAATATTCATTGTCAATATCTGTATGGTGGGGTGTAAGTCCTGCTTCTTCAGCCTCTTCCATTGAAAGTGCAGAACCGTTTATCCATCTGAATATGATCTGTCTTTTTTTTGGATCTTCACATGCTGCATATTTTACAAAAGCTTTTAAAATTTCGGGACAAAGTCCTGTCATGGTGAATTCTTTTTCCCACCATTCAAGAATTTTTTGTTCAATTATTTCCCAGTTTTTTTCTTTTACTGCTGTTTTAGGCTCACCAGTTTCATTGAAAATATTTAAAGGGTCAGAATCAATGGAATTAAAAACTTCCTTATCCTTTGGATAGTCTTTTTTTGATTTTAAAAGAATTGAAGAAAAGGATTTTGATAGAAAATGTAAAAATTGAGAGTAATCAGTTTTTGGAACTTTTTCACAAAAAGATTCAAGTATTTTTGAATATATGAAATGTGAAATTGATTCCATGGAACTTGGCTGGCGTACATAAAAAATTCTGTTGGTTTTTATCAGATTTTTTGCAATTCTCATGGAAAGATGGGTTTTGCCTGATCCTGGAGAGCCTGTGAGCACTGCACAAATGCTTTGTTTATCTGGATCCTTTTTAATTGTATCCAAAAGTTTTACTATGGAATTATATTCTTTTTGATATACGGTTTTTAGATCTGGATGGCTTTGAAAAGGCGAGTCAACTCTTGATTTGATAAACGGGTTTGTATATGCTTCTTGTTTCAAGCTTTTGCTCCTGGTTTAAAAATTTTATAATGACTTGAATTTATCAGAATAATTGGAATAAAAAAATATTTTTATTTATAATTGCTGTTTAGTTATTGACTAGGACTTGAAATTTTTTTGTGATGCTTAAAATATGAGTCTGAGACTCATGTAATTAGTGATTGGCCGAAAACGAGAATTTTTTGTTCAGTTCAAGGAAGATGAAAAATTTAACCTTTAGGATACATTGAGTATTTTGAGGATTAAATTTTTAATCTGACGCAGAAATGGACAAAAAAGGCCGTTTTCGTTCAGCAGCTAATTATAAATTGCTGGGAATTTTTTGAATTAAAGTTTATTCTTAAGTTTAATGTTAATTTTTAAAATTAGATTTTTTAAAGCTTATTATGGGAAAAATAGTAACTGCACTTGGAATAAGTTCTGGAGGCCTTGACAGTATTTTGTCTGCATTTGTTTTAATTGATGCAGGCATAAATGTTAAATGGATTACTTTTGAAACTCCTTTTTTTTCTGCTGAAAAATCCATTTCTGCTTCAAAAAAGTACAATATTGATCTTCGGGTGGAAAATATTACTGATGTTTATTTAGAGATGCTTAAAAATCCAAAACTCGGATATGGCAAAAATTTAAATCCCTGCCTTGATTGCCACAGCCTTATGTTTAAAATTGCCGGTTCTTTTATGAAAGAAGAGGGTGCTGATTTTCTTTTCAGTGGTGAGGTCGTAGGACAAAGGCCAATGTCTCAGAGTAAAAATTCACTTAAATATGTAGAAAAAAATTCAGGAATGAGGGGATATATTGTTAGGCCTTTGAGCGGAAAACTTCTTCCTGAAACAATTCCAGAAAAAAACGGGTGGATAAAAAGGGAAGATCTTCTTGATTTAAGCGGAAGATCAAGGAAAGTTCAGCTTGAACTTGCAAAAAAGTACGGTATTACTGATTTTCCTGCACCAGCTGGAGGCTGTCTTTTAACAGATCAGCTTTTTTGCAAAAGGCTTAAAGATCTTATGGAATTTCAGAAAATCATTGAAATTGAAGATTATGAACTTTTGAATTACGGCAGGCATATAAGAATTTCTCCATTTGAAAAGCTGATTGTAGGAAGAAATGAAAAGGAAAATAATAAACTCGATGAAATTGCCTCAAAAATTGACTGTATAAAAATTAAAACAGCAGATTACCCTGGTCCTTTATGTATTTTAAGGGGAAACGGAGAAAATATGTTCACTGCCGGAGCAATCTGTGCTGGATATACAAAGGCTCCAAAGGATTATCCCTGCAATATTTTGTTTGAAAGAGGCGGTAATGAGCTTTTAAAAGGAATTTTCCCTATTGATAAGTTAGAAGTTCAGGATATGATTATTTAGCTGCTGAACGAAAACAGCCTTTTTTGTTCATTTTTGCGTCAGATTAAAAATTTAATCCTCAAAATACTCAATGTATCCTAAAGGTTAAATTTTTCATCTTTTTTTAAGCAAACAAAAATTTAGTTTTAGGTGAATCACTATTAGCTAATGAATTAAAACTGACTTTTTTGTCCAATCTCAGATTATAAAATAATGAAAAAAATAACCTTTTGAATTTTTTTGTATTTTAAAGGTTATATTTTTATTGTTCACTACTGTTTTCTGATGCACTTAATTGTCCGCAGGCTGCACCAATATCGTCTCCCTTTGACCATCTGACAATAACTGTATAGCCTTTGTCCAAAAGAATTTTTCCAAATTTTTCTATGGTATTTCTGTCAGGCCTTTCAAAGTCAACTCCAGGATGCGGATTAAAAGGGATAAGGTTGATTTTTGCTTTTATTCCTTTTAAGAGTGATGCAAGTTTTTTTGCATCTTCTAATGAATCATTAATATTTTTTATCAAAATATATTCAAAAGTTATTTTTTCTCTTTTTGGAAGAGGGTAGTTTTTAAGAGTTAAAAGAAGTTCTTTTAAAGGATATCTTTTATTTACAGGCATAAGCTCTGATCTTAATTCATCGTTTACTGCATTTAGCGATACTGCAAGAGCAATTGCAGTATCTTTTCCAAGTTTTTCAATCTGGGGAATAAGACCAGATGTGGAAACAGTTACTCTTCGTCTTGAAATTTTAAGTCCAAAATCCTGATCTGTGATTATTTTTATTGATCTTAAAACATTGTCATAATTATCAAGTGGTTCTCCCATTCCCATGAATACAATATTGGATAGTCTTTTAGGTTCATTTTCCTTTAAATCTATGAGATATTTCTGAATATCTCTTATCTGGGAAATAATTTCAGATGTTGAAAGATTTCTTTTTAATCCTCCCTTTGCAGTCATGCAGAATTTGCAGTTTTGTCTGCATCCTGCCTGGGTAGAAATGCAAAGGGTAAAGTGGTCTTTTTCAGGAATAAGTACAGATTCTATGTAAATATTGTCTTCAAGGCAGAAAAGGAATTTTTTTGAATCATCTTTTTTTGAGTGACTTATTTTTTTGATTTCAAGCCTTTTGTTTACAAAAAGTGTTTGTGCTTGTTTTCTGAAATCCTTTGAAAGGTCTGTCATATCTTCAAAAGAATCGGTTTGTTTTAGATAAACCCATTTAAAAATCTGTTTTGCTCTAAATGATGCAATATTTTTTTCTTTTAAAAAACTTTCTAATTCTGTTATTGAAAAATTTTTGATTTCTTGTTGCGGCATTTTAAAAAATTCTTTATGTTTAATTGTTTATCTTCTTTAAGTTTTTGTTTTTTATTGACTTATCACTTCTTGAATATTAAAATCAAGATTTTAGTTTAATACGGGATATTATTTATGTTTGAAAGCCTTAGTGAAAGACTTGACAGTGCATTTAAAAAGCTGAAAGGCAGAGGAAAACTCAGTGAGTCAAATATAGAAGACGGAATGCGTGAGGTGCGTATTGCTCTTCTTGAAGCCGATGTTCACTTTAAGGTTGTAAAAAGTTTTATTGCCGGAATTAAGAAAAGAGCTCTTGGTTCTGAAGTCATGGAAAGTCTGACACCAGGACAGCAGGTAATTAAAATTGTAAATGAAGAGCTTGTAACCCTTATGGGTTCTTCAGATACCGAGCTTGATTTATCAGGTAAAAAACCTTTTAAAATTATGCTTGTAGGGCTTCAGGGTGCTGGTAAGACAACAACAGCTGGAAAGCTTGGGCTTTATCTCAGGAAAAAAGGCTTTAAGCCTTATCTTGTTCCTGCTGATGTTTACAGGCCTGCAGCGGTTGAGCAGCTTAAAAAAGTTGGGACAGAGGTTGATATTCAGGTTTATCCCACAAAAGAAGGTGATAAGCCTGAATCTTTATGTGTAAAAGCTCTTGAAAAAGCTGTTGAAGATGGACTTGACAGCGTTATTTTTGATACAGCAGGAAGGCTTCAGGCTGACGGGTCTATGATGGAAGAGCTTGTAAGGCTTAAAAACCTTTTAAATCCATCTGAAATTCTTCTTGTAGCAGATGCAATGACAGGCCAGGAAGCCTTGCAGGTTGCATCTGTGTTTGATGAAAAGCTTGATCTTACAGGTATTGTTCTTTCAAAAGCAGACGGTGATGCAAGGGGTGGTGCTGCTCTTTCAATGAAGGCAGTTACTGGAAAGCCAATAAAGTTTCTTGGAGTAGGAGAAAAATTATCTGCTTTAGAGCCTTTTTACCCTGAAAGAATGGCCTCAAGAATACTTGGAATGGGAGACACCCTTTCTCTTATTGAAAAAGCACAGGAAGTTGTTGATCAGAAAAAAGCAGCTGAAATGGAGCTTAAGCTGAGGAAAAATCAGTTTACTCTTGAAGATTTTAAAGATCAGCTTGTCCAGGTAAGAAAAATGGGTTCAATTAAAGATATTCTTGGCATGCTTCCAGGAATGAACAATAAAGTTATGAAACAGCTTGACATTGACGACAAAGAGCTTATTAAGGTAGAGGCCATAATTAATTCAATGACCAAAAAGGAAAGAATTAATCACGGCATAATAAACGGAAGCAGAAGAAAAAGAATCGCAAGCGGTTCTGGTACAAAGGTTCAGGATGTTAATCAGCTTTTGAAAAATTATAACCAGACCATGAAAATGATGAAAAAATTTAATAAAAAAGGTATGATGAAATCTCTTGGCAGAGGAATCTTGCCTTTTTAACAGCTTTTTATTATTATAAAGGAGAAATAATCGTTATGGCAGTAAAGATCAGGCTAAAAAGAATGGGTAGAAAAAAACAGCCTTTTTACAGAATTGTTGTTGCAAACTCAGAGTCTCCAAGGGACGGAAGATTTCTTGAAACTGTAGGTACATATAATCCACTTACCAATCCTCATGAAGTAACTGTTAAGGAAGACAGGGTAAAATACTGGCTTGGTACAGGTGCACAGCCTACAGATACAGTAAGAAGTCTTCTTAAGCAGCAGGGAGTTGCCCTAAGCTGATACTTGGCTCCCCTGGAAAAGGAAAAATCCTTAAATAGTCTTTTTGAATCTAAAGTTACTGGAAGGAGAATCGTATGAAGGAGCTGATAGAGTACATTGCCAAATCGTTGGTTGACGCACCGGATCAGGTATCGGTAAATGAAATTGAAGGAAATCAGACATCGGTTCTGGAGCTTAAGGTTGCAAAAGAAGATCTTGGAAAAGTTATTGGTAAGCAGGGGAGAACAGCAAGAGCAATGAGAACTATCCTAAGTTCTGCTTCTGCAAAGCTCAGAAAAAAAATTGTTCTCGAAATTATAGAGTAGCCGTATAACTTTAAGTTATTGATGTGTTTCCTTGATCAGGGGGCTTGTTTTATTACAAGCCTCTTTGTTTTGTTAAGGCTTTGGATGTATTTTCATTGTTAAAAAATTTGTTTCAGGATTTTAAGTCCTTTAAAAGGTCAGGCTTAATTAAAAATGGATTCAGATTATATTTTAGTAGGCAGAATTTCTGGAGCTCATGGGCTTAAAGGGCTTGTTACTGTTCATTCCTATGCTGAAAACCATGATCTTTTTGGAGCAGGCTCAAATTTTTATATTAAAAAAAAAGATTGTTCAGAATTTGATTTTTTTGAATCATTAAATTTTTCTATAAAAAAAAATTCAAGCCTCATAGTAGCATTTAAAGGTATTGAGGGAAGAGATCAGGCAGAAGCTTTAAAGGGAAGAGATGTTTATATAAAAAAAAACAGTCTTCCAACGCCTGAAGACGATTCCTTTTACTGGCATGATCTTATAGGGATGAATGTTATTGATCTTGAAAAAGGTGAGATTGGCAGGGTAAAAAATATTATGAGAACAGGCAGTTCTGATATCCTTGAGGTGAAAACTAAAACAGGTGAAGTGCTTGTGCCTTTTTTAAAAAATGTCATAGTATCTGTTTCAATCAAAGATAATATTATAAAGGTAAGTCTTCCTGAAGGGCTTCTGGATCTATGAAATTTGCCGTTCTTACAATTTTCCCTGAAATATTTGACGGTTTTTTTAAAGAAAGCATTATAGGCCGTGCAATTGAAGATGGTAAAATTGAAGCTGAAGTCATTGATATAAGGGATTTTACAAAAGACAGGCATAAAAACGTAGATGACAGGCCTTATGGAGGTGGAGCAGGCATGGTAATGAAGCCTGAACCGCTTTTTGATGCAGTTTTATATACAAGAGCAAAATACCCTGATGCAAAAGTTGCACTAATGAGTCCAGGAGGAGAAAAATATACCCAGGCAAAGGCAGAAAAGCTGTCATTATTAGATGAGCTTATTATTGTCTGTGGAAGATATGAAGGAATAGACCAGAGGTTTTTTGAGCTTTGCTGCGATATGGAAATTTCTATAGGAGACTATGTTCTTACTGGGGGAGAAATACCGGCAATGACAGTGATAGACTCTGTTTCAAGACTTATTCCAGGTGTGCTTGGATGCAGTGAATCTGCTGAGGATGAAAGCTTTCAGTCAGGCCGGCTTGAATATCCGCATTATACAAGGCCTTTTAAATTTAGAGGTCATGATGTCCCTGAAATTCTTTTGTCTGGAAACCATGGAGAAATAAGAAAGTGGAGAAAGGCTGTTTCACTTGTAAAAACCTTAAAAAACAGACCGGACCTTTTTTTTTCTAATCCTTTAACTGATGAGGAAGAAAAAATTTTGTCGGGTACAATCAGGAGACTTGAAGATTTTGTTAGAAAATGATATCAGCATTGCGTTAGTGCATTATCCTGTGCTGAATAAAAAAGGTGAAACAGGTTCGTCTGCTGTCACAAACCTTGATATTCATGATATAGCAAGGCTTGCCAGAACATACGGGCTTAAAAAATATTATATTGTAACACCCCTTGAAGATCAAAAAGGGCTTGTTAATACAATAATTGAGCACTGGACTGTAAATAAAGGCGGAAAGGTTAATCCCGACCGAAAAAAAGCATTGGAAATTGCTGAAGTTGTTGACAGTCTTGAAGATATTAGAAAAGATCTTTTAAATAATGGTTTTGACCCGGTGTTTGTTCCTACAACAGCAGTTTATCGTGAAAACTGTAAAAGTTTTGTGGAAATGAAAAACATAATGTCTAAAGAAAAAAAACATTATGTTTTAATATTTGGTACTGCATGGGGACTTGCAGAAGAAGTTTTTGGAAAATCGGATTATGTGCTGGAACCTGTAAAAAGGAATTCAGACTATAATCACCTGTCTGTCAGGACAGCTGCTGCAATAATTATTGACAGGCTTTTGTCGGACAGATGAAAAATATATAAACGTATTGGGAGAAAGAAAATGACAACAATTATAGACAAAATCGAACGCCGCAGAATGAGACTTGATATTCCTGATTTTGTTCCTGGTGATACAGTGAATGTGCATGTAAAAATCAAGGAAGGTGAAAAAGAAAGAATCCAGCAGTTCAAGGGCGTTGTTACAAGAAGAAAAAACGGAACTAATCCAAGAGCTACTGTAACTGTTAGAAAAATTTCTGATGGAATAGGTGTTGAAAGAGTTTTTCCTCTATATTCACCAGTAGTTGACAAGATTGAAGTTGAAAGAAAAGGTAAGGTAAGAAGAGCAAAACTTTACTACCTTAGAGAACGTACTGGTAAAGCAGCAAGAATTAAAGAAAAAGCATATGTGAGATAAAAAAATCCCCCGCATGAGGGGGGTTTTTTTATAATAAAAGTGAACAAGCTTTTTTATGAAAATAAAGCCTTAAAAAAAGGTTATAAAATTATTGCTGGAGTTGACGAAGCAGGAAGAGGACCATTAGCAGGTCCAGTAGTTGCTGCAGCAGTTGTTTTGCCTGAAAATTTTGACTGCACCGGTATTGATGACTCAAAAAAGCTGAGTGAGAAAAAAAGAGCAGAACTTGCAGAAATGATTTGCAAAACCTGTAAAGTCGGGATTGGAATATCTTGTCATGAAGTGATTGATAAGGTCAATATAAGAAATGCCAGCCTGATGGCAATGGTAAAGGCAGTATATTGCCTTGATATCAGGCCTGATTGTTTACTCATAGACGGCAATGCCAGAACTGACTGCGGAATTTATGAGGAAACAATTGTAAAAGGGGATGCAAAATCATGTTCTATTGGTGCAGCCTCAATAATAGCCAAGGTTTTTCGGGATAAAATTATGGAAGAGTATTCAATAATTTATCCTGGATATTATTTTGAAAAGCATAAAGGCTATCCTACCAAAAAGCATAAAGCATTAATTTCAGAGCTGGGTATTTTACCCATTCATCGTAAAACTTTCAAATTAATCTGAAAATGATATTTTCCACTTTAAAATCTGGAAACAGAGCAGAAATATTTGCATGTAAATTTTTGTCTGGAAAAGGCTATAAAATTATTTCCAGAAATTTTAGAACAAGATTTGGAGAAATAGATATAATTGCTTTAGATGAAGATGTTTTATGTTTTGTTGAAGTAAAGTTTAGAAAAAATTCAGATTTTGGATTTCCAGAAGATTTTGTTGATTTTAGAAAGCAGAAAAAAATTTTAAAAACTGCAGAAATTTATCTGGCAAAAAAGAAAATTTCAGAAGTCAATATTAGATTTGATATTGTAGGTTTGTTAAAATCTGATAATAAAAATGGCTATAATGCAAGACTTATAAAAAATGCTTTTGAGGGCGATATTTATGGCTGATGATCCTGGTATTTATATAGTTGCAACACCAATAGGAAATATAGATGACATTACCCTTCGTGCAATAAAAGTTCTTAAGAAAGCTGACATAATAGCAGCAGAAGATACCAGAAAAACAGGGAAGCTTTTAGCTGAACTTGATATTAAGGCCAAAATGACTTCATTTCATGATCACAATGAAAATGAAAAATCAGACTATCTTATAGATCAGGCACTGGATGGAAAAATAATTGCAGTTGTTTCAGATGCAGGTACCCCTCTTGTTTCCGACCCTGGATTTAAACTAGTTGAAAAAGCTTTTAACAAAGGGGTAAAATTAATTCCGGTTCCAGGTGCTTCTGCTTTAACAGCACTGGTGAGTGTATCAGGACTTCCAACAGATCGGTTTGCTTTTTTCGGGTTTCTTCCTTCAAAGGAAAGTTCAAGAAATAAAATTTTAGGTGATCTTAAAAATTGTGATTATCCTGTAATGTTTTATGAATCTCCAAGAAGAATTATAAAAACACTTGATGAAATTATTGAAAAAATAGGCGACCGAGATGCTGTGCTTGGACGGGAACTTACAAAAACCCATGAGGAAATTATCAGAGGATCTCTTTCCTGTATAAGAAAAAATCTTTTTGAAAGGGAATCCGTTAAAGGTGAAATTGCACTTTTTGTTCAGGGTGGAATAACTAAAAACCAAAATGAAACCGATATTGTTAAAATTGTAGAATCCGAACTTGAAAAAACAGACTTAAAACCTAAGCAGACTGCTGAAAAAATTGCACTTGAATACAATTTTAAAAAAAATGAGATTTATGAAATTATTTTAAAAATTCAGGGAAAGAAGTAAAAATTCAATTTATTTACTGTATTTTTTTAAGGTAAATTTAATTTTAGGGTAATTATTGGTTGAAAGAAAGCTGCCTTTTTTTGTTCATTTCTGACTCAGATTTAAAATTTAATCCTTAAAAGACTGAATGCATTCCTGATGTAAAATTTTTCAATTGAACTAAAAAAGTTATAGCTTTTGTCAAGTAACCGATTAAGCTGCTGATATTTAAAATAAAAATCCCTTCCTTGATAAATAAAAGAAGGGATTTTTTTTAAATTATTTTTTCAAAATTATTTCTTAAATGAATAAGGATATTTTGTGTGATCGTCATATTTACCCTGGATAATTGCAACAACATCTTCAACAAAAACAATTTCTTCATTTGTTGGAATCATGAAAACTTTTATTTTTGAATCAGGAGTAGATATTTCTGTTTCCCCTGCCTTGCTTCTTGTATTTAGATTTTTTTCTTTATCAACAACAATACCAAGACAATCAAGGTCTTCAATTGTCTTTTGTCTGATAAGACCTGAGTTTTCACCAACACCTGCTGTAAAAACAATAGCATCAACTGTTCCAAGTGTTGCTGCATACATTCCAATATATTGCTTAAGCTTGTATGCTTCTATGTCTATTGCAAGTTCACAGCGCTTGTCGCCGTCTTGTGCTGCAACTTCAACATCTCTTCTGTCTGTATATTTTCCTGTAATACCAAGAATACCTGATTTTTTATTTAAAAGATTGTCCATGTATTTTGGACCAACATCAAGCTGTTTCATCATGAAAAGTGGAATTGCTGGATCAATATCTCCGCATCTTGTACCCATTATTGCACCTGGAAGAGGAGTGAGTCCCATTGAGGTATCAACTGAAACTCCCTTTTTAATTGCACAGCAGGAAACTCCGTTTCCAATATGAAGTGTAATTATGTTACACTCGTTTGCATCTTTTCCAAGAAGAGCTGCAGCACGTTTTGATACATACAAATGGCTTGTTCCGTGGAAACCGTATCTTCTTACTGCATTGTTCTGATACCATTCATATGGAAGAGCATACATATAAGCTTTTTCAGGCATTGTCTGATGAAAAGCAGTATCAAAAATTGCAACATGAGGAACTTCAGGCATAGCAGTTTTTGCAGCCTTGATACCAGTAAGGTTTGCAGGGTTATGAAGAGGTGCAAGATGAGAAACCGCAGAAATATGGTTTATTACATCATCTGTAATAAGAACGCTTTGAGTGAATTTTTCTCCGCCATGAACAACCCTGTGACCTACAGCTGCTATTTCATCCATTGAAGAAATTACAGCACCTTCGCCAGCTGTAAGAGCACTTATTACCCACTGAATAGCTGTTTCATGGTTGTCTATTGCATATTTGGTTTTGCCTTTGTAGTTTTTAAGAGGTGCTTCATGCTCGATAAAAGAGTCGCCAATTCCAATTCTTTCAACAATACCAGAAGCAACAACTTCTTTTTTTTCCCAGTCTGTGAGCTGATATTTAAGCGAAGAACTTCCGCAGTTTAAAGCTAAAATTTTCATTTTTATTTCCTGTTTTTATATATTAATTAATTTGACTGAACAGCTGTAATAGCTGCAACATTTACAATATCTTCAAACTTGCATCCTCTGGAAAGGTCATTTACAGGCTTGTCTAGACCTTGGATAATTGGTCCTATTGCATCAGCACCTGAAAAACGCTCAACAAGTTTGTATCCAATATTACCTGCCTGAATATCAGGGAAAATAAGTACGTTTGCTTTTCCTGGAATGGGACTGCCTGGAGCTTTTTTAGCACCAACTGCTTCAACTAAAGCAGCATCAGCCTGAAGTTCACCATCAACTTTAAGCTGCGGGTTTTCTTCCTTTAAAATTTTTACAGCTTCTGAAACCCTGTCTACATATTCATGGCTTGCACTTCCTTTTGTAGAAAAGGAAAGCATTGCAACTTTAGGCTCTGCTCCAAGAAATGATCTGCAGCTTTCTGCTGAGGCATTTGCAATATCTGCAAGTTTTCTTGAGTCAGGATCAATATTTACAGCACAATCTGCAAAAATTAAAGTTCCGTTTTCTCCAAATTCTTTTTTTGGAGTAATCATGATAAAGCAGCTTGAAACTGTTTTCATTCCAGGCTTTGTTCCAATGACCTGGATAGCAGCTCTTAAAACATTTCCGGTTGTGTTTTTTGCACCAGCAACTGCTCCGTCAGCATATCCTGCCTTTACCATCATGGCACCAAAAAAAAGAGGATTTTTCATTGTTTCAGCAGCTTTTTCAGGTGTCATCCCTTTTTTTGCTCTCATTTCACAGAATTTATCGGTAAATTCTTTAAAATATTTGCTTTTTTCAGGATTGATGAAAGTACAGTTCAGTTCATAGCCTTTTGCTTTGAAAGCATTTTCAAGCATAGCTTCTTCACCTAAAATTATAACTTCCTTTGCAAGTCCCTGTTTCATGATTTCACTTGCAGCATCAATTGTTCTTTCATCATCACCCTCAGGAAGAACAATTGTTTTTTTTAGCTCTCTTGCCTTGTTCCAAAAATTGTCCATTAAAGAAGACACATCTCACCTCCGTAGATAAATTTTATAAAATTTCAGGCATTCTTTGCCTTTAAATTCATTGTGGTCTTTTAAGGATTTGATCTTCCCCCGTAAAGATCAAGGTGAAACTATAGTTATTATTTTTTATCAGTGCAATAAAAAATCAAAAAATATAATTTGTTATGTTTAAAAAAAGTAAAAAGAGAACAATATTTGTATTTTTAAAAGCAATTGGAAGTAAATTGGCCGAATTTATGTAATTGTTAGATGTGGGTTGCGATATTGTCCTTTAAATACAATTTTTTTTATAAATGTTTACAAAGTTAATCAAACTTAAACTTATTTGATTGGCTGAAAACTAGGATTTTTTTGTTCATTTTGAGTGAAA
The DNA here is from genome assembly GCA_034007295.1 of Desulforegulaceae bacterium. Classification (GTDB taxonomy): domain Bacteria; phylum Desulfobacterota; class Desulfobacteria; order Desulfobacterales; family JACKCP01; genus JACKCP01. The sequence goes on along the minus strand of JAVERC010000007.1, from coordinate 1,319 downwards.
AATTTTGCCTTTAGATAATAGAGTATCAGGTTATTAACTGAATGGAGAGGTTCAACTTTGCAAATTAAAAAATATTAGTGAATTAATATATTATATCTAAAAATATTAAACCCCTTGAATTTGTTAATTTTGCGGCATTTTATGCTTTAAACTCTATCTAGAATAGAAAAAGTATGGACTGATACAATTTGACATCATAAGCAGCAAGCTTGAAAAGCGTTTTGTCTGGTTATTATTAAGCATTTTGACATATATTGAAACGTCTATGAAATTTCTTATTTTAAACTATAACCAGCTTAATTTATATTTAATATTTCTCATAAAATAAGAAACTGTTTATTTTGGTGCTAATGTTGATTGACATGGGCGTATTGGTGAAATAGATTAAAATTTCTTTAAACTGAACTAGTGTTTGTCTAAGGATTAGTTTTTTTGTTTAGTTTAATGAGGTTAAAAATTTGACATTAAATGCATATTTATTAATGGTCAAAATTTGAATCTGCCCCAGAAATGGACAAAAAGACCGTTTTCGTTCAACAACTAACTGAAATTGGGTAATGATGTGTATACTATAAATACAAAAGCTTCTTCTTCCTTTAAATGGAAACTGCTTATGGTTGATGATGAACCTGAAGTGCACAGGACAGCAAGAATGGTTCTATCTGATTTTACATATAAAGATGTAGGGCTTGAAATAATAGAAGCCTGCTCTGCCGAAGAAGCAAAATCAATTTTGGATAAAAACAGAGATATAGCTCTTATTCTTCTTGATGTTGTTATGGAAACTGATCAGGCTGGGCTCGATTTTATAGATTACGTTAGAAATATAAAAAAAGATAAAATAGTTCAGATTGTCTTAAAAACTGGTCAGGCCGGGCGATTTCCTGAAAAAGATGTTGTAAGTGCTTATGATATAAATAATTTTTATGCCAAAACTGAGCTTACAGCTGACAGAATGGCTACAATGGTCACTTCAGCATTACGAGGTTATGAATTAGCAAATTCTCTTAAAAAAGTAAATAAACGGCTTGAGCTTGAGCTTTATAGGAAAAAAATAGCAGAAGCAGAACTAAAGGAATCTGAGTCAAAAATCAGAAGGCTTAGTGAACTTCAGCAAAATATTATAGACAGCACAGATATCTGGCTTCATGTAAAAGACAGATCAAATAAAATTATTTTATGGAATAAGGCCGCGGAATCAATAAGTGGATATCTTTTTTCTGAAATTGAAGAGAAAGATAATTTCTGGGAAAGTTTAATCCCTTTTGAAGAAGAACGAATAAGGCTTCTTGAAGAAGAAAGTACTGCAAATTCAGGCA
>JAVERC010000092.1:0-4141 GCA_034007295.1 Desulforegulaceae bacterium | reverse complement strand
TTTCTTTGGGAGATAAATCATTTACCCCTTTAAATCAATGCCCTAGGACTAAACAAGGTTGTTTTTTAAAGCTTTTGTATCATAAATTCAAATACTTATTTAGGTACGACCCCAAGCACAATAATTAGTGTTCCGAGAAAGCTTTACTTAATTTACTCAATGAATAATTAGAAACAATAGACTATCTTTCTTAATAAAACAAATACAACAAAATAAGTATACTATCACCCCAACTCGCATAAAAAATAAAAAAATGAGTTAAATTTATGGCAAATCTCATTGTGAATGGCTTAGTTCTGGATTCTTTTAGCTGCCAAAAGCAGTTTTATTTAAAGCTTGACGAAGAAAATGCCCCCCTGTGTCAGGATAGTTGTCACATGAGTTAAAAAACAAAATTTATAGAAAAGAAACTGAAAATGATTTTAAAATCAATATTGCAGAAACTAATCAATTTGTTTGAGACATAAATTATTTACCCCTTGAAATCAATGTTCTAAGACTGAAAAAGTTTGATTTTTAAAGCTTTTATATCATAATTTCATTTAGTTATTGTGGTACGACCCCAAACACATACACAGACAACTTGTGTTAAAATCTCAGAGTGGTATAAAGTATATTATGAAGAGGGATCAACCATCACCACAACCCAGTTGCGAACTATATTCAGGATGCTCGTGAGGCGGCTGTGGAATGGGTATATTGACCATACAAATTGGAGGTCGCAAATGGAGCAGGTTGTAAGAAAAATAGTAGGTCGTAAAAGCATAACATCTGTTTTTATACCGGAAGATTTTGGGGAATTCGTTGAAATCATTGTTTTTCCCGCGAAAAAAGAGAAAAAAATTTCTGCTGATTCCGAAGCCATGATCAAACTTCAGGAAAAATCAGGTTTTGTCAACCAGGTGCTGGCAGATGAAAAAGAGGATGTTTGGAATGAGCTATAACTATACGGGTGTGATTTTTAAAATTCCTTTTCCCTTTACCGATCTGAGTGATTCTAAAGCCAGACCCGCCATGGCTCTGTCCGAACCGGATGATTATGGTGACATGGCATTTGCCTTTATCACCACGAAACAGTCACGGGGTTCTGAATATACTATGGATATACCCCATGGGGTTTTACCTTTTGCATCACATCTTCATCTAGATAAGGTCTTTTTACTCAATAAAGAAATTATCCTGAAGGAAATTGTCCGGGTGGAAGCAACGTTTCTGGAACAGGTGCTCAAACGCCTTACCTTAAAGGATACGAAATGCTACTATGAAAATACCCATCATGTGTTTCAGCAGCAACCATTTGTGACTGGCAAGTCACGGGTGAATTATGCAGGTAGGGTCTCTGCCATAATAATTGCAGGAAGCGGAATGTGCAATGGAGGAAGAATTTTAAACCATCTGGAATTTAATCTTGATAAAAAAGAAAATGATATTTTTTTCATAGGATATCAGGCACAGGGAACCAAAGGAAGTGACATTGTTAAATATTCAAAACGATCAAACGGGTATGTAAAAATCAATAATGAAAAAATTTATATAAAAGCAAAAGTTCACAATTTATCAGGTTATTCTGCACATGCTGATAAAAATTTTCTGGTTGAATGGGTAAAATCAATGGAGCAAAAACCAAAGGCTGTTAAGCTGGTGCATGGGGATACTTCTGCAAGAAATGAGCTTTCAGGCTATTTAAAAAAATCAGGATATAACATTATAAATTAAAACATAGGTTATTGTGAACTCACTTAAAAATATTTCAAAAACAGGTGGAGAACTTGCCATGACAACAGCTGAAAACATTCAGTTCAATCAGGGAATTTGAAAAAATTATCATGTCCTATTCTTGATTTTTTAAAAAATCTTACCACTAAAATCTTAAAAAAATTTTGAAAAATTATGAAACAAACACCAAAATCAGATTTTGATTCCCCCTGGAAAGACATAATAGAAGCATTTTTCCCACAGTTTATGGAATTTTTTGTTCCTGATTCTGTAAAAGAAATTGACTGGAACAAAAAAATAAAATTCCTTGATAAGGAATTTCAAAAAATAACCAAAGCTTCAGAAGTTGGGAAACGCTATACAGACAAACTTGTAGAGGTAACCCTTAAAAATAATCAGACCAAATGGATTTTAATTCATGTAGAAGTTCAGGCAGAAAAAGAAAAAGATTTTTCAGAAAGAATGTTTGTTTACAATTACAGAATTTATGACAGATTTAAAACACCTGTTACAAGTATAGCAATTCTTGCAGATGAATCGCCATCATGGAATCCCGAACCTTTTAATTATGGAATGTGGGGTTCACAAATGGGATTAAATTTTATAAGCACAAAACTGCTTGATTACAAAGACAAATGGACTTATCTTGAAAAAACAAATAACCCTTTTGCCATTGTTGTAATGGCACACTTGAAAGCTCTTGAAACAAAGAATGATACATCTCTTAGAAAGCAATGGAAATTTGAGCTTGCAAAACTCTTATATGAAAAAGGATATTTGGAAAAAGAAGTATTGGATTTATACAAATTCATTGACTGGATTTTAAACTTACCAGATAAATTAGAAGAACTTTTTCTTCAGGAAATAAGTATATATGAAAAGGAGAAAAAAATGCCTTATGTAACAAATGCTGAGAGAATTGGCGAAAAAAGAGGTGAAAAAAGAGGCCTTGAAATTGGGGAAAAAAAAGGCGTTAAAATCGGGGAAAAAAACAGATTATTATCAATTATTGCAAATGCAAGAAAAGAAGGAATTTCACCGGAACTAACCTCCAAACTCACTGGCCTTGACATTGAGCTTGTAAAAAAACTACTAAAAAATGAAATTACAGATATTCCACTTCATCTTCTTGACAATCAAGACAATAGTTAATGCGAAAAAAATTGCTGGTTCCCAAGCTCCTTGCTTGGGAATCTATAAATCTGCCCTGAAATGATATAAATAAAATTAATGGTAAAAAGCAAAATCTCCTTCATGGCAATATAACCAAATTGATAAAATCAAACTAAAAACAAAAAAAATGACAACAACAAACAAAGACATATATCAGATTTTTCACCTCGGAGGTGAAAAGACAGTAACAGGCTCATGCCACATTTTATCAATTAAAAAAGGCCCAAACATTATGATAGACTGCGGCCTGCCCCAGGGAAACGATAAGGCTATCCCTTTTGAAAAAAGCCAGATAAAAGTAAAAGACATAGACTTTCTTTTCATAACCCACGCACACCTTGACCACATTGGAAGAGTCCCCGAACTTATTGAAAAAGGATTTAAGGGTGAAATAATCTGCACACATCCAACAAAAAAAATTATGATTCCAATGTTAAAAGATGCCATGGGATTTTCAGAAAAAACATCAAATGAAATTTCAAAACTGGAACAAACCATAAATGATATTTCATGGGGATTTGAATACAATGAATATTTCAGCCTTAAAAACGGAGTAAAATTCAAGCTTTCAAATGCAGGACATATTTTAGGATCATGCTTTATTAAATTTGAAATAACCCATACCAAAAATAAAAAAATTTCAATAATATTTTCAGGAGACCTTGGAAACAAGCACACTCCCCTGCTCCCTGATCCTGATAAACCAGACAATTGCGACCTTCTGATCCTTGAATCAACTTATGGAAACAGAGTTCATGAAAAAAGGGAACAAAGAATTGAAAATTTAGGACAAACTCTTACAAAAGCATTGAAAGACAATGGGAAAGTATTTGTACCCGCATTTTCACTTGGAAGAACCCAGGAATTTATTTATGAGCTTGACAGACTTTTTTCAGACAAAACCCTTCAGGACAAATTTCCTGAACTGACACAAAAAATTCCTGTATTTATTGATTCTCCACTTGGACTTGAAATAACAAAAATCTATTCTTCCCTGAATGAATTTTTTGATAAAGAAGCAAAAAATCTTTTAAATTCCGGCGATAATCCTCTTGATTTTAAAGGACTTTATTGTGTTGACAACTATGAATCCCACAAAAAACTTACAATGATAAAAGGTCCTGCCATAATAATTGCAGGAAGCGGAATGTGCAATGGAGGAAGAATTTTAAACCATCTGGAATTTAATCTTGATAAAAAAGAAAATGATATTTTTTTCATAGGATATCAGGCAAATGGCACACCTGGAAAC
>JAVERC010000044.1:0-27283 GCA_034007295.1 Desulforegulaceae bacterium | reverse complement strand
GAGTCTGACTTAAGAATGGACAAAAAAGGCAGTTTTCGTTCAGCAACTAAGTTAATTTTTTATTAAATAAAGCCTTTTATTCAACTCCATACTTTTTCAAAATCATCTTATACTCATTTTTCTGCCTTAAAAAAGCAACTCCTTGAAAATTTTTCTTTAATCCAAAATTTGTTTAGCTTGAATTTTTTGTTATGCGTAAGCATAAAAGAGGTGTGAAATATATAAATAAGAAGGCAAAGGCTGCCTTCTTATTTTAAATAAATTTATCAGCAGCTAATAAACTTTTTTTTGCATATTAAGCCCAAAAATAAAATCCCTGCACCCAATAATATCAAGGAAGCAGGCTCTGGCACAGGTGAATATTCAAGGGAAAAAGCAACATCTGCATCATTTATTCTTGCATTGGAATTTTGGTAGTAAAGGTTATCTACAGCAAATGAATTCTGCCATGCAAAAGAATTGGAAAGAGGATTCAATGCCTGAACGCCAAACCAGTATTCTTTAGAAGCGTCAAAGAACAAAGTTGTATTAAAGTTAAAATCAATTTTTAAAATATCTGAGATACCATTGTGATCAAACCCTGTATCTGTAAGTGAGGATGCACTTAAAATAAAATTATAAACAGGATCATCAAAGTTTGTATCTGTGTAAAAAGAAAGGTTAAAAACCGCAGGATCAGGTGAAACACCGTTACTCCAGTAAGTTCCCCATATTGAAGCCTTATTTATTGAAAAAGAATCTGATAAAAAGAAATTATCATACATCTTATAATTTGGATCTTCAGCAAAATAAGCTCCCTCATCATAAGGATTAAAAGTCTGCTCATAAATAACACCAGCATTTACTGATAATGCTGAACTTAATAAAAAAATACCTGCCAAAAAAATCTTAACAAAAACCGTTTTCATTTTAACTCCTTAAATTGTTTCGCTGTAAATAAAATAGATCTAAGTTAATTTTAATTAATTAACCATTTTGCATAGTTTATCCTGCTTGGTTAAACCCTGCATAATTTCAAATACAGCTTGATTAATAAATATCTATATATATACAGCCGGGCTATAAATTAGTACACAAAAAAATCGTCAAAAAAATATTGATATAAAAAATCATTTTATCTTTTAACAAACTAAAATTTATATATTTTTCAATTATAAAGGGGTTTTTTTGGAAAGAATACTTAAACTGACTGTGTTTTTTTGAATTAAAGCGTGATATTTTTTGAATATATGAAAATCATAATCGATTATTAAAAATTTTAAAGCAAAAAAAAAGGCACTTTTGAACTAAACAAAAGAACCTTTTTTCTATTTGGCATATGAAAGAAAACTATTTTTCTGCAGATGAGCAAAAATTATGGTTTTCTTTCAATAACTGTTTTTAATTATTATTCAGTTACATTTATTGCAGAAGAACCTTTTGGACCCTGCTGAATATCAAATGTAACTCTTGCACCTTCCTGAAGTGATTTAAAGCCTGTGCAGTTAATTCCTGTATGATGAACAAATACATCAGAACCATTATCCTGCTCAATAAATCCAAAACCTTTTGCGTCGTTAAACCATTTTACTGTTCCATTTGCCATAGTGACTTTTCCTTACGTAATTAATTTAAATTTATTTCGATACTTCGGGTAATGCCACTTTTTAAATGGATATTCCTTTATAACGAAACTGCAATTCTCAATTGAGAAACTTTTTGTATGGTGTATTAAAAACCATTTAATAGCAAGCAATATTTGCTTTATTTTCAAATATTTATTATTTCAGCCAATTATTTTAAATTTTAAATAATACATTTACCTGGATATTATCCATACAATTCAGAAGCTTATGACAATAAAAATTTTTAATTTTTCAGGCTAAAAAAATTTATTATAATATAAACTTTTTATAAAATTTTTTCCAATTTCCAAAAACTTTCTAGTGAAAACCATTTTTTTACTAATAAAAATTTATTCATATTAAACAAAAAATACCTTTAAAACAAAAACTGCTTTTTAAGCAAAACACCTCTCCAATCAAAGAACCAGGATAACCGAAAATACAGCTTGACAAGCTTTTATCAAACTCTGATATTAATTGTTTGCTTTTTTTTCACAAAAAAAATTTTCAAAAAAAGCAGAGTTAAAAAAATTGTAAACAATTAAAAAAATCAGGAAAATAAAAAAATGAACATAGGTTTTGATTTTGGTTCAAAAAATATACATTACGCAGTTTTAGAAAACAATAAACCTGTAATGACAGGAAGCATGGAACACAACGGAGATATTTCAAAAACATTTCAAAGTGTTTTAAATTTAATAAAAAATTCTTCTTTTGACACAAAAAACAGTTTTTTCGGAATAACCGGAAACATAAACTTTAAAGAAATTGAAACAATTGATCCAGTTGTTGCTTCTGTTGAGGCAAACCGTGTGCTTGATACAAAATGCAGAAATATTCTTTCCATTGGATGTGAAAGTTTTTCACTTGTTCTTCTTGATGAGAATTTCAATTACCTTGAACACAGCGTAAACTCCGACTGTGCATCAGGAACAGGAAGCTTCATGGATCAGCAGGCAGAAAGGCTTGGTTTTGAAACAGAAACCCTCTCACAAAAAGCGGCTGAGTTTAAAGGGATTGAACCTTCAATTGCAACAAGATGTGCTGTTTTTGCAAAATCAGATATAATACATGCCCAGGCACAGGGTTTTAATCCTGATGCAATTGCGGCAGGACTTTGCACAGGTGTGACACGAAGTGTAATTTCAAATACATTAAAAGGAAGAGAACTCAAAGGAAATGTTTTATTAACAGGCGGAATGAGCAGAAATAAAAAAATAGTAAAGGAACTTGCAAATTCCCTTGAAAAACAGGTTATTGTTCATGAATTAAGCACCTTTTTCAATGCATTCGGAGCAGCTGTTCTTGGTAAAAACAGATTTGATGATATAGAAAAACTTACCTCCGGAGACGGCCAAAAAAGAGAAATCAGAAAGCCCCTTGTAATAAACCTTCCTGATTATCCTGATTTTGAAAAAGATCTTACATATATTGAAAATAAAATTGAAATAACAAAATATAAAACACCCAAAGAGAAAAACATTAAAATCTACATTGGAATCGATGTGGGCTCCACAAGTACAAAAGCTGTTGTAACAGACCTTGAGGGAGATATTCTTGCAGGACTTTATTCAAGAACAAAAGGAGATCCCGTAAATGCTGTGACAGAACTTTTCAAGGCCGTAAAAAATCTTTTTTCAGATATTGATCCAGTTATCTGCGGTGTTGCAACAACAGGGTCCGGAAGGGAGCTTATAAAAGATGTTACTGGAGCTGATCTTTGTGTAAATGAAATTACAGCCCATGCAAAAGGCTCTGTTAAACTTGACCCTGAGGTTGACACAATTATTGAAATCGGGGGTCAGGACTCAAAATTCACTCTGATTGACAAAGGTGTTGTTACCCAGGCAACCATGAACTATGTGTGTGCGGCAGGGACAGGTTCTTTTATTGAGGAACAGGCAATCCGCCTTGGTATGGAGCTTTCTGAAATATCTGATGCAGTTGAAGGAAAAAAAGCACCTTTTACATCTGACAGATGCACAGTTTATATGGAAAGAGACTTAAACATCTTTTTATCAGAAGGCTGGGACAAAAAAGAAATAATGGGAGCTGTTTTAAACAGTGTGTGCGACAATTATCTTTCAAAGGTTGTTGGAAAAAGCCAGACAGGTCAAAAAATCTGGTTTCAGGGAGCAACTGCAAGAAACAAGGCACTTGTTGCAGTATTTCAGAATAAACTTGGTAAACCTGTAAATGTTTCAAAATACTGTCATCTGACAGGTGCCATAGGCTGCGTTATCACTCTTATGGAGAAAAAAATCACAAAATCTTCTTTTGAAGGGATTGATTTTACATGCAAGGTTGAGTCCGAAATATGCACTCTGTGTCATAACCGGTGTGAACTTCGGGTTTATACAACCAAAGAGAGAAAAACAGCCTGGGGACTTAAATGCGGAAGAGATTACAATGACAATAAAGCCGGAAAAAAAGAAACTGTTTCAGCCTTTGAAAAATCATTTTATGAAATTTTTAAATCAGAAGCAGTAAACTTAAAAAACAGTTCAAAACCAGTTATCGGCATTCCTGAAACACTATACATGGTTGAATATCTTCCAATGTTTCAGAGTTTTTTCAACAAACTTGGATTTAATGTAATAATTGAAAAAAGTTCTGCTCAAAAGCTAAGCAAAGGGATGACAATGATAAATGCAGACTTTTGTGCACCAATGGCATTGTCCCATGGAATGGTTGAATCCCTTTTCAGAAAAAATCCGGATTTTATCTTTCTTCCAACTATTATAAATGAGCAGAGCTACACTAAAAAACTTGAGAAGGAAGAGCTTTTCAGACAAAAGGACACAGACTCATACTTCTGCTATTACTCTTCATATGCAGGCTCAATTATAAATTTTCTTCCGGGATTTGATTTCAAAAATAAAATACTTCACCCCAAATTAAGGCTTAACAATACAACCGATGAAGCTGTTGGAAACATGCTTGCTGATTCTATATCTGAAATTTTATCTGTTAAAAGAGAAGACATTGTAAAAGCATATATTGAGTCAAGACTTGAGTTTATGGATAAAAAGAAAAATTTTGTAAAACAGGGAAAATCTGTTTTAAACAAAAAAACAGACAAGCCTAAAATTTTACTTCTTGGACGACCATACACTCTTTTTGATAAAAGAATAAACCTTGGAATACCTGCCAAACTTGAATCAATGGGTTTTGACATTTTAAGCCAGTCAATGCTTGATCTTGAAAATGAAGATAAAAATGCAGATCATCTTGAAAACATGCACTGGTATTTTGGACAGCAGATTCTTCTTGCTCTTGAATCCGTAAGAAAAAACAGAGATTTATACCCTATATTTTTAACCTGTTTCAGATGCAGTCCTGATTCTTACCTTATAAATTATTTCAGGGATTACATGGAAAAGGCAGGAAAGCCTTATCTTATTTTACAGCTTGATGAACACAGCAGTGATGTAGGTTATATGACAAGAATAGAAGCTGCGATAGATACTTTTGTAAGCGATTTTAACCTGAAAAAAATAAAAATTTCTGAGCCAAAAAGAAAGTCCTGCTCCCCTGACAGCCTTGAAAAGGGAGACAGGGTTTTAATTCCCATGACAGATAAAAGAATAAACTCACTTCAAAAGGCTGTTTTTGAAGGTGCAGGCTTTGATGCCGAAGTCTGCGAACTTGACAGGGAAATGCTCAATACAGGCTACAGATATGTTACAGGAGGCGAATGCCTTCCAAATGTTGCTATTGCAGGTTCAGTTATTTCCACAATGAAAAACAAAAATTACGATCCTGAAAAAACTGTTGTTTACCTTCCAAATTTATGTCTTTCATGCAATTTCAATCAGTATGCAAACCTTATCAGGCTTTCTTGTGCAAATGCAGGAGCGGGAAACATAAAAATAATGAATAAAAACGGACTTGAAGCAGTTCCGGGACTTCCGGCCCGTTCAAATGCATATCTTCTTTCCGTTACATTTTTGTCTTCCATTTTAAACAAGCTGAAATTCAGATATCTTCCCTATGAAAAGGAAGAGGGAAAAACAATTGAGGTGGTTGAAAAATCCGAAGAAATAATCAGACAGCATATTTTAAACAAAAAATCCCTTTTCAAGGCTGCAGAAGAAATAAAAAATGAGTTTTTAAAACTTCCCCTGCCAGACTACAGAAAACCAAGAATAGGCATACTTGGTGATATGTATGCAAAATACAACCATATTTTAAATGACGACATCTGTGATTATGCCCAAAAACTTGGGGGAGAAATTCTTCTTCCCTCATACAATGAGCTGATGCTTCATACTGCCCATTCAGATGTGGTTGAATTTGATGAAGACCCGAAACTCTGGAAAACAATGGCTGGATATGAATCAAAGTTTGAGGAGATTTTTAAGGATATTTTAGATGAAACCCTTTTTGAACCAGGTCTTGATGAATGCCATGAACTTATGAAGGAGTTTGGTTTCAAAGAATTCATAACAGGTGAAACAACAATCAGCACAGGACGCCTTCTATATTACATAAAACATAAGGCTGTTGATGCCGTGATTCATGTTAATCCTGTTTTTTGCTGTCCCGGAGTTATTTCATCCTCCCTTTTCAGAAAAATTCAGGAAGAATTCAATATTCCTGTTATAAATCTTTTTTATGACGGAACAAACAAACCCAATAAAATGATTGTTCCACATATGTTTTACCTTAACCGCAAAAACGCCTAGATATTTTTTGCCGTGCATTAAAATATTGATGCACGGTAAAATTATTCAGTTTTTTCCTTATCCATTAAAAAAGAATCCTCAGGAATATTCCAGCCTTCAGGATTATCCTGAACTTTCCACCGCTTATGAAACCACCACCACTGATCCGGAGCTTCACGAACCCAGCCTTCAATAATACGATTCAGCCTTTGTGTATTGTGGCGGATATCAAGCTCTCTGTCATTATGCGGCGTTTCCTGAATAAATGCCGGAAAAACCTTTACATGATGATATCCTGTTTTTCCAACCCGGTTTATTACAGCAGGAATTATCAAAGCTCCTGTTTCAAAGGCAAATCTGCTTGGAGCAGGAGTTGTTGAGGCCCATTGCCCGAAAAACTCACATGCTATGGATCTTCGTCTTGAAAGATGCTGATCTGCAACAATTGTAACAATTTTATTTTCAGAAAGAAGTTCTTTTATATAGTCTTTTGAATTCTTTCCTCCAATAATTGTTACTCCTGTATTTTCCCTGACACTTGAAATAAATTTTTCTGCTGATTTACCCATTTTTCTTACCACAACTGAAATTGGAGCACCCCGCATGGTCATTGAACAGCCCCCAAGGTCAACATTGTCTATATGGGTTGCAAATAAAATAGCTCCTTTTCCTTTTTCAAGAGCTTCTTCCATATTTTCCCAGCCTTCAATTTTTACAAATTTTTCATTTTGTTTAAGAGACATATGAGGAATACGAAGAATTTCAATAAAAGACATGGAAAAATTTGAAAAAAATCTGCGGATTATTTTTTTCTGCTCATCTTTGGAAAGCTCATTTCCAAGAGCACGATTAATATTTTCCATACAGAGTTTTTTTCTTACAGGAATAATATAATACCAGATAAAGCCGATAAATCGGCCAAAAGCCAATGCAGCCCAGAGTGGAAGAAATGAAACAAAACGACTTAATAATGATAACATGGATAAGAGCCGATATTTTAAATGTTTAATGATAAAATGAAGCTAACAGAAACAAGTATAAAATTCTAACAAATAATTATTTGTTTTTTTTAAATCTGATTACAAAAAAATTTTCTTTGAACTCTTAATTCAGCTTGTTTACTATTTTCTGCAAGTTACAAGACAATCCATATTTTCTCCTTGCAATTCAAACAAAACATCTTTAAAACCTGATTTTTCAAGAAAATTTTTAACTTCTTCAAAAGTATATGTATCTCCTCCGTTTGTCGCCACAAGCATATTTATTGCAAATACACTGCCCAAAGCAGGTTTTGTCCTGGTGCTGTCCATAATATGATCCCTTATTACAAGCATTCCACCTGGTTTGATTGCATTATAAATTTTTCTGAAAAGCTCTAAATTTTCCTTTGGACTATTCTGATGAATTATTGCTGATAAAAGAGCAAGATCGCATCCTTTTGGAAGCTCGCTGAAATTATAATCTCCTGTTTCAAATTCAACCCTGTCACTTAAACCAGCAGCCTCAATTCCTTTTTTTGAAAAATCAATAACCTGGGGAAGATCAAATACAATGCTTTTCATCAAAGGATTTTTTTCAAGAAAGGCAATTGTATAAGTACCCGAAGCACCTCCGATATCAAGAAGCTTTTTAAATTCTGACAAATCAAGACTTGATGCAATTTTTAGAGAAAGATTTTTTCCGGCAACATGCATTGCACCTATAAAAGATCGGGTATTTTTTTCAAAATCATCTGGAAAGTCAGTTTTTCCAGGATTTTTACCTTCAATTACTGCCTCAGTAAGATAAGTCCAGCTGTCCCACAAGTCGTTCATATGCAAAACCATTGGAAGTACTGATTCAGGGTGATCTGAAGACAAAGTGAAAAACTCAGGCTTAATTGAATATTTAAAATCTTTTTTTTCAAGAATACCAAAAACCGTAAGTGCATCAAGAAGCCTGGCAGTACCCCTTTTATCAGCATTTAATTTTTGGGCAATTTCATCAGCTGTGCTTATTTTTCTGTGAATAAGAGTAAAAATATCAAGTTCGGCACCTGTTAGAATTATACGGCTTTCCATGTAGTTTCTGACTTTATCCAAAATTGCCATATTAATTTTCCTTAATGGTTAATGGGTTTAAATAGATTAGGGTTCATTTCACAATGCAGACTTTTTATCTGATGAACGAAAACGGTCTTTTTTGTCCATTTCGGCGTCAGCTTCAAAATTTAATTCTTAAAATACTCCATTCAGGCCTCATATAATTTCACTTTATTCCCACCTAAATTGAGCGTTTCATATTTTTAAATTAATAAATTTTGATTAAAACATTGTTTATATGAATTTTATTTATCAAATCAATAAGTTATTTTATTAAAAAAATATGTCATTTTTTTTAAAGCATAATTTTCAGCCTATATAAATTTTTTTAAATTTGACTTTTTACCTGGCTGGTTCCTAATATCAAGTAATCAATTTTTATGAAAAAAGGAACAAACAATGTTTGAAATTCCGCATGTATACATAGAACTTGGAGCCAAACTTTTGCTTGCAACTTTTTTAAGTGGCCTTGTTGGACTAGAAAGAGAATTCCACGGCCGGGCAGCAGGGCTTAGAACCCACATTCTTGTCTGTCTTGGATCAACAATAATAATGGCCAGTTCACAAACAGTTCAAAATCTATATGTTCCCCAAGGTGTAGACTCTGTTTTCCGGATAGACCCTTGGCGTATTGCAGCAGGTATTGTTACAGGCATAGGCTTTATAGGAGGAGGAACAATCCTTAAATCAAATGATTTGATAAGAGGTCTTACAACTGCAACCTGCGTATGGTTTATTGCTGCTATTGGCATAATTGTTGGACTTGGACTTTATGTACCTGCGATTATGGGAACAATAATTGCCCTTTTTGTACTTATAGGACTTGATCCTGTCGGCAGAATAATACCATCGGTTAAATACAGCAAGATATCCATAGTATCTGACCTTAAATCTGCCGATCTTATTGAAGAAAAATGCCTTAGCATTTTAAAGGAATATCCTATTATTATTCAAAGCACATCCATATCTGCTGATGTAAAAGAGAACAGAAGAACTCTTGAGCTTAATATCAGAAGCAGAAAAATGAAAGACAAACACACAATCATAAAAAAAATTCTTAAAGTCGAAAATGTTCAGTCTGTTGTGTGGTAGCAGGCATAATATTATGAAAAAAAAATTTATCTGTGCCTGCACAAAAAAGTACTATTGATAATTTTCGAAGAAAACAAATACTTAGCAGCTGAATTAAAAATGTATTTTTAACTATTCTAAAAATAATTTTTTCACTCAAACTGAACAAAAAAGGCAGTTTCAGTTCAGCCACTAATTAGTGATTGGCCGAAAACGAGAATTTTGTTTCATTCAAGGAAGTTGAAAAATTTAACCTTTAGGATACATTGAGTATTTTGAGGATTAAATTTTGAATCTGACTTAAGAATGAGCAAAAAAGGCCGTTTTCGTTCAGCAGCTAATTATGTAATCTATTATATCTGTATTCAGGAAATAACCTTAAAAGATCGTCTTTTTCAGCTCTTGCAATCCCTTTTTCAGTTATAATTCCTGTAACAAGCCTTGCTGGTGTAACATCAAAGGCATAATTAGCTGCATGGGCATTTTCCAAAGTTATAAGAAATTTTTCCACACCTTTTGAACCAAGGCCTTCAATATATTTGATTTCATCTTCGTTTCTCAGCTCAATTGGAATATTTTTAACTCCGTTTTCAAGCTCAAAATCTATTGTAGAGCCAGGAAGAGCTGCATAAAAGGGAATCCTGTTGTCCCTTGCAGCAAGGGCCTTTAAATATGTACCGATTTTATTTGCAACATCTCCATTTATTGTTGTGCGGTCACTTCCTACAATTACAATATCTACAAGATCATGCTGCATAAGATGTCCGCCTGTATTATCTGCAATAACTGTATATGGAACTTTTGCCTGGTCAAGCTCCCAGGCTGTGAGCCTTGCTCCCTGATTCAAAGGGCGTGTTTCATCAACCCAGACATGGACAGGAATACCTTTTTCGTGGGCATGATAAATGGGAGAAGTTGCTGTTCCGTATTCTACACAGGCAAGCCAGCCTGCATTGCAATGTGTTAAAATATTTACCACATCTTTTTTATATGAATAAATATCCTCGATCAAAGAAACACCAAACTCACCGATTTTTCTGCAATTATAAATTTCAGCTGCTTCAATTTCTTCAGCAGCTCTTTTTGCAGCCTCAATTCTTTTATCTGCGAAAGTTTCCTTTAAAACAGCAGCTCTTACTTTTTTGGTTGCATAAAAAAGATTCATGGCAGTAGGCCTTGAGCTGTTTATTTTTTTTTCAAGTTCAAAAACAACATTATCTTCTGCATTTGATCCTTTTAAAGACATATAAAAACCCCAGGCAGCAGTAACACCTATAAGAGGAGCACCTCTTACAACCATATTTTTTATTGCATAAACAGTATCATCACAATTTTTTATATCAAAAACTTCAAAAACATGGGGAAGCTTTCTCTGATCAATTACCTGGACAAGATCTTTTTCGGGTAAATACCATATTGGTCTTTTTGGATTCATTAATTCCCTCTATATCAAATTATTAATATGCCTTTGAAAAATTTTTTATTTTTCAGACTGCAAACCGAATAAAAATACCAGTGGCTCAAATCAAATATAAAACCGAAAAATTTAATCAGCATAAACTATTACAAAACTTATAAAAGTTTAGTTTAACCTAACTTGAGCGTTTCATATTTTTAAATTATTAAATTTTCAATGATTTAAGCTTATTACATTTAAAAATATGAACCCTGCGAGCTTTCCAATTTTGCTGCATCTACGGCGTTAAATTGCATCACGCAAAGCAAAGCCTGATACAATTTGCCGTTATATGCAGCAAACTTAAAAATCGCTCAATTTAGGTTTAAATTATAATATATTATTGGTATTTTTTAATTAATGCATCAATAATCCCTTCCTTTTTCATTTCAGCCAATGCTTTACTGAATTTTTCAAAAAGTTCTTTTCCATCTGGATGTACCTTTGAAAACCCAATATAAAGAGGGTCTTCTGATACAGCATAAAGAACCTTGACAGGCTCAAAATTCAATTTTTTATTTAAATACAGAATTACCGCTTCATTTCCTATAATAAGCTCAGTTCTTTTTGCGTGGAATTTTTTTAGCATTAATTCCTGGGAAAAAGAAAAATCCTTTAACAAACCACTATAATGATCAAATTCATCTCCATAGGAATATCCGCTTTGCAGGCCTATGGTCTTCCCCTTTAAATCATCTAGGGAATCAATTATCAAATCATTGGCTTTATGACCTAAAATAACATTTTTCTCATAACTCAGATTTGAGACAGGAAACAATATATATTCTTGCCTGTCAGGTGTATTCATTGCAGATATTATGGCTTGTGCATCCCCGTGTTCAATCATTTTCAGACATCTCTTCCATGGATATTCCTTAAAAACAGCACTAACTCCAAAACGCTCACAAGCTTTTTTTACTATATCAACATCATGACCTGTCCATTTGCCATTTTCTATAAATTCATAGGGAGGATACTGCTCTGTAACAATAGTAATTTCACTGGCAAAAACATTTAAAACAAAAACCACAGAAAAAATACAAAAATAAATTGCCCTGTTCATTGTAGCTCCTTATTTTTTGATTGATTTAAATACTATCTTAAACTCCAAATCATAAATCTGACCAAAAGTTTATAAAAAGGAGGAAATATGGAACTTTTATCAAAAGTTGATAAAATATTGTATGTATGTCACTATAAAATAAATTTTATTTTAAAAAATATAGCATACTTTCATCACTAAACTAAAAGAAAAGTCCTTAAAATGAAAAGAAAACATTTGCTTTCCAAAATGATTGAAAAAAAGGATTCAGGTTTTGACATAATAATTGCCGGAGGAGGAGCAACAGGACTTGGAGCCGGACTTGATGCTGCTTCAAGGGGATATAGCGTTCTTCTTGTAGAAGCCCTTGACTTTACATCAGGAACATCCTCAAGAAGCACAAAACTGATTCATGGAGGAGTAAGATATCTGCAGCAGGGAAATATTACCCTTGTTATGGAATCCCTTCATGAAAGGGGAATTTTATCAAGAAATGCACCCCATCTTATAAGACATCAATCTTTTATTGTGCCCCAGTATGAATGGTGGGAAGGCCCTTTTTATGGAACAGGAATGAAGCTTTACGATATTCTTGCAGGAAAACTCGGGCTTAAAAAATCCAAATACCTTTCTTTGGAAAAAACAATAAAACAACTTCCATCCATAAATCAAAAAGGCCTTAAAGGCGGAGTTCTATACTATGACTGCCAGTTTGACGATGCAAGAACAGGAATAGCTCTTGCGAGAACAATGGCTGAACAGGGAGGAATTCCTTTAAATTATATTAAATGCACAGGTTTTTTAAAAGAAAACGATCTTATCTGCGGAATCAAGGCAAAGGATCAGATTTCAGGTGAAGAATATGAAATAAAGGCAAAGGCTGTAATAAATGCAGCAGGGCCTTTTATTGATGAGTTAAGATCAATTGATTCAGGAAAAACATCAAAACTAATTGCTCCAAGCCAGGGAACCCATCTTGTTCTTGATTCTTCTTTTCTTCCAGGTGAAGCTGCAATCATGGTTCCGCATACAGACGACGGAAGAGTCCTTTTTGCAGTACCCTGGCATGACAAAATAATTATTGGAACAACAGATACTGAAATTGAAAAATCTGTAACAGAACCTGTTCCATTAAAAGATGAAATAGATTTTCTTTTAGATCATGCAGGAAAATATCTTTCAAAAAAACCAAAACTTTCAGATGTAAAAAGCATATTCTCAGGTATAAGACCCCTTATTAAAGGTGAAACAGAAACAAAAACATCAAATATTTCAAGGGATCATCATCTTGAAATTTCCCAGTCAGGTCTCATAACAATAAGTGGCGGCAAATGGACAACTTATAGAAAAATGGCTGAAGATACAATAGACACAGCAGCAAAATTTGCAGGACTTAAAAGAAAAAAATGCATTACTGAAACACTTAAATTAAAAGGCTATGCCCATTCAAGCCCGGAAGAAAGCCTTTATCTTTCACAGTTTGGAAAAGACCTTGAAGAAATTAAAAAGCTTGAAAAAACAGACAAAAAACTCTCACTCAAACTTTCTCCGGTTTTTCCATATACTTACGGTGAAATTTTATGGTCAATAAAAAATGAAGCACCCCAGAGATTAGAAGATGTTCTTGCAAGAAGAACAAGAGCTCTTTTTCTTGATGCTGCAGAAACAATAAAAATAGCTCCAAAAACAGCTGAATTTATGGCTGAAAACATGGGCTTTGATAAAAACTGGGTTGAAAAGGAAGTAATGGATTTTACAAGGATTGCTAAAACCTATCTCCCATAATTTGGAAAAAACATTGCAAGACCCTGAGTTTTAAGTTTAATCACTTAAAACTCTTTCAATTTCCTGGAAAAGTTTTTTCATTGTATAGGGTTTTGTGACTACCCCCATAAATCCGTAATTTTTGAAATTTGACATAACTTCATCACCTGAATATCCGCTTGAAACAAGAGCTTTTGCACCAGGATTTATTTGATGGATTTCCTTTAGAGTTTCTATTCCGCCTTTCCCCCCAGGAATGGTAAGATCCATTATAACAAGGTCAAAAGGCTTATTTTCTTCAAATTCCTGCCTGTATTTCAGCAAAGCCTCATCTCCGTTTTTTGAAACATCAACTTCAAAACCTTTCATAATAAGAATTTCTTTTGCAATATTTAAAATTACTTCTTCATCATCCATAATAAGAATTTTTGCTTTTTTCATACTGCTTTCATTTTTCTCAATTTCTGCCTGAAAAATTTTTTCCTGAGTTCCTGAATAGGGCAGATAAATTGTAAATTTTGTTCCTTTTCCTTTTTCAGAAAAAACATCTATATGACCCTGATGATTTTTTATAATGGAATAAACAGCAGCAAGGCCAAGTCCGCTCCCTTTTTCCTTTGTTGTAAAATAGGGATTGAATATTTTTGCGAGATTTTCCGGATTTATTCCCAAACCTTCATCAGAAACGCAGACTTTCACATATTTTCCTTCCAAAAGATCCAACACTTCATTTTTCTCAATAAAAACATTTTCCATGGAAATATAAATTTTTCCGCCTTCCGGCATGGCCTGAACTGAATTAATAACAAGATTTGAAAAAACCTGCTGAATCTGTCCCTTGTCAGCTTTTATGTTTCCAGTATCTTCTTTTATGTCAAAAACAGCTGCAACCCTGCTTCCTGAAAGATCAAAGCTTACAACTTCCTTAACAAGCTGTATAAGATCAACATCTGATTTAACCGGAGTTCCTCCCTTTGCAAAAGTTAAAAGCCGGTTTGAAAGCATGGATGCACGATCCATTGATTTTTCAGCTGCTTCAATAAACTTGCCGGCAGGATGATCTTTTTCAAGTTTTTTTCTTGCAAGTGAAAGGTTTCCGTAAAGACCCATCAAAATATTATTAAAATCATGGGCTATTCCTCCTGCAAGAATTCCAACACTTTTTAATTTTTCAATGTTTATAAGTTCCTGTTCTGCCTTTTTTTTATCAGTTATATCAGTAATTATGCCTTCTATTGCCTCAAGATTCCCTGAATCATCTGTTACTGAAATATTTTTCTGATAAATCCATCTTTCATTGCCATAACAATCAATAATTTTATATTCATATGAAGGTGAAATTTTACCGTTTAAAATTTTATTCCATTCTTTTTCAAAATATTTTTTAAATTCCGGATGAATAAGTTTTTCTATTATCAGAGAATTTTCATAAAAATATTCTGGAGGATAGCCAAAAAGTTTTTGTGAAGAAGGACTCATATAAATATATTTTCCTTCAGGAATAGACATTCTGTAAATTACATCATTGGTATTTTCAGTAATTTTAAGAAATCTTAATTTGGACTCTTCAAGTTCTTTTTTTATTTTAAGTTTTTCTGAAATATCTGAAAAAACCAGAACAAGTCCTGTAATATTTTTATTAAAATCCATTATTGGAGAAATTGTATATGAAATATTAAATTTTTTTTGTGTTTTTGAGACAAGGACAATATCTTCTTTGTTTCTTACGGTTTTTCCCTTTAAAAGGACATCATCTGTAAAACCTTCAATTTTTTTGCCTTTTGAATCATAAATTTTAAAAATATCCTGTATTTTAAGGCCTTTTGCATTAAAAATTGCAAAACCTGTAAGTTTTTCAGCCTGATTGTTCATGTTTTCTATAAATCCTGAAGTGTCGCAGGATACAACACCATCACCAATTGATCTTATTGTTACAAAAAGCCTTTCTTTTTCATCTGTTAGTTTTTGCTCAAAACTTTTTTTGGACTGAAAAATTTTATTGGCATTTTCAGCCATTTCTTCAATTTCTTTAAATTTAATTAAATGGCTGTTAATTTGCTGGTCTGATTCAGCAGCAGTTTTAAACATGGAAGAAAACAGCTTAAAATCATTTTCAATTTTTTTATTTGTTTTTCTAAACCAAAGAATAAAAACAGCAACAATTATAAAAGAAAATCCTGCAGAATATAAAAATCTTGTTTTTAAAAATGAAACCATGGATATTTTTACCCTGCTAATTTCACCTTCCAAATCGTCCATATAAAAACCTGTTCCTATAATCCAGTTAAAATTGGGTTCACGGTAAACAAAGGATATTTTTTTTGAAACAGTTTCTCGATCTGAAAGTTTTCTAAGCAAATACTCAATGTATCCGCCTTCTTTTTTTTGGGAAGCTTCTACTTCCATTTCAAAAATTTTCTTTAAATTTTGCGGATCATCAAAAACATCCCATAGCTTAGTGCCTTTTGGAAAAAAAGTGCAGTTTGAAACAAGGGCATCTCCATTTGCTTTATTTACAAAAATATAGCCTTCATTTCCAAACCTTAATTTACTTATCATACGGAGAAGATCTTCCTTTATCACTTCTTCTGCTTCTTCTGGATAAATTCCGGTCCCTATTAAAAAATTATATGGTTCAAATTTTTTTATATATGAAATTTTTTTAAAATTTCTTCCTTCTTTTCCCGGCTTGGACCAATTATATTCATAAAAACCTTCTTTTTTTTTTCTAACAATATCAATCATATCCTGAATTACATACTGACCGTTTGAATCTTTAATATTGTAAAGATTCTTTTTTTCCATTTCTGGTCTGTCTGAAAAAAGAAGCTCTACTCCGTCAAGCCTTGTTACAAAATAATATCCTTTTCCTTTTTCAAACCTTACAGGCCTTAATGCTTCAAAAATCATTTCCATAATTTCTGAATCGGTTTTAATTTCTTTATTTGTTTCATAAATATGGGAGGCAATTGAATGGGCTTCATTAACCCTTTGCTTTATGCTTTGTTTTGAAAGTTCAAAACTTTCTGATTTTACATGGGAAATCATATCTGAAATCCCAAGCACCTGCTCTTTTATGACATTTTTATTTTTTTCAATATACTCATTTCTCATTTTAAGTGCAGCAAGGGAAAATCCTTTAAGAGAATAATATGCATCAACAATAGTAAGGCTTACTGCTGTTACTGCAATAAAAACAATGCCTGTAAATTTTATTTTATTTACAAAATTAGTCTTTTTTGACATAGGTACCAGCTTTTTAAAGTTTTAATATAGTCAAAATATATCTTTAATTTCCTAAATTGTGAAACCCTTATTTTCCTTAAAAAATGTAAAATGATTTTACATTTTATGTAAACTTATTGACAAGATTTTTAATTTTTAAGGAATTTATCATTAATTTGAAGCATAACCTGCCTTAATCCAAGGTAATTTCTTTTTTTTAAAAACCTGGCACTCCAGTTGCAATTAAACATTCAACAACAAACTACGCACAGGGGGTAACAATGAACAATAAAAAATATCTTATATCTGTAGATGGTTCAGATACTTCACTTGAAGCTGTTAATTATGCGGCAAAAATTCTTCCTAAAAATTCAGAAATAGTTCTTTTTCTTGTTGGAACAGATATTCCAGAATCATTTTGGGATATAGACGCCATGCCTGAAGAAAGTCTTAAAAAAGAAGCTCTTGAGGACTGGATTACAAAACACAACAAAATTTTCACAAATTCTCTTTCAAAGGCCAAAAAAAAATTTATTGATGAAGGATTTCCAGAGGAAAATATTCATGTAAAAACCCAGCCAAGAAAAATAGGCATAACAAGGGATATAATTGCCGAAGCTTCAAAAGGTTATTCGGCATTATTCATAGGCAGAAAAGGACTGACCAATCTGAGAAATATTCCTCTTGGCTCGGTTGCAGCAAAACTTGTATCAAAACTTACTTTTACAACCCTTGTTCTTGTTGGAGAAAACCCTGAAACTGAAAATATTTTAATAGGCTTTGACGGATCTGAAGGTGCAAAAAAATCTGTAAAACTTGCAGGTCAGATTTTTTGTAATTCCTCAAAAAAAATTCATCTAAGGCATGTTTCAAGATCTGTAAAACTTATTCAGGGAGATTATAACCTGTTTTTTACAAATATCGATCCTGAATCAATGCCAATTGAAGAGGAAAGAGTTAAAATAAGAACCAAAAAAATTGAACCTGAACTTCAAAAAGCAGTTGAAAAACTCAAAACCCTTGGATTTGATCCTAAAAATGCAGATACAGGAATAATTGAAGCATATTTAAGCCGTGCCTTAGGCATTTATGAAACAGCTGAAAAAAATAATTGGGGTACAATTTTTATTGGAAGAAAAGGAGTTTCAAAGGTTCAGGATTTTATAATCGGACGTGTCGGCGAAAAGGTCGTTCAAATGGCCTTTGATAAAGCTGTATGGATAGTGAGCTCATAGTTTCATCAGCAAAAAGTCCCCGGTTTTAGTTCGTGGGCCGGGGCACCAAACAATTTTATATGCAATTTTTGTCTGGAAGTAAATTTTATGGAGGCATGAATGTATAATCCAAATGAAGAAATGCTTAAACAAAAAACAATAAGTGCTGATGAAGCTGTATCTGAAATAAAAAACGGGGATAGAATCTATTATTCTGAATTTTCCCTTTTTCCATGTATGACAGATGCAGCCCTTGCCAAAAGATGCAAAAACCTCAATGACCTTGTTATTGAATCTGTATGTTTTACAAAAAGACCGCTTTGTGCAGACATAAACAAAAATATAAAATTTGAAGACTGGCATTTCGGCAAAATTTCAAGAGGCCTTTTTAAGGATAAAAAAATTTCATATATTCCCCTGACCTACCATGAAGGTCCAAGAATGATAAGAAAATACAGACAATATGACCATATTTTTCTTTGTGCAACACCCATGGGACCAAGGGGAAACTTCAATTTCGGAATAAGCAATTCACTTTCTTCAGCAGTGCTTGATAAAGCAAAAAGAATTATAATTGAAACAAATCCCCATATTCCATATGCAATGGGAGGAAATCAGGAAACAATTCATATTTCAAGGGTAGATGCTGTTATTCAGACAAGCGGATATCCCCTTCCAGCACTGACTGCACCTGATGCCTCACCCCAGGAAAAAATAATTGCAGAATATATTTTGGAAGAAATTGAAGACGGAGCAACACTTCAGCTTGGAATAGGAGCTTTACCCAATTTTATTGGAAAAAGACTTTTACATTCCACTTTAAAAAATCTTGGAATACACACAGAAATGCTTGTTGATGCATTTGCAGATCTTTATGAGGCAGGGATTATTACAGGATTTAATAAAATTATTGATAAAGGAAAAATGGCTTATACTTTTGCTCTTGGATCAAAAAGACTTTATGATTTTATTGACAGAAATCCAAACTGTGCTTCATATCCTGTAAACTACATAAATGATCCTAAAATAATAGCTTTAAATCCCAAATTTACTGCAATAAACAATGCTTTAGAAGTTGATCTTTTTTCCCAGGTGTCTTCAGAAAGCCATGGTTTTTCACACATTTCAGGAACAGGCGGACAGCTTGACTTTATTGCAGGTGCTTTTCATTCAAAAGGCGGAAAAGGAATAATTGCACTTAATTCAACAAGCAAAGATAAAGAGGGAAATATTAAATCAAAAATAGTTCCATATTTTCAGCCAGGGACAATTACCACTCTTCCAAGAACCCTTGTTCATTATGTTGTTACAGAATATGGGATTGCAAGACTAAAAGGACGCTCTGTAAGTGAAAGAGCAAAAGAGCTTATAAAAATAGCCCATCCTGATTTCAGGGATGAACTGAAATTTAATGCAAAAAATATGGGAATTTTATAATTGGACTGAAACAAAACCATTATTTTTTATCAGTTACTAAACACCTGATTTTACAAATTTTTATCAAAACCGGTTTATTGATACCACTTTTTGAACGTATTTCATTGTGCTTTCATCAATTTTAAATGGGTTCAAGGGTTTTTTGTTATGACATAACTGAAATGTCCTTGCAGGTGTTTCAAGAATTTTTCTGTTGTATGCTTCAACCATTAAATATTCGAGGTTTAAAACATCTTCAATATTGTATGACAAAAGAGTTTCAAGAGCTTTTACATTTCTTCTTCTTTTATAGTCATTCCAGAGTTCCACTGCAAAAAAACCGTCAACTTCACCTAAAAGATCTTTTCGGCCTATTCCAAACTGGCGTTCACAGGATTTGAGCCCCCCGCAAAATCCAAGACTTTTTAAAATATGCCTTAAATCAAGATGAGCATGATTTAGGGAAATATTAAAAAATTTTTCAATAAAAGGAATATCAAAGCTTTTGCCGTTGTAGGTTATTATTACTTTGTAGTCTTTGATGTCACTTAAAAAGTCCTTTAAATTTTTACCATGCACATAATATTTAATATTTTTTCCGTCATACATTGCAATTGAAGTTATATGACTGTGATAAAAATCAAGGCCTGTTGTTTCTATATCAAGGTAAACTGAAGAATTTCTGTACTGATTGAAAATTCTCCAATGCTCTTTTGAAGGAAGGTTTTCTACAAAATAAAGAGGGTCATTGTCTTTTATTTTTTTCTTTGACAGCTCAATATGACTGAAAATCAATTCCTTCTTTTTTTTTGAAATAAAACCAGGAGGAGAATTTAAAAAATCATCCATAGAACAAATTCCGCAGTCCCAGATTTTTTTTTCTGTTGCAGCACCTATTGTCGGGATATGAAAAAAACTGTTATAAAGCATGAAACTCACCGTAAAATTAATAAAAAAATCAACTCTTCAGTTTAAAACTGAATACTTGGTGTCTGAACAAAAAGTCCTCGTTTCCGGCCAATCACTAATTACAAACCAAAAGGACATATCATTAAAATCAAATATAATAAATTTTAAAAAAATTACAGACATTCTTCCTAAAGTAATAATTGTGCTTAAAAAGTACATGGATATTGTACAGGCAGACAAAATCCGCTTTTCAGATAAAAAAAGCGGATTTTTAATTCAAAAATAAAAAGTTCTGCTATTGATTAATATAATTCAGATATGCACCCACATTCCAGTTTCTTCCAAGAAAAGTCTTTATACTTTCATCCTCTGTTCTTGAAAGTCCAGGCTCAAAAATTTCCTTTCTAAGTGAAAGACCTATTTCTTTATCCATAAACCCATGAGGCGAATTTTCAAAAACAGAAACAAAATCATGAACAATGGCAAGTGACCATAAATATGAATAATATCCTGCACCATATCCTTCTGCAATATGGCTGAAACTTGAAATCAAATGACTCAAAAGTGCTTTATCTTCATCTGAAAAATCAGATGTATTTTCAAAAATTTTTACAAGAACATTATAAATTTCCTTATTAAAATAAAAATCTCTTAAAAGGGACTTCAATTCAAGGTATGAGTCTTGTGCTGCATTTCTAAGACTTTCATCAGGCGAAAGGTTTGATACATTAATAATGAAGAAATAAAATTTTTTCCATGTCATAAATAATATCATTTAAAAAATGCACAGAATTTTCAAAAGTTTTCTCATCATTTTCTAAAACAGACTCAATTCCTGATTTAAAATCATTTATTACTGTTTCTTTCTGCTCTTCTATTTCCAAAACACCTGAAGGAAATCTTATTGGAGCTTCACCATTTTTTAAATCAAAATCCGAAGACGAGCTGCCGCAGCCTGAAAAAATCAAAGCTGAAAAAATTAAAACAACACAGTTTTTAAACATACCTGCCCCCTTACAAAAATTAATAAAAAATTTAACCGGTCATTTTTTTATATATATTATTGCATATACTCATCAACAAAAAAAAATAAGCTTAATTAGTTGCTGAACAAAAACGGCCTTTTTTGTCCATTTCGGCGTCAGATTCAAAATTTAATCCTCAAAATACTAAATGTATCCTAAAGGTTTAATTTTTCATCTTCCTTGAATGAAACAAAATTCTCGTTTTCGGCCAATCACTAATTAATTAAAAATTTCTTATTTAAAAAAATATAAAAGGCTCAACTCAGGTAAGACTAAATAATGATTGATGATACTGTCTCAATAATGTATACTTAATGTTTTGTTTGTGCCGCAGAAAAGGAAGTTTCTGTGGCTTTTTTTATTATGAGAAAAGGAAAAAAGTATGATCAGTGCAGATAATGTTGAACTTTCCTATGGAAAACGAGTTCTTTTTAAAGACGTTAATATAAAATTTACACCAAAAAACTGTTACGGATTAATCGGTGCCAATGGTGCCGGAAAATCTACATTTCTAAAAATCCTTTCAGGTGAAATCAATCCAGATAAAGGAACAGTCTCTTTAGGAAATGGTGAAAGAATCGCAGTTCTTAAACAAAATCATTTTGAATACGATGAAGAAACAGTTATCAATACTGTTTTTTTAGGCCATAAAAAACTATACAATTTAATGGCTGAACGGGAAGCCCTCTATGCAAAACCCGATTTTTCTGAAGAGGACGGCATTCGCTCAGGTGAAATTGAAGCTGAATTTACAGAAATGAATGGCTATGAAGCTGAATCAGATGCAGCGGTTCTTTTAAACGGACTTGGTATCTCAACAGAGTATCATGAAAAAAAAATGAAAGAGCTTGAAGGTACTGAAAAAGTCCGTGTACTTCTTGCCCAGGCTTTGTTTGGAAACCCTGATGTATTACTTTTAGATGAGCCGACCAACCATTTGGATATAAAATCAATATTATGGCTGGAAGATTTTCTTGACCGCTTTGAGAATACAGTAATTGTTGTGTCCCATGACAGACATTTCTTAAATCAGGTCTGTACCCATATTGCTGATATTGATTATTGTAAAATTCAGACTTATGTGGGTAATTATGATTTCTGGTACCAGGCAAGCAGACTGATAATGAAACAAAAACAAAATGAAAATCGAAAAATGACAGAAAAAGCTGAAGAGCTGAAAAAATTCATTCAAAGATTCAGTTCCAATGCCT
Organism: Desulforegulaceae bacterium; assembly: GCA_034007295.1. Classification (GTDB taxonomy): domain Bacteria; phylum Desulfobacterota; class Desulfobacteria; order Desulfobacterales; family JACKCP01; genus JACKCP01. Next base: position 4,598 of record JAVERC010000044.1, on the reverse strand, counting down.
CAAAGTCAAAACAGGCAACATCCAGAAAAAAACTGCTCGATAAACTCAATATTGAAGATCTGCCGGTTTCAACAAGGAAATACCCCTTTATCACTTTTAAACCGGAAAGACCTTGCGGTGATGTTATTCTTGAAGTTAAAGGTCTCACAAAGACAATAGACGGTGTAAAAGTGCTTGATAATTTTAATCTTGTCGTGAATCAAGGCAATAAAATAGCTTTTGTCGGTGGAAATACCCTTGCAAAAACAACACTTTTTCAGATTCTAATGGGTGAAACAGAGGCAGACAGCGGTGAGTTCCGGTGGGGACAGACAATCAGCCAATCTTATTTTCCAAAGGAAAACAGTACTTTTTTCAAAAATGACATGTCTATTGTCCAGTGGTTAAACCAATACCATGAAGAAGGGGATACTTTTTCAAGGGGATTTTTAGGAAGAATGCTCTTTTCGGGAGAAGAAGCTCTTAAGAAAACATCTGTTTTATCAGGTGGAGAAAAAGTCCGCTGCATGCTTTCAAAAATGATGCTGTCGTCTGCCAATACACTTATTCTGGATGAACCTACAAACCATCTGGATCTTGAAGCGATTACATCCCTGAATGAATCTTTGACTGCTTATCCTGAAGTAATTCTTTTTTCCTCACATGACCATGAATTTATTTCTACCGTTGCCAACAGAATAATTGAATTTACTTCAAATGGTTATATTGACAAGGAAATGGGTTATGATGAATATATTGAAAATAAAGGTCTGTTTAAGGAAAAAGGTAAACAGGCTGCATAACAGATAAAAGATTGAAAGTCGAATTGATGAAACCTGAGCGGATCATTCACTTTCAACTGCACCAAAACAAATATTTTTTTATATTTTAAAAAAACAAGGAAACAAAAAAATGCATAAAACACTTTTTAAACTTATAGTTTTTGCAGTTTTTTCAACACTTATATCCTGTTCCCATTCAACTGATTTTAAAAATCAGGAAAGCTCATTTTTCAGGCTTCAGCTTATTCATTTTTCAGATATTGACGGAAATGAAGACAAAGCCTTGAAAAATCTTGATAATTTTTCAGCAATAATGAACGGCCTTAAAAATAACCCGGATTATCCAACCATTGTTGTAAGCTCAGGCGACAATATTATCCAGGGTCCAAGGTTTTATGCTGCAGAACACGATCATGTAAGTGAAATTACAAAAAGCAATAATCCAGGAAGTGCGGACATTGCAATTTTAAACAGATTTGGAGTCATGGCCTCAGCAGTTGGAAACCATGAACTTGATGCCGGTCCTGAAGCCTTTTCCGGTGCAATAAGTGCAGATAACGGACCTTGCAGAGCAAAATTTCCATATCTTTCATGCAATATGGACTTTTCCAAAGAGCCTTCTTTTTTTGGTTCTAATACAAATGTTGAAATTGGAAATGACTGCGAAAAAATTGAAAATCTTGCAGGCAAAATTTCAAAAAGTGCAGTTCTTGAAATTGGTGGGGAAAAAATTGGAATAGTTGGAGCATCTTCACCTGAATTTCCAAATATTACATCTACAGGCGATATAGAAGTTTTGCCTTCTACTGACTATGATATTAAAGAACTTGCCCAAATAATCCAGGCTTGCGTTGATGATCTTTCAAAAATGCAGATAAATAAAATCATTCTTCTTTCCCATATGCAGCAGATTTCCATTGAAAAACAGCTGGCTTTGCTTCTTGAAAATGTGGACATAATTGTTGCAGGCGGTTCAAACACCCTTCTTGCAGATGAAAATGACATTCTTTTTCCAGGTGATAAGCCAAAAGATACTTATCCACTGGTATTTACATCGCCATCAGATGAGCCTGTTCTTGTTGTAAATGTTGATGCTGATTATAAATATCTTGGAAGACTTATTGCAGACTTTGATTCAAATGGAGTTATTGTTCCTTCAAAACTTGACCCGTCCCTAAACGGACCTATTGCATCTACACCTGAAAATGCAGATTATTTTTCAGCAGACCCTGACCTGGAAATTTTAAAAATAAGAGATGCTGTTCAGGATGTAATAAAATCACAATACTCAAATGTCCTTGGCTATACAGACGTATTTCTCGAAGGAAGAGGCATAAAAGTAAGAACCCAGGAAACAAACCTTGGAAACCTTACCTCAAATGCAAATTTATGGTATGCAAACCTTCTTTCAGATTCAAAAGTTGATATTTCAGTAAAAAACGGTGGCGGAATACGAACTGAAATAGGAAATGTAATTGTTCCTCCAGGTTCAACCAGCCAGGAAGATGTCAGCTTGATTCCTCCGCCTGCAAATGAAGAAACAGGCACAAAACAAGGTGCAGTTACAGAAGGTCATTTAAGAGCAGTTCTTAAATTTGACAATGGCCTTGTCTGCTTTTCAGTTACAGCAGAGGAATTAAAAGACATAATGGAACACTCTGTTTCAGCAAGTGCTGCAGGTGAATACCCAGGACAATTTCCCCAGATTGCAGGAATGAGAATAGTTTACGATCTAAACAAATCTCCAAGAACATCAAAGGGAACCGGAAACAGAATAGTTGAACTTGCAGTTTTAAATGAAGATTTTACATCTGATAAGGATATTGTTGTATCAAATGGTAAAATTGCTGGCGATCCAAACAGGAAATTCAGGCTTGTAACCATATATTTTCTCGCACAAGGCGGCAATTCATACCCTTTTGACTCCCTTTCATTCCCTGAAAGAACAAACCTTTTTAAAGGCGAAGGCTTAAATAACGGTGTTGATTTTTCAAAAGATCCTGAAAAAAGTTCATTTGCAAAAACAGGCGGAGAACAGGATGCCTTTGCTGAATATCTTATGAAATTTCACGGCAGTCCTGAACGTGCTTATAATATTGAAGAAACTGATATTGATGAAGACAGAATAATTAAAATTTATTGAAAGTTTGATTTACAAAACTAAGATAAATTTATAGCTAAGGCGAACAAAAAATTTAACCGTAAACAATTTAAACATTTGGTAAATAAAATGATAGCCCTTATTTTAGGCACATACACACCAATAACCCCATTAATACTTTCATCTTTTGAGACTGAAAGTGCGATAAAAGAAATTATTCTAAATCACCGAAATCTCTTGATCGAAAGCGGACTTACACCTGAATGGTTAGACCATTATGCATATGATGAACTTGATTTCTGCGATCCTCAATGGGAAGCAAATATCAGAATTTACACCTGGTATGAGTGTTACTCACAATACGAAAGTGATGATCAGATTGTCACTGCTTACATTGCAGATACATCCAAGTCAACAAAATCACATACTGCCATCTTTTTTGCATCAACCGGTGAATCTCTTATCTTTGAATATGATGAAACCAGCCAGGATGATATCCGACGGGCTGTATATGGAAAAATTCGCGAAGGATTACTTGATTTTACTTCTGATACACAGGAAGCATTTTCTCCAGCATGGGTTGATCAAAACCAGAATCATATGCCCATAATAGAAAACCTGATGAAAGGGCTGCGTTTTTGTCAATTGGAAGGAGACAGCAAATATGAAGCGTTCAATTCACTTCAATTATACTTGATTGAAAATCAGAATTAAAAAAACTTGTTATAAAAAAGTTAATTGAAAAATTATTAAATTTAATTTTTAGGATACATTGAGTCTTTTGAGGATTAATTTTTGAATCTAACTTAAGAATGGACAAAAAAGGCCGTTTTCGTTCAGCAACTAAATATTTTAGCTTGGCATTTTTAAATACTATTGTTAAAAACATACCTATCTATTTGAAATAAAACAATTATTTTTCAACATTTTTATAAACAACATTAATCTTAATCTTATCGGAACGTCCAAAATCATCTGATACAGAAACAATGTGACTGCCTTCATCTGCTTCCCACAAAAAAACTTTTTCAGGATTTGATTTCCCAAGATAATTTTTATTTGAAAACCAGTATAAATTTTCAACTCCAGGGCCGCTTGATGCTTTTAATGGAATTTTTCTGTCATTTTTGAAAATAATATAATCAAAACCTGATGAGGGAGAAGTTATTTCAGGAGAAATTCCATAATCTGTAAAACCTGAAACCATGCATTCTTTTTTAAATGGAGGTATAGTTTTTTTATAAATTCCTCCTTTTTCAAAAAGATTTATCATATCCCCTGACCAGAATTCATATATTTTTATTTCTGTTTCTTCAGGTGTAAATTTACAGTCTCTTAAACCTGTTTTTTTATCAATAAAAACAGGCCTGTGAAGATTGGAAACATCAATTGGAGAAACCCCTGGAATAAACCAGGCTTTGGTTGTGTGGGGAGTATATTTTCCCGGAAGTTTTCCGCAGTCTTCGCATACATCAATTTTTTTTACATTGAGATTTTCGGGCATTTCATTACCTGATTCAGGTATTTTGTAATTTCTAACCTGGTTTATTATATCAAAAAATAAAGGGCCTGCTCCTTTTCTTCCTGTAAATGAAGGATTTCCCTCTCCATTGAAATTTCCTACCCATACAATCAAAACATAATTGTCAAAAATTCCTGCTGCAACTGCGTCCCTGAACCCATAGGAAGTTCCTGTTTTCCATGAAACTTTTCTGCTTTTTTTTAAATTCTTTAAA
>JAVERC010000043.1:0-28486 GCA_034007295.1 Desulforegulaceae bacterium | reverse complement strand
CACTGATAAACACGTTCCAAAGCCAGATATTTGTGATTGGCTAAAAATTTAATAAGCCGGTAAAATGTAAGAGCGTGAGTTAGAAATTTTAGATTAAACCCAAGTTGATAATATGTCCCATCTCTGTTAATCATTATTAATACAAATTAAATTTCCAAACCACAAATCAGGAAAACCAATGGAAAAGAACAAAACCTCAGATTTTGATTCTCCGTGGAAAGATATTATTGAAGCATTCTTTCCCCAATTTATGGAATTTTTTGTGCCAGAATCTATAAATGACATTGATTTTACAAAGGACGTAAAATTTTTAGATAAAGAGCTTGAAAAATTAATTTTGGATTCAGAAATAACAAAAAGATATGCAGACAAGCTTGTTGAAGTAACCTTAAAAAATGAAAGCAAAAAATGGATTTTAATTCACATTGAAATTCAGGCACAAAAAGACAAGGACTTATCCAAAAGAATGTTTGTGTACAATTACAGAATATTTGACAAATACGATATCCCTGTTACAAGCATTGCAATTCTTGCAGATGAAAACCCAAACTGGAATCCAAAACCTTTTAAATACGGAATGTGGGGTTCAAACATGGGACTTGATTATCTAAAATCAAAACTACTTGATTATAAAGACAAATGGTCTTATCTTGAAACCATGAAAAATCCGTTTGCCATGGTAGTAATGGCACATTTAAAAGCTCTTGAAACAAAAAAGGACAGCTCATTAAGAAAACAGTGGAAGCTTGAACTCACAGAACTTTTGTATGAAAAAGGATACTCAAAAAAAGAAGTTTTTAATCTTTTCAGATTTATTGACTGGATTTTAATGCTTCCACAAAAACTTAACAAAATATATTATGAAGAAATAAAAGATTTGGGAGGTAATAAAAAAATGCCATATATTACAGACTTGGAAAAATATGCCATGGAAAAAGGTTTTATAACCGGTCAGATAGCAGATAAGCAGGAAGTTCTGTTAAAACTTATGAATAAAAAATTCAAACTAACAAAAAAAGAAGAAGAGATTATTTCAAATGAATTTAATCCCAAGATTCTTGACAAAGCTCTTGATGAATTTGTTTTTGCTGATTCAAAAGATAGTGTTTTAAAATTTTTTAGATAAATTTTTTACATTTTGCATTTTAAAATCTGCTCTCATAATTTAGATTCTGAGAGCAGATTAAAACAAAGTCTGAAGTTCAATCAGGTTTTTAGCAGTTCCCAACTCCCACATTAGAACATTTTATTTCCTGTCAATATTAAAGCTGAAAATTAAAAAATTATAATCAATCCGGCACATCTCAATTTTCCCTTACATACCAGCTGATTTATATGACTTTCACTATAAAAGTCTAATACTGTCAGTACAAAAGCAATAATATCAGTTCTATTTCTAATCAATAAACTTTAGTTTTTAGAAAGTGTAATCAAAATTTATTGACACCATATGACCAATTGGTCATAATGCCTTTTTTATTATAAATAAAAGGGCGGGACAAAAGAATGGAGCCGGTTTTTCTGGATGATAAATTAAAAGAAATTTTTGAAAAAGTTAAAAAAAATGAGCGTCTTAGCTTTGATGACGGTCTTTATCTTTATGAAACAAAAGATTTAATGGGAGCAGCGCAAATTGCAGATTTTAAAAGAAGATCTCTTCATGGTGACAAATCTTTTTTTATTTACAATCAGCATTTAAACTACACAAATATATGCAGGAACAGATGTCTTTTCTGCGCCTATGCAAAAGACTACTGCGAAGCAGGGTCCTATCAGTACACAATGGAAGATGTGGAAAAAGAGCTTCTTGAAAAAATTGATCAGCCTGTAAATGAAATTCATATGGTTGGAGGACTTAATGAAGGGCTTCCATACGGTTATTACATAGACCTTTTAAAGACCATAAAAAAAGTAAGGCCCGATGTTACAATAAAAGCTTTTACAGCTGTAGAAATTGATCATCTTTCAAATATTTCTGGAAAATCTGTTGAAGAAGTAATTGCTGAATTAAAGGAAAACGGACTTGAAATGATGCCAGGCGGGGGAGCAGAAGTTTTAAGTTACCGTGTTCATAAAAAACTGTTCCAGAGAAAAATCAACAAGGACAGATGGCTTGAAATAATAGAAAAAGTTCATAATGCCGGAATAAAAACCAACTGCACAATGCTTTACGGACATATTGAAACTGTAGAGGAAAAAGTTCAGCATCTTATATATTTAAGAGAGCTTCAGGACAAAACCAACGGATTTATAGCATTTATTCCTCTTGCATTTCATTCAGAAAATACAAAACTTTCTCATATAAAAGAAACAACTGCCTTTGAAGACCTTAAAAATATTATTGTTTCAAGGCTCTTGCTCGATAATATCCCACACATAAAAGCATACTGGGTAATGCTTGGTGAAAAACTTGCTCAAACAGCTCTTCATTTTGGAGCTGATGATCTTGACGGTACAATTTTAAAGGAAAAAATTACCCATAGTGCAGGTGCTAAATCAGCTGTAGGCCATGCAAAGGAAACAATGATAAGGCTCATTGAAAAAGCAGGAATGAAGGCAATAGAAAGAGATGCTTTTTACAATGAAGTAAAGGCGGGATAAAATAATGGAAAATATTTTAAAAAAAGCTCTTGAAGGCAAAAGAATATCAGGTGAGGAAGCACTTTTTCTTTATGACAATGCTGATCTTTTAAGCCTTGGAACATATGCAAATATTTTAAGAACAAAAAAAGCTGATAAAAATCAGGTTACCTTTGTTGTAGACAGAAACATAAACTACACAAATATCTGCATTTCTGCCTGTAAATTCTGTGCTTTCTATAAAAAGCCTGAACAGGAAGGCGGATACTGGATAACAAATAAGGATCTTGAGCAGAAAATAATTGAAACAAAGGAACTTGGCGGAACTCAGGTTCTTTTGCAGGGAGGACTTCACCCTGACAAAAAACTTGATGATTATGTAAATCTTTTAAAATACATGAAATCATTTGATATTCATATTCACGGATTTTCACCCCCTGAAATTTCCCATATTTCAAATCTTGAAAATATAAGTGTAAAGGATGTTTTAAAAACGCTTATTGATGCCGGTCTTGGTTCAATTCCAGGAGGAGGAGCCGAAATTTTAGTAAATGAAATAAGGGAAAAAATTTCTCCAAACAAATGCAATGCAGACAAATGGCTTGATGTAATGGAGCAGGCCCATAATCTTGGACTTAAAACCACAGCAACCATGATGTTTGGACATATTGAAAAAAAAGAGCACATAATTGAGCACATGGAAAGATTAAGACAGCTTCAGGATAAAACCAAAGGCTTTACAGCATTCATTCCATGGACTTTTCAGCCTTCAAACACAAAACTTGAATCAAAAACTGCAACTTCTGCCGAGTATTTACGGGTTTTGGCAATTTCAAGAATTTTTCTTGATAATTTTGAAAATATTCAGGCTTCCTGGGTTACCCAGGGCTCTAAAATTGCTCAGACTGCACTTTTTTTCGGAGCAAACGACCTTGGAAGCACAATGATAGAAGAAAATGTTGTAAAGGCTGCAAATATAGATTTCAGACTTCCAATGGAAGAAATGATAAGGCTTGTTCAGACAGCGGGATTTGAAGCATGGCAAAGAGACTGCTTTTATAACCGTATAAAAAAGTTTGATTGATTATGATTTATTTAAGAGCGGCATATATTCTTGATGAATTTGGAAATATTTTGGAAAATGCCGCTCTTTGCATTGAAAACGGATATATAACAGGAATTGAAAAATCCTTAAAAAATATATCTAAAACTGAAATAAAAGATTTAGGCCCAGGCATTTTAATGCCAGGGGTTTTTAATATGCACACCCATCTTGAATTATCATGCCTTAAAAATAAGCTTGATTTTTCAAAAGGTTTTAAATCATGGGTAATTGAGCTTATTGAAAAAAGAGAAAAAATTTCAGATGAAAAAAAAGTTATTTCTGCCTTAAACGAAATAGATTTTCTTTTAAAATCAGGAACAGCTGGTGTTTTAGATATTTCATCCCTTGGTATTACAAAGGAAATTTTTCAAAAATCAGATTTAAAAGGATATCATTTTTATGAAGAACTTGGCTTAAAAGAAAAGTTTCTTAATGAAAAAAAAGAAGAAAAAATTTCATTTGCTGCCCACGCTCCCCATACAACTTCACCTGTGCTTATAAAAAAAATTAAAAATATTACAAATAAACAAAAAAATTTATTTTCAATTCACTGCTCAGAATCAGATGAAGAATTAAATTTCATTACAAAAAAATCAAAGGAGTGGGGTGATTTTTTAAATTCAAGAAACATAGACTTTTCAAATTGGCCGGTTCCATCAAATTCATCTGTTGAATATCTTGATAAATTAAATGTTTTGGATAAAAAAACAATCCTTGTTCATGTTCTGGATGCAAAAGATAAAGATTTTTCAATTATAAAAAAAAGAAACTCAACAATCTGCATCTGTCCAAGAAGCAATAAAAATCTTCACAATAAACTTCCTGACTTAAAAAAAATGTTTGATTTTAATATTAATATTGTTCTTGGAACAGACAGCCTTGCAAGCTGTGAAAGTCTTGATGTTTTTGATGAAATGAAATTTATCTTAAATAATTGTAAAGATATTTCTTCAAAAAATATTTTAAAGGCAGGGTGCATTAATCCTTCTAAAATTAACGGGTTTGAAAAAATATGTCAGACCTTTAAAAAGGGAAATATGTTTAATGGTCTTTATATAAATGATGTAAATAAAGATATTTATGAATCTGTAATTTTTTCTGACAAAAATAAAAGAATTGCATTATGAATGATTTAATTAAACTTGGAAAATTCAATTATATAAATGTAGTGCCTGTTTACCATGATTTGGAAAAATATCTTCCCAAAAACTGCTGCACATTAAATGAAGGCCCGCCTGCAGTATTAAATGCAGCTTTAGCTGACGAGGTTCTTGATTTAAGCCCTGTTTCAGCCTTTGCCTATGCACTTTACCATGATAAATGGCACATTGTTCCTGATATTTCAATAAGCTGTACCGGAAATGTCATAAGTGTTCTTTTAGTCTCGGATTTAAAATTTGAAGAACTTGATAAAAAAAAGATTCTTTTAACCAATGAATCTGCAAGTGCTGCATCTTTACTCAGAATTTTATTTTTTGAAAAAAATATTTATCCCAAGTTTTATTCAGGAGACATTCATAAACTTGACAAAAATGAGTATGACGCAGCTCTTGTTATTGGAGACAACGCTCTTTTAACGGACTGGACCAAAAAATTTACAAATGTTTACGACCTTGGTAAAAGCTGGTTTGAGCTTACAAATCTTCCATTTGTTTTTGGACTCTGGGCTGTTTCAAAAAAAGCATATGAAAAAAATAAAAATAAAATTCATGAAATAAAAGATGTTTTAATAGAAAATAAAAAAAGAAACCTTGATTGTCTTGATGAAATTTCAATAATTTCAGCAAAAAGAAAAAATACAACAAAAGAGTTTATGGCAAATTATTTTAAGACCATAGAATATGATTTATCAGAAAAAAAAATTGAAGGACTCAAACTTTTTTATTCTCTTTTGCACAGGCACAAACTTTTAACTGATAAAATTATTCCCGAATTTATAAAAGGTTAAAAATGACTGAACAAATTAAGCTTGCTTTTTCAACATGTCCAAATGACACTTTCATGTTTCATGCACTTGTAAATAAAATTATTCCATCTGATTATGACTTTGTAGTAAGTCTTTCAGATATTGAAGATTTAAATAAAAGTGCATTTGAAAAAAAATTTGATATTACAAAAATTTCTTTTTCAGCCCTTGGAAATCTTTTGGATGATTATGTCCTTCTAAGGTCTGGTTCGGCACTTGGAAGAGGGTGCGGGCCCCTTGTTGTTTCAGGAAATTTAAATGATTTTAAAGATTTAAAAAATAAAACCATTGCAATCCCCGGGATTCATACAACTGCAGCACTTCTTTTAAGACTTTATGCATATTGTGACTTAAATCTTGTTTCCATGCCTTTTTATGAAATAATGCCGGCAGTAAGAGATAAAAAAGCAGATCTTGGTGTGATAATCCATGAGGGAAGATTTACATATCAAAATTATAATCTTTTATCATGTCTTGACCTTGGGAAATGGTGGGAAGAAAAAACAAATCTTCCAATTCCACTAGGCGGTATTGCTGCAAAAAGAAGCCTTGGTGAAAAAACAATAAAAGATATTGAAAAAAAACTTTCTGAAAGTATTTTATATGCATTTAAAAATCCTGACGTATCAAAAGACTACATTAAAAAATATGCACAGGAAATGGAAGACAGTGTAATAGATGAGCATATTTCACTTTATGTAAATGATTTTTCAGTTAATACTTCAATTGACGGTGAAAAGGCTTTAAAAAAACTTTTTGATGAGGCCAAAAAAAAAGCCATAATAAAAAATTCAGGTAAAAATCTTTTTCTTTAAGATGGGATAAAGGACATAAATGTACTACGTTGGTATTATTTTTGAACAAAAAAGATATTATTTTTTCACAAGTTTAATGCACAGAAAAACAGCAAAAAGAATATATGAACCTTTTATATCTGAAATAATTGAAAATACAGATAAAGATAATTTAAAAAAAACAATAAATTCATATCAGACTTCAAAAGAGCTTAATATTATAAAGAAAAAATTCAGCCAGTCTGGAAGACCTCCAAGAAAAGTGATTGTTAGTCCTGAGTTTGTTTTTTTTAATAAAGATAATATTTCAGATATTATTGATGAGCTGCGTGTTTCAAAAACAAAAATTTTTCTTGATGAAAAAAATGATGAAAATAACGACGATATTTTTACATCAAAGGAAAAAATAGTTTTATATTTAAAAAGAATATTTGAAGAAAAAAGAATTATTTTAGAAAAATTTAAGTCTGATTTTGATTTGGAAAATGAACTGAAAAATATCTATTCAAATAATTTTGATAATCTTCATCCATTTATCAAAGCTTTTGGACTTGTTGCAGGCAGTAATGAATCAGGTAAAATAAAAATTAAAAGGTATTAAATTTTTTTATATAAATTCAGTTCTTATTTCGGCTGGCAAAAGCCAGCCTCAATAAGATTTTTTTTCAAAACCAAGTACAAGAAAATTTTCCCAAAAAATTATAATTTTTTAAGATAGTTTTTAAAGGCTGTTAAACCGTTTTTTCCATTTTTAGTTTTAACGTCTTTAAACCAGGGTTTGTAAACTTCAGGATGCTTTTTTATCCAGTCAAGGCCGGCTTCTTTTGGTGTAAGGCTTTGATCTTTATTAAGCATATCCATTATCTGGTTCATCATTGGAATAGGGAATTTGAAATTTTTCAGAAAAACTGCAATGTTTGGCTGTTCGCTATCAAATCCTGTTCTGATATTTGTATAAACAACTGCCGTACCATTATTGTCTCCAAAAGTTTCAGGAGTTGAACCTGTAAGGTATGTCATATCAATAATTTCATTCATATAGTGAGGAGACCAGCCTAAAAATACAATCCATTCTTTGTCTTTTGTATATGATCTTACCTGAGAAAGCATTCCTGCTTCACTTGATGGAATTAATTCAAAATCTTTAAGATTAAACATATTTTTATCAATCATATCTTGAATAACAAGATTTCCGTCGTTTCCTTCTTCTATTCCATAAATTTTTGAATCAAGTTTTTTTTTAAATTTTGCAATATCAGAAAAATCTTTTAAACCTGCTTCTGCAGCATAAGTCGGAACAGCTAATGTATATTTGGCTCCGGGCATATTTGCCACAAAATTTACAACGGTTTTTCTGTCAAAATATTTTTGAGCAATGTTTGTCATGGAAGGATACCAGTAGCCAAGGAAAATATCTCCGTCTCCTGTTTCAAGAGCTTTGTATGCAATTGGAACTGAAACCATTGTATTTGAAGCTTTATAGCCAAGACTTTGAAGAGCAGCTACTCCAAGTTCTGTTTTAACTGTTACTCCAGTCCAGCTGACGCTGACAAATTTTATTTCTTTGTCTGCATAAGCTGCAGGAGAAAGAAAAAAACATAAAACAATAAAACTTGTGAAAAATATTTTTCTTAAATTAAACATTTAAACTCCTTAAATTTATGTTAACGGTTCAAAATAGAAATAAAATTTAACCTGCAAATATGAGCGAACCGAAAATCATTTTGCAGGATTATTAACTTTTATTCAGTTTAGTCAAAACCAGTTCATGGGTTTATTGGAAAAATTTTGAAAAATATGTTTGATTTCACAATATTCTCCAAATCCTTCACGTCCAAGTTCTCTTCCAATACCTGACTGCTTGTAGCCTCCCCATGGTGCTTTTGGATAATAGACATTAAAGTCATTTACCCATATTGTTCCAAACCTCAAACCTTTTGAAAATTTATCTATTCTTTCAGGAGAATTTGTCCAGAATCCTGCAGAAAGCCCATATTGTGTATTGTTTGCAAGCTTAAGAGCTTCTTCATCAGAAGAAAATTTTTCCACTGTTATTACAGGACCAAAACTTTCTTCTTTTACAATTTCCATATCAGCTGTGCATCCAGTAAATAATGTTGGAAGATAGAAAAAACCCTTTTGCAGTTTTTCATCAAGAGGTCTTTTCCCACCTGTTTCAAGAACTGCACCTTCCTTAATGGCAAGTTTTACATAATTTTCTATTTTCTGTCTGTGCTCGTGAGAAATAAGAGGCCCCATTTGGGTTGATTCTTCAAAACCATTGCCTAGTTTAATTTTTTCAATTCTTTTTTTAAGTTCAGATACAAATTTATCATGAATCTTATCTTCAACCATAAGCCTTGCACCAGCTGAGCAGATTTGTCCTGCATGAAAAAAAACAGCATTTAGTGCAAAATCAAGTGCTGTGTCAAAATCGCAGTCAGAAAAAACTATATTTGGATTTTTTCCACCAAGTTCCAGTGCAATTTTTTTTACGTTTGTTGAAGCAGCCTTCATTATACTTTTTCCGGTTACAATTCCTCCGGTAAATGAAATAAGATCAACTTCATGTGACTCCGCAAGTTCAGAACCAACTCCTATACCAGGGCCTAAAACAAGATTTATAACACCTTCTGGTATCAGTGCTTCCTGACAAAGCTCTGTAATTTTTATTGCAGTAAGCGGAGTAATTTCACTTGGCTTCATAACAATAGTACATCCGGCTGCAAGAGCCGGTGCCATTTTCCATGATGCCTGTAAAAGAGGATAATTCCATGGTGAAATTTGCCCGCAGACGCCAACTGGTTCAAACACAGCTTTACTTGAAGTATTTGGGAATGGTGAATCAATTATATAACCAGAGTCATCCTGAGCAAGAAAGGCATAATATTTAAAAATATCTGCAATTCCGTCCATGTCCCAACGGCTTTCTTCTACAGTTTTTCCTGTATCTAAACTTTCAAGCCTTGAAAGTTCTTCATGATCTCTTAAAATAAGCTCATTTATTTTAAAAAGATAAGAAGCTCTTTCTGTACCTGTAAGATTAGGCCAGATACCTGAATCAAAAGCTTTTCTGGCTGCTTTTACAGCTTTTTGTGCATCTATTTTGTCTCCTTCTGCAACTTCTGCAATAATGCTTTGATCCCAGGGGTTTATAATTTTTCTTGTTTTTTTTGATTCTGAATCAACCCATTTACCGTTTATAAACATTTTTTTCTGCATAAATTTACCTCTTATTTTTCAAACCTGTAATATGGTACTTTTTCAGGAGGAAGCGGTTTATTTCCAAGGATAATATCTGCTGCCTTTTCTGCAATCATCATTACAGGTGCATAAATATTTCCGTTTGTAACATAGGGCATGACTGAGGCATCAACTACTCTTAGATTTTCTATTCCGTGAACTTTAAGATTTGAATCTACAACCGACATTTCATCAAAACCCATCTTACATGTACAGCTTGGGTGATAGGCACTTTCACCTTCCCTTGCAACAAAATCCAAAATTTCTTGGTCTGTCTGTGAATCAGATCCTGGTGCAAGTTCTTTTCCCCTTAACTCGTCAAAAGCAGGCTGGGAAATTATTTCCCTGGATTTTTTTATAGCTTCTACCCATTCTTTTCTTTCCTGGTCTGTGGAAAGATAATTAAAAAGAATAGAGGGGTATTTATCAGGATTTTTTGATTTTATTTTTACATGGCCTCTGACATCTGTATTCATGGGGCCGACATGAAGCTGGAACCCATGACCTTCTCTTGGAGCTGACCCGTCATATCTTATTGCTATTGGAAGAAAATGAAATTGAAGGTTTGGATATTTTACTTCATCATTTCCTCTTATAAAACCTCCTGCCTCAAAATGGTTTGTAGCAGCAGCACCTTTTCTTTTAAAAAGCCACTGAGCACCAATAAAAGGCTGTCTGTACCATTTTAGAGCAGGGTACATGCTTACAGGTTTTTTACATGAATACTGCACATAAAGTTCAAGGTGATCTTGAAGATTTTCTCCAACACCTTTGAGGTCATTTACAACATCAATTCCAAGTTTTTTAAGTTCATTTCCATTTCCAATTCCTGAAAGCTGCAATAATTGTGGTGAATTTATTGCACCTCCGCAGCTTATTATTTCTTTTCCATAAACTTTTTCAGGACTTTTGCCTTTTATTGAATATTCAACTCCAACAGCTTTATTTTTATCAAATAAAATTTTTGAGGCCTTTGCCATACATTTGATCTCAAGATTTGTTCTTTGTTTTTTAACAGGATGAATATAGGCTCTTGCAGCATTGTGTCTTCTTCCCATATAGATATTTTGATCAAATTTTGAAAAACCCTCCTGCTGAAAGCCGTTCACATCATCTGTAAGAGGGTATCCTGCCTGTTGAACAGCTTCAAAAAAAGCATCAAAAAGGGGGTTGTCACATTTAGGAGTTGTAATTTTTAAAGGCCCGCTGTCTCCATGATATGGATTTGCACCTGACAGTCTTGTTTCAAATTTTTTAAAATATGGCAGACAATGTTTGTAATCCCAGTTATCAAGCCCTTTTTCCCTTGACCATTTTTCATAGTCCATTGCATTTCCGCGTATATAAATCATTCCGTTAATGCAGCTTGATCCTCCAAGAACTTTACCTCTAGGCTGATAAATTCTTCTATTGTGCATATATGGTTCAGGATCAGATTCATACCACCAGTTATAAAATTTGCTCTGCAAGGGATAAGTAAGTGCTGCCGGCATATGAATTCTGAAATCAAGTCTGTAATCAGGCCTTCCTGCTTCAAGAACTAAAACCTTGTTTGACGGGTTTTTGCTCAGCCTGTTTGCTAGAACACTGCCGGCTGATCCTCCTCCGACAATTATATAATCATAGTTTTTGTTTTTCATAAAACCTCCGTAAATTTAAAAAAAATAAGTGAAACCTTTTCTGCAGCATTTATTTTAGATTTTCATTTATTTTTTTGTTTGTTTATATTTTGTTTTCATTAATACATTGTCTTAAAAGGCAGTAATGATAACCAATATAAGAAAGAGCTTTCATTGGTTCACCATTCAATATTTCAAAAGCAGTGTTTTTCCAGTTGTCTGCTGTAAGCATTCTGAAATTTTCTTTTTCATAAAGAGCATAATCATAAGATGAAAAACCAAACTGAACTGCTTCCATTATCCAGATAAACAAAGGGTTTTTAGTCATTTTTGAAAGAAGAATGTTAAGATGTCTGTCTGTTTCTCCAATAAGATTCATGTCTAAATTTTCACTTAAAATCATATTGCTTAATTCAAGTGCTTTTTCATATAGTTCCTGCTTTTCATTTAAACTGCCTTTTGAAATTGCAAGAACAGTAATTGTCTGATCAATACTTTCTCTGAATTCTATAAGTTTTTCAGGGTCAATTTGTTTTTGTTTTAAAAAAAGCGATAAAGATTCACTTATTTTTCCTACTTCAGCTTCTTTTACAAAAGCACCGCCTCTTGCACCTTTTTTTGTTTCAATAAGATCCTTTTGTTTTAATATTTTAAGAGCTTCTCTTACAACTCCGCGTCCTGTACCAAATTGAAGTTGCAACTCTCTTTCGCTTGGGAGTTTTTCACCAGGCAGAAAATCTTTATTGATTATTGCAGCTTCTATCTGAAGTGAAATATCTTCAACTGCTCTTCCGTGCATTGCTCTCTTAAAAATATGTTTTGGCTCCATTCCAATCCTTTGTTTTTAAAAAAGTTTGGTAATACCAATAAGCTATAAAAACAAAACTCCAGTGTCAAGGTACAATTTATTTTTTTGTGTTTTTTAGTATGAATTGTTCTGAATAATGTATTTTTTTAGAAAGTTATGGATGTGATTAGAATTTAATGTATTTTTTTCAAAAAAATATGAAGTAAATAAGCTTAAATTTAAAGAATTAAGGTAGTGCCAATAAGAATTTAATTTATTTTTTATCCAGGCTGCAAAAAAAATTTTTGACTATTGGATTAAATAATTTTGAATTTTCAATTGGAGACATATGACCTCCGTTAATTTCAAAATGTGTAATGCCAGGAATAACACCTGCAATAAATCTGCTTATTTTTGATGTTATATCAGGACTTTTTTCCCCGGAAATCAAACACACGGGAATATCAATTTTTTTGTAAATACTTGAGTTTAATTTTTCATCAATTGTTGCTTTGTAATCCATTGGCATTTTTTTTATGCAGTTCATGAAAATCTGCTGAATTTCAGATGGAAGTTTTTCAAATGTTCCATCTCCGCTGAAAAGGTCTATGAACTTAATGCATCCTTTTTTGGGATTTCCAGATAAAACATCATTTTCAATTTCTGAAATAAATTCTTTGCCTAAAAGAAAAGTTTCATAATCAATTTCCTTAAATACATGGTTAAGCATTGGTTCAAACACGCAAAGACTGATATTTCGTTTTCTTTCAAGGGTAGAATATTTCATTGCAACAGCACCGCCGTAGGAATGGCCTGCAAGATGAAATTTCTCATTTTTTTCCAGAACATTTTCAAGTACTTTTTCAATAAGTTCTATTTCATTATCTAATGTGAAATTTACTGTATTTTCAGGAAAAGGACTCTGACCATAACCATAAAGGTCAATTCCAATTACCTTGAATTTTTCCTTGAGTAATGATGCAAGGCCAAGCCATTGCTCTTTTGAACTCATGCTGCAGTGAAGAAGTACTAACGGCCGGCCTTTACCTTTAACAAAATATCCTGGAATTATTGTCATTTATTTTGATTCTCCAAAGTTGATAAAATTGTAAAAAAACATTTTTTTTCAGAAAGCTCAAATCGTTCTGTAAGTCCGTAGGGGTATTTGACAACTGAGCTTGAAGCTATATCAAAGCAGGCATTAAGCATAGATTCTTTGATCTCTTCAAAATTTTTACAAGATTTTATAATAACTGAAGAAAGTTTTCTTAATGATTCCATAAGTTCTTTTTTTGGGCGATTTTTTAAAAACTTTAAAGCAAAATTTTTTGCATCATCATTTGTAAGAAATCCAAATCCCGCATTTTCATTAACTTTTTTGACATGATCTTTTAAAAATTCAACTAAAATTTTAAGTTCACCTTCCTGGGCCTTTCCATCAGACCAGATCATTTCAATTAAGGGAAGAATATCTATTAGATAAAAATCTTTTCCAGATATTCCGTATTTTTCAAGTTCAGCTATAGCTTCTTCCCTTGTGAGTTTTAGCTCCATTTATAAATCTCCTGATAAAATTGTCTTGTTTTGTTTATCATCAATATAAGTAATTTTAAAAAAACTGGCAAAATAAATCTGGTAATAATCTGACCATAACAAAATTGAAACAAAAATAAATTTTTTATCTAATAAAAATTAAACTTTGAAATTATAAGTATTCTAAAAAATAATGAAGAATATTATGAGCGATCTTATTAAGATTAAAAAAGAAAAAATTAATGACGTAATAAAAATTGAAAATCTTACAAAAAAATATTCATCTAAACTTACAGCCCTGGATAATATCTGCCTTGATGTATCATCAAATGATTTTACTGCTGTAATAGGGCCTTCTGGTGCCGGCAAGTCCACATTACTCAGATGTATAAACAGGCTGGTCAGTCCAACATCAGGACATATTTACCTTAATGGAAAGGATATTACAAATATAGGAGGTGCAAGGCTTCTTAATGTCCGAAGAAGAATAGGAATGATTTTTCAGCAGTTTAATCTTGTGAAAAGAGTAAGTGTAATTGAAAATGTTCTTGTTGGAAGACTTAGATTTTCCAGTTCTCCAGTAAAATATTTTTCTTCTCTTGGAGGAAAGTTCATGAGAGAGGACAGAGAGGCAGCTTTTGAATGTCTGCGGCAGGTAGGTATTGAAAAACACGCTTTTCAAAGGGCTGATACTCTTTCTGGAGGTCAGCAGCAAAGGGTTGCCATTGCAAGGGTTCTTGCACAGAATCCGGATATAATTCTTGCAGATGAACCTGTTGCAAGCCTTGATCCAAGAAGTTCAGACATGGTTCTTGAAATTTTACAAAAGATTCATGAAGAAAAAAAAATTCCTGTAATGATAAACCTTCATCAGCTTGAAATTGCAAAAAATTTTACAAAAAAAATATTTGCACTGAATCAGGGTGAAGTTGTCTTTAAAGGCAAAAGCAGCACTCTGTCAATCAATGACATTAAGGAAATTTACGGATACATTCCAGGAGAACTTCAATATAAAAAAGTTTCAAACTTTTAATGAAAAATTTAAGAAGCAGTCTTCAATCAAAATATGTTCAATTTGATTTGGAAAGGTTGGTGTATTCTTTCTGAGCCTCATTCTTGCTTAAGCTTTGAGGCAGGAGATAAAAAAAACTATGTTCTGAAACCGGCTCAGAAAAAACCCAGCATCCGTCATCAAACTGGCTTTTTCTCAGTTTTCAGCTGAATAGTTACATAAAAAATTGTTTTTACCCTTCATTTAAGGCAGGCAGGATTTTACCTCACAAAGAATGTCCCATCAGTTCATTTTAAATCAAGCAGTGATAAATTATAATTTCTTTGATTGATAAATTTGAAAGCTGTTATTAGAATCGATTTTGTTTGAAAAATGAAATGAAAAATTGTGATTTGTCAAAAACCGAAATTTTTTGTTCATTTACGTAGTGATTGGCCGAAAACGAGAATTTTTCGTTCAGCAACTAAGTAAGATAAATAATTTTTTCTTTAAAATACATTTTTGCATTTTAAGGATTAAATTTTCAATATAACGCCGAAATGTGCAAAAAAGTCAGTTTTTGTTCAGTAACAAAATATATTAAACAGCATTACTTAATATTCAGATGGAGAATAAAATGAATATCTCTGATATAATCGAACTTTCCAAAAAAAAATCAGAAATAAAAATTCATGAGCTGAGAAAAGAACTTAGGCTTCCTTTTTTTGCAAAAAACAATCATAAAAACTGGGAACAGGGATCTAAAAAAATAGTGGTTATTGGAAGCGGAATTGGAGGAATGGCTTCAGCTGCTCTTTTTGCAAAGCAGGGTCATGAGGTAAATGTTCTTGAAATGAATGAAAAATATATTGGCGGACATGGAAGATGCCTTAAAATAAATGGTCTTAGTTTTTCTATGGGGCCTCAGTATGTATGGGAGTTTGGAAAAGACCAGACAGGGGACAGATTTCTTGAATATTTAGAAATAAAACAATCAAATCCATTTATTCCAATGGATAAACAAGGATTTGAAAATATTTTTATTGGTGAAAAAAAACAATCAGGAAGTTATTATTTTATTAATTTTCAGGTTCCCATGGGGCTTGAAAATTTCAGAAATGAATTAGTTCAACTTTTTCCGGATGAAGAAGCAAATATCAATGATTTTTTTTCTGATATGATTTCCATTTACAAAACATATAAAAAATTTTTCAAAAAACATTCTTCAGCAGAAGGCAGGCTTCTTCTTGCCACAAAATTTCTGGCAGCAGGAAATGTGAACATGTCAACCAAGCTCAAGCTTGCAAGAACCATTTATCAAAGTCTTGAGGAATTTTTTGACCAATACAGTCTTAGTCCTGCAATAAGAAGAATTTTATATGGACACAGCGGAATTTTTGCTGAAAATGAAGAAGAAATGTCTGCCATTGCATATATTATTGGAACAGGAAACTATCACGAAGGTGCATGGTATCCTGAAAATGGCTTTGATCATTTTTTTAATTCAATGGCTTTGGTTATTCAAAAAAACGGCGGAACCGTTGAAAACGGTAAAAAGGTTGTAAAACTTGAAACTGATAAGGACAAAATAATAAAAATTCATTGCGAAGACGGTTCTTTTTATGAATGTGATGCTGTATTTTCAGATATTTCTCCAAGGCTTACAAGAGAAATTATTGATCTTGAATTCCCAAAAGACGAATATGACTATCTTCCCTCAAATTCTATAATATCCTGCTGTATTGGTTTAAAAGGAGGATATGAAAAAATTAAAAATTTAAAGGGAAAAAATTTCTGGTGGCAGAAAGGTTCAAAAATCAACTATAACAACCCAGATGTTTTAAAAAAACCTCAAATGCTTTTTATTGCCTCACATACTGCAAACGGATTTGGAAGATATAAAGATTTGGATAATGATTCCCTCATAGTTTTTTGTCCTGGAAATTATATTCAGGAAAAGGAAATTTATAATAAAAGCACTAATGAATTTAATGAATTTAAAAAAAAGCTTTCTTTGGATATAGTTGATATTTTGGAAAAAAACATTTTTCATGAAATAAAATCATATCTTTTATTTAATGAAATAATAACAAGTATTGATATAAAAAATCAAACAGGCGGAGAAATGGCCAATGCCTATGGAAAAAGGCTTTCAGTTGCAGAAGTTTTAAAGGGAGGTGTAAAAGAAGATATTCCTGTATCAAATTTATATAATGTATCAGCAACAAAAAATTCACCTGGAATAGCAGGAGGGATTTTTACTGCTCAGCTTCTTTTTAATGAGCTTACAGGAATTGAAATTTAATTATGCTTAAGCTTCGTAACCTTCAGGATACCCTGAGAAACAAGGGCTTCAGGATTCAGTGGATTCCCTGGCAGGAAAAGGGAAAACCAGAATATGTTTATAACAGCCCTTTAACACACATATTCAATATTGTTGGTCTTGCCTTGTTTTTTATGGGTATTGTTTCAGCTGCAGGGATATTTGAAATTTGGCAAAATGAATATCTGTCCGGTATCAATCCTTCGTTACCCGGCATATTTATCAGTGTATCAGGAATATTTTTTCTTTTATCAGGCAGAATAGTTGCAGCAGTTCAAAAACAGAAAGGCTGGGTTAAAATTGAAGCCCAGTGCATTGACTGGGAAGTTGCACAATACTCACATCTGTCAAGAAACGGCAGGAGAGTAAAAAACTGGACTTACAGGCTTTTATGTACATTTTATTTTAACGGCAGAAAATACACTGTAACCCCTGAAAATTCAAAAATTATAGCCTTTAATACAAAAAAGCAGGCTGAAAATTATCTTGAATCAAGGATATCAACTGATAATAAGTGCTTTTTGTATATTGATCCGCAAAATCCACTTCATGCTGTATTTGACAGAAAACAAAGAATTTAGGTTTTTTGATTCTGGAAAATATACCTTCTTTAAATTAAGCAGCTGATTCTTCCCATTAAACCTCCCAAACATTCACTTAACAATAAAAAAAACATAAATAAATTTTACCCTAATAAGGGGTTAACATTCATATTACATAAACTGTTCTTAATTAATTTTTTAAAATCAATTCATAATTAAGGACAGTAAAGATGATGAAAAAAACTGGAATATTATTTTTAATTTGTATTTTGCTTTTTGCATCAACTGCTTTTTGTGCCCAGCAGAAATGGCCTTCAAAAATCAAGGTTGGGCTGATTCCAACAGAAGGCGGTGCTGATATTGTCAAGAGATTCAAACCCTTAATGGAACACCTTGAAAATCAGCTTGGAATTGAAGTTGAGGGAATAAGTGCTGCAGACTATGCAGGTCTTATAACTGCAATGGCAAATAAACATCTTGATTTTGCATATTTTGGACCAAAATCATATATAGAGGCTGCTGACAGAGCTGGTGCAGAGGCTCTTGTTCTTGAGCTTGACAGCAGCAGACAGCCTGGATACCACGGAATAGTAATCACAAAAAAAGATTCCGGCATAAAATCAATGGAAGATGCAAAAGGAAAACTTTTTGCTTTCACAGATCCAAACTCCACATCAGGATGCCTTGTTCCAAATATTTTATTTGCAAGGGACATGAAGGTAAAACCCGAAAATTATTTCAAGGAAATTAAATTTTCAGGCTCACATGGAGCATCGATCCTTGGGGTAAAAAACAAGACAATTGAAGTCGCCGCAACAAACAACATTGACCTTGACAGGATGATAGAAAAAGGAGCTGTTTCAAAGGACGATTTCAATATTTTGTGGACATCGGACCTTATACCCGGTGCTCCCATGTGTGCAAGAAAGGATCTTCCATCAAGTCTTAAAGAGGCTTTCAGAGGAGCAGTTTTGAGTTTCAATGCAAACAAGCAGGGTATTATGAAGCTTCAGAACGGCGGTTATCAGTATGCTGACGATTCTGTATATGATGTTGTAAGATATATGAACAGACTCAAAAAACAGCTTGCGGGGGAATAAATTAATGGATTCTGGTCTGACTCTTTCATCTCTGGAACCTCATATTGATATTAAGCAAAAACTGTACACTGGAGTTATTCTGATTATTACAGCAGCAGTTCTTATATCAAGCTATATATGGACAGGAATAAGTCCTTTCAAACTTTATGAAAAAAGAGGCAATGCATGGTCATATCTTTTTGGAAAGGATGTTACTGAGGAAGATAAAAATGATGCAATGGAAAGGGCGAAAAGATATCCAAAAATTGTTGTGATGGAAGATGCAAGAGTCCAGATAAAGTCAGAATTCGAAGAGCAAAATAAACCGCTTCCCGGTTTTATGGAAATGCAGAGACTGATGGGTGATAAAACCGAAATTATTCTTTCCCAAATGGATAATAAAACCAAAGATAAGATAATCCAAAAAGAATATGAAAAAATTTTAAAAGATAAAAGGGGAGGATATTTCCCGCCTGATACAGAGATCAATAACATAAAAGGTTATTTTAAATCTCTTGTTGAAACAATTGCAATGGCAATATGGGGAACTATTTTTGCACTTATTTTTGCAGTTCCAGCCTCATTTCTTGCAGCAAAAAATACTCTTGCCCTTATTTTTCAGGGAGAATCAAAAATTTTTACATATTTACGAGAAAGCATTTATTTTCTTGCACGAAGATGCCTTGATTTCTGCAGGGGATTCAATGAATTTGTAATGGCACTGATACTTGTTGCAGTAATAGGGCTTGGTCCATTTGCAGGGATACTTGCACTTGCAGTTCATACCTTTGGAATTTTGGGAAAGGTATTCAGCGAATCGGTTGAAGCAGTTGACAACGGTGAGATCGAAGGAGTGCTTGCAAGCGGTGCATCCCCGTTTCAGGTAATAAGATACGGAGTTTTGCCTCAGATAATGCCTACTGTCGTAAGCTATACATTACTGCGATTTGAGTCAAATGTCAGGAGTGCAACCATTCTTGGTTTTGTGGGTGCAGGGGGGATAGGTTTTCTCATGTATGACAAGATCAACGGATATATGTACAAAGAAGTCTGCACAATGATGATTATTGTAATACTTACGGTTACTGTAATTGATTACCTGTGCGGCAAAATGAGAAGAAAATTTATTTAGAGGCAAAATGAATACCACTAAAAGAAAATTCTGGCTTGAAGTGCTTTCCCTGTCAAAACCAGAAACAGTTTACAGCCTTTGGGAAAAAAGCACTTTGAATCTTCCTTTGTATGAATATCTCAGAAAACCCGAAACAGGACTTTATATGGTCAGGGGAAAAACTGACCCTGATAAACAGATATTTAACTTAGGGGAAGTAATAGTTTCAAGATGTGCAGTAAAAACTAAAGATAACTTCAAAGGTATCTCATATATAAAGGGCAGTGACATAAAATATTGTGAATTTTGTGCAGTTTTAGACGGTGCAATGCAAAATGAAAAAAACTTTACAGATATTTATGAAAAAATAATTGAGCCTGCCTTTTTAATACTTGAACAGGAAAAAAAGAAAAATTTTGAAAAAATAAATAAAACAAAAGTTGAATTTTTCACAATGGGAAAATCTGATGGACTTTAATACTTCAGTTGATCTGTGCAAGGGGTTTGAATCAATTGTTTTTGATTCTCAGTATACTTTCAGAAAAATACTTAAATCTATGTCAATGCCAGGTAAAATTGAAAATTTTGACCTTGAACTTTATCCTCCATATCCATTGTATCCATCAACAGGGGCAGCAGTTTTATCACTTTTTGGACCTGACACCATTTTTTTTTCAGACCATGAATCAGATGAAATTGATTCATGGATAAAATTTCACTGCGGATCAAAACCTGAAGCTGAAAAAAGAAAGTCTGATTTTGCATTAATTACCAGTCATAATGATCTGGATATAAACAGTTTTTATCCTGGTTCCCTAAAGCGTCCTGATATTTCAACAACTTTTATAGTTCAGGTAAAAAACCTCACAAATAATTCAGATAAAAATTCCATTAAACTGACAGGCCCTGGAATCAAGGATTATTCAATTCTTCAAATAGCCGGTTTTGATCAGGGGATTCTTGAACAAAGAAATAAATATAAATTCCCATGCGGTTTTGATTTTATTTTTTGTTCTCCAGAGGGATTTGCTTGTATTCCAAGAACTACATCAACTGAGGGATTTTAAATAATGTATGTTGCTGTAAAAGGTGGAGAAAAAGCAATTGAAAATGCACACAGGCTTCTTGAGGAAAGTATTTCAGATCCTGAAATCAAACCTGTTGAAGAAGATCAGATAAAGCTGCAGTTCCCATATGCTATTGACCGAATAATGGCTGAAGGTTCTCTTTATGATAAGGATATTGCTTCAAAGGCATTTAAAAAAGCACAGGGAGATATTGTTGAAGCAGTATTTTTAGTCAGGGCATTCAGGAATACAATTAAAAAACTTGGATATACAAGACCGCTAGACACAGAGAAAATTGACATAAAACGTAGAATTTCAGCTGTTTACAAGGATATTCCAGGTGGACAGATTTTAGGAAAAACATTTGATTATACACACAGGCTTATTGACTTTGAAGACTCAGAAATATCTGATAAAAAAACAGATTATTTTGAGCAAAATGACGAAATTCAAAAAACATTTCCAAGAGTCACAGAATTTTTAAAAAATGAGTCACTTCTTTTTACAGATCCTTATAAAAACAACAATCCAAAAGATATTACAAATCAAAGTCTTGAATTTCCTGTTTCAAGGGACATGAGACTTCAGGCTGCTGCAAGGGGAGATGAAGGTTTTCTTCTTTCCCTTGCCTATTCATACCAGAGGGGATTTGGTGCAGATTCCCATCCTTTTGCAGCTGAAATAAGAACCGGTGATGTTGATATTAAAATTATTCCAGATGAACTTGGTTTTGAAATTACCATAGGCAAAATTGAGGTAACTGAAGTTGTAATGGTTGATTCCTTTAAGGGAACAAATGAAAAACCTCCTCAATTTGCATCTGGATATGGTCTTAGTTTTGGAAAAAATGAAAGAAAAGCCATGAGCATGGCAATAATTGATCGTGCAATGAGATTTGATGAATTTTGTGAAGAAAACAAATACCCTTCACAAAACCATGAGTTTGTAATCTCACATTGTGACAATGTTGAAGCTTCAGGTTTTGTATCACACCTTAAGCTTCCCCATTATGTTGATTTCCAGTCAGAGCTTTTGTCACTGAAAAGGCTTAGACAAAAACATGAAAATAAATTTTTTCACCAGGACACAAATGAGGTGAAATCCAATGTATAATTTTGCATATCTGGATGAAAATTCAAAAAAAATGATAAGGCAGTCAATTTTAAAGGCTGTTGCAATACCCGGTTTCCAGGTTCCCTTTGCAGGAAGGGAAATGCCTCTTCCCTATGGATGGGGAACCGGAGGAATTCAGCTTACCTCTTCAATAATAGGTCCAGATGATGTTTTAAAAGTAATTGATCAGGGCTCAGACGATACCACCAATGCAGTAAGCATAAGAAAATTTTTTAAAAAAACAGCAGATATTAAAGTCACAACATGTACAAAAGAAGCAACAATAATTCAGACGCGACACAGAATCCCTGAGCAAAAACTAAATGAAAATCAAATAGTAGTATATCAGGTTCCAATACCCGAACCAATGCAGTTTATTGAGCCTTCAAAGGAAAAAACAGAAAAATATCATGCCTTGGAAGAATATGGTTCCATGTATGTAAAAATTTATGAAGATATAGCTTTAAACAGCGAAATTACAACTGCATTTGATTATCCGGTTTTTGTAAACAAAAGGTATCTCATGTCTCCTTCCCCAATACCAAGGTATGATAATCCTAAAATGCATATGGCAGAGTTTTTACAGCTTTTTGGGGCAGGCAGGGAAAAAAGGATTTATGCTGTTCCTCCCTATACTCAGGTGAAAAGCCTTGATTTTAATGATTATCCATTCTTTGTGGAGTCATTTGACAAAAAGTGTGAAATCTGCGGCAGCAGTCTTGGATTTCTTGATGAAATAATAACCGATGATTCAGGAACAAGAATGTATGTTTGTTCTGACTCTGACTTCTGCAGAAAAAATCTGGAAATAAATAATGGAACCAATAATTGAAGTAAAAAACATATCAAAGAATTACGGCAATATAAAAGCTCTTGAAAATGTGAGTTTCAGTATATGGCCGGGTGAAATACTTGGAATTGTAGGAGAATCAGGCTCTGGTAAATCAACATTGATAAAATGTCTTTCAGGGGAAACCAGTTGCTGTGAAGGTGAAATTGTTTTTTATAAGGACAACGAACAAATTTATTTTTCAATGCTTGATGAAGGCAGAATGCACCTTCTCAGAAAAAAAGATATAAAGGTTGTTTATCAAAATCCTCAGGACGGGCTTAGAATGAAGTTTTCAGCAGGGGCAAATATTGCAGAACCTCTTTTGTCCCTTGGAAGTCGTGAATACAGTGAGTTGAGAGACAAGGCCCTTTACTGGATGGACAGGCTTGAAATTGGTCAAAGCAGAACAGACCATATTCCTGAAAATTTTTCAGGAGGAATGAGGCAAAGACTTCAGATAGCAAGATCACTTGTTTCAAACCCAAAAATTCTTCTTATGGATGAACCCACAAGCGGTCTTGATCTTTCGGTTCAGGCACGGCTTCTTGATGTAATTGGAAAGCTTGTAAAGGAAATCAATCTTACTGTTGTAATTGTAACCCATGACCTTGGAGTTGCACGAATACTTGCTGACAGGCTTATTGTGATGAAATCCGGTAAAATTGCGGAACACGGACTTACTGACCAGATTTTGGATGATCCTGGACATGAATATACTCAGCTTCTTGTTTCTTCAGTATTGAGGGCATAAATTATGTATCTTGGTAAACAAGTAAAAAACAATATCACATTTTCTTCTGACCTTCTTTTAAAGGCAGAGCTTGTATGCAAAACCTTTATTCTTCACAATCAGAATAAAGCTGAAATAAAGGCAGTTAAAAATTTGAATCTGTCCCTTAAAAAAGGAGAGTGTCTTGTACTGTCAGGGCCTTCAGGTGCAGGTAAAAGTTCTGTACTCAAACTTTTGTATGGAACATACAGGCTGTCATCTGGGAATATTTTCATAAGGCACAACTCCAGGATACTTGAATTATCAGGGGCAAATCCCCATGAAATACTGGCTTTAAGAAAGGAAACAATTGGTTATGTATCACAGTTTCTTGATATTATACCAAGAATTTCTGCACTTGATGCAGTATCCGAAGTACTTTTAATCTCAGGTCTTAAAAAAAAGGATGCAGAGGAAAAAACAAAGGAAATATTTAAAAAATTAAAACTTCCGGAAAAACTCTGGCATCTTCCTCCCTCAACATTTTCAGGCGGTGAAAAACAAAGAGTCAACATAGCAAGGTGTTTTGTAAAAGACTGTCCCATCATATTTCTGGATGAACCCACTGCATCACTTGACAGAGATAATATTGAAACAGTCTGCAGTTTAATCAGGGAAAAGCTTAAAAAAAATACAGGTATTATAGGTATTTTTCATGATGAAGACCTTAAAAAAACCTTAGCAACTAAAATGGTGAGCCTAAATGAAACAGATTAGAAACGGAATGCTTTTTCTTTTCACAGGAAATCCGGGTTCAGGGAAGGATTCTATAATAAGCGGAATTAAACAAATGTATGATGGTGGTAATTTATATGTACCAAACAGAATCATAACCAGGCCTTTACATACATCAGAAGATTATATAAGCGTATCTTCTAAAAAATTTGATTCAATGATTTTAAATCATCAATTTTCTTTTTTCTGGGAAAGCTATGGAATCTATTACGGTCTTCCATCAGATATTATTGCAAGACTTAATTTGGGAGATGTTGTTCTTGCAAATGTAAGCAGAAAAGTTGTTTCCCGGATTAAAAGCAGAATCTTAAACACAAAATGCATTTTTATAAGTGTTGATCCCATCAAAGGACTTTCAAGAATAAAAAAACGGGGAAGGGAAGGGCTTGATTCAATTCAGTTTATTGAAAGAAAAAACAAGCTTTTTGAGGAAACTGAATTTGAAGAAGCCGATGTTTCATTTGACAACAGTTTTGAAATTGAAGAATGCACCAGAAAAATTCTGGATTATATAATTCGTGAAACAGCAGTATTGAACCAGGAAAAAGAAGTTGTTAACTGACTGGAAAAGGAGAGTTTTTCTTGAAATCACAATGTTTTCATAATGCAAGAATTTATGACGGAATAAATTATCATGAAAACGGATTTGTTCTTATAAATAACGGAATGGTTGAGAATATTGGAAAAAACATAAAACTTCCAAATGCAGATATTTATCATGACATGAAAAATGATCTTATAATGCCAGGCATTATTGATTTACATTCTGATGCTGTTGAAAGATGTCTTGAAATGAGGCCTGGAGTTTTTTTTGATATGGAGTTTGCAATAAAAAATCTTGATGTAAGACTTGCAGCCATTGGCGTTACAGGTTTTTTCATGCCATAAGTTTTGGAGAGGAAAAAACTGATGTAAGAACTAAAGAAATTTCCGAGGCTCTTGTAGAAAAGATTTCTGAGCTTAAACCCTGCTTAAGGATTAATCATTATATTCATTTCAGATATGAGGTTTCTTCTGATTCAGGTACTTCGTCACTTGAAAAATTTATTGACAAAAAAATGATTGATCTTGTTTCATTTATGGATCATACGCCTGGGCAGGGACAATTCAGGGATCTTGAGGAATATAAAAAATTTTATTGTGCAAATTACGGAATAAGTGACAGTGAAGCACTTGAAAATGCAATAAACAAACAAAACGGCAGAAAAGATGCCTTTGCAAGAATCACAAATGTTGCACAAAGGCTCAATGAATTAAAAATTCCAATGTTAAGTCATGATGATGATACCTTCGAGAAGATAGACTTTCTTAAAGATCTTGGTATTACTGCATCTGAATTTCCTGTTACTGAAAAGGCAGCAAAATATGCATTTGAAAAAGGACTTGATGTTTTCATGGGAGCACCAAACCTTTTAAGGGGAAAATCATCCAACGGTCATCTTGATGCTTCGAGAACAGTTGAGTCTGGAATATGTACAGGGCTTTTAAGCGACTATTATCCTGAATCGCTTTTACAGGCTCCTTTTACAGCGGGGAAAAGAAGCAGTATCCCATATGAAAAAATTCTTTCCCTTGTTACTTCAGGACCTGGAAGACTTCTTCCTGAAGGTTCCTCAAAAGGATGTATTGCAAAAAATCTTCCGGCTGACTTTATAGTAGTTTCTGATAATGAAGATTTTATCAGGATAAAGAAAACCTTTGTAAAAGGAAACTTGATTTATCAGTCAACCTAGATTTCAAACTCGCCTTCAAAAAGGGAGTAAAATTTGCCGTTTTGAATTTTATCCTTTAACTCAAAAATTCTGGCAGCTGCCTCTTCTGGTTCATGATCAGCATCAGGTGCTGCCATTTCTGTTTTAAGTTTGCCTGGATGAAGTGAGCAGACTTTGATATCAGTTCCATCAAATTCCCTTGCAAGGCATTGTGTGAACATGGTTTGTGAACCTTTGGCTATTCTGTAGGAATAGGAGCATTGAATGTGATCAAGTTCTCCTGAAGCTATTTTTTTGATTGAACCAAATCTTGAGGACATATTAATTATGGAAGCATTTTTATCAAGATTTTCAAAAAGTGCCTTTACAACCCTTATCGCTCCCATTGCGTGAATCTGAAAACTTTTTTCTATTCCATCTATATCTGTATCAATAAATTTTTCAGGTTTTTGACAGTCACCGGCATTATTTATTACAAGATGAATTTTTTCATTTTTTACAATTTTTTTTATATCATCAATAACTTTATTATCTGAAACATCTGAAATAATTGGAATGATATTTTCAAAATCAAGTTCATTCATTTTTTTTCTGCCGGATTCACTTGTGACAATTGCATAAACCTTAAAGCCATTTAATGCAAATTCCCTTGCAAGTGCGTATCCAAGTCCCCTTGATGTTCCTGTTATCAATACATTTTTTTTCATTTTGTCCCTTTTTTTATAATAAAAAACCCGACAAAAAATATGCCGGGTTTTTAAAAAAATTTAATATATTTTTAAACTTTTATGTCCAGTGTCCTTCTGCATTTGCTGCATCAAGATATTTGTATTTACCACTATTAAAATTTTCAACTGCTTCTTTAATAGTACCTGAAACATTATCACAGGACTTTATTCCAGCTGCCTGAAGAGTGGTGAAAGCATTAGGACCGCAATATCCGGTTAAAAGAATATCTGCACCAGATTCACTTATTCTTGATGCAGCCTGAATTCCTGCACCTTTAAAGGCATTTTTATTTTCAGAGTTATCTATAACATTGAATTCAAAGGTTTCTGAATCAACAACAAGAATATATTCTGCTCTTCCAAATCTTGGATCTACTTCTGAATCAAGAGTCTTACCTTTTGATGTAACTGCAATTTTCATAATTTCTCCGCAGTGCAATATTTATTAATGGGCTCCGCCGCCGCCTCCGCAAACCTGATTATCTGATATTTCAGGAAGCTGTCCTTTTATTAAATCTTCAACTACAGGTCTTATTTCAGGTCTTTGATCATCGTGGAATACATTAATTCCAATTTGTCTAAAACCCATTAGAGGCCTCATTCCAATACCGCCTACAATAATTGCATTAACTTTATGACCGGCTAGAAAATTAACAGGAACCATACATCCGCCTTGTGCATGACCCTGATTTGGAACAGTAGTCACTTCTTTAATTTCTCCATTTTCAACATCTACTAATGTAAAAACATCGCAGTGTCCAAAGTGGCCGGATCTTTGTCCGTCCAGTCCGCCGTTGCCATTTGACGGAATTGCTATTCTTCCGTTTTTCATAATTATTATCCCCTTTAATAAATTTAATTTTTTTAAAAGTTAAAAGTGCTTTTTAAATCATTTTTTATAAATAAAGCAACTAAATCCCATTTTTTTAAATTTTTGGATTGATTATCATTTCAAGATAATCAAATGTTTCTTTTGCTTCTTTTTCATCTGGATTTGGACTGATCTTTTTTAAAATACCAAGTCCCTCTGTAAATTCATGAAAATCTTCATCTGATAAAGTGCTGACAAGGACTGTGTTTACCATTGCATTAATTTTTATTATCTCTTCAATAAGATTTTTGCCTGGAAAATCATCAGCTGTACTTTCATCACATATAACCAAAGTAAAAAAATTATTTTTTACAAGGTCAAGAACCTGTTCCTTTCTTTTTGCAAAAAAAACTTTATAGTCTTGATCTGAAGCAAATATTTTTTCAACTTCCTTTAATTTTTCTCTATTTCCGCTTACTATTAAAACATTTTTCATTTAGACCCCTTTGTTTATAAGGCTTTTCTGCCATAATCTATTTATTAAAAGTTCGGCACGCCTAAATATAAGTACTCGTATACTCTCCTGTCAAATAAAAAACAATATTTCTGTTTAAGATATTAAAATAAAAACATTTTTTAATTAATTATTCTTCTGACGCTAGAATAAAAAGGCCTTTTTCTTTCAACTGAATTGAACGGTTTTCAAGTTTACAAAATATATAAGGTGAATTGTATCAGGCTATACTTTTGCTATGTGTGATGAAACTTAACGAATAAGATACAGTAAACTTGGAAAGTTCGCAGAGTTCAATATTTTAAAATATAACAAGCTTAATTCATTGAAATTTATTAATTTAAATAGTTGCTGAACGAAAACGGCCTTTTTTGTCCATTCTTAAGTCAGATTCAAAATTTAATCCTCAAAATACTCAATGGATCCTAAAGGTTAAATTTTTCATCTTCGAACTTAACAAAAAATTTTCGTTTTCGGCCAATCACTAAATAATATGAAACGCTCAATTCAAGTACAAAAAATGACTTCTTCA
>JAVERC010000042.1:0-29180 GCA_034007295.1 Desulforegulaceae bacterium | reverse complement strand
TATGATATTGCTTTAGGAGCAGGGTTGATCGAAAAATTATGTTATAATTTACATTGCTTCTTTATAAGAAAATGGCTTAATATATTGATTTCTTATGCTTTTTTTGAATTCGGTCAGGCACTAAGTAGCTGCTGAACGAAAACGGCTGTTTTTCTTCAGCAGCTAAGTTAGTTGGTGAACGAAAACGGCCTTTTTTGTCCATTTCTGCGTCAGAATCAAAATTTAATCCTCAAAATACTAAATGTATTCCTGCGGTTAAATTTTTCATCTTCCTTGAACTGAACAAAAAATTCTCGTTTTCGGCCAATCACTAATTATATTGATTTTTTATTTTTAATTCAACCAAAAATAAGCAATTCTTCAGTTTAGCGAGCAATGAGGAAATTGCATCAGGCTAAGATTTATACCTGATGCTGTTTGATGTTTAATATCCTTAGAGCCAGGTTATATTCCCTGGTTTTCTTATGATTATTTTTTTATAATCATGTTTTGGGAAACCTGCCATTATTGTTCCATAATTTTTGTGATTTTTAGGGAAATTAAGATCAGATTTTAGAGGCGGCCAAAAAGATGCTGCTATATTGAAATATCCTGCCCAGCATGTTCCAAGGCCAAGCCCCTGTGCTCCAAGTTCAAGGTATGAAATTGCTGTTGCACAGTCTATGGCTGCTGTTGGTGCATATTTTGATGCATGTGCAATAATTAGGTGAGGTGCTCCTCTAAATATTCCGTCAAAGCCTTTTTCATATCCTTCAATTATATGCTTGAAATCAAGAAGGGCCGCTGTGTCAGGCTGTTCTTTTTCCATATATTTCATCCAGTCAATCACCATTTTTCTGTACAAGTCAATTTTTTCTTTTTCATATACAACCTTAAAATCAACACATCTTGAGTTATGACCTGTTGGAGCTGCAAATCCAAGGTTTAGCAATTGTTCTATTTTTCCCTTTGGAACAATTTCGTTTTTATAGGTTCTTATGGATCTTCTAGATCTTAAAATATATTCAATGTTTTCAAGGCTTAATCTTTCATTTTTATTTTTTTCAATGAAGTCAGAGTCTTTAAAACCTTTTAATGTGATTGCTCCTTCAGGGCATACTGCTACGCAATGGCCACATTTTATGCATATGTTTTGAGGATCTTGAGCAATTACAATTTTTTTTTCTTCTTTTGAAAATCCAAAAATTTTAACTGGACATTCATCTATACATTTGAAATCTAACACACATTTTTGATGATCAACTGAAACCGGCATTTTTTCTCCTATAATTATTCGTTTCTAAGTCCGGCTATCAGTCTATTTGTTTTGATAAAAAGGTCAAGTGCATCGTTTGCTGAGCTCACAATTAGATCTGAATTTAAAATTGTCTTTGAGTGTGCACCTTCTATTCCGAGTACAGCTATTCCAAGAGCGGCATTTTGAATCATGAGTCTGTCATTGAGGCCATTTCCAATTGCAGCTGAGTGATTTTTCCCTATTTTTTCAAGGTATTCAAGCTTTAGAACATCTTGATTTTTACCTGAAATTACTACTATTTCACAATTATAATTTTTGAGTTTTTTTTGGACAGTCCCATGCGTATCAGCGGTAATGACATGGATTTTTGCGGACTTGGAAATTATTTCAAATTTTTCAATTATTCCGTTTATAGGAATCCCGTCAGTTGCAATAGTGCCGTTATAGTCTAATAATATATTTTTTATTTCAATGTTTTTAAATCCGGGTATGGAAATTTTAATCATATTTTTTAACTTTTTTGTTCATTTTTTGATTTTTCAATGCTGATTTCATAAAATTCAATAAGCTTTTTTAATTCCTCTGCAAGTCCTGCCATGCTCTGGGATGAAGCTGCCATTTCTTCTGAAATCTGGGCATTCTGGTCAATTACAGTCATCAGCTGTTTTAATTCATAATCGGTTTTTTCTATTCCGTAAACCTGTTCTTCAGAAGCAAGTTTAATTTCATTCATAAGTTCTGCATTCTCACTGAATTTAGGAATTATACCTGAAAGAACCTCTCCTGTTTTATCGGCTAGTTCAAGGCTTTTTTCAGCTTTCTTGCTGATTTCATCTGCAGCATTCTGGCTTTTTTCAGCAAGCTGTCTTATTTCATCTGCTACTACTGCAAAGCCAGCTCCGTGCTTGCCGGCTCTTGCAGCTTCAATTGCTGCATTTAATGATAAAAGGTTTGTCTGTCGTGCTATTTCACTGATTATTGTTGTTTTACCTACAATTTCCTTGAGAGACCCAACTGCTTCTATCATGGTGATTGAACTTTGCTCTGCCTCAGTAGAAGTCTTTTTAACAGTTGCGTCCACTTTTTTTGTATATTCAAGATTATTTTGAATAATATTTTTGCTTTCATCCATAAATAACGAAAGCCTTTCAGCAGTTTCAGCCTGTTCTGATGCACCTTTTGCAACATTTTGTGCTGTTGCACTTACTTCTTCACTTGTCATTGCTATTTGTTCTGCTGCATACTGAATTTTTGTTGTATTGTCTCTTAAATTTTTTATCATTTTATCAATGGCTATGCCAAAAGTATCATTTTCGGACAAAACCTTAACTTTGACCTTAAGATTCCCATTTGAAATTTCATCTGCAATTTTAGCTTTTTGTTCAAGCTCATTAATAAATTTATTGAACCAGTGAGCAAGCTCTCCAAGTTCGTCATTCCTTTTTATATCAATTCTTTTAGAAAGGTCTCCTTGACCATCTACAATATCTGCAAGTGAGTTAACTGTTTGTCTTAAGGGTTTAATTACTATTTTTCTAAGGCTTAGCTGAAGTATTAGAATCATAATGATATCAAGAGCAAAAGTCCCTGCAAGCATTTCTTTTTTTTTGTTTTCTATATCTTTTATAATAAAATCTTTGGTAAAGTTAAGTTTTATGTTTCCAAGGAATGTTGATGAAAAACCTTCTCCATAATAAAGCTCACCGGTTTTTAAATTATGGCTTTTATTAAGATCAAGGGAATCAGCTGTAAATATTTCATAAGGTTTCCAGTTTTTATCTCTAGTAAATGCTGTAATAATTTTTTCATTTTCAAGAGGCTCTGTAATAATTATTGTTTTAATGTTTTTGTTTTTCATTTCAGACAAAATTACTTTTTTTATCTGGTTTATATCAAAATTATAGAGAGGTGTTGAAATTGAAAGTATTAGCCTTTCAAGGGTGATTTCAGCCTCTATATCTAATTTTTGGAGCAATTGCTTTTCATTTTTCCAGGCCTGATATGATGCAAAAGAGATAAGAAAAATTGTTGTAAAAAAAATTATTACTGCTGATATGGAATATTGAACACTTTTTTTGAAATTTTTACGACCAAATTCCATTTGGTGCCTCCGTAATCTAGACCCGTAATTAATAGCTGAACGAAAACTGCCTTTTTTGCCAATCATTAATTAAGCGAACTTTTAGTTTTAATGAATATTAAGTTTTTTCTTTAGTTTTTCTGAATATTGTTTTGTTCTAAAGCTTATTACTGTTACCGGAGATTTTTTGTATATTCTGCCTGAAACAGATATTTCAAAAGTGTGTTCAATATCCTTGTGTGTTTTTTCTCCAACTATTACTGCATCTGCATTTTCTTTAACTGCAAGAGTCAAGACTTCTTTTGCAGGCCTGCCTGCTTTTAAAACAAGTCTTTTTTCAACATCAGGGAAATTGCATTCTTTAATGATGTTTTTTATTTTTTCAATTGATTCATGTTCAATATCTTCTGAATAATGATCTCCGTCAACTTTGTATCCCATGGAACTTATTTTTCCTACAGCAGCAACATCCCAATCATTTAAAACTGTTACAAAAATAAGCTCTGCATCAAGTTTTGAAGCAAAATCAAGGGCAAAATAACAAAGCTCTTTTGAAGTATCCTTAAAATCAATTGCAGCAATAATTTTTTTCATGGAAAATGCTCCGTAAACAAATTGGGTAGAATATTTTCAAGAATTAAAAGCCTGTTTTAGTATAAATAAATTTTTTCTTTCTAGGGTATTGAAATGCATAAATTAAAAAAAGAAGCAATAAACCGAAAATATAGGCAAAATGCCTGTTTTCGTATGAGATTCCAACCCATGAGGAAATAAGTTCAGGACGCATTAGAATAAATGTAACACCAAGAAGTAAAGGGATTTCATACCATTTGTTTTTTGTAATAAACCAGCCTTGTGTAGCTGAAGCAAAGGCAAAATTACCTATGCATGTCATTATAAAAATAAGGATTCCGGTTGTCCAGCTGTTTATATTGTGGAGTATTATATCTGTATTGAAAATAAACATAAACGGCAGAATTGCTGTTCGTATATCATAGGTAAAAGCCTGAATACCTGTCGGGATGGGTGGGGATTTTGCAATGGCCGAGGCTGCATAGGCTGCAAGTCCTACAGGAGGAGTATCATCTGCAAGAATACCAAAATAAAAGCAAAAAAGATGGGCCGCCATAAGGGGAACAATGAAGTTTTGAGCATCTGCTATGGCAACTATTGCAGGAGCTGTAAGCGAGGCCATGACAATATATGTAGCGGTTGTAGGAAGTCCCATTCCAATGATTAAACTTGCCAGTGCTGTGATAACAAGCATTAAAAAAATATTTCCCATTGAAATTTTTTCAATTATCTGGGTTATTAATCCTCCAAGTCCAAGAGCTACAACACCTACAATTATTCCAGCAGCAGCTGTTGCAAGTGCTACAGAAACCATGTTTCTTGCTCCTGCTGAAAGAGAATTTAAAAGGTTTACCATTCCTGAATAAAAGGCAGGCATAATTTTATTTTTGTTTTTTAGTGCAATTATTACAGGCTGAATCAGCATTATAATACCCATTACCCAGATTGCATGAAAGGCTGCAACTTCAGGGGATCTTCTGAGGTAGACAAGTTCATAAACAAGAATAGCAAGAGGTATAATGAAGTGAATTCCCCTTAAAAAGGTTTTTATAAACTGAGGAAGCTCACTTTTTTTCATTCCTGTAAGCCCAAGCTTTGAAGCTTCAATATGAGTAATGTAAAAAAGTGCTGCATAGGAAGCAAAAGCTGGAATTGCAGCAGCTTTAATTACGGCAAGGTATGGGACATTGCAATATTCTGCAATAATAAAGGCTGCCGCTCCCATGATCGGAGGAGCAAGCTGACCGTCTGTGCTTGCAGCAACTTCTATTGCAGCAGCTTTTGTAGCAGGATAACCAACTTTTTTCATCATTGGTATTGTAAATGTTCCGGTTGTTACAATATTTGCAATACTTGATCCAGAAACAGTTCCTGTAAGACCACTTCCAAGAACAGCAGCCTTTGCAGGCCCTCCCTTGTATCTTCCAAGAAGGCTTAATGCAAGCTGAATGAAATATTCACCGGCTCCGGCCTTGTCAAGCATTGCTCCTAAAAGTACAAACAAAAAAACAATATTTGCCGAGACATCAAGTGGAATACCGTAAATCCCCTCACTTGACATTGTCATCTGACCTATAAATCTGTTTATTGAAACACCTTTGAATGCAATAACAGAAGGCATGTACTGTCCAAAAAAAGCATAAACACAAAAAATAATTGAAACAAGAGAAAGAGCCGGGCCTATAACTCTTCTTGAAGCTTCAAGCAAAATTATTACAAGCATTATTCCAATTATTATGTCTCTTTTTATTGGAAGTCCGTATCTTAAGATAATGTTTTGATAATCTAGTATTATGTAAACTGCACAAAAAGCTCCGGTTGCTGCAAGAATGTAATCAATTATTGGAATTTTGTCTGTTCGGGATAAAAACTTGAGGTTTAAAAAGGGAGTTGAAAACATCGGAAAACAAAGAAAAACCAGGGCCATTGCAAAGCCCAAGTGAACAGCCCTTATGAATATGGAATCAAGGATAAGCCAGCTTGCAATGGAAAGCTGAAACAAAGACCATGAAAGACCTAAAATAAATATAAGGTATTTCCCAAAGCCCTTTGGATCCCTGCCCATTCCCTCTTCAGCTCTAGCAAGCTGTTTTATTTTATCGATACCTTCTATTTTAAGCTCTTTTTCAGTCATAAATCCTCATTAATTAAAATAATTCATGTGGTTTAAGCGTTGAAGCAAAAAATTCTTTTATTGTTGGCTCATTTTATTTGTAAAATTAGTATATTGCAAAAAGCAGCTTTTGTTTCACCGCATAAAAAAACGGGAAATATACTTATTCCCCGTTTTTACAAAAATTACATCAGTCCGGCTTCTTTATAATATCTTATTGCTCCTTTATGCAGAGGGGCTGAAAGGCCTTCAAGCATATTTTCTTTTGTCAGAACTTTATATGCAGGGTGAAGGTCTTTGAAGGTTTCAAGGTTTTCAAAAACCTCCTTTGTTATTGCATAAACAACATTTTCAGGAACATGTGAAGATGTGATAAGTGTTGCCTTTACTCCAAAAGTTTCTGCATCCTCTTCATTTTTTATATTTGGGTAAAATTCTTTTGGAATATATGATTTTGCATAGTATGGAAATTTTTCAAGAAGTTTTTCCATTGATTTGATTGAAGCAAAACGTACTTCTCTTTTTCCAGAAGAGGCTTCTTTTACTGAACCGTTTGGATGGCCCACAGTGTAGAAAAATGCATCTATTCTGTCATCTTGTAAAAGACCTGCTGCCTCTGATGCTTTTACGCCTTCTGAAATAATGTCTTTTTCAATATCAAGACCTGCAGTTGTAAGAGCATCTATTGCATTCTGCCTTTGGCCTGAACCCGGGTTCCCAATATTTACCCTTTTTCCTTTGAGATCTTTAATATCTTTAATTCCTGCGTCTTCAGCTGCAACAAGGGTTACAGATTCAGGATGAATTGCAAAAACCGCACGAAGATCTTTCTGAGCACCTCTTTCGGCCCATTCAGCAAGTCCGTTCATTGCCTGATACTGCCTGTCAGACTGAGCAATCCCAAATTCAAGGTCGCCTGCAAGAACTGCATTTATATTGTAAACAGAACCGCCTGTTGACTCAACTGTGCATCTTATGCCATATACATCTTTTTTGCTGTTTACTGTTTTTGCGATGGCACCACCTGTAGGATAATAAACGCCGGTTATGCCGCCTGTGCCTATTGTTACAAATGAAGTTTTTACTTCAGTACCACTATCATTTTTATCTTCTTTTGAGCAACCTGAAAAAACAAGAACTATTGAAAAACAAAATAATCCAATTATTTTAAAAGCTTTGCTGTTTTTTACCATAAAACCTCCAATGTTTATTGATGTTTGATATTTTTTTAAAATTTAAACCATGTTAAAAAAAATTTTTTTACTAATCTAAACTTAAAAAGGAAAAATGATTAATAACTTTATAAGCGTAATTATTCCGGTCTACAATAGAGCATGGTGCATTACTGAAGCAGTTAAAAGTGTTCTTCAGCAGACTTACAAAAATTTTGAGCTCATTGTCGTTGATGACGGCTCTGATGATGCAACCGGGCAGATATTGGAAAATTATAAAGACAATCATGAAAATATCAAGGTTCTTTTTCAGAAAAACAAGGGAGTGAGTGCTGCAAGAAATTTAGGAATCAAAAATTCAAACGGTGATTTTATAGCCTTTCTTGATTCAGACGACTTATGGGAGCCTCAAAAACTTGAAGTTCAAATTGAGCATTTTAAAAAAAACAAAAATTGTGTTGTATGTCAGACTGAAGAAATATGGGTAAAAAACAATAAAAGGATTAATCCAAAAAAAAAGCACAAAAAACCAGAAGGCGATATATTTATACAATCTCTTTCCCTTTGTCTTGTAAGCCCTTCTGCTGTAATGATGAAAAAGGAATTTTTTGATAAAGCAGGGTTGTTTGATGAAAAAATGACTGCTTGCGAAGATTATGATTTATGGCTGAGGGCTTCTCTTTTATTTGATTTTAATTTAATAGAAAAACCTTTTGTAATTAAAAGGGGAGGGCATTTTGACCAGCTTTCTAGTATTCCTCTTCTTGATAAATTCAGGATATATTCCATAAAAAAAATTCTGGATAATAAAAATTTGGAAAAGGAAAAGGAAATTGCTGCTTTAGAAAAAATTATTGAAAAATGTCAGATTTATATGGAAGGCTGCAAAAAAAGATATAAAATTGAAGAATATTTAATTTATGAGCTTATAAAAAAAGAAATGGAGAAAAAAATATGAAAGTTCTTTTATTTGCTGCCCATGGAAGCAGAAAAGAAAAATCCAATCTGGAAATAGCTGATTTTTATGAAAAAGTAGCAAAAAATTTACAAGGTAAAATAGATAAAGGCCTATGCTGTTTTCTTCAGTTTGGAAAACCAGGCATTGAGGAAGCTATTGAAAATCTTATCAGTCAAGGAGCTGTGGAAATTTTTATTTTCCCTTATTTTCTTTTTAACGGCTCACATGTTAAAGAGGATCTTCCTTTAATCAAGCAAACTTTTGAGTCAAAAAACAAGGCAGTAAAAATAAAAATTTTTGATGTTCTTTCCATGGCAGAGGGGTTTGACTTTTTTATATCCGATTATATTGGAAAAAGGTTAGTTAGCTGCTGAACGAAAACGGCCTTTTTTGTCCATTCTTAAGTCAGAATCAAAATTTAATCCTCAAAATACCAAATGTATCCTAAAGGTTAAATTTTTCACTTGAACTGAACAAAAAATTTTCGTTTTCGGCCAATCACTAGTTCTGATTAATAAATTTCTTGATCAGCTTTGCAAAGCATCTATTATCAAGAGGCTTTTCAAGATATGCAGAAAACCATGGGTCTTTTTTTGAACTTTCAATTTTGTCGCTGTAGCCTGTGCATAAAATAACCGGAATATTGTTCTTTATTTGCCGGATTTTTTTTGCAAGTTCATTGCCGTGCATTTCAGGCATTGTCATATCTGTTACTATCAGGTCGATTTCATTATGAAATTTCTCAAAATAGGAGAGTGCTTCAGAGGGATTTGTAAAAAAAATAACATCATACCCAAGGTTTCTTAAAAATTCTGATGTAATAATTGCTAAAGCCTTTTCATCGTCAACAAGAAGGATTTTTCCTTTTCCCCTTGGCAGAGTGTTTGGTTCATTGTTTTTTGAATCCTCTTCAATTTCAGCAGCAGGAAATGCAATAGATACACAAGTCCCTTTATTTACCTCACTTTTAATGCTAATTGCTCCATTGTGGCTTTTTACTATTCCGTGAATAACAGAAAGCCCTAGTCCTGAGCCTTTGCCAAATGGTTTTGTGGTAAAATATGGCTCAAATACTCTGGTGATAATTTCTTCAGGTATTCCTGATCCTGTATCTGAAACAATTAGTTCAATATATTTTCCTTCTGGCAGTTCAGGATATTTTAAGCTTTTTGAAATGTCGGTATTTTTAAGCTCAATTGTAATTTTACCAATTTTATCAGGCATTGAATTTGCAGAATTTGTACACAGATTTATTATGATTTGGTGTATTTGTGTGGGCTCGGCTTTAATTGACATTATATTTGGTGCAACTTTTATATTAATCTCGATGGAGGACTCAATTGAGGCCCTTAAAAATTTTGCAGATTCCTTAATAAGAATTTCAGGATTTAAAACAATTTTTTTAAGCTCTGTTTTTCTGCTGAAACTTAATAATTGAGCAACAACTTCTTTTGCTCTGTTTGCTGCAGCAATTATTTCAGAAATTTTTTCTCCGGCCTTTAAATCATTTTTTATATAAGCTAATGCAAGTTCTGAGTTGCCCATAATAATGCCTAGTATATTGTTGAAGTCATGGGCAATTCCTCCGGCTAAGGTGCCTATTGATTCAATCTTTTGAGCCTGTGACAGCTTGTATTCAAGAAAGGCCCTTTCCTTTTCAGCCGAATTTAACCTTGTTATGTTATGGCCTATGCAGTTTAATCCGGAAAATTTACCATTTTTATAAAAGAAAATTGCTGACCATAGCCAGTCAGTAATTTCGCCTGAAGAAATATTGACTTGTCTGTTTTCAATGTTTGATTTTGAAGTGTTTGACTTTATAGAATCTTTAAACCATTCTATAGAGTATTTTAAATCTTCCTTATAAGTTAAATCGAGCATTTTAAGCCCGTATAGTTCAAATGTTTTTTTCCCGTAAATTTTTTCTGCTGCCGGATT
Organism: Desulforegulaceae bacterium; assembly: GCA_034007295.1. GTDB lineage: Bacteria > Desulfobacterota > Desulfobacteria > Desulfobacterales > JACKCP01 > JACKCP01. The sequence continues at coordinate 19,109 of JAVERC010000042.1, read as the reverse complement.
TGCATAAATAATTTTACCGTTTTCATCGAGGCGAATTACCAGATTTTCTGTGTTTTCAACAAATTCCCTGAACCTTTCCTCACTTTCTCTTAAAGCTTGCTCAATCCTTTTCCTTTCCTCGATCTGGTAGTCAAGCTCATTTTTTGAGGCAGTTATTTTTTTCATATTTTTAATAATTTTATCTAGGTTTTGTGAAATTTTTCCAATCTCATCATTTTTTTGTGAATAAAAAATGACATTTAAATCTCCGGATGATGCTTTTAAAGTAAGTTTTTCAATTAGAGCAAGCCTTTTAAAAATTAAATTTTTTATAATGAAAATGGCAGATATTAAAATAATAAAGGCTGTACAACAAATGAGAATAATTGTTGATTGTGAGTTTTTAATTATAAAACGAAAAATATTTTCTTTTGTAATTGTTATTTGTATTTTACCTGTTTCAAGGCCTTTATAAAATACAGTTTTTTCTTTAGTTAAAAAATTAGGTGAAGCTTTAAAATAAATAAAGTCTTTATGTTTATAAGCTTTGTCAGTTTTTTCAAAAACAGTGTTACCTTTTGATAATATTTTTAGATATGCAATGTGATCTGATTTAATAAGCGAATTTGCCAGGTCATTTATATATTGAATATTTTGTTCATAGAGTGCAGCTGGAAGAGCTGATGCTGCAAAATTTATTGTTTTTTCAAGGTTTTTTTCAATTTTTAAGTTTGATGTGTATATATTTATAAATAAGATTAAGGCGGAAAAAAGTAAAATTACAGTGATTGAAACAAAAAACATTAAAAAAGAAAATTTAAAATTAAGATTTGTACAGAATGATTTTTTCATTTTTTAGTATCATCCTTAAACAATATGAAAATAAAGAAATTTTTTTAAAGTTTAGATAATAGTCTAATTTTAAGATAAATCTGCCAATTTTAAAACAGGGTGAAATAGTCAGGCTAAATTTAAATCGGGTTTATCTAAAGATTATAATAATTTGCTGTTTTATTCAAAGATTTTTAAGAAATTATTAAATGAGAATTATTTTTAACTGATATTTCATTAATTGGACGTTAATTTGTAGTAAAAGGGGAGCTGTTTTTTTTAACTATTTTGAATCTGACGCAGAAATGGACAAAAAAGGCCGTTTTCGTTCAGCAACTAATTAGAATTTTACCTTAATAGAGAAGTTTTCATGTTTGCTGAATATCCAATACAAATTTCTGAGTTAACCTAAGTTGAGCGTTTCATGTTTTTTGTTGTCTTTCGTGTACAATGTTTTTTTATAGATTTTGTCTATTATGTATAACCATGGTTTGTTTACTTAAAAACTGATTAATTTTAGTAATGTGTAAACTATGTTTAGTAAGTTTTTTTTAATTCGTTTTGATCTCTATGATATGTGTTTAAAGGCTTATTAATAGATTTGAAAAATTTACAGTTGTCAATTCATTAAGCGAGCTCAAATCTTTTATTATTTGTTTTTAGTTAAAATCAGCTTGAAAAAAATTTATAAGAAATTAAAGTTTTCATATATAAAAAAGGCATTTGATGTAAGTGTCTATTTAAAATGAACTGAATTTGATTATGGAGGCAGTAAATGATGAGAAAATTTTTTAAACTTATTACTTTTTCAATTGTTTTGGCAGCCCTTGCACTTCCCTCTTCACTAATGGCAGAACAGGGTAAATTTTATTTTGGTCCTGCAATGGGGTATAATATGGATGCATTTAATGCCCAGATGGAAGATGACAATGCCTATGGCTTTAATTTTGTGCTTGGCTATGATTTTACAGATCACCTTACTTTAGAGGCTCAGTTTGATAAAATAAATGAAATTGGGGTAAAAAATCCAGTTTCTTACGATGGCGAAGCTGATCTTCAAGGATATTCACTTAATGTAAAATATTATCCGGCAAAAGCAAAAACCAATATTAATGGATATCTTACATTTGGCCTAGGCTGGATGGAAGCTGAAACAGCAGGCAATTGCTCAGATATAAAAAAAGGAAGCGGAACAGAAGAAGATCTCTGGGGTAAATTTGGAGTAGGAAGTGATTTCGTTGTATCAGATAAGATTAGCTTTTTTCTTGAAGCTGATTATGCACAAGGATATAAAGATTTAAACCCTATAGATTTTTTTACTGCAAAAATCGGCTTTAAAATTTATCCATAATCAGTTTTTATTTAACCTTAAATAAAAATTAATTTAAAAATGCTTTTTTGCTAGGTTAAAGGAATATTAAAATTTAACCCTTAATATGCTCAGTATTTTAAGGGTTAAATTTTGAATCTGACTTTAGAACTGGTAAAAAAAGCCGTTTTCTTTCAGCAACTATTTAAAAAGGAAATTTTATTATTTGCTAGAAAAAGGAATTAATAAAACAAGACCCTGATGAGCTTCCTGATGAAGTTGCCGGCTTTGGCTTATCCTCGTCTGAAATATTATTCCCAAGGCCTGAAATTGTTTTTACAACATTATTGTTTGGATTAAGATCATAAATTCCATTATCTTCAATGTTTATAAATAGCTGTTCCCTTGAATGATTAAAAAAAGCTCCGTTTGATGAAGGATTTTGTGAAGCAGTCATTTCCTGCCAGCCAATTGATGAGTTTTCCTGATACCATTTATCATTTTCTGAAGCACTTGAAGGAAGATACACTATAATTTGGGCAGTATTTTCATTGTTTTCCAGCTGCTGTTCAATTTCAATAAGATTATAAGCAAGGTTTTTAGGTCTGTTTCTTTGGTCCGACCCTGGTATTTTAGAGTTTAAATTTGAAATTCCCTTTGTATATTTGATTCCATAGAATATGTTTTCTTTTCCTGATTCAACAGGAATTATACCTTCAGTTGCTCCGTCAAACTGGTCATTTTTTTCTTTTATAATAAATTCAAAGCTAGTTGATGATTCAAGTTGATCGTTGTTTTTTACTTTGAGAATTGCTTTGTATTTTTCGCTGCCTGAAACTGGTGGGGCTATGAAGTTTGCTTTTTCCAATGAGTTGTTTATGAGATATATTGGTGGATTGCCTTGAGAAATACTCCATTCAAATGATAATTCTCCTAAGTTTGCGTTTGACTCTGATCCGTCAAGAACAAGGCTGTCTCCTTCGTATGCAATGGATACTTTGTTCCCGTTTTTTGAAAGAAATCCTGATGAAAAAGGTATGGAAACCGAATTTTCAAGAATTTTGACATTCACTGAAAATGAATTAATTGCAAGCTGGTCTGTTATAATGATTTCAGAGTTCCCTGGTTTATTGCCTGTAACAAAAACAGTTCTTCCAATTATTTCTGCTGAGGCCACATCTGCTCGTCTTGAAAATGCTCGAAATGGAGGAACTCCTCCTGTTATTTCAAAAGAACCTTGTGAACCGTCATTTATGTTGATGTTGTATTTATCAGGAAACATTTCTTTTATTATTATTTTTACCTGTGCTGTACCTTTTGCATTGCCAGAATCTGTTGCAGTAAGAACAATTATGTGTGTGCCGCTTTTAAGTGTATTAACTTTGAAAGATGTTCCTGTTCCAAGATTTGTTAAATATCCGTCCTGGTTTGACACCCATGAAAGATTTTCTCCAGGAAGATCTCCGTCTTCAGTATCTGTTCCTTTACCATGCAGTATGACATTTTGCCCTGTTTCATATTCTGAATTTTCAGTAGGGTTTAATATTTCAGCTTCAGGTGGAATATTGCCATAGGTTATTTTAATTTCGGTTGTTAAATATGCACCTAGTGAATCTACGGCCTTTAATGTAATGGTATGGCTTCCTGCAGAAAGGACAGGATTAAAAAGTGTAGAGCCTTTTCCTATTTCTCCGTCTCTGCTTGATATCCATATTAGATTGTCCCCTGTTATAGGGCCATCTTCATAGTCATTTGCTTTGCCTGAAAATTCAATATCTTCTCCTTCAACAAATATCTGATTATTGACAGGAGAAACAATTTCAGGGACCGGATATTTATTGCCTGTAATAATTGAAACTGAAACTGAATTTGTAAATCCGTCATTATCTGCAGCTGTGAGTGTAATTGTGTGCCTGCCTGATCTTAACTGAGGATTTTTAATTTCTGTTCCTGTTCCTAAAAATCCGTCCAGATCTGAATTCCATTCAAGACCAGTTCCAGTAATCGCTCCGTCTTCGGCATCTTGGGCAGAGCCTGAAAGTATAATTGTTTCACCTTCATTAAAAACTTTGTTTTGTGTCGGGGTAGCTATGGCAGGTATGGGGCCTTCATTTGTAACTCTGATTGCTATTTCTGCTGGATCGCTAATGAGTCCGTTGGAGTCTTTTACAGTCAGTGAAATAAAATGGTCACCTGGTGTAAGCTCGCTGGTATAAATTTCAGGGCCTGTGCCAAATTCCCCGTCAAGGCTTGATGACCATCTTAGTGTTGAATCAGTTATTGAACCGTCTTCATTGTCAATACCTCTTCCTTGAAAATTTATTGTATCTTTGGAAGAATACACAGAATTATTGCCAGGACTTAAAATTTCTGCAACAGGCTTTGTATTTACAATGGTTATTGTTATTGTTGCATCAGAAGATGCACCTGCAGAATCAGTTGCTCTTAATGTTATTATATGTGTTCCTGTAGAAAGATTTGAAGAAGTGAAATTTGTTCCTGTTCCTATTGATCCGTCTTTATCCGAAGACCATTTAAGCATTGTTCCGGAAAGGTTACCGTCTTGTGCGTCATATGCATTCCCTATAAAGCTTATTGTATCATTTGCAGTATATTCAGCTAGGTCTGAAGGTGATGTAATTGCCACCTGAGGAGCAGGATTTAATATAGTAATTGATATGACATCCTGAGTTATTTCACCGTCATTATCAGTTGCAGTAAGAATGATTTCATGAATTCCCTCCTTAAGATTTGATACTGTTACAGTCGGACCGCTTCCAAGAGCACCGTTTTTAGAAGAACTCCAGGAAAGAGCAGTTTCTGTAAGCACACCGTCTTCCGGGTCTGTTGCATTCCCTGTGAAAGTAACACTGTCTCCAAGATCATATTGTCTCCCATCTGCTGGAAAAAGAATTTGTACGGAAGGGGGAGCTGCCACTGCATTTGTAAATGCAATAAATGTTAAAAATAAGATAGGCCAAAAAAAATTAAGTCTTATCATAGTTTTCCCTGAATATGTCAGTTTATTGTAATGTTTATATCGTCTGTGTCTACTGCACCGTTTTTATCTGTAACAGTAAGGCTTATCTTATGTGTGCCTGAAGGTAGAAAACTTACTGCAAGATCCCGTCCATGTCCGAAATCTCCATAAATATTTGATCTCCATTTAAGGCTTTCTCCATAAAGGTCACCGTCTTCACTATCAGTTCCTTCTCCGTTAAATGTTATGGTGTCGCCTTGATTATAGACTGAACCTTCAGGGGGATAAGTTATTTGTGCTTCAGGTCTTGTATTGGAAATCTTTATTGTAATGGATTCTGATATTGCACTTAAGCCTTTTGAATCCTTTGCAATTAGTGTGATTATATGAGTGCCTCCGGAAAGATCGTTTTTTGTTATTGAATTTCCAGTTCCTATTTCATTGTCTATTGTAGAAATCCACTTAAGACTTTCTCCTGTAAGATTACCGTCTTCGCTGTCTATGGCATTGCCTTCAAAAAGTACTAATTCTCCTGAATTGTAAACAGAGTTGTCCAAGGGATTTATTATGGAAACAACAGGTACTGTATTATCCTCTTCCTGGAGAGATATATTTATTTTTGTACTTGACGAATTGCCGTAGTTATCAGTTGCTCTTAATGTTATTTCATGGCTGCCGTCAAGAAGCAGCACAAGCTCAACAATATTTCCTGTACCAAGCCGCCCGTTTATGTTTGAAGACCAGACCAGATTTGCTCCAGATATTGCTTCACCTTTGTAATCTGTAGCTTGGCCTGTAAAATTAATAAATGAACTTGAGCTGTATAAAGAACCATCCTGAGGAAAAGTTATTGAGACCGCAGGAGGGGAAGCTTCAGGTTCTGTATTGTCTGTGTTGTCATTTTGATCAGTATTAGAAACACTGCTTGAACCGCCTCCTCCGCTTGCGATTATCGTAAACAGTCCAAACAATATTATTCCGGCTAAAATTAATTTTTTAATTATGCCTTTATTTTTTTCTGACATAAGTTAGTACCTTTTTTGAAAATAAAAAATTTAATTGGGAGATAAATAAAATTAATGTCCCTGCTAATCCTGCTGCAACAGCCATGCCAATATCTTTTGGATCATAGGTCCCATTTTTGAAATACTGGTTTAGATAATAAAAATAATCAGGTGAAAATTTTGGAGAAAAATAGGGATATTTTTGCCCTAGTTCAAATAATACCTGGATTCCTGTCCAGAAAAGACAAAGCATTATTATAGATGTATTTTTTCTTTCAATAAAAGGTGAGGATATAAGAATCATGGAAATAGTATGGAAAAAAGCAGGTGAAGAAAGAGTAATAATCTGTGGTAAAATAAATGGTAATTGGATTTCTGAAATAAAAAATTGAGAGCTTTGTCTTGTTAGGGCATAAATCAGGCACCCAAAACCAAACAAAATTATTCCAAGTGTAAAATTTATTTTATCTCTCATTTTTTATTTTATCTCCTGCGTTAGAGCTTAAGCGAGAATGAGGATCAAAAAGAATTTAGCTCCAGTTGAAAATTAGACTTAACACTTACATTTTTGCGTTATTAAACTGAACAAAAAAATTACTTTGGCTTAGAAACCAAACATAAAAATCATATCGGAAAAAAAATATATGGATTTAGGTATATTTTTTCCTTTGTATGGGAAAGTTTTTCCCATTTTTGTTTTGCTAAATGGAAAAAGTTTCTGTTTTTTTGACAGTCAAAATAAGTTGAAAGCATTTAACTTATTGATAATATGTGTTTTTTTATAAATGTCAAAAAAATGGCACATACATTGCTTCTTAGGGTTTAACAAAAATTTATGCGGGAGCTTTACTATGTATACCAATTTATTTTGTTCCGAATTTTATCAGACAACTATGTTTGAGGCTTCTGTAAGCAAATCTGCAAAAGCAGAGGAAAGTTCAGGGTTTGATTCTTTTTTAAGAAAGTATCAGAAAGGTGAATTCGAATTTTTAAAGTCTTCAAGTTCTGAAGATTTGTCAAAAATAAATGATCTATCAAATATTACAGATCCAAATGAGAAGATTATAAGCCGCCTGGTTGATCATATGAAAGAAGTTTTAAGAAATATTTCAGAAGGCTCTTCAATGGTCAGCTTTTCAATTACAGAAATTTCTTCAATAAGACAAATTCTTGTTTCATCCGAGAATATGTCCATGAATGAAATTGACAATATTTTAAATTCAAATTCAGGATCATATCTTCCTGATGTTTTATCTTCTCTTGAAAACCTTGAAAATCAGCAGATTAAAACAGAAAATGTTTATTTTCCATTTTCACTGATTCCTTATTTTGCAACTGCACTTGAAAGTATAGGGGTAAAGTCCATTGATATTACACAGACAATAGAATCTTCTACTGACATTGAAAAAGGATTTTCTTTAAAAGGATTTCTTGAAAATTTAGATAGAATAAAAAATGAGTCAATTGGAATAATTGAAAATTTTAATGAAAGCAATGAAGGTGGAAAAGCTGATTTTTTAAAATATGAAATTAATGATTCAATTATAAAAGGGATAGAAACTATTCAATCTGTTTTTGACCTTTCAGAGTCAAAAGATTCTTTAATCAATCTTGATAAAAGTTCTTTGGATAAATTTGTTGCTGCTATGGAAAAAAGGCTTAATTCAAAAATATCTGATTTAGAACTTTATAAAAAGTCCATAGAAAGTTCTTCACATGAAAAAGAATCTGATTTTGTCAAAACTCTTTTAAATGTGAAAACAAATACAGATAATACATCTGCTTTAACTGGAACAAATTTTTCAAATGAGGATTTTAGCAAACAAATTTTTGAACAATCTTTTCTGGCATGGAAAAGGAATGAAAGACTTTTATCTGAAATAAATTCAGATATTGTAAAATCAGATTTTCAGCAAAATTTTTTTGAGAATTCACATGAGTACTCACTTTTTACAGAATTATCATCTGCGGATCCCTTATCAGAAACAGTTATTAATATAAATAATAACGGCTTAGGTTCATCTTTAAATGAAATTATTCAGGCTTCAGTTAAGTCAGACAAATTTGATTTTGATCTTGAAGGATTAAATTCTGAAGATGACGACAATAATATAACAAGCCTTTTAAAAACAAATATTAAAAATCTTAGAAAAGAATTTGCAAGAGATTTCAGTGAAGAAGGTTCTGACTTTATGGATAAATCATCTTCAAGAAGTGCTGGTGAAGTTTCAAAAGGAGCACAGGCAGGTTCCGGAGCAAACCTTTCAAAGCAAATTATGGAACAAATTGAAAAACAGATTTTGAGGACAGTAAAACTTGGTGAAAAAGAAGTCTCATTTAGGCTAAATCCACCTGATCTTGGCAGGCTGCATCTTAAAATTGAAAGTGTAATGAATGGAATTAACATAAAAATAATAGCAGAAAAAAGTTCAACCCATGAACTTATGGTTCAGCAAGCCCAGGAATTTAAAAATCAACTTCAGTCTCAGGGAATGCAGGTTGCTGAGGTAAATGTAGAGCTGGCCCAGAATTTTGATCAGGCAATGGCAAGAGAAAGAAAAAACAGTTTTGAAAACGATTCAAAAAACAAAGGCAGAGGCCAAATCAATGTTGATAGTAAAAAAAATAATAGTGAACAAAGTTCAAATATTTTGAGAAAAAAAATGTTTTTTTCAGATAAAGCCTTGGATTTAATGGCTTAGGAGAAAATAATTATGACTGCTGTATCTGAATCATTAAATAATATTAGTAATTATAAAGACTATATGGCTGAGAAAACCAAGTCTGATGATGACCTTGGAATGAATGACTTTCTTACAATGCTTGTTGCTCAGCTTCAGCATCAAGATCCTCTAAACCCTATGGAATCCCAGGATTTTACAGCCCAGCTTACTCAATTTTCACAGCTTGAAGCTCAGTTTAAGTCAAACAGCATTCTTGAACAAATATCAGAGGTCTTGAGTCTTCAGACAGGCAAAAGTGCCGAAGACTATCTTGATAAATATGTAACAGCTTCTGTTGATACAATAGATGTAACAGGCGGAACTGCAACCGGAGGTTTTTATACACTTGAAGAAGCGGCAAATATTTCTATTACAATTTATGACAAAAGTGGCAAAGTAATTGAAACCATAGATGCCGGACAAAAAGAACCTGGGTCTTATAATATTGAATGGGATGCAAAAGATGGTGAAGGCAATCCTATTGAAGATGGTACCTACAAGTTTTATGTGGAAGCTCTCACATCTTCTGGCTACTCTCCTGTAACTACTTCTGTAAGCGGAAAAGTTGAGTCAATAATGTATCAGGGAGATAAGCAATACCTTGTTGTTCAGGGTGTTCTTGTTTCGCCTGATTCTGTTGTTGAAGCAAAAACTGAAACATCATCTGAATTTGAACCAGGAACAACCTTTGATTATCTGGGAAAGACAGTAAAAGCTTCAACAGGTGCAGTATCAGTTGTTTCCGGAAATGTTAAAAGTACTCTTCCTTCTTTTGTATCTGAAGATGACACCTCAGTAAGAATAAATATCATGAATTCAACAGGTCAGATTGTCTATTCATATCACAACGGAAATATTGAGGGGGGAGAGCCGGTTCAGATTGAATGGGACGGGAAGGATCAGAACGGAGATCCGGTACCGGACGGGTATTACTATTATAATGGTGTAACTTCAGGCAATGTTAAGATCGATACTTCGGTTGAAGGTGAGGTTACAGGTGTGTATTACGAAAACGGAAGGCATTTTCTTGATATTGGAGGAGTAAGAGTTTCTCCTGAATATATAGAGGCTGTTAAAGGATAATCACCGGAAATTCCGGGTACTTAAATAAGGAGGGTAAATCATGTCCCTTACAAGTTCATTGTATACAGGCACAAGCGGATTGACAAACATGGGTAATTCCATGCAGGTAATAGGCGATAATATTTCCAATGTAAACACCGTTGGTTTCAAAGGGAACAGGTCTCTTTTTGCAGACCTTTTGAACCAGAGTATTGCAACTCAGTCAGGTTCTTCTCAGGTTGGACGAGGCACAGCAATCCAAATTGTTGATACTTCATTTCAGCAGGGATCTTTTGAATCAACAGGAAATACCACTGACCTTTCCATAGGCGGAAACGGATTTTTTCAGTTAAGGGATAGTAAATCCCAGCAGGTTTATTATACAAGAGCAGGGAATTTTACCTTTGACAAGGATGGAAAACTTATAAATCCTGACGGTTTTATAGTTCAGGGCTGGGAACTTGATGAAGAAACAGGTGACGATATTGGTGCTATTAAAGATATTGTTTTAGACTCATTTACATCTCCTCCAAAAAAAACAGATACTATTAATATGGTAACCAACTTAGATGCAGATGCAGAGAGTCAGACAATAGTACTTGCCAATGCCTGGGATGCAACTGATGATGATTTTATAACTCCAAATAACTATGAATATCAAAGTGTTGTAAAGGTTTATGATTCGCTTGGAAGTACCCATGACATCACAATTTATTATGATAAAAAAGCAGGGTCTACATGGGAATATCTTATTACCTGCAATCCTGATGAAGATATGAGAAATCTTGTTCAGGGCACAGCTGCAAAAGGACTTCTTGCAAGGGGTGAAATAAAGTTTAATGAAAGCGACGGTTCTGTTAGGGATCTTACAATGGAAAGGTTTACCGGTATAGTCGGCAATGTTAGATCTTACGGAGTTAATAAAGAAGAAGACATCACATTTAGAATAGAAAATTATGACAGTATGGCTTTAGACGGATTTGACTTCCACCTTGAATTTGACGGAAACTCATGGAAATTTCAGGACACTTCCGGTCCTCTTGGACTTGCAGACGGTATTGTTGATGCTTTTGACAAACCTGAAAATTACCCAAATGCTGAAATTATGACCACAAGCAATGAAAAGAAAATAGAAATAAGATTTGATCCTGACTTGACAGACCCAAGACCTGAACCAGATCTTGTTATTTATCTGGATAATGACGCAGCAGCAACAGACTCTCTTCATTTTGACATAAACAGAACCCTTGATATTCATAAACAGGATGTTACAAATTTAAGATATGATGGAGATACAGGAAATGACAATACAACCCTTATGATTAATGATCCTAGTGCCATGATAAGAGATGTTGAGGATATGAATCTTGTATGGGACCCAATAAACGAATCATGGTATCTTTCATATCCAACAGAAGAAGGAATAGTTGATAATAACCTTGGAATATTTGAAATAGATGATGGTACCGGAACTCTTCCAGCCCTTGATAATGAAGCCTCAATTACTGTAGATAATCCTGAAGTCCTTACCTATAGAACAGGGAATATAAATGCTGTTTGGAGTGGTACAAACTGGTATTTTGAAAACCCTGCGAAATTTGTAAGGGGCACTGGAGAAATAATTACCCCCCCAACAGTAACTCACAACAATCCTTCTGTTTTCACAAGAGCATCTACTGTAAACTATGCCCTTAATTATGACGGTTCTGGTAACTGGAGCTTTGCAAATATTGATGCAGTAAGAACAGATTATCCTGCAGTCCAGGTTTTAACAGGGTCAAGTGATGAAAATCAGGTTCAGATAGATTTTGATGGCGATAATAATGCTGATCTAACTTATGCCTTTGGAACCCCTCTTGATACAACAGGTGTGACTCCAAGTACAATGTCATTTAAAATAGACCCATTCCCGAATCTTGAATATCCTGGTGCAAGGATCATTACAACCGATGCCAGTAACTTTGCAATAGACTTTGACGGAAATGCAACTCCAGATATGAGTTTTTCTCTTACTGATACGCTTGGAGCTCCTGTTGCAGCCGCAGCAAACAACATTGTAACTTTTAATGTTGACCCAAGGGCTGTTCCTGAAGATTATCCAAATGCTGTTGTAAAAGGCGACAAAGACAGTGTTTATATAGATCTTGACGGGTCAGGCGGAGAAAATGATACAAAGGATGTTGTCTTTACTTTTACAGAGTCTCTTGGAACAGGAACCGATGCTCAAAACAGCCTTATAAACTTTGATTTAATAGGCGGTACTTCATGGACTGAAATAGAAAAAGCTGATATTGCAACAGAAGGCTATTTTTCGTTTATGGGAGATTTTCTTGGAGCAACCGGAGAATTTGGCCCAAACGGAACATTTGAAACTACAGAGCAGGATATGAAATTTGACATTGGTGCTGTATATGATGGAATAAGCTTTAAAAAGAGTTCACTTGCCACAACCCAGTATGCAAAATCATCATCAACAACATTTCAGTCTGCAAACGGTTATGGAGCAGGAGACCTTGAAGGTGTTAATGTTTCAGGTGACGGAATGATGACAGGAGTTTACTCAAACGGTGAGCAGATTCCTCTTTACAGGGTTTCCCTTGCAAAATTTTTAAGCGATCAGGGTTTGTACAAGGAAGGTGGAAACCTTTACCGCGAAACAAGGTCAAGCGGTGATGCCATAACAGGAAAGCCAGGTGAAAACGGTCTTGGAAGCATATCTCCAAACTCCCTTGAAATGTCAAACGTTGATATTGCAGATGAATTTGTATCAATGATTACAACCCAAAGAGGATTTCAGGCAAACTCAAAAATTGTAACAACAGTTGATGACATGCTTTCTGAAGTAATAAATATGAAGAGATAGTGGAATTGGGGGCTCATATTTTATCAGCGTATTAATATGACCCCCTACTTGATTGAGCTTTTCAATTTTGTTTTATCTTATGTGTTAAAGGGCATCGGCATAGCAAAAGTATAACTTGATACAATTATTTTTTGTATATGCAGCAAAGTTGAAAATCGTTGAATCCAGTCTTTACTAAACTTAGGTTGAGTTTGAAAAAAATAAAAATTTGTTAACGAAATATTATTTTTAAGTTTGTCAAAATATTATTAAGGGAATATTTTTTTGTATTTAAAAAATGTGACCTGCTTTTATTGCTACCTATCCTTAAAAAGATAGTTGATATAAACGATAAAATCCCTTTAATCTGCCAGAAGGAACAACTAAAGGGATTTATAAAATTCTTTTTTGGCTGAGGGACAGGGATTCGAACCCCGATAAGCGGAGTCAGAGTCCGCCGTCTTACCGTTAGACCATCCCGTGTTTACGGTACTTTCAGCTCCCTTGTAGCGTTTGTCTACACATTTGTCTACAGGGAAATTAAAAAATGGATAGAAAAAAGCAGTATAAAACTAAGTATCAGGGAGTGTTTTATAGGCAGACAAAAGAGGGTAAAAGTTATGTAATTAGATACAAAGGTAAAGCTGAAACTTTAAATGTAAGTGATGTTAAAGAAGCTGTTAAAATCAGAGCTGAAAGATTGGCTGGAAGTGAAGTTAAAAGTCAAACTGAAAGTAAGACTGAAAGTCAGGTTGAAAGCAAAACTGAAAGGACTCTGGAAGAAGTTTTCCAGAAGTATAAAGAACTCTTTGAAGATGTACCAGGTAAAAACTTTAATGACACAAGGAAGATTTATCAGAACAGGTTAAGAAAAAACTTTGGTAAACTGAAAGTATCTGAACTTAATCCTTATCTGATTAAAGCTTTTACAAACAGTATGTATAGAGAAGGTCTTGCAGATGCTACTATTAAACATCATCTTGTCCACCTAAACAAACTCTTGAACTTTGCCAGTGAAATAGGTTTGTGTGACCCTATATCCTTCAAAATAGAAAAGCCTAAAGTAAACAATGAGAAGACAGAAGACCTCACTAAAGAACAGCTTGAGAACTTAAAGTCAGTTCTTGAGTCTTACCCTCACAAGGATATTAGCACAATCTTTTGGATAGCTTTATATACAGGCTTTAGAAGCAAGAGTATCCTTTCCTTGAGAGTTGAAGACTTAGACTTTAACCGTAAGTTAATTACTCTTAGAACTCAAAAGAATGGCAACCAGAACAGAGCTTTTCCAATGTCAGGGAAACTGGAAGGGAAACTGAAAGCATGGCTGAAAGTTAAAACTGAAAGTGAATGGCTTTTCCCAAGTCCTCTTAAAGATGGACATAGAACTTCAATAGCTGGTCAAGCTGGGAAGATAAGAGAACTTGCTGGTCTTCCCAAAGACTTTAGGCCTTTGCATGGTTTGAGACACGTTTATGCGAGTACTCTGGCAAGCTCTGGTAAGGTTGGTATGCAAACTTTACAAAGACTGCTAGACCATAAAGATTATAAGATGACAAGCAGGTATAGCCACCTTAGAGATGAAGCTTTAAGAAGTGCTGTAGATGTACTTGAGGATTGCTATTAAGCTTACAGTCTTACTGCTTGGAAAACTGACGGAAGCTTACAGTCTTACTGCTTGTTGTCTGAAGGTTTACTGCTTGGAAAACTGACAGAAAAATTTGAGCAGCATAGAACGTGGTGAGTCCCGTTGAATTTCCCCCCTGGCGGTGTCGGCTAAAATAGAGTACCTGTTCGCTCAAAGCCTGCCGTTGCCAGCTGTTAAATAAAGCCGTTCCCGTAAATAATCCCGTTAGTGACACTAAAAGCTTTTATTAACAGCTGGTGCAAGGAATTGATAAACCCTTGTGGTTGATTTACAGGGATGCTTAGGAATACTGAAGGCAAGACTTGATTGTCTTATCTGTTTTTTTGTACACCAACAGATATTTGTCAGCATTCAAAAAATAGTTGCAAATGTTTTTTTGTTTAATTATAGTATTTATAAAACTAAGACAAAAGGTCAACCATGACGAAAAAAGAAAAACTCATTGAAAAACTTTTAACAAAACCTAAAGATTTTACTTTTAAAGAGGTTCAGACACTATTGCACAGACTGGGTTTTGAAGAAGGACAAAGTGGAAAAACAAGTGGTTCAAGAGTCTTTTTTTATCATTGCAGCGGTTTAAAGCTAAAACTCCATAAACCACACGGAGACAAAAAGAATTTATATAGATATGAAATAGAGCTTATAAAAGAAATAATAGAAGAACTTAAGGATTAACTATGAAAAATCTACTAAAATATAAAGAATATTATGGCACTATAGAATGTGACCTTGAAGATAATATTTTGTATGGCAAGGTACTTTTTATTAAAGATAAACTAGGCTATCATGGAGAAAATCCTGAAGATTTACAAAAAGATTTTCAAGAAACAATTGATGATTACCTGGAGTTTTGTAAAGAAAAAGGTATTGAACCTGATAAACCTTTTAGTGGTACTTTTAATATACGTACAGGTGAAGAGCTCCATAGAAAGCTTGCTGTTCTTGCTAAAGAAAATGACCTGTCTCTTAATGCATTTGTCAGTAAAGGACTAGAAAAGATAGCAGACAATCCAGACTTGATTCTATAGGAAGGCCACAGGTTTACTTGTGGTCTTCTTTGGTGGTTAAGGGGAAATTTGGTCTTATATATATTTTCAATTTTAATTAACTCTTTTTTTCTTTTCATATTTTTTCAATAATAATTATTTTATGTAATTCAAATAGGTTATCCCAAAAAAATATTTTTGATAGAAATAATTGACATTATGTGAATTTGATATTGTTATTTTCTTTAATTACAATTAGTTGCACCCAATTCGACACTATGTGGAAAGAGGGTAGGAAGTTATTTTTTAAAGACAAAAAAATTAAAAGGAGACAATATCAAAATTTAGAATGTCAAAACAGACAGTAGAAAAGCAGTTAATACGAGAAAAAGGTCTTGTAGTAACTGATGATTTAAAAACTAAAAATCCAATATTCAAAGAAGCATTGGAAAAACTAGAAAAAGGGTTTTATCAGAGCAAAATCAAACAAACTTTAAAGTTGCCTGAAAATATTTCAGAAAGAGAGCTGGCATTAATAACATTAAAAAAAATGTTCAGTTTTCTGGGTGATAATTTTAAGGGTAAAAAAGGCGGATATTATACACTGCAAACAATATGTGAAGAACTTTTTCAAGATGTCCTGTATCATATTAATTGTTGTAATGTCTTGAATAATAATATTTCAGGCTATGCTTTAAGGATTCACAGAGAATTAACAGGAAAAATCAAAAGAAGCAAAGTCATTGCATCTCATGAAAGTTATAGTCAATTTACTTTTTCAACCTATGATAAATTTTTTTATGGAAAAATTCTTTTGACGGAATTTATTAATCATACGGGGTTGGTTGAGGTGATTGATGGAAAAACAACAAATGATAAAAGATGCAAAACATTAAAATGGAATGAGAGTGTTTTAAATTCCAATAAAGAAAACACGTCAGAAGACAGAGACATAACCTGTCTTCCCTTAAAAATTCCTATGATATCAAAGCCTCTTGACTGGATAGACAAGTTTAATGGCGGATATTATTTTTGTTCATCTCTAAAAGATTTAAAACTAAGAAACAGCCTTATCAGCTATAAAAACAGATTGATGCCATTACCTGAAGATACTGAAATATCGCCAGATGTCCTTGAAGCTGTTAACTTCATTCAGGGTACACCCTGGAGAATAAACAGGTCTATCTTGGAAGTAGCTGAAAAGTTTTACCTTGAAGATAAACTGAATAAAAATATTGATATTCAGGCTTTACAGATTGCAAGAGATTGCAGTTCTTATGAAAAGATTTGGTTTCCTTACTTTATGGATTTCAGGGGAAGGCTTTATTGTTCACCAATTTATCTAAGCTATCAAAGTACAGATATGGCAAAAAGTCTTTTATTGTTTGCTCAGAAAAAACAGCTTGGTAAAAAAGGGATTGACTGGCTTGCTATACATGGAGCTAACTGTTTTGGTGAAGACAAGATACCTCTTAAAGAAAGAGTAGAGTGGATAAAACAAAATACTTCTGAAATTCTGAAGTCTGCTGAAAATCCGTTTGAGAACAATTTTTGGAAAGAAGCAGATAAGCCTTTGCAGTTCCTTGCATTTTGCTTTGAGTGGAAAGCTATGTCTGAACTGGAAAACCCTGAAAAGTATAAATGCAGTTTGCCTGTAAGTATTGACGGCACTTGTAATGTTTATCAGCACTTGTCAGCATTAATGAGAGACAAAGAGTCAGGAACAAAAGTTAATTTAAGAGCTTTACCAGAAAGATATGATATTTATCAGATTATTCTGGACAGACTTAAAAACCGTTTTGAAGAAATACTTGAAAGTTCGAATGAAGAAGACAAAAAAGAATTTGCTGAGTTCTGGGTAAACATTCTTGACAGGAAACTTATAAAAATAATTATGGTAGCTGTTCCTTATGGTTTAACCGAGCAAGGAGCGAGAGAGCAGATTCATAAAAAAATTCTAAAGAAGAAACAACTCATTTCAGGAGACGACAAAAAAGATTTTATTGTCTGCCGATTCCTTACAAAAGAGATTTTTAAAATTTTATCTGATGAAATTCCTTCGGTTGGAGTTGTTAAGAACTGGCTTCAGGGCTGCGTTAAAATCTTCAATAAGAACAAACTTCCTGTTCAGTGGACAACACCATCAGGCTTTAAAGTTTATCAGGGCTACTGCAAAAGTATTACTAGAAAATCTGATACTTCCTGGGGGAAGGCAGGCAGATATCAGCTAAATGTCATTACTGAACAAGACAAGATAAATCCGGCAGACCAGACAAGAAAGATTTTTGCAAATATTGAACATGCTTTAGATGCAAGTCATCTGATAATAACTGCTTTAAAAGTAAAAAGAACAGCAGGAATAAAAAGTTTTGCTTCAGTGCATGATTCATTTTGTTGTCTTCCATCTGACATGGAGCATCTTTATAAAGTAACAAGAGAAACTTTTGTTGAAATGTATTCAAAGGACATATTGAAAGACATGAGACAACAGTTTTTAAAACAGCTTCCTGAAGGTTCAAAAAAATTACCTGAAATTCCAAACCAAGGGGATTTAGATATCAAAGAAGTCCTGGAGTCAGAATATGCGTTTAGTTAATAATTTTAATTTAGCAGATATAATCCAACATAACTGAAGAGCTAGAATATAAGCTAGAATATAAAGGTAACGATAGCAAGTCTAGAGCTTCATATTAAATATAAACTTAAAGCATAACTATAGAATAACTTTCCCTTACCCTCATCCCTCTATGGTTATAGTAAGGGTGGTCTGAAAGCCTTTACTACCAAGTCTTATAGCCTTTGAATTTATTTAAAAAATATTAATTAAAGAGGTTTTTATGATTCAACTACCTGAAATTATAAGATTTTGTTGTGTTTTGTTTAAGTCTTGCATTTTGTTTTTGCATAAAAAATTGTTATATTTGTATAACTATTTGTTTTTATTATAAAAAACTGTTATTATTTTTTTAGGCTTAATTTAAAATTTATAATATTGCTTGAAGCTGCTTTATTTTTTTGTACGTAACAAATCTGATACTAATAATCTTACAGTAAATTATTTTTTAAAAATTGAAACCCATACTTACCTATGGAGAACTATAAAAAATTTTTAAGCATTGAAAAGAAGTGCAGGTTAGCGGCTGATAAAGTCAAAACTACAAGTATTCAATAATTCACAATTTAAAGTAAGAACTCTTCTGAAAGATGGAGAACCCTGGTTTGTGGCTAAAGATGTTTGTGACGTGTTGGGATTCAGTGGCACCAACGCTGGAACACGTCACTTGGATGATGATGAAAAGATGTCCGTCAAATTGACGGGTATCTCTGCAACGAACCCTGTGGTTACAATCATCAACGAATCAGGTCTGTACTCTCTGATTTTACGCTCAAGAAAGCCTGAAGCAAAAGCATTTAAAAAATGGGTAACTTCAGAAGTGCTTCCGTCAGTCCGCAAGCATGGAGCTTACATGACTCCAAAGACACTGGAAAAAGCCATGCTTTCGCCTGATTTTATAATTGAACTTGCAGGGAGACTGAAAGAAGAACAAGAAAAAACTAAAAAACTGCAACCTAAAGCAGATGTTTACGACCATGCTTTTGCTAATACTTTACACTCACTGTTATCACCGCTCTGAAAATGTAACAAAACCCTTAGTTTGAAAATGTAATAAAAAAAGCACACCCTGATACAAATTTATTCAAAGCATGCTTTTTTTATTTTACTCTTTTACAATATCCCTCATTC
>JAVERC010000091.1:0-4577 GCA_034007295.1 Desulforegulaceae bacterium | reverse complement strand
TGAAAACTAGATTTTTTTTATCTCCTTTAACTGAGCAAACAAATCTAGTTTTCAGCCAAAAAATATTTAATTTTTTGATAAATACAAAAAACCCTTTGAATATCAATAAATTCAAAGGGTTTTTAAATTAAAATCTTTAAACAAATATTATAAAATATTTAATTTATAACCTAAACTATAATCAGACTTTTTTGTCAATTTTGGCCTAAATTCAAAATTTAATCATAAAAATTGGTGTCATCATAAAATTAAATTCTTCATATCTTTTTAAGATAGTTGCTGAACGAAAACGGACTTTTTTGTCCATTATTAAGCAGATTCAAACTTTAATCCTCAACATACTCAATCTATCCTAAAGGTTAAATTTCTCATCTTCCTTGAACTGAAACAAAATTCTCGTTTTCGGCCAATCACTAACAAAAAAGTCTTTTTTGGCCAGGTACAAATGAAATATTAATCAATCTTAAAGCCTCTTACAAGATTATTCAATTTTTCAGAGGCTTTTGACAATTGGTTTGATCTTTCATTAATATCCTTACCCAGCTCATCAATTACTCCAACAGCCCTGTTTACTTCAGAAATATCCTTTGCAATTTCAGAAGAAACTTGTGAACTCTGGGTAACATTTTCATTTACTTCTTGAACTCCCTGTGCTGCCTGATTTACATTATTTGATATTTCATCACTTGATACAGACTGCTCTTCAACAGCAGTTGCAATTGTATTGATAAAATCATTTATTTCAACAATTATGTCTTTAATTTCAGCCATATCTGCAACAGAAGTTTTGGTAGCGTTTTGGATAAGAGAAATTTTTTCTTTTATGTCATTTGTAGCCCCAACAGTCTGGGTTGCAAGCTCTTTTATTTCATTTGCAACTACTGCAAAGCCTTTCCCTGCTTCGCCAGCCCTTGCAGCTTCAATTGTAGCATTCAGGGCTAGAAGATTTGTCTGGTCAGAAATATCTGTAATTGCGTCAACAACTTCTCCAATCTGCTTGGCAGCCTCTCCAAGATTATCCATTCTTTTTGATGTTGCTTCTGATTTTACAACAGCATTTTCTGCAATTGTTTTAGTTTTTTCAGAATTTCCTGCAATTTCATTTACAGTAGCTGACATTTGTTCCATAGCTGAAGCAACTCCTCCAATATTGGTAGAAGTTTGTTCCATTGCACCTGCTATTGAATTCATGTTTGAACTTAATTCCTCAGAAGCTGTAGCAACAAGTTCTGCCCTTGATCTTGTATTTTCAGTTTCAGCAGTTACATTTTTGGAAATTTTTAAAAGATTCTGACTGGAATCATCCATTGCAGAAACATTTTCAGAAACAACTTTTATCATGGATTGGAGATTATCAATAAATTTATTAAACCAAAATGCAAGTTCACCAATTTCATCTGTATTTTTTATTTCAAGCCGTTTAGTAAGATCTCCTTCCCCCTCCGCAACTTCCCTTATCCCTTTCATAACTGAAAGAACGGGACGGGCAACAACTCTGTCACCAATCCAATACAAAATTCCAAGAATAACAAGCAAAGATACTATACCAATAATTATTGCAGTATTTCTTATATTTCTGGCATCTTTAAAAATTTCATTTTCTGAAAAAACTGTAACAAAACCCCAGTTTATAATATTTTCACCAAAACTTACAGGAGTAACAAGATAGTAGGATGTTAGATTATCAATGGTTGAGCTCTTTTTCAGATAAAAGCTTTCACCGTCAATCATTTTTTCTGCAATCCTGTCATTTGGAAAATAATCATTTACATTTGTACCAATTATTTTTTCCTGGGGATGTGCAGCAAGATCACCATTTGATGCAACAACCATTATGTAGCCTGTTCCAAAAGGCTTGATTTTTTTTGCAAGATCCCAGAATGTATCCATTGAATAGTCAGTTCCAACAACTCCAACAACCCTTCCACCAACTTTGACAGGTGAGCATACACTTACCACCATTACATTCTGGCCTCCGATTTTATATGTATACGGCTCCGTAAATACGCTTTCGCCTGTTTTAAGAGGCCTTTTATAATAACCGTCTTCAAGTTCATATTCAACACAAGGTTCAAGATGAATTCCCCCAACACGGTTCCAGTATGGAATAAATCGTCCTGTTGAATCATGGCCTTTTGTATTTTTATATTCACTGTCTTTACCGTCAAAAGCATTTGGCTCCCAGACAGACCAGACCCCCATTATTTCTGGAGTCTTTTCAAGAACTGACTTAAAAATTTCATTTGCAGTTTCCCTTGAAATAGTATCTTTGGACTCTTTGAGTCCGGACATAACAGAAGCAAGAGCCTTTGAAGTATCAAGTGGCTGTGTCATCATATCCTTGATTTCATTTGAATACCTGTATCCGGTTTCCCAGGCAGCAGCCATTGATTTGTCATATGCAGTTTTATTTGCTTTATTTGCAACAATAACAATAGTAATAAAAAAACCAAGAAAAACCACAGAACCTACATAGGCCATAAACTTGAACTTCAGACTTCTCTTCTTTCCCATAAAAAGCTCCTTATAATTTGTTAAAGCAGCATCATAAAAAGGCTTAAATTTAAAACCTAAAAAAATCTTCAGACATTGATTTTAAAAAAACTATTCTTCCATTGACACTTCAATAAACAAATCGCCTGAATCAGATTTTACAGGTATTGACATAAAAGGCCTTTCTTCTATATTTGGAAGGAAATGTTCATCTCCCTCCTTTATTCCATGGGATAAAACCTTAAGCTTTAACCCTTTTTCCGCAAATTTATTATTTGCTTGCCCACAGACCATATTGACTATTTCTCCAACAGCATCTTTAACCTCATCATTTATTTCACTAATTTCTTCTCCAAACATTTTTGAAACAATTGACAAAATTGCTTCCTCTGAAAAAGTTAGTGAAACAAAACCTTTTGCATCTCCAGAAATTTCCATCAGCCCACTTAAAGGACCGCTTGAGGATGGAGTCTTTTTTAAAAAAGGTCTTGAAATTTCACTTTTTATTTCAGCTGTAGTTTCAAGCACATAAAGAAGAGTTTGAATAAAAGGATTAATATGTTCAGCTTTCATATAAATTTAACCTGTGATTTTAACCTGAAAAAAAGAAAAGCAATTATTTTGAAGAATAAAAATTTTTATGATAAGTTTTAATCTGTTAAAATAATACTTCAATTTAACATCCATATCAAGACATCTTTAGCACATAAAAAACTAATAACTCAGCCAGGAGATAAATAAATGACAAAAATCTCAGACCAACATCCTCTGCTATCGGAATTATCACCGGGAAACTTAAAAAAAGGAAAAATTGTTTCTGCAAAAGAAGCAATAAACCTTATCTCAGATAATGACACAGTTGTTGTAAGCGGATTTGTCGGAACAGGAATTCCCGAAAAAATACTTCAAGAATTAGAAAACAAATTTCTGGCTGAAAAAAGTCCAAAAAATCTTACTCTTGTTTATACAGCAGGGATTGGTGACAGAAAAGATGCAGGAATGAATAGGTTTGGACATGAAGGCCTTCTTAAAAAAGTTATAGGTGGACATTGGGGCCTTGTTCCAAAACTTTCAAAACTTGCCCTTGAAAATAAAATCAAGGCATATAATCTTCCCCAAGGTGTAATTGCCCATATGTACAGAGATTCTGCTGCAAAAAAACCAAGAACAATTACTTCAGTTGGACTTGGAACATTTGTTGATCCAAGATTTGGCGGAGGAAAAATAAATTCTGTCACAAAAGAAGATATTGTGGAATTAATTGAATTTGACGGTAATGAGTATCTTGCATACAAAACATTTCCTGTAAATATTGCAATAATAAGGGGGACAACTGCTGATACCCAAGGCAATATAACCATGGAAAAAGAGGCACTTACACTTGAATCACTTTCAATGGCAATGTGTGCAAAAAATTCAGGTGGGCTTGTAATTGCACAGGTTGAAAGAATTGCTGAAAAAAACTCTCTAAATCCCCAAAAAGTAAAAATCCCAGGAATCCTTGTAGACTGTATTGTTCACTCAGAACCACAATTTCATAAACAGACAATTACTACCCAATACAATCCAGGATTAAGCGGAGAATTGAGAATCCCTTTAAGCTCAATTGAACCAATGATAATGGATGAAAGAAAAATAATTGCAAGAAGAGCCGCCTTTGAACTTGAGGCAAACTCTGTTGTAAACCTTGGAATAGGAATGCCTGAGGGAATAGCAAATATTGCAAATGAAGAAAAAATTCTTGATTACATAACTCTCACAGCAGAGCCTGGAGTGATTGGAGGCATTCCCTGTGGAGGACTTGATTTTGGAACAGCTGTAAACACAGAGGCAATTATTGACCAGCCCTATCAATTTGATTTTTATGATGGAGGAGGCCTTGACCTTGCTTTCCTTGGAATGGCTGAAGCTGACCAGTATGGTAACGTAAATGTCAGCAGATACACAGGAAAACTTGTCGGGTGCGGCGGATTTATAAATATTACCCAAAATGCAAAAAAAGTTATTTATCTTGGAACTTTTACTGCAGGGGGGCTTAAAATTGAAGCAAAAGACAAAAAACTTTATATAATTAACGAAGGAAA
>JAVERC010000041.1:0-30238 GCA_034007295.1 Desulforegulaceae bacterium | reverse complement strand
GAATTAAGGGTTCATACACAGGTAAAAGATATGAAGATGACTTGAATACTGAAAAGCTTGACTCATACTGGGTCTGGGATGTTTTTGGATCTATTGACATCACAGATAATCTTGGTGTTTTTGCCAGGGTTGAAAACCTGTTTGAAGAAGAAAAAATAAGCGATCAGTATGATATTGACGGTCTTGTATTTTTTGCAGGTATAAACGGTAAATTTTAGGAACTTGTCATGAAAAAAATTAAAATTTTTATTTTTATTATAATTTCTGTGTTTTGTGCAAATACTTCATTTTCCCATACTCTATGGATCAATCTTACAGATTATAATCCAAAATTTTATGAAAAATTTGGAGCATTTACAAAATCATATTTTGGTTGGGGACACAAATATCCTGTTGATGGATTTATAAAGGCTGAAAACCTGGTTGAATTCACACTTACTGGTAAAGATGGAAAAAAAACTGATATTGAAACTTCACAGGGAGGTTTTCTTGCATCTGAAATAAATCTTAAAAATCAGGGAACTTACTGGGTTGGAGCTGTTAAAAAGCCTGGATTTTATACAATGTATGAAAAAAATGGAAAAATCATGCATAAGTCAGGATCTATGGAAGGCCTTGAAGGAGTAATTTTAAGCACATATTTCCAGGAATTTTCCAAAGCACTTATAAATACAGGAATTTATGACCATGAAACTCTTATTTCTCCATTAAACCATAAAATCGAAATTGTTCCTCTTACAAATCCAACAGAGCTTAAAGAAGGGGATATTTTAAAAGTTAAAGTTTTATTTGAAGGTAAACCTGAAAAATTTATTCAAGTGCTTGGAACATACAACGGTTTTTCCAATAAAGATGATTTTGCCTTTGCAACTTTAACTGGCATAGATGGGATTGCAGAAATTAAAATTTTGAAAAAAGGCAACCAGCTTTTAAAGGTTCACAAAAAAGCAGCACCAAAAAAGGAATTTGAAGGAAAATGCCAGCATGAAAGTTATAAGGCAACACTTTCATTTAGCATTAATTAGGAGGTTAATATGGGTGAAATAGTAGTTTTCATTATTCTTGGAATATCTGTGGTTTATATAGGTAGAAAATTTTATGTTTCCTTTAAAAAAGATAAAATTGATTCCTGCTGCCAGGGATGTTCAGGATGCGATCTTAATAAAAACATTAATAAAAAAAAATGATTCAATTTTTACCCTGAGACATAAGAGCTCAGGGTTTTTTATTTTAAAAGCAGATAATCTTCAGGGGATAAAATGGAATATTTTGCAAAATACACTTATTTTTTTGCCATGATGCTTTATGCGTCGGCTTTATTTCTCATGTTTTTCAAAGACAATGGGAAAACAGATAAACTTATAAAACAACTTCTTATTACTGCAATTGCAGTTCATGGAGTAAGCCTTTTTTCTTATATAATTCTTTCAGGATATGTTCCTTTGCACAAAAGAAGACAGTATATGATTCCAACAACATTTGGATTATCAATTATACTTCTTTTCACATGGACAAAATATAAGAACAGACTTTTATCAAAAATTGTATCTTTCACTGTTCTTTTCATGTTTTTTTGCGGTTTTCCTGTACCGCTTCCATCTGAAATGCCTTCTATTTCATGCCTGACAGGGATTGAGCCTTTTTTATGGCACAATATTTACAATATGGCTGTTGCGTTGTTTGCATATTGTTTCTGTCTGTCCATTGCCTGGTTTTTTTCTCAAAATAAAAATGAAGCTGAAGCTAAATCATTTATAAAAAGGATTCACAACGTAAGCCTTTGGGGTTTTGTTCTTTTTACGTTTTCCCAGGCAGCAGGTTCTGTATGGGCTATTGCAGAGTTTGGCGATTACTGGCAGTGGAAGCCGATTCATCTCATGTCTGTGGCTATATGGATGTTTTACGCTGCAATGATTCATGTAAAATACATGTCAGGGTTTTCCAAAAAAGTTTTGCCTTTGATGGGAACAATTGGTTTTGCCTGTATAGTCTGGTGGGGAATTTATTTTGATTATTCAAAGAATATTATTGGTTTTATAAAAGGAGTATTTGCATGATGGGAAACAGCAAAATTTTTAAAATAATTGAAAAAACAGGTTCAGTTAAATTTTTTTTCTGGCTTTCAATTATAATTTCACTCCATTTTTATATAGCTGTAATTGCTTTAAAGGCAGGAATTGACCCAAAATTTAAGACACTTAATAACTATGTTCTCATTGACTGGATCAAAAACTACGGTGCAGACCATATTTGTATAACAACATGGATTTTTATTGCTTTTGTTTTTGTATCCATTCTTTTTGTAAATATGTTTGCAAGGGTTATAGTTGAGCTTAACAATCTGCTTAATTTGTACAGCAAATCAAATAAAGTTTTTTTTATAAAAAAAGCATCTGTTTTTGTAATTCATTTTTCAGTTGTATTGTTTGTGGTTATTCATTTTACATCTTCTGTTTCAGGATATAAATCGCCTGGTGCAGTTATTAAGGAAGGCGGATTTGTAAGCCATCCTAAATATTCAAACAAACTAAAGTGTATTGAACTTAAAAAAACAGCTGATGCCTCTGCAGGGCCAAGATCAGCACCAAAAATTGTATTAAAGGATGAATTGACAAACCATGCATTTGCAGTTCCAGGCTGGAATAATGGTTTTTATTACAGGGTTTATGCTGATTTTGTACCAAAAATTATAAAAAATTCCAAAACCGGGAAGGAAAGAACAGTAAAAACCATTGGCCTTAAACTTATTGTTTCAGAATTGAATGTATTAATTCCCCTTCTTTTTGCATCTTTTCTTTGCCTGACAGGACTTTTTACCCATATTTTAATGAAAAACAGACTTATTGCCGGAGAAAAATAATGAAACATTTTGGATTTATATATTTTACAGTATTTTTCAGTTTTTTTGCAGTTAATGCCTTTTGTGGCCAGGACCAAATATCAGAAAAAATAGTAGTAACATCTACAATGACCGAAAAAAATTTAAAGGATGCACCAGGATCTGTAAATATTGTTACTTCAGATGAAATAAAGGCAATTGGTGCATCAAATCTTTTTGAGGCAATTGAAGATCTTCCGGGTTTGGAAATAACAACAGGAGACGGAAGAACAAAATCGCCTGATATACGTGGGACAGGAATTAAGCACACACTTATTCTTATAGATGGAAGAAGGCTTGCACAGGGGTTCAGGGATCTTGTTGACCTTAAAAATATTCCATCTGAAATGATAGAAAGAATTGAAGTGATCAAGGGAGCATCTTCAGCACTTTACGGAAGCGATGCCATGGGCGGTGTAATAAATGTTATTACTAAAAAATCACTTAAAGAATTTGGTGCAGGAATTCAAACAGAGTATTCCCAGGGTACTTACAAAGACGGGCACAATACTAAATACAGCGGATTTGTGAGCGATTCAATAAACAGGGCAGGCTATTTTATTACTGGAAGCTTTGAAAGAAAAAACGGTTTTGATCATGACAATATAAGTCCTGATGACGGAGATCATCTTCATGAAGGCACTTTAAACACAAAATTTAATTTTGATTTTAATGAAAACAGCAAAGTCAATGCAGGATTTTTCTATTTTAAAAATGAGGAAGAGGGAATAAGAGATTTCCAGAAAGTTGACAGATCAAGAACATCTGAAAATGAAAGAAAAGATTTTTTTGCAGACTTAAGCTTTAACAACAGAAAAAATCTAAATTTTGATTTAAGGGTTAATCACAGTGAATATGAAAATGATATTGAATTTGATCCGCACCCTCAGGGAGAAGAGTTTAATACACTTAAAAGTACTCTTGATGAAGCAGCTGCAAAAGTATCTTTAACACACCTTAAAAATCATATAATCACAATTGGCCTTGATTTAAGACAAGATGAACGCGAAGAAGAAACTGTAAGAAAAGATGATGCAACAAATTTCGGTTCCTTTATTCAGGATGAATATTTTTTATCTGACAGTCTTTATTTTGTTTATGGCATAAGATATGACAACCATTCAGAAGCAGATGATTTTTTTGCACCAAAAGTTTCAGGCGTATATAAACCCTTTGAAAATTTAAGATTCAAGGCATCCTTTGGCCGCGGCATGAGAGCTCCGTATTTAAGTGAACTTTTTACCACAAGTTTCAAGCAAAGGGGAAAACTGGTTTACGAGCCAAACAAAAATCTTAATCCTGAAGAGTCAACCTCATATGAATTTGGAATTGAGGGCGAATATAAAAGGGTAGAGGCAAAAATCACCTATTTCAGAAATGAAATTGATGACTTGATTTATGCAAAATACTATAAAACCCAAGGCCTGGGTAATAAAAAAATTGATTACTATAAATATCAGAATTTGGAAGACGCTGAAATTGAAGGTTTTGAAACAGAACTTCTTGTAAAACTGGGTTTCGGGTTTAATGCCAATGCAGCTTTCACATATACAGATAATAAAGACTTGAATTCTGCTGACAGCATTAAAGGGCAGTTCAAACTTTCCCAGAATTTAAAAAGATTTGGTTTATCATGGAATATAAGGGCAAATTATAAAGGCGAGGTAAAAGATGACTCAGGAGAAGAGCTTGATGATTATGTTCTGTATCATTTTAATATCAGAAAAAAACTTGCCAGCAATTTAGATATTTATGCAGGCTCAAATAATATTTTCAATAAAAAGACAGATGATTATGACCTTGATCCTGCAACATATTATTGTGGCCTTAGCATTGAATATTAATGTTATGAATATAGAACTTTAAGTTTATCTAAAATAAGCATGCTTTGATAAATAGTTGTTGAAAATAATTCTCTTTTTCGGCCAAGCACTAAAATATATAAATCAAAGCATGCTTTTATTTATTTTAAATTATCCATTTGCGTTTAATATTAATAAGGCTTAGAAAAAATAGAACTGCACAAAATAAAGCAAGAATAATAAGATCCAGGAAAAAAGGCATAATATTTGTTCCATTTACAGCACCGTTAAGCATGTCTGCACCATAAGTTAAAGGAAGGATAAAGGAAACAGGCTTTAAAAATACCGGCAGAGCACTTATCGGGAAAAAAAGTCCGCATAGAAAGATCATGGGAAACCTGAAAAAATTTGAGAATGTCTGAGCTTCAAAAACCTCGCTTACAGCAACGGCAATAAATAATCCAAGAAAAGTTGAAACCACTGCAATCAGAACTACTGCCGGAATAAAGATTGACCAGGCAATATTTGATATATCAATCAGAAAAAACGCTATAAAAACCGGAATAAAAGCATTAAAAATTCCAAAAAGAATTGCTCCGCTTGTTTTTGCCATCATAAGCATTTCAAGTGAAATCGGGGCCAGCAATAGTCTTTCAAATGAACTGTTCTTTTTTTCAAATGTTATGGTAACAGCCAGCAATGATGTAGTGCCAAAAAGAACAGACAATGCCACAACACCAGGAAGAACAGAAATTATGTTTTCAACGCCAGTTCCTGACTTAATGAAAAACATACCTGTCCATGCTATTGGGAAAATAATACCCCAGCTGAGATTTGGCGGTTTTATATAATAGGTTTTAAAATCTTTAAGAAAAATATTCCAAAATGCTATGAGCTGTTTCACTTTCCGCCTCCGTTTTTTTCTTTGTCTTTTTTCATTGCATTAATTTCAATACCAGTAATTTCTACAAAAACTTCTTCAAGGCTTGGCTTAATTCTAATTGCTTCAAAAACCTCAATTCCATGTTCTTCAAGAAATCTTATTAATGGTCCGACAGGAATAGTGTTTATATCTTCAACCCGAAGAACTGAGTTATCTAAAAATTTAACTTTTTTGTATGAAAACTGATCAAATAATGCTGAATTGAGACTGGTGATTTTGGGTGAGCATTGTATTTGAATTGAATGAATATTTTGTATTGGCTGAATTAGATTTGAAACAGTGTCAATTTTTACAATTTTACCGTTTACTATAAATGCTATGCGGTCGCAAAGCCTTTCAGCTTCTTCAATATAATGTGTTGTTAAAAATACAGTAGTTCCTTTTTTATGCAAATTATTGATAACCTGACGTAATTGTCTTGCACTTGATACATCAATTCCGGTTGTTGGTTCGTCAAGAAATAAAATTTCAGGATCATGAATAATTCCTGCAGCGATTGTAAGCTTTCGTTTCATTCCTTTGGAATAAGCACCGAATTTTCTATTTGCTGCGGTTTTAAGACCAAAAAGTTCAAGAAGTTCATTTGCTTTTAAAATCCGTTCTTTTTTTCTCATTCCGTAAATAGAGGCACAAAAGCACAAATTTTCAAACCCTGTAAGTTCAGGATAAAGATTGCTTTCATCAGGGACTATGCCAATAAGATGCTGTGCAATTTTTGGGTTTTTGGTGCAGTCAATCCCTCCAATTTTTATTGTTCCTGCATCCGGCCTTGCAAGGCCTGTAAGCATTTTAATTGTTGTTGTTTTTCCTGCACCGTTTGGCCCAAGAAAACCGAAAAGCTCACCTGACTTAACTTCAAAATCAACTCTGTCAACAGCCGTAAGACTGCCAAATTTTTTGGTAAGTCCTTGTGCTTTAATAGCTGGATCTGTTTTATCTGAATTGTCCATTTTAAACCTTATTTATTTAGTTAGTTGCTGAACGAAAACGGCCTTTTTTGTCCATTCTTAAGTCAGATTCAAATTTAATCAAAAAATATTATATATATTGTAAAGGTTAAATTTTTTGTTTTCGGCTAATCACTAAGTATATTCGCAGGTACTATAAAGAGCAGTTTTAAATTATTCAATAAATTTTAGCCATTAACATAATAATAAATTTTTTTAGGAATAAAAAAATTAAAACATTCTAGCTTAAACTTTGTTAACTTGATATTTGGATATTTAATAATACAAAATATTCTAAACCATATTTTTAAACGGAGAAAAACAATGAATAATTTTAAAAAACTAGTTGGTGTATTAATCATAATTTTGATTTTTACAGGATGCTCAAGATATAAAATCCATGATTATGCAATTGAAAGCACAAGAAAAAAGGCTGATTTAGAATCTGAAACAGTTAAAATATCAAAAGGAGAAATTGTATATCTAAATAATTTTGCAAAAAAAGAATCAGATAATCATCAGGATTTTATTATAATGGTACACGGATTTGGTGCAAACAAGGATAACTGGCTTAAATTATCTGCTGAACTTACAGAAAAATTTAAAATTGCAGCTTTAGATCTTCCAGGGCACGGTGAAAGCTTTTCTGATTTATCCAATGAATATAATATTGAAAACCAGGCAAAATGGCTAAATGAGTTTATGGAGGCTCTTAATATAAAAAAGGCTCATATAATAGGCAATTCAATGGGTGGAGGAATTTCTGCACAATTTTCATATAAAAATCCTGATAAGGTTCTAACACTTACCTTGATTGACAGTGCCGGCATATATAAAACTGACAGTGACTTTACCATAAGTTTAAAAGATGGCAAAAATCCTCTTGTTGTTGAAAATATGGATCAGTTTAAAGAACTAATGGATCTTGTCATGGAAAAAAAACCTTATATTCCAGGACCGGTTTTCAAGGTATTGACAGAAAAAAAAATAAAAAGAAAATCCATAGATCAAAAAATATTTGAGGATATGTCAAAAGATATTGATCTTACAGATACTCTTAAAAAAATTAAAGTCCCTGTTTTAATTGTATGGGGCAAAAAAGACAGGGTTCTTCATGTGGATAATGCCTATGAATTTAAAAATAAAATTAAAGGAAGCAGTCTTGTTGTTTTTGATGGGATTGGCCATCTTCCAATGATGGAAACTCCAGAGAAAACTGCTGATGCTTTTTTAGATTTTCTTGAAAAAAATAAAAAATTATCTGAAAAGTTACAAATAAATTAGTGTTTTACCAGATATTCAGGTTTTTTTATCTGACGATAATAAAACATATTTAGGCACGTGGTTTGTTTTTTTAATTAGTGATTGGTCGAAAACGAGAATTTTTTGTTGAGTTCAAGGAAAATGAAAAATTTAACCTTTAGGATACATTCAGTATTTTAAGGATTAAATTTTGAATATAACAATTAGATTTGAGAGCAGGGCAGTATTATTAAAAATACTGCTCATCTTTTAAGTGCTGCTCGAAAATATCAATTACAACAGATTTTGAAAAACCCTTTTGACTCATTATTCGCATGTATGCCTGGGCTTTTTTATTAAAACTGTCTTTTTTGTCTATTTTATATTTTGATTTTAAAAAATATTTTAAAGCAAGATCATATTCTTCCTGCGAGCCTTCAAAGTCTGAGATCAGTCTGTCTGATATTTCAGCGGCAATTCCCTTTTTATAAAAATCTGCCTTGATTTTAAGAGGACCGTTAAGTTTTCTTTTTTCAACTTCAAAATAGTTTTTTGCAAATTTTTCATCATCAATAAATTTATATTCAAGACACTTATGTATTGCTTCCTTAATCTGGGAAGATGAAAAACCTTTTTTTTTAAGCTTTAATTCAAGCTCAAATCTTGAATGATCCCTTATTTTTAAATAATTAAGACTAGCCTCAAAACTGTCTTTGCAGCTAGCCTTATTTTTTTTATCAGGCTGATGCAAGATATTCCTTTAAAGCACAGCCAATCTGTTCCCAGGTAGCTCTTCTTTTGTTATCATCAGTTTCAAGTAAAGTGATTCTGAATCCTTTTCTTTTACAGCAAAATCCTGTCAAAGGAACAACGCAGATACCTTTTGCTCCAAGAAGGTAGTAAACAAATCTTTTGTCTACTTCTACACCTCTGACAATATTTTCAATAAAATCCCTTGCCTTATCATTTTGAATCTCAAGTTTCTGATAATCATTTAAAACATCATCATCAAAAAGAACAGTCATGTAAAATGCTCCATGGGCAGGAAGTACTTTTATGCCTTTGTAGCCGCTCAAAATCTCAAATGCTTCCTTTGCCCTGTCTGCAAACATTTTGGCTCTTGTTTTCAGATGTTCCTCATATCTTGGATCACCCATAACACGCGGAATTGAATACTGAGGAAGACTTGTAGAGCAGACTTCAAGCATTTTTGCATCACGTATTGTTTTTACATATCTTGCAAACATTGGATGGGTATCCTGATTGTATACTTCAATCCACCCGCATCTTGCACCGGGCCATGGATATTCCTTGGATATTCCCCGCATTGAAATTCCTGGAACTTCCTCAATTACATCACAGAGCTGGCATGTTTCAGAGGGGTCATAAACTATGTTTGCATAGATTTCATCGGCTATAACAAAAAGATCATATCTTCTTGCAATATCTACTATTGTTTCAAGATACTCCCTTGGATAAACTGCACCGGTTGGGTTATCAGGATTTATAATAAGAATACCTGCTATTGAATCATTGTATTTTATCTTTTTTTCCATTTCATCAAGATCTGGCATCCAGTTGTTGTCAGGATCAAGAGTATATGTAAGATGCTCATATCCTGAATGGGCTGCTTCAGCTGATGAATGAGTTGAATATGCAGGTGACGGGCCTATTACTCTTGCCTCTCTTTTAAGAAATCCAAAAATTTTACTTACTGCATCACCAAGACCATTGAAAAAAAGAATATCGTCAGGAGAAACCTTGTAACCGCCTCTTTTGTTAACCAGATCAGCCAGAAACCTTCTGGTTTCCGGCACGCCCGCAGTAGCTACGTAACCATAGAAGATATCTTCATTGACAAGTTCTGATATAATGTCTTTGATCCACTGGGGTAATTTTTCGCCCTTGGCCATTGGATCTCCGATATTTTCCCAGATAATTTCAACTCCCATGCTGCTCAGCTTATTTGCAACCTCAACAATTGCACGTATTTCATAAGTGAGCTGACCTGATCCAACATGAACTATGTCTCTTCTCATTTGATTACACCTGCAAGCCTTTAAAATAATTAAATGGTTTATGTTATAAAAAAAAAGGGTTCATTCCGTTAAGGAAAGAACCCTTTGATTCTTGTGTTTACCTGCCCGGAATTAACTAGGCAAACTAACAGCGACGTTTAAAAAAGTAAAGTATATTTTAACTTTCATTTTCCTTTTGAGCCGCATCAATTATTTTTTGTGCAATATCTGGAGGTACCTGTTCATAATGAGAAAATTCAACTGAAAAAGTTCCTTTTCCGCCTGTCATTGATCTAAGTTCAGGAGAGTATTTTTGAACTTCTGCAAGGGGAATTTCTGCTTTTACAGAACTTCTTTTTCCAACTGAATCCATGCCCTGAACTCTTCCTCTTCTGGAGTTAAGGTCTCCCATAATATCTCCCATGCTTTCTTCAGGAGCAACAACTTCAATTTTCATTATAGGTTCAAGAAGAACAGGGCCTGCCTGTGCAATAGCTGCCTTGTAAGCAAGAGAACCTGCTACTTTAAAAGCCTGCTCTGAAGAGTCAACACTATGATATGAACCGTCATCAACTGTTGCTTTGAAATCTACACAAGGATACCCTGCAAGAATACCTTTCTCCTTGGCTTCCATAATACCTTTTTCAACAGCTGGTATATACTGCTTTGGAATTGAACCTCCAACAATTTCTTCTGCAAATACAAAACCTTCGCCTTTTGGAAGAGGCTCAAATCTTACCCAGCAGTCTCCATATTGACCATGGCCGCCTGACTGTTTTTTGTGTTTACCCTGAACTCTTACAGATTTTGTAATTGTTTCTTTATATGGGATTTTTGGTGTTTTAAGGGCTGCATTTACTTTAAATTTTCTCTTTAGTTTTGCAATTGTTGTTTCTATGTGAAGTGCACCAGATCCTGAAAGAATCATTTCATTTGTTTCATCATTTCTTTCAAGGTTAAGAGCTGTGTCTTCATCAATAATTTTTGCAAGTGCTGTAAAGACCTTGTCTTCTTCTCCTTTTTCCTCTGCCATTACTGCAAATGAAATAACAGGATTTTTTGGTTTAATCTGAGGAATTGTAAAAGGATTGTCAGGATCACAGAGAGTATCACCTGTTTTTGTTTTTTTAAGCTTTGAGACAGCAACGATATCCCCTGCAAAAGCTTCTGTAACAGTTTTCTGTCCTTTTCCTTCAGGAACATAAAGCTGAGAAAATCTTTCTTTTTCATCTTTTTCAACATTAATAAATGTACCGTCTTTTCCAAGTTTTCCGGAAACTATTTTAAAAATATTGAGCATCCCTGCATATGGATCAAGAATTGTTTTAAAAACATAAGCTGCAAATGGAGCATCCGGATCTATTTTAAGCTCTGTTTCATTGCCGTCTTTATCAAGTGCTTTAACAGGCTGTGCGTCTAAAGGACATGGTGCAGCATCAACAATAAAATTCATAAGAGCTTCAGATCCAGCTCCGTTAATTGCTGTTCCAAAAAATACAGGTGCAAAAATTCTGTTTTTAAATGAATTTTTAAGTCCGCTTATTATTTCTTCATTTGTAAGCTCTTCACCCTCAAGGTATTTTTCCACAAGAGAATCGTCTGATTCTGCTATATTTTCAATTAATGCCATTCTTTCTGTTTCAATGTCATCGGCAAGTCCTGCAGGAATATCAATAGTTTTTTCATTGCCGTCAGCATCATATTCATAGGCTTTGTTAGATATAAGATCCACATAACCTTTTAAAGCTGAATTTTCAATAATGGGAAACTGTACAGCAGATGCTCTCAGTCCACATTGTTCTTCAAAGCTTTCAATTATTGCAGCAAAATTTGCATTTTCTTTATCAAGTTTATTTAAAAAAATTGCACACGGCTTATTAAGTTCGGTTGCAATTTCCATTGTTTCTTCAGTTTTAATCCTGATCCCGTCAACAGCATCAACAACTACAACTATAGATTCAACAGCCTGAAAGCAGGGAGGGGCATCTTCAAAAAAATTTAAATCGCCTGGAGTATCAACAATCATAATATCGTGCTTTTTCCAAGGCACTGTATGAAATGCTGATGAAATACTTGAACCCCTTGTAATCTCTTCAGGTTCAAAATCCATAACAGTATTACCTTCCTCGACTTTGCCTATTCTTGAGGTAAGACCTGCTTTAAAAAGAATATTTTCTGCCAAGGTAGTTTTACCGGCGCTGGCATGACCTGCCAACGCCACATTTCTTTTCCTTTTGATCGCATCTGACATTTAGTTTCCTCCTTATAAGTAACAAAATAAAAACTCTATGCTGACTAAAATCTAATAATCTGTATTTTGCTATCGGTCTAATGTCAACTGTATAATGTACTCTTGGTTGCCTTTTGGACCTTTAATCGGTGATGGAACAAGGTTTTTTTTCGTTAAATAGTGTTCCTTAAAAAAAAGTGTGAGATCCTCAATTATCCTGTCATGTACGGCTTTATCCTTTACAACTCCGCCTTTTTTAACTTCCTTTTTTCCTGCTTCAAACTGAGGTTTTATAAGAGCAAAAATATCTGCATTTTTTTTTAAAAATTTGAGTGCTGATGGGATTACTATTTTAAGTGAGATAAATGAGGTGTCACATACTATAAGATCAACTTTTTCGCCAATCTGATCAAAATCAAGATTTCTAATATTTGTTCTTTCAAATACAATTACACGGCTGTCTTGTCTAAGTTTCCATGCAAGCTGTCCATATCCAACATCAACTGCATAAACTTTTTTCGCATTATTTTGAATAAGATAATCAGTAAAACCACCTGTTGAAGCACCTATATCCATGCATATAAGTCCTGATATATTAAAACCGGTTTTTTCAACTGCTTCCTTTAATTTTAACGCACCCCTGCTTACATAAGGGAAATCTTCTTTTTTCAGCCTGATAATTGTTTCTTCGGGCATCAAAGTCCCTGGTTTCAAACTTTCAAAACCTTCTGCAACTACATTTCCTGACATTATAAGAGTTTTTGCTCTTTCTCTGCTCTGTGCTAGGCCTTTATCAACAATAATCTGGTCAAGACGTTTTTTATTTGTCATTTTTCAATAATTTCAAAGCGTTTTTATATATTCCTTCAGGATTTAAATCAAAAAGGTCTCTAAGCTCCTGTGGATTACCCTGGGAAACAAAAGAATCTTTTATCCCCATCCTAATAATATTTTTATTTGTTATTCCCTTTTCAGCAAAAAGTTCAAGAACAGCACTTCCAAATCCGCCCATAAGAACATTTTCTTCAATGGTTATAATATTTGAAGTTTTTTCTGCCATGGAACAAATCAAGTCACGGTCAAGAGGTTTAACAAATCTTGCATCTATGAGTGAAGGCGAATAACCCTGAGCCTCAATCATTTCACATGCTTTTTTTGCAGGATTTACCATACTTCCAATTGCTATTATAAGAATATCTTTTCCTGATTTTAAAGGAACTGCCTTTAAGGGCGATATAATATCTGCTTTATCATATGAAATAAAATCTTCTTTTTCTGAATTGCCTCTAGGATATCTTATTGCAACAGGTGAGTCCATTGATTCTGCAGTTTTAAGCATTCTAACAAGTTCGTCACCAGAAGAGGGTGCCATTATAGTTATATTTGGAATGGGTCTTAAATAGCTTAAATCAAATGCTCCGTGATGGGTTGGTCCGTCTTCACCAACAATTCCTCCTCTGTCCATTGCAAAAACAACATGATGACCGTCAAGACAGACATCGTGGATTACCTGGTCATAGGCCCTTTGAAGAAAAGTTGAATAAATTGCAACAAAAGGTGTAAAGCCTTCAATTGAAAGTCCTGCTGAAAAAGTTACTGCATGCTGTTCTGCAATCCCAACATCGAAAAATCTTTTTGGAAATTTTGACTGAAAATCAAGCAGTCCTGTACCATCTGGCATTGCTGCTGTAATTGCTGTAATTTTTTCATTTTTTTCTGCCATCTGACATAAGGTTGAACCAAAAATTTTTGTATATGAAGGTAAATTATTTGTTTTTACTGGTGATGAAGGTGCAACTCCGTGAAAAGCAGTTGGATTATCTTCGGCAGGTTTATAGCCTTTTCCCTTTTTTGTTGTAACATGCAGAAGAATAGGGCCTTCAAGATTTTTTATATTATTTAGAATATTTATAAGATGTGTAAGATTGTGGCCGTTTATTGGCCCAAAATAATCAAAGTTAAGAGCTTCAAATAACATTCCAGGAGTAACAAAGGTTTTAAATGATTCTTCACTTCTTTTTGCAAACTTATAAATATCATCTCCGATTTTTGGGAGGGATTTTAAAAATTCACCAAATTCTTTTCTAAGTTCCTGAAAATACTTTCCTGAAAGTTTTCTGCTCAAAAAAGAGGAGAGTGCACCAACATTTGGAGAAATTGACATTTCATTGTCATTTAAAATTACAATAAGCCTTTTTTTTGAATCACCTGCATGGTTTAGAGCTTCAAAAGACATTCCAGCAGTCATTGAACCGTCGCCTATTATACAGATTATATTTCCAGGGTCATTTTTAAGGCATTTTGCAGCCGACATTCCAAGACCTGCTGATATTGATGTTGAGCTGTGTCCTACTGTTATTGCATCATGAACACTTTCACTTACATGGGGAAATCCTGAAATTCCGTTAAATTGTCTTAATGTATGGAATTTATCTTTTCTTCCTGTAAGCAATTTGTGTGCATAGGCCTGATGTCCTACATCCCAGACTATTCTGTCAGAAGGGGAATCAAATACATAATGAAGAGCTACTGCAAGTTCAACAGCACCAAGGCTTGAAGCAAGATGGCCTCCTGTTTTTAAAACTGTTGAAATTATAGTTTCCCTTATTTCCTTTGAAAGAAGTTCAAGATCATCTATGGACAAATTTTTTATATCTGAGGGAGTTAAAGTTTTGTCTAAAAATCTCAATTTATTTCTCCGCTATTTTTTTCTGTTTAAAATATACCATGCCAGATCTTCAAGTGGATTTGGATTGGTATTAAAATATTTAAGATGAGAAACTGATTTTTCAACCAGTTCTTTTGCATATTTAACGGAATTTTCTAATCCAATTAAAGAAGGGTAGGTGGCCTTGTTTTTTTCAAGGTCTGTTCCAACTGATTTGCCCATTATGCGAGGGTCTCCAGTAATATTTAATATGTCGTCAGTAACTTGGAAGGCAAGACCAATAAGTTTCCCGTATTCATCAAGTTCTTTAAGACCTTTTTCATCACACCCTCCTATAATCCCTCCGGAAACAAGCGAAGCTCTAATCATTGCCCCAGTTTTTTCCATGTGAATATTTTCAAGATCATCAAGATTAATTTGTTTTTTTTCAGCTTCTATATCTTTTATCTGGCCTGAAATCATTCCAAGACTTCCAGAAGCTTTGGATATGACCCTGATTGTTTTTATTGAGATCAAAGGATCAAGGTTCTGGTTTGACAAAACTTCAAAAGCCAGATTCAAAAGCCCGTCACCGGCAAGAATTGCAGCAGCTTCTCCAAATTTTTTATGACAGGTTGGTATTCCTCTTCTTAAATCATCATCATCCATAGCAGGAAGATCATCGTGAATAAGAGAATAAGTGTGGATCATTTCTATGGCACAGGCACAGTCAAGAGCTTTTGTATTATATTGATCAGACATTCTTGAAGATGTAAGGCACAATACAGGACGCAGCCTTTTTCCTCCGGCAAGCAGGGAATATTCCATTGCTTTTAAAAGTAAAGATTGTCTGATAGATGAATTTAAAAGTTCTTTCAGTCTGTTTTCTACAAGGGTTTTATTTTCAACAAGAAATGTTTTTAAATCAAAATCTTTATTCATCATCTTCATCCGAATCTGAAAAAAATAAATTCTCAGCAGGTTCTTTTGTTAGATTTCCGTTTATATCATTTTTTAAAACAAGAATTTTTTCTTCAGCCTCATTTAATTTTTCTTCGCAAAATTTTGAGAGTTTGATTCCTTCTTCAAATCTTTTTACTGCATCTTCAAGTGACAAGTTTCCGTCTTCAAGGGAATCAACTATTTCATCCAGTTTTTTCAGTGCCTCTTCAAAAGTTTTTTTTGCCATAAAATCAATTGCCTTTAATTAATATTTTTAACAACGCATATCATTGTTCCATCTTTTAAAACAACTTCAATTTCATCTTTTTCTTTTACATCGGATATAACAGATCTAATTATTTTTTTTGTATAAGGATTTCTTGTTATTGAATAACCCCTTTTTAAAATTTCAAAGGGATTTAATTCAAAGAGCATGGAAAATCTTTTATCAAATTCATTAGTTTTTTGGTAAATGATTTTTTCAAAATTTGTTATTAAATCCTTTTTAGAGGATAAAAAACTTTCTTTTTTATATTTGAAAATTAAATCAAGTTTTTTTAATTGGAGGCTTGAATTTAAAGTTTGGATATAGTTTTTTTGGTCAGCTATGTATCTTTTAAGCCTTTTTTCAAGCAATAGATTTTTTTCATCTACATAAAATCTTTTTTCTTCAATATCTTTTTTTGGATCTTTTAATCTTTTTTCAAAATTATTGAGTTTGTGTTTTTTAATTGAAATATTATTTGAAAATGTATTTAAAAGCCTTTTTTTATATGTGTTTAAAGTATTTAAAATATCATTTTTTGAAGGAAGTGCATATTCAGCAGCAGCAGTTGGAGTAGGGGCCCTTAAATCAGATACAAAATCAATTATTGTAAAATCAGTTTCATGGCCGACACCAGAAATAACAGGTATTTTAGAATTAAAAACAGTTCTTGCAAGTTCTTCAGAGTTAAACGCATTCAAATCTTCAAATGAGCCTCCGCCTCGTGCAATAATAATTATATCTGAATCATTTAAGGTGTTTACATTGTTTATTGCATCAATAATTTCCAAATGTGCTTTTTCCCCCTGGACTGAAACAGGGCATAATAAAATTTCAATTTTAGGAAATCTCTTTTTTATGACTTTAAGCATGTCCCTTAATGCAGCACCAGTCGGGGAAGTAATAAGAGCTATTTTTCCAGGCAAAAAAGGCAGACTTTTTTTGTGCTTTTCATCAAAAAGGCCTTCATTTAATAACTTTTTCTTAATTTCCTCAAATTCCATCTTTATTGAACCATGACCTTTTGGTTCTAAAAATTCAAAAATTATCTGGTAAGAACCCCTTGGAGGATAAACTGAAATTCTGCCAAATCCTGTTATTTCAATTCCGTTTTTTGGCTCAAATTTTAAATTTTTCAGCTGATTTTTAAACATTACAGCATTTATAAGAGCCTTTTTGTCTTTTAGTGAAAAATAAATATGGCCTGAGGAAGGCTTTGAAAAATTAGAAATTTCACCTGTAACCCAGATAAAGGAAAAATTTGATTCAAGGGTTAAATGAATTTGGTTTGTAATTTCTGAAACTGTAAAAATTTTTTTCCCTTGAGCAGCTGAGTCCAAAATATTTTCCTGAAATAGTATGGTTTAAAAAAATGAAATCATAAAATTTAAAATAATTTTTTACAAGGATTGTGTTTGAGTATTATTAATAAAATTAATATTTATTAATAACGACTTATAATATATATTATGTAAACTTTTTATTAGAACCTAAATTGAGCGATTTTCAAGTTTGCTGCATATACAAGGCAAATTGTATCAGGCTATACTTTTGCTATGCGTGATGCAATTTAACGCCGTAGATGCAGTAAAATTGAAAAGCCCGCAGGGTTTCATATTTTTAAATATAATAAGCTCGATTCATTAGAAATTTCTTTATTTAAAAATATGAAACGCTCAACTTAGGTAGTGATCGGCCGAAAACGAGAATTTTTTGTTCAGTTCAAGGAAGATGAAAAATTTAACCGCAGGAATACATTGAGTATTTTGAGGATTAAATTTTGATTCTGACGCAGAAATGGACAAAAAAGGCCGTTTTCGTTCAGCAACTAGGTAGAAATTTTCTCTGGCTTATTTTTACAAGATACAATAGCTGTTTTATCTAAAAATATAAAACCCCTAATTTTTGAGTTTAAAATGAAAAAAAAGCTGATTTTTTCCAGTAGTAAATCAACTATATCCTGACTTAAATTTTTTCGATTTTACTTGATTTTAAAGTTTTTTAAATTATCTTATTAGCAGTCTTTAACACTTTAAATCTTTTGAAATATTTTTTAGTCAAAACAAAACAAATTAATAATCTTTAAAGGAGGTAATAAATGGACAGAGTTTCTTTTCAGGAAACTTCGCAAATCAGAGTCAATGGTTTTATTCAGAGCGTATATAACTGGATGGCTGCAGGTCTTGGACTGACAGCAGTTTTTGCCTACATCTTTTCAGAAATAATATTTCTTCCGCCGGCAGTGTTTTTTGTGGCAGTAATTGCTGAAATTGGAATGGTATTTTATTTAAGCTCAAGAATAAACAAAATTGAAGCATCAACTGCAACAGCACTTTTCATGATTTATGCAGCTTTGAACGGAATTACAATTTCCTGGCTTGTTTCTGCATATACACCTACTTCTGTATTTGCTGCTTTTTTTGTTTGTGCTGCTACTTTTACAGCAACAAGTATTTTTGGAATGGTAACTAAAAAAGACCTTACAGGTGTTGGAAATTTCATGGTTATGGGTCTTATTGGGATTATCATTGCATCTCTTGTTAATATTTTTGTGCAAAGCTCTGCAATTTTCTGGATTATAAACTATGTTGGTGTAATAGTTTTTGTAGGTCTTACAGCTTATGATACCCAGAAAATAAAAGAAATGGCCTTATCTCAGCCAGCAGACCTTGAAAATTCTGCTATAAGAAAAGGTGCAATTTTGGGAGCTTTAAGCCTTTACCTTGACTTTATAAACCTGTTTATAATGATGTTAAGGATAATGGGCGACAGAGACTAAATTCTCATCTTGCTTTATGTAATAAAAACCGGGGAATTACCCCGGTTTTTTATTTGGCAATTGTATGTTTTACAGCCTTTGATATAAAATCACATGCTTCATCTGCCATTTCCATGGTTTCTGCTTCACACATAATTCTTATCATATTCTGAGTTCCTGAATATCTGACAAGCACCCTTCCGCTTTTATCAAGTTTTTTTTCAATTGTTTTAATTGCATTTTTGAGTTCCGGAATTTCATCAACTGGCTTTTTTTCATTTACTTCAATATTTACAAGTTTTTGCGGATAAATAATTATGCTTTTTTTAAGTTCAGATAATTTTTTACCTGATTTTACAATTATTTCAGAAAGAATTACTCCTGATAATATTCCATCTCCAGTATTTTGGTAATCAAGAAAAATTAAATGTCCTGAGTCCTCCCCTCCAATTCTTGCATTTTTTTCAAGCATTGCCTCATAAACATATCTGTCACCAACCTTTGTCATTATATGTGAAATATTTTTTTCTTCTAAGAATTTTTTCAATCCAAGATTTGACATTACAGTTGATACAATTTTTTTCTCATTAAAAAAATCAGCTGCAATTGCAAGAATCTGATCTCCTGTAATTCTTTCACCTTTGTCATCTATTGCAATAAGTCTGTCGCCGTCTCCGTCAAAAGCAAGTCCAAAATCTGCTTTTTCAGATATTACAATACTGCTCAAGGCTTCAGTATGTTCTGATCCGCAGTTTTCATTAATATTATAACCGTCTGGCTTATCATTAATTACAGATACAGATGCTCCAAGTTCTCTGAATACTGCCGGTGAAATTTCGTAACAGGCTCCGTTAGAAGCATCAAGAACAATTTTACAACCTGAAAGTATTTTTTTTGTGTTGGAATAATTATCAAATAATTTTTTGTATAAATTAATAAATTTTTCGTGTGATTTTTTTATTATTCCAGGTTCAGTTTCAAAATTTTCAAATTTTTTTGAATAAAAAATTTCTGTAATTTCATTTTGTTCTTTATCTGTTAGTTTTTTGCCGTTTCCCTTGAAAAATTTAATGCCGTTATCAAAATAAGGATTATGGGAGGCTGAAATCATAACAGATAAATCTGAATCTGATTTTGAAGTTACATATGAAAGTGCAGGTGTTGGAAGAACTTCAGCAAGCTCAACATCAAGTCCCATTGAAGTAAAACCGGCACAAAGAGCTGCTTCAACCATAAAACCAGAAGCTCTTGTATCTTTTGCAATAATTACTTTTTTTGATTTAATCTCATTAGAATCATAAAAAAAATAAGCTGCTGCCTTTGCAATATTTAAAACAAGCTCAGGAATAATTGGGTAAGTATTTGCTTTTCCACGTATTCCGTCAGTACCAAATAATTTTCTCATGTTTTTTATTCCCTGATGTCAAATTTTTTTAAAATTAAAGCCATTTCTTCAGTTATGGTAAAAATTATTTTATTCAGCCATAAACTACCTGAATTTATATTAGTTTCACTCATTGAATGAATTGTTTCAAGATATGACAAATCAGATTTATTTTCAAAATTTTCAAGGAAATCATCCCTTTCTTTTGAACATAGATTTTCTGATTCCATAAATTTAAAAATCAAATCAAAAATTTTTGATGCATTTTCACAATAATTTTCTTTTAATTCAATAAGTCTTGAGTTTTTACCTTCTTTTTTTAAAATTTCAATACCAGATTGCACTTTGTCAGAAAGTTTTTTAAGCTGATTTACTCTTTCTTTTATTGCATCATTTATAGTTAGGATTGAAAAATCATAAATTTTTTCATTTAAAAAATTTTTTCTTACAAACATATACCAGTTTTTAAAAGCAATTAGATTTGAGATATAAAATAAATTGTT
Organism: Desulforegulaceae bacterium; assembly: GCA_034007295.1. Lineage (GTDB taxonomy): Bacteria > Desulfobacterota > Desulfobacteria > Desulfobacterales > JACKCP01 > JACKCP01. The sequence goes on along the minus strand of JAVERC010000041.1, from coordinate 9,679 downwards.
TTTTAAAATTTTGTTTAATGAAAGATAAATTCCTGTTTTTACGTCTGTATTCAAATTTTTGTGCAGATTTTCAAAAACAAGTCTGTTTTCCCTTAGTTCATCACGCCTTAAAATTGATCCTGCTGCACTTGTGCATCCAAAGCTGATTCTTAAAGGTCCTATAATTCCGCCCTGCCCTCCAAGAAAAACAGGGGGTTTATTTAAAAAAACACCTTCAAAAACATTTCCCATTAAAGAAGGTGTGGCTTTATCCTGATTTGGAGTAAAATTAAAATGAATAAATGAGCTTCCAACTTCACTGTGATTTTTTGAAGAAGTTCCTCCAGTCAGCATGCAGTCACAGAAATTTATAAGGCTTCCAAGGGTTGCATAGGGAAAAAGAATTGTCTGCTTTATTCCGCATGTATGAGCAATGGAAGATTTTTCTTCAAGAATACACCCTTTTCTCACATGTGCATTTGACCCTGTTTTTGAACCTTCTAAAAAAACAGAACCTGAAAAATAACCTGACCCGAAAATACAGTTTTTGGCGGCAACACAGTTTTCAATACTTGCAGGGCCTTCCTTTCCTACAATACATCCCTTTGAAATATATGTGTTTTCACCAGATAAACGGGTTCCCTGATTTAAAACTGCACCTGGTTCAATATTATTTATATCTATGGTTTTATCTATTATTATTGAATACGGATTTTCAATCAAAACTCCCTTTTTAATGAGTTTTTCAATAATTTTGTCCATTTATTCTCCGTTTTATTTTTGAACTTAAAGTTGATTTTTGGCGGTAAAATGTTATAAATTCCCAACACTTTAGCATTTAATAAATGATTATCAATCATAATTTCAAGGTAAATTAATGTATCCTCACTCACTTGACAACAAATTGTTCAGGCATTCATTTAATTTTTCAAATTCAGATAAAGTTCTAAAAAATCTTATTTCTGATGATAAAAGGTTTGAAAATTTTTCAAAAAAAGGAGCTGAAGTTTTTTTCGATTATTCAAGGCAGCTTATTGATGAAACATCTTTAAAACTTCTTTATGAACTTGCTGAAAAAAGTTGTGTAAAAGATAAATTTTTATCAATGTGCAAAGGTGAAATTGTAAATAAAACTGAAAAAAGAGAAGCTCTTCATACTTTATGCAGATCAAATCAAAGCAGCCATCCTCTTTTTAAGGAAATAAAAAGAGTTAAAAATGAAATAAAAGAATTTTCAAAAAAAATCCATGAAGGAAAAATTTTATCTTCAACCGGAAAAAAATTTGAAAACATCTGTGTTGTTGGAATAGGCGGCTCAAATCTTGGCACTGAATTTGTAACAAAAGCCCTGTCACATAAAAAAAAATATCTAAGGCCTTTTTTTATTGCAACCTGTGATCCAGGCGAATTTTTTGATTTTAATAATAATGCTGAAATTGAAAACACCCTTTTTATCATTATTTCAAAATCCTATACAACTAGAGAAGTTATGATAAATGAATCTTTAATAATAAATGAACTTATTAAAAATAATCTTGATCCAAAAAAGCATATTGTAAGAATAACAGCCAAAAAAAGCCCAGGAGACTTACCTGAATTTAAAGTTTTTCACATGTTTGATTCAATTGGAGGAAGATACAGTGTTTCTTCTGCTGTTGGAGGTCTTCCAATTTCTCTTGTTTACGGATTTGATGTTTTTGAAGAATTTTTACATGGAATGCATGAAATGGATAATTACTGTATCAATTCAGATACACAAGAAAATATCTGTCTAAAAGCTGCTCTTATAGATATCTGGAACAGCGTATATCTTGATCTGCCTTTTTTGGCAATTATCCCCTACTCTTCCTACCTTGATAAACTGCACTTCCATATTCAGCAGCTTTATATGGAAAGCAACGGTAAAATGATTTCTGAAAATAATGAAATTTTAAATTACAATACTTCAATGATAATTTTTGGTGAAACAGGAACAAAGGCTCAGCATTCATTTTTTCAGCTTTTTCATCAGGGCAGAATTGTTCCAGTTGAATTTATAGGCGTTTTATCTAATCCCTATAAAGATTTTTTTGATTATGAAAATCTTTCAGGAAATGATGAGCTTTTTATAAATCTTCTTGCACAAGCTGATGTTCTTGCCTCTGGAAGAGAAGAAACTTCAATCCAGAAAAAATGCATGGGTAACAGACCAAGTTCAATTATTACTATCAATAATTTAAACCCTGATTCTATCGGAAGGCTTGTATCTTTTTATGAAGCAAGAACTGTAATGGCTGGCTTTTTATGGAATATAAATCCATTTGATCAATTTGGAGTTGAGGCAGGTAAAATTCTTGCAAATGAAAAAAGAAATATTTTGAAAAAAGCTTTAAAAGAAAATATTTTCCCAGGAAATAATAAAAGTGACAATTATTATGCTAAAGCTCTTGCAGCAGAAAAAAATATTTAACAATTTAAACTATTTTTTTTAATTTTTCCATAAGATTTTTCATTTGGTAAGGCTTAGTTAAAAGCTCCTTTGCTCCAAGATCTAAAATTTCCTGGGCTTCTTCGTTATTACCGTATCCAGTAGAAATTAATACTTTTACAAAAGGATCAATTTTTTTAAGTTCAATAAAGGTTTCTTTTCCATTCATTAAAGGCATTTTCATATCAAGGATCACAGCTGAAATTATATCTTTATTTTTATTAAATACTTCTACTCCTTTTCTACCGTTTTCAGCCTTTAAAACATTGTACTTAAAATTTTTAAGTATGTTCTCAAGCATTGTACTTAAAATTTCTTCGTCTTCAATAACAAGAATTGTTGCTTCCTTTGATGCAACTAATTCAGATTTAGACTTTATAGGCTGAACCTTTTTAAATCCCTTTGGAAAAATCAATTTGAAAACAGTACCTGATCCTTTTTTTGAACTGTATTCAATAGAACCGCTATGGTTTTTAATTATACCATAGGCTGCAGGAAGTCCAAGCCCTCTTCCTTTAGTAAAATCTGTATCATTTTTTGTAGTAACAAAAGGATCAAATATTTTATCTTTAATATTTTCAGGAATGCCCTTTCCAGTGTCTTTTATTCTGATTTCTATTCCATTTTTTGGTGCATTTTTTGTTTCTATATAAATTTCTCCCTGATTTTCAACTGCTTCAACTGCATTAAGACAAACATTCATTATGGCCTGCTTGATTTGGAAAGGGTCTGCATCTATTGGATGAAGATTTGTATCAAGATTTATTTTAAAAAATATATCTTTTTCAGGTGAAATTCCAGTTTTTAAAATAGCTACAATTTCTTCTATTACTTGGTTAATATTAAATGATTCAATTATATTTTTGCCTTTTTGAGCAAAACCAAGAAGATTTTTGGTTATTAGAGCTGATCTTTGTGCTGAATCTATAATTTTTTGGATAATTTCTTTTTTTTCATTTTCTTTTTCCATTTCTTCAAGCATTGATGCATATCCTAAAATCCCTGCAAGCTTGTTGTTGAAATCATGTGCAATTCCTCCAGCCAGATTTCCAATGGAATCCATTTTCTGGGATTCAATAATTTTATTCTGCATTTTTTTTATTGAAGTAATGTCAGTTATTATTGCTAAAATTTTTGTTTTATTCTCACTCTCAATTGTCTGAAGGTTTACAATGCAAAAAAGTCTTTTCTTTTTTAAGGTTATAAGTTCTGATTCATATTGCTGTGAATTTTCAGTCAAATTTTGAAATTCCAAAATATTTTTTCCATTTATAAAAAAATGGGTAAATTTAATATTTTCAATTTCAGCCGGATCAATTTCAAATAGCTCAAAAGTTTTTTTATTGCAGTCAATAATTTTATATGTGTCTGGTTCTACAACTATAATTGACGCATTTGACTGCTCAAAAATTATTCTGTAATTTTTTTCTTTTTCAATTAATCTGAGATCTTTTTCATGAATTGAAGTAAGGTCTTTGAAAACAATTACAACACCCTTTTTATCTGAATTGTCATTTAAAATCGGGACTGCTGTGTATGAAATTATATATTTATTTCCATTTTGTGATTTTAATACAGTTGTTCCAAAATTATCTGCTGCTTTGCCAAAACGGACTGCTGTTTTAAAAGGATCTGGAACTTTTAAGTCTGTATTTAAATTGTATATTTCAAAAATATCATTTAGTTTTTTTCTGTATGAATAAACATCATCACATTCAGGCTGAAATCCTGTAAGTTCTTTTGCCATGGGATTTATTGAGACAATTAGTCCTGAAAGATTTGTTGTTATAACTCCGTCTGTTATTGAATTAAGAGTGATTCTCAAAAATTCTTCATTTTCCCTTAGCTTATGTTCAGCTAAATTTTTACTTTCAAGTTCAGTTTTAAGTCTTTCCCTCATGTTATTCAAGGACTCAGCAAGTTCATCAAGCTCGTCTTTAACTCTGCTTTTTCTTTTATTCAGTGAAATGTCAAAGCTAGAATGGAGATCATCAAGTGTAATATTTTTTGAATAACGGCTTATTCGAATAAAATTTTTTATAAAAAAATGATAAATAACAAACAATATGGAAAGAGAAATTGTAAATATTTCAAGGGAGCGAATTAAAACTGTAAAAAAGGCCCTACTTAAAGTTTCAGTATATATGTCAGAAAGAGAGGCAGTTATCTGAAGACTTCCAATTTGAATATTTTTGCCATAATAATTATGGGTCAAAGGATATTCCTTTGTCACAGTTTTATCTTTAGATAAAATTTTACCGGCTGACATTTCTTTTTTGTCAGATATGAGTTTCGCATGAACTATGTGATTAGATGTAAGAATATTTTCTAGATGCAATTCTAACTGTTTAAAGTCTAACTGCCATAAACAATCTGATATTGTTTTGGCATAAATGCTTTTGATTTTTAATAGTTCTTTTTCAAGATTTACTAAATCTCTTTTATATTCAACTGAAATTTGAATAAGTGATGTTATGAATGTGAAAAAAAAACTTATTGAAAGTATATATAAAAGCTGTTTTTTAGCTAGAGGACTTTTAAAAAAGATTTCAATAAATCTGTTCATAAATTTTCCCTGAAAAGTCTTTCTTTTTTTATTCGCCTATACCTTAATATTTTATAAACTATTTTGTTGAAAAACAAAAACAGCATTTTTAAGGATTTTAAATCAAAAAGTAACTATCAAAATTTACTGAGATTTTAAAGTTTTAATATTTATTGATTGGCCAAAATAAAAATTTTGATTGAGGTTAATTGATAATTTTTAACCCAGACTTAATTTGAGCGATTTTTAAATTTGCTTCATATAACGGCAAATTGTATCAGGCTATACTTTTGCTATGCATGATGCAATTTAACACATAAGATGCGGCAAAATTGGAAAGCCTGAATGGTTTCATGTTTTTAAATACAATATTTATTAATTTAAAAATATTAAAGGCTCAATTCAGGTTAAAGTTACTTGAAAATTTTGAGGATTAAATTTTGTTCCAGCTGCCAGGATTAAATTGAATCGGCCTAAAAAAGAGCCACATATAAATTAACCTGCAGCTGTACAAAATTGAAAAGGGGCTAAAATATTGAATCAAATGCCAAAATCTAAAAAAAATGCCTTTTCGTTCATCAACTATTTAGTGATTGGCCGAAAACGAGAATTTTTTGTTCAGTTCAAGGAAGATAAAAAATTTAACCGCAGGAATACATTGAGTATTTTGAGGATTAAATTTTTAATCTGACGCAAAAATGGACAAAAAAGGCCGTTTTCGTTCAGCAACTATTTAGTAATTGGCCGAAAACGAGAATTTTTTGTTCAGTTCAAGGAAGATGAAAAATTTAACCGCAGGAATACATTTAGTATTTTGAGGATTAAATTTTGATTCTGACGCAGAAATGGACAAAAAAGGCCGTTTTCGTTCAGCAACTATTTAGAAAATTTGTAAAGAACTGCTCCCCAGGTCAGCCCTGCTCCAAGAGCAGAAAAAAGAACAAGATCTTTTGAATCATCAATTTTGCCAAGTTCTATTGCTTCATCAAGTGCAATCGGTATGCTTCCAGCTGTTGTGTTACCGTAGTTTTGAATATTATTGTACATTTTTTCAGGTGAAAGACCTAATTTTTGAAGATAAAATTCATTTATTCTAAGATTTGCCTGATGAGGGATTATCATATCAAGATTTTCAAGCTTATATCCTGTTTTTTCGAGGAGCTCAAGCGTAACTTCAGGAAGACGTTTTACTGCAAGTTTAAATATTCTTGAACCATCCATTTTTGGATATTCCCTTCCGTCAACCATCATTTCTTTGGTAAGTCTTTCAGGTGAATATCTTGAGGCAGGAAGCTCAAGCATAAGACTTTCTGCATATTTACCCTGTGCATGAAGTGCATGTCCGATTATTCCGACTTCTTCTTCAGTTTCAAGAGATTCAATGCATGCGGCACCTGCACCGTCTCCAAAAAGTACAGTTACATCTCTTCCTCTGTCTGTTTTGTCAAGTCCTGTTGAATGTACTTCAGCTCCAACAACTAAAATTTTGTCATAGATCCCTGCTTTTATAAAGGCGTCTGCCGTTGTTATCCCGTATAAAAAACCTGTACACTGCTGTCTGATATCAAGTGCTGGAGTTGAGTCAAGTCCTAGTTTATTTTGTAGAAAAACACCTGAGCCTGGAAAGAAAATATCAGGGCTTAAGGTCGCAAATATAATCAAATCTATATCTTCAGGTTTCCAGCCGGCTTTTTCCATTGCTTTTTTTGAAGCTTCAAGTGCAAGATCTGAAGCACCTGTTACACTGCCTGGCTCAATCCAGTATCTTTGCTTTATTCCTGTTCTCTGCTGAATCCATTCGTCTGTTGTATCAATAATTTTTGCTAAATCATCATTTGTAACAAGATGTGGTGGGATATATCTTCCTGTTCCTTTAATAACAGATCTTCTCATCTTTTTCTCCTGGAATTTTATTTAATGGGGAAACGGGGACAGCCAAAAATTTTATTCGCCCTGCTCTGCTTCTTCTGCAAGGCCGTCAAGCCAAGCTAATAAAATATCTTCTGCAGAACTGAGCTCTGCATGGCTGCTTTCTGAATATAAATCAGGTTTATATTCGCTGTCTTCAATACAAAAATATCTGGCATTATTTTTTTGAACATTTTTACCTGTTACAAACAGATTTTTAAGGCTCCCGCCTGTTCTGCTTATTTTTGCACTGTAACTCAATTTTCAAATCCTCATTAATGTTTATTATAAAAAAATTATTTCAGATATTTTCTATAACAAATTTACAAAATAAAAAAGAGCTTAAATAAAATTTAAGCTCTTTTTTTTATGGTGCCGAAGAGAGGACTCGAACCTCCACGACTCGCGCCACCAGGTTCTAAGCCTGGCGTGTCTACCAATTCCACCACTCCGGCACAATTTGTAAAAAATCTTCTATATCTTTTATTTTTACAAGTCAAGTGCTATTTTAATTTATTTTTATAAAAAATTAATTGCCTTTCAATTATAAATAACTGTATTTTGTTTCAAAGAAATATTTACTTAGTGATTGGCCGAAAACGAAAATTTTTTGTTAAGTTCAAGGAAGATGTAAAATTAAACTTTTAGGATAGATTGAGTATTTTAAGGATTAAAATTTGATCTGACTTTAGAATTGACAAAAAAGCCTGTTTCCGTTCAGGAACTACTTATACATTCAATCAAAACTTTTACATTTAAAACATTTGAGGGAAAAAATGGCAAAAGCTAAAGCAAGACACATACTGGTCGCAACAGAAAAAGAGTGCAAAGAACTAAAGAAAAAAATTGAAAATGGCGGTGATTTTGCAAAACTTGCAAAAAAACATTCTAAGTGCCCGTCAGGAGATCAAGGAGGATTTCTTGGTGAATTCAGCGAAGGGGAAATGGTACCCGAATTTGACAAGGTAGTTTTTTCAGCTGAAATAGGAACAGTTCAAGGTCCTGTAAAAACAGACTTTGGCTTTCATCTTCTTGAAGTAATAAGCAGATCAGAATAATATTTTAAAGCTGAATGAAAACTGCCTTTTTGTAAATTTCTGCCTTAAATTTAAAATTTAATCTTAAAAATATTTAAAATACCTTAAAGGTTAAATTATTCATCTAGGGTAACTAAAAACTGAATTGGGCGGTTTTCAAGTTTGCTGCATATAATTTCAAATTGTATCAGGCTATAGTTTTGTTATGCCTGATGCAATTTAATGACGTAGATATGAGAAAAGCGGAAAGCCCGAAGGGTTTTATGTTCTTAAGTATAATAAGCTAAATTTATTGAAAATTTATTAATCTAAAAATATGAAAACACTCAAAATTTTAATTTTAGGCCAACAAATATTTTAAAAATTTTGTTCAGATTCCCTTAGAGCTTCAAGGGAATCTGAAGAGAACTTAAATTTATATTTTAATATTTATTTTGCTGAACGAAAACGGCCTTTTTTGTCAATTCTAAAGTCAGATTCAAAATTTAATCCTCAAAATACTCAATCTATCGTAAAAGTTAAATTTTTCATCTTCCTTGAATTTAACAAAAAATTTTCGTTTTCGGCCAGTCACTATTTAGCAGAAATCCATTGATGAATATCTTCACATACTTCATTCCAGCCTTTTTCCCAGATAATGCCATGACCATGATTATCATAAATTTTAAATTTAAAGTCTTTAACATATTTCGAAATAAGCTCAGCCTGCTTTTCGAGAACTTTATGTGAAATTATTTTATCTTTTTTACCTGCAATCTGAAAAACAGGACAATTGATTTTTGAATTTTCTATATGGGTTGATCTTTTGAAATCAAAACCCCACATACTTATTTCAAAAAAAGCTTTTCCAGATTCAGGAACAAGATGAAAGCGGATTTTATCCCTAACATCTTCAGGCACTTCAGCACAAATATAATCAAAGCCTTTTTTTGTGGGTTCAAGTGCTTTTTTCCAAAAAAAGGGTTTTAATGCCACAGGCAAAAAACCTATTGCAGCATCATAACTAAGATTTACTACGCCTCTTTGTGTTGCAGGGGTAATTAAAACAGCCTTTTTAGCAAAACCCATTTCTGCAAGTTTATGTGTGATAAGTCCGCCCATAGAATGGCCCATTACAATAGGCTTTGAATCAAGTTTATCTATTTCCTTTGCTGCATAATCAACAAAATCTAAAAAACCATAATCTGAAACTTCACAATTTTTATTTGAATCATTACTCCGTCCTGGAAGATCTATGGCAATGCAATTGTAACCCTTTTCTTCAAAAAAGGATTTAAGGTTTGATAAAAGACAGCCTCTTGCCCACATTCCATGAATAATAACTATGTTTTCCTTCATTCAAATTCTCCATTAGTAAAATTATTTTAGAGTTATAAATTCATATGTCTTGATAGCAATTGAAAAAAAATTTTTTGTCCATTTTTAAACGAAATTCAAAATTTAATTCTTAAAATACATAAAAAGCTAAAGTTTCAATATATTATGAGCCGAACAAAAAATTTTTGTCCTTAGTAAATCACAAAATTTAAATTCATATTTAAAGATACAATTGCACATAAGAAAAAAAAATAAAATATTTTTTATTTAATGCTTGACTAATGAAAGACAAAAGTATAGATAAAATTTCCATGTTGTGCCGGAGTGGTGGAATTGGTAGACACGCCAGGCTTAGAACCTGGTGGCGCGAGTCGTGGAGGTTCGAGTCCTCTCTTCGGCACCACAACAAAAAGCCCGAAACTGAAG
>JAVERC010000047.1:0-24819 GCA_034007295.1 Desulforegulaceae bacterium | reverse complement strand
TGTTTGGTATTTTAAGTCTTATTTGTAAATCCAAAGTCTCTTCTGCAATGGTAAGAATTCCAAAATAGTATAAAAATGATGAAAGAAACTTTTTATCCCTTGAATTATCAAGAACCATTTCATCTATTCCAAAAGACCTGACTATTCTTGAAATTACTGCATTGTCTTCCTTTTCCATAAGATTTACTATCAGTTCTTTTCCGCCTTCAAGGTTTGCGATGTAGTTTAATTTTGCCTGATCTGTTGCAAGGTTTGAATCAAGCATTTCTTTTGGGTATTTACTTTTTTTTACAAACTCTTCCAGAAAATAGATGCACATTGTCGGGTTATAAATAAATTCATCTGCTTCAGATGAAAAAAGATAGCCATTGTAATAGGTTTTCATTATATTCAAGGCATCTTTGATGCTTTCTTTATCAAGACTTTTTTCTATTACTATATTTTCTATTTCTGCCCTTACTTCTTCCTGTTTAAATCCGCATAAATCATTAAAGTCAGGCTCAAAATAAATACTTTTTGCTATATTGTATCCGCTTGTAATATCACTTAAAACAACAGGGGATACTCCTGTTATAAAAACCCTGTCAAACATGTCTTTTGAGGTTAAGGCTTTTACTGCCTTAAAAAGGGTTCTTAATATTCCTTCTTCACGCACAAGTTTTTCATAATCGTGTTTTTTACCGGCTGGTGACATCATTATTGTATTTGCGAAATTATCGTATTCATCTATTAAGAGATATACAGGATGGCCGGAAACCTCAGCTGCTCCAACAAGGCGTTCCATTGTGTACAAAGCATCATTCTTATTTATTTCAATCTCAGAAAGCTCAAATCCCTTAAATTTATAATACGTTATAAAACGCTCTATTCTTGCATTTATATGATTATATAATGACTGCCTTATCTGATTAAGATCCCCTGTAGCATCAACACATGAAAAATCCCATCTCAAAATAAAATATGAATTTTTAAGCTCAGTTGGATTTTTACCTATTTTTAAATTTCCGAAAATCTTTTGAAAATCGTCTTTTTTTGCAATATCATAATAATTTTCAAGCATGGATAATAAAAGACTTTTACCAAACCTTCTCGGTCTTATGAAAAGCTGGGATTTTGAACTCTCAAGCAAAGGGATTCTGTCAGTTCTGTCACAATAAAAATAATTATTTAATATAATTTCTTCAAAGTCTGTTTTTTGCAACCAAAAAATGCCCCCTCTTTGCAGTCTAAAATTGACCCAATTTGGTTAAAAAATATATCTTCCTAAACAATTTACATTACCTAGACAAACCCTTAAATCTCCAAGATCTCAAACCCAAGTGAAACCTCCACAATTCTGTTCATAATTTCCATTCGAACCTTTGCCTTGTTTTTTCTTTTGTTTATAAAAAGAATTTTTCCCTCAAAATTTTTCAAAGGCCCTTTAACAATTTTAACTTTCTGATCTTTAAGAATTATTACTCTTGAGATGCTTATAACTCCATCATTTCCGGCTATATCAAACAGAAACTTCATTTCTTTAGGACTAACTTCAAGATACTTTCCATTTGCCTGTACAGGTTTAGCAAAAATATTCAAGGTTGAATCATTGATTTTCTTTATGAAGTCATCAATATGTTTATATATAAAGATATAACCTGGAAAAATCGGAAGATTGACCACAAATTCTTCACCCTTAATTTTATGAATAACTTCCCTTGCTGGAATATAGATGTTAAATTTTTGTTCTGATAAAAAATTTGCCATGGCAGCAAGTTTTTTTTCCTGGCCTGCTAAAGTCTGAACCACATACCAATGACTACAATCATTTGAAATAAAACTACAATTTGAATTTAAATTATTAAATTCTGAATAATTTATTGAAAGCATAATAATGCCCATTATTTTATAAAGATCTATAAATAATTTTTAAAAAAAATTTATTTTTCTAGAAAAAATTTCTCAGATAAAATTTTATATTTGCATAATATTATGAAACATTTTTTATGCTCTAAGACATTTATGTTTCTATGTTTGGTAAATTTTTAAAAGGAATATATTTTAAAGTTAGGTGTGTCAATCCCTTTTATTAATAGCTAACTAAATAATCCCTTTTGGGTTATTAAAAAGCCGTTTCGGGTTATCAAACTAATTACAAAATAAAAAGGAGGTCAGTGTTTTTATTTGATATGACTTAAAATCAGGTGAGAATCAAAATTTTTGTCAAATGGATTTTCTTTAATAAACTCAAATTTTTGTAAAGAATCCTTAAACTCTTTTAATTTTTTTTCATTAAGATTAAACACAAAAATTTTTTCATATTTTTTAAAAAGCTCTTGGAATAAGGATTGATCCTCCATTTCATCTTCCAAAAAATTTAGAATATCAAATTGATCTCCAAATTCCTGCTTCAAATAACAGGACAAAAGCATATCTTTTGATAGCAAAAGATACTTTGAATTAGCTGTCCAGAAAACAGGTTCGCTGCTGCTTCCTTTTATTTTAAGTGTTTCATGAAGGCCTTTGTCATCAAAACCTGCTATAAAAAGTTTTAGAAGAACTTTGTCTTTAATATAGGGTATTACAATTCCTTGTTTAAATTCAATATGATCCATACTACTGTCATTTATTCCAAAACTTTCACTTGGCCTTAATGTTAATTTTTTGTTCCACCCAAACATCATGTCCATTATAAAACTGTTTTTGAAACCAAGAACAAAAAGAAGTGCAAGAACATCTTCACTTTTCTTGCCCCAAAGCTGATGTATTGTTCTGATTAGAAAAGCCATTGCCTTTTTTTTCCAGATTTCTAAAGGAAAATCTTTGTAACTGCCAAAATCCATGTTTAATTCCAAAAATTATTTAGTTTCCTGGGGGAGTGAAGGGATCATATTAAATCTTACCATTTGATCTGGATATTGAATTATAAATTCTTCAAGACTTCCCTTGCTTGCTGCTATAATAATATTGTTAAGCTTAATTTCCTTGAGCCTGCTCTTAAAATATGGATTTGCAATTTTTTCAAGGTTTGTCATATGATCCTTAACCTTTGTAAAATTTTTTATCTCATTATACTCAAGGGAAGAAAAATAAAAAATTATGTCATCTCTTAATGAAGGGTGTATCAAAGGTGCAGCAGTCATTTCCTCTATTGTTTTAACAGGTGTTTCAAGGGTCTCAATAAAACTTAAACCAAGACAGGCAAACCTTTCTTTGGAATATGGTGTTCGTTTTTTTAAATTTACTATTACAGGTGCAATATCTATTTTTTGTTCTGTAATAAACTGCTCTCCGTCTGGTGAACCTGAACTTGATTTTTTTGCTCTCATCCTAAGCCATTCCATTTCTGCACCTGAATCTTCTTTTGTGAGGATAAGCTTTTCATCTGAAAGTGAGGTTATAATATATTCATAATCATTGCCAGGTTTCCAGCCGGTTTCAATTTCATCACCAGAATCAACTGTAATTTTCAAATATTTATTTTTTTTGGCAAGTTCCCATTTCCCTCGCTGAGATCCTTTTTTTTGAACAACCTCTGAAAAATGTCCCTGCTGTCTTACCTGGGATTCCCAATTTCCATTGGCCTTAATGCTCATAATAATCATACTTCTTCTATAGGTATATCTCCAGTCATCTATAAGCCTTATTTCAAAAGGATCTTCTTTTTGCTCTGAACCGGAACAGCCAAAAAATGAAAAAAATAAAATTAAAATAATTACTAATAATTTAATCTTCATTTTCATCATCAATTTTTTCGCAATAGCAGTTGTTGTCATCACAAACATTGCATTCATAGGAAGCATCTATTTGCTCTTCTTGATCTTCAAACTCTTCTGCTTTTTTTTTCTTTGAAAAAAATACAAAATAAACAATTCCCAAAACAACAAGTATCCCAAATATAAAATACATTTTAGTCTCCGATGTATATGTTTCAATTAAATCCAAAAAATCAATGCCTGTATTTTTCTAAATAAACTACTTTTGGTTCTTCTTTACATTTTAAAGTCTTAATTCCAAAACAATTGCAGGAAAGCCAGAATTTAAAACATTTTGGACAAATTTCAAAAATGCATCCAACATGATGATATCCGCCTTCAAGCACACCGCAGTGGGGACATCTTTTTTTTATATTATTATGAATTTCATATAAAGTTTTGTTTTTTGCCTTGTAAGGAATCGGTTCATAAAAAACTCCGTCAATTCTTATGAAGTGTTTTACACATGAGTCTGAAAGACCTTTTTCCCTGCCGCATAAACTGCATTTCGCCATAATAATAAAATTTCTTTAACTTTAATCAAATAAAACCAAGGCCTGACTTATCTATCCAGCCTGGCTTACCGTCAATTGTTAAAATTTTACAAAAACCTTTTTCGCATTTATAAATTTTAACAAAAGAACCTTCTTTAAGAGAAAAAAGTATTGATGATTTTGAACTATAGGCTGAATAAATTCTGGAATCAGTAATAACAACACCTTTTTTAAAAATATTATACTCAAGAAAATAATTTATACAGCTTAAAATTAAATAAAAACTTAAAATTCCAGTAATTATTTTAAAAATAATAAATTTTTTCTTAAATAAAATTAAAAAAAGAAATAAGCAAAAAAATACCAGTGATAAAATATTTATAAAAAATTCAGAAAAATAAGTTCTTAAAAAAAACAATTTATCTGTAAAAAATTTCTGATTTTTATCATTAACCGAAAGTTTTGTATTACAAACGTCCATATTGAATTTAAGATCAGGATCATAAAAAAGATATTTTTCTGCCTTTTTATACCACTGCAAAGCCTGACCATATTTTTCAAGCTTAAAAAAACAATTACCAATATTAAAGGCCAGTTCACCTGTAAGTTTAAAATTATCAGCCTCTGCCTGAAAAAGCTCAACTGCCTTTTCATAGTGATTATCATTATAAAATTTCAAAGCTTTTTCAAAGTCTGCAAAAGCACAAACAGGACTTAAAATAAAACCCGATAAAATAAATAGATAAAAAAATTTCCTAAACATTTTTAAAACCTTTTAATAAGATTTTTTCCCTTTAAAACCAGATTTTTCAAATCAAAGTCTGTATTTTTGCCGGAAAATTCTGCAAATTCAAGTTCTGATAAATATTTTTTTATTTCATCGTCATCTGTTTTAGAGATAAAGGTTTCAACTGTTTCACCATACTTCTCCAGAAAATAATTATTTAAAACAAATCTAAGTTCATGGATATTTTTCTTTTCAGAATTTTTCTTTTCAATACTACCAAGCTTTTTAAGACATACAGTTCTTATATTTTTTGAAAATACTGAAGGACTTATTTTTCTAAACATTAAAAAAAGACAAAAGCAAAAACCTGTTGCAATATAAAGCTTTAAAAATAAAGAATAATCCGGAACCGAAGAAAACATGGTTTCCTTTTGTTCCTTTAAATAAATTATATCATCCCTTATTATTGGTTTTTTTATTTTTTTATCCTCTTTTTTTTCTATGACTTTTTTTTCCATATTTTCATTTTTTTCATGATTTTTCTCAATTTCACCTGTTACCAGAAAAGTTTTTTTCTCAATTTCAATATCAATCCATTTTTCCTTTTCTGGATCAAAAAAACAAAATTTCAGGGCTGGAATTTCAAAGGTTCCTGATTTTGATGGAACAACGGCATAATTAAATATAATTTCACCTTCTTCACCCTTTGAAGATTTTTTTAATTCAAATTTTGGATTATCAGGATAAATTTTAAAATCATCTGTGCTGTAAATTTCAGGAAGCTTTATATCAGAAAGGTTGCCAATTCCTTTTACCCTTATCCTGTAATTGATGAAATCATCTGCTGAAATTGTTTTTTTATCCATATCTGCAGATGCGGAAATCCGGCCGATTATGTTTGAAAAAAAAGAATTTAAGCTGTTTTTTGGAAGTTCTTTTATATTGTATGGTAAAGCTTGTGTAAAAATAATTTTTTTGGAAGTCTGAAAAGTTGAAAATCCCGGGTCACTGAAAAATGGATCATTAAAAAAAGGGTTGTTTTGCCTTGCTGCCTTGCGACCTGTCTGAGCCTCAATTCTTACAGGTGCAATATCTCCATTTGTTATTATATAAGGATAAAGTGAATAAACGATTTCTGATACTGTATATGTTTTGTTTCCAATAATTTTAGAATATGTTCTGTCATCTTGTCTTTCTGCCTTAAAATTTTTAAAACCAGGCTCTTCAAATCCAATTTTCAATACACTTTCATCAGAATAAATTACAATTTTAAACTCAACTGCCTCGCTTACATAAGGCGAACTGTCTGAAATAAAAGCCCTGGCAAAAAAATTGTCTTTCCCTGGAATTCCGGCATCAGTTTTGGAAACATTTATTTCAAGGATATTGGTTTTAAAACTCCCCTTATTTGTTTCAATTTCAAATGGAGGAACAATAATTTTTCCTTCTTTTACAGGAAGAACATTGAATGTATAAATAATTTTTTCTTCACGTTTTCCGTTTATTATTCTTATGCTTGAACTTGTTGATGATGAAAGAACCTTTAATCCTTCAATTTGGGGAAGGTTAACGCTTCCTTTTGCATTTTCAACGCTTACAATAATATTAAATGTTTCATTTGTCTTTACGTCTGTTCTGTCAGCTCGTATGGCTGCACCTGAAGCAAAACAAAAGCTGTTTAAAAAAATAAGAAATATAATTATAGAGGAAAACAAAACTCTTTTCATTACCAGTCCTTTTCAACTTCTTTTTTTTGATAATATGGAATAAGTCCCATGGGTTTGTCTTTTACCTTGTTAAAAAGATCATATTCATAATTAAATTTTTTTGGGGAATTATTTTCTTTTTTATTTAAATCGGAAACTGCTTCTTTATTTTCATTATCATTTTCAGGCTTATTTTTATTGTCTTTCTCTTCAGATAATTCTTTATCTTTATTTTTGTCCTGTTTGCTTAAATCTGATTCTTCTTTTTTTTCAGGATTGTCTTTAAAAGGTTCATTTTCTGGTTTGTCAAAATTCTTGTCTTTATTTAAATTTTGTCCTTCTTCTTTTTTGTCATCTGATTTTTTTGAATCTTTTGAATCTTCATTATTTCCTGATTTTTTATTGTTTTCCTTATTTTCATTATCTTTTGAATCTTTATTTTCTTCTTCCTGTTTCTTTTTGTTTTTAAGCATTTTGGCAAGAGTTAAATTTTTTTTTGCATCGTTGTCTTGTGGAAACTTTTCAATATATTTTTCATAGAGCTCTATAGACTTATCATAATTTCCTTTCAAAAGATGGACATTTGCAAGATTAAAAAGGGAATTAAACCTTAAATCATCTGGAGCTTTTTCTGATTCATAAACCTTTTCATAATTTTTCTGAGCATTTTCAAGGTCGTTATTTTTATAGGAAGCATTTCCAATATTATAATAAAGTTTTATGTCATCAGGGTTTTCTATCTGCTCTTTTACCCAGTCATTGTATGCTTTTTCATAATTTTTATTATTATAGTTCTCAAGTCCTTTTATTTTGAGATTTTTTGAATATCCTTCACAGGGAACAAAAAAAATAAGTAAAAAAACCAAAATTTTAAAATTAATTTTTTTCCTTAATACAAAAGATAAAATCATTGAAAAAAAAGCAAACAGTCCAAAAAGTCTGTATGAACTTGTATTTTCAATATTTTCTTTTTGCTCAAATTCCTTTAAATTCATTTTTTCCCTGATCTGCTTTTCATAAATATTTTTGAGGTCAAATCCCTGCTGTGCATCAAAATACATTCCTTTAAATTTTTTGGAAACATCCCTTAAAACTTTGTCATCTTTTTTTGAAATTAGAATGTTACCCTGCTCATCCTTTAAAAAACCTTTATTTTCAAGAGGTACAGGCCCCCCTTTTTCTGTTGCAATTCCAATTGTAAAAACAACAATATCTTTTTTTTTATCCAGAGAATTCAAATCTTTTCCTGTATTTTTCTCTCCGTCTGAAATAAAAATCACAACTTTTGAATCACTGCTTTTTTCATCAAAAAGACCAAAGGCCTTTTCAAGTGCTTTGGAAATATTTGTACCGCCTACCGGAAAAGTGTATGGGGAAACATTTTCAAGAAAAAGATCAAAACCTCTGTAATCAAGGGTAAGGGGAGAAAGAACAAAAGCATCTCCTGCAAATACCACAAGCCCTGCTTTGTCACCTTTTAAGTTTTTCACCAGATTGGAAATTTCAAGTCTGGCCCTTTTGATTCTTGAAGGTTTAACATCTTCGCAAAGCATACTCTTTGAAACATCAAGAACAAAAACAATTTCAACGCCTTTTTTTAAAATTTCGGCTTTTTTATAACCTGTAACAGGACCAAGAATTGCAACAATCAAAAAAAATACAGCAAGTCCTGCAAAAAAATCAGAAAAAAATCTTTTTTTATTAAGATTATTAATGGTTATTTTTTTTAATGCTTCAGAATTTGAAAAATTACTTATAATCTTTTTCCTCTGCATCCTTGAATAAATAAAAAGAGCTGTGACAGCCAAAATAAAAATTAAAAGCCATAAATATTGAGGATATAAAAACTTCATGGTATTTCAATTAATCTTTTGTGGGTTAAAAAAATACTCAGCAAAAATAAAAAAAGAGAAATAAATAAAAAATTAAGATAATACTCATTATCTGTATCAAAAATTTCAACTTTTACAGTTGTCTTTTCAAGTTCATTGATATTTTTGTATATATTTTCAAGCTCTTTTCTGTTTTTTGCATTAAAATAAAGTCCGTCTGCTTTTTTTGCAATTTCTTTTAAAAGCTCTTCATCTATTGAAACTCTTCCCTTTCTTAAAACTTCCCTTCCAAAAAAGTCTTTTACCGGAAAAGGAGCATAGCCTGTAGTTCCTATTCCAATTGTATAAATTTTAATATTTTTTTCACCTGCTTTTTGTGCAGCAGGCTTTGGCGGAATTTCACCGCTGTTGCTTTCTCCGTCTGTAACAAGAATAATTATATTATTTTTGCTTTCAATATCTTCAAGCCTTTTTGAAGACACTGCTATTGCATCGCCTATTGCAGTATTTTCTCCGGCCATTCCAATAAGAATTTTATCTATAAAAAAATCTATTGAACTGTAATCCCGTGTAAGAGGAAGAAGAGTAAAGGCATGGGTTCCAAAAACAACAATTCCTATTCTGTCGCCTTCCCTTTTTTTTATAAAGTCTGAAACAATTTCCTTTAATACATCAAGTCTTGATAGGGTCATGGATTCATCCATGTCCCTTGCTCTCATGCTTCCTGAAACATCTAAGGCAAGAACTATATTTACCCCTTTTGAGTCATAAAAAGTTTTTTGTTCTCCAATGCGCGGATTTGCAAGTGCAATAACAAGAAATAAAAGTGCAAGATATTTCAAAAAAGTATTCAGGTGAAAAAACAAAAGATTTCCAGACTTTAAACTGAACGGATGACTTCTCAGGAAAAAACCAGGTTCTGATTTTTTTTCAATCAAATAAAAAAAAGGAATAATTAAAAGCAAAAATAAATATATGGGGAATTCAAACTCAAACATTTTTATATTTGATCTTTTTTCGATTTTAAATTTTTAATATCTGAAACAATAAATTCTTTTATATATAAATAAAAAAAATCAAAGGTTTTTTTGTCATAAACCTTTGAATCAGAAAACCTTATTTTTTCACAATTATTTAAAAATCCCATAATTTTTTCAAAATCATCAGCAAAAAAAAGAACTTCTGTTTTTCTCATAATCTCTTTTTCAGACATTGCCGAAAAATCGCTGTCTAATTTAAGGCCGAGATATTTTTTAAAAACAATAAAAAGCCCTGTCCATTTTTCCTTTAAATCATTTACCAGGTCAGTTTTAATTTTTTCAAGATCATCAATTATAATTTTTTCATATAAAATTTTTTCAGGCTGATTTTTCTTTGATTTGATTTTTTTTAACAGAAAAAACAATAAAATTACTGCTGCTGAAATTAAAATAACGGCAATCAGCAAAAAAGGGTCAAAACCTTTATCAAACTCTGCAAGCCCTTTAATATCAGCCATTTGTTTTGCAATATCCAAATTATCCATGGGTTTTTTGTACCCTCATATGCCTGAATCTGAAATAATTTATCAAAAAATCAGCTGAAGACTGATCTGTATCAAGAATTAAAAGATCCGAGTTAATTTTTTGAAATTTTTTCTTTAAATTATTTTCAAACTCAAGCCCTTTTTTAATTAAAAGATTTTTCTCTTTTTTGGAGCTTAAATCAAAAAAAACTTTTTGGTCTGTTTCAGGGTCAAGAAAAGAAACAAGCCCTTTTTCAGGAAAGGAAAAATCGTTTTTATCACTTATTTTAACACCAATAATCTGATTGTCTTTTTTTGCCATTTTAAGTTCATGATAAAAATCATCTGAAATAAAATCCGAAACAAGAAAGCAGATTGTTTTTGACCCTGAAACCTTTGAAAAAAAATTCAATGCCTTTGAAATATCTGTTTTAAGGCCTTTTTTCCTTTCAAAGGTATAAATTTCCTTAATAAGCCTCCATACATGGGAAACACCTTTTTTCGGAGGAAGATAAAGTTCTACATCATCTGTAAAAAGAATAAGCCCTGCCCTGTCATTATTTTTTATTGCAGCATATGCTGCAACAGCTGCAAATTCAGCTGCTTTTTCAGTTTTTGTCATGAAAGAACTTGTAAAAATTCCGGAGGAACTCATATCTATCATTATAATTACACAAGCCTCTCTTTCTTCCCTGAAAACCTTTATATAAGGCCTGTTCATCCTTGCTGAAACCTTCCAGTCAATTGCCCTTACATCGTCTCCCGGCTTATATTCCCTTACTTCCTCAAACTCCATCCCCGAACCTCTGAATACAGACCTGTACTGCCCGCTCATTGCAGCACTTACCATAAGAGAGGTCTTTAAATGGAGTTTCTTTATTTTTTTGAGTTCTTCTTTTGAAATCATAAAGTTTTATGGAACGCTTATTTTATTTAAAATTTCTTCAATTACAGTTTCGCTTTCTATATCTTCTGCTTCTGCTTCATAGGATAAAAGAATTCTGTGCCGTAAAACATCATAGGCAGCATCTTTTATATCATTTGGGATTACATATGCGCGTTTGTCAAGCAAAGCCCTTGCCTTGGCAGCAAGTGCAAGAAACATTGTTGCCCTTGGAGATGCTCCAAACCTTATATATTCTTTTATATCAAGATTGTAATCACCAGGATTTCTTGAGGCACACACAATATCTACAATATAGTTTTTAAGACTTTCATCCATATATATTTTAAAAACAAGTTCTGACATTTCTTCAATCTGCGAAGCGTCTGCAACAGGATTTATTTTTTCAGGTTTTGAAAAAATCATTTTCTCAAGAATAAGCTTTTCTTCTTCTTTAGTGGGATAGTCAATTTTAAGTTTTAACATGAACCTGTCCACCTGAGCTTCTGGAAGAGGATATGTTCCTTCCTGCTCAATTGGATTTTGAGTTGCAAGCACAAGAAAAGGTGACGGAAGAAAATAAGTGTTGTCTCCTATTGTAACCTGTTTTTCCTGCATTGCTTCCAAAAGTGCAGACTGAACCTTTGACGGAGCCCTGTTTATTTCATCTGCAAGAATTATATTATTGAAAACCGGCCCTTTTTTAACTGTAAAATCACCTGTTTTAGGAAGATAAATTTCTGTACCTACTATATCTGCAGGAAGTAAATCAGGGGTAAACTGAATTCTTTTAAAACCTAAATTAACAGTTTCAGAAAGAGCTTTGACTGAACTTGTTTTTGCAAGGCCTGGAACCCCTTCCAAAAGAACATGCTGTTTTGTGATAAGTGCTGTTAAAAGTCCGTCGCAAAGTTTGGTTTGGCCTACAAGATGTTTTTTTACTTCATTTCTAATTTGTTCAATAACATCAGAAATCTCTGAAATTTTTTCCTTTATTTCATCCATAAAAGCAAAAAACCTGTTTTTTAAATGTTTTAATTTAGATTAATTTTGACTGAAAATAATAATTAAGACAAAAAATTCAAGAAAAAAAAAGCCACACTTACAATAAAAAAGTGTGGCTTTAAAAGAAATGAAACAATAATTTTTTAATGTTTTGGAGCAAAACCTTCAATTATAAGGATATTTGCAAAATATGTTGGAAATCCTAAAAGAACACCGCCAATAAAGTAATTTGCTCCCTCTCCGCCGATTCCTTTAGAAATACCAGTAAAAATCAAAACAATTGCAAGCCAGATAATTGCATTTAAAATAGTAGGCTTAAAAGGCAAAAAATCCATCTTCATACTCCTTGTATTTTATTAAAATTATTTTAAGTCGAAATTATATTTAAGTTTTTTATCTTATTTACAAATAATGTCAAATCTAAAATTAATTTGCCGACTTAAAAAATTTTGTTTAATCCATTACTACGCCGTAATCACTTCCGTATTTATCAACTACAAAATCAATATCCTTGTCTCCCCTTCCAGAAAGATTTACAAGGATTGATTTTCCTTTTCCAAGCTCAGGTGCAAGTTTAATTGCATAAGCAACGGCATGACTGCTTTCAATTGCAGGAATTATTCCTTCAGTTCTTGAAAGTTCAAAAAAAGCGTCAATTGTTTCTTTATCATTTATTGTTACATAATTTACTCTTTCCAAATCCTTTAAAAGAGAATGCTGGGGACCAACACCAGGATAATCAAGGCCGCTTGCAACTGAATAAACTTCAAGTGGATTTCCTTTTTCATCCTGTAAAAGATAGGATTTAAAACCATGAAGAACTCCTGGTGTTCCAAGTTTTAAAGTTGCAGCATGTTTTCCCGCCTCAAATCCTGTTCCTGCGGGTTCAACTCCGTAAATAGAAACAGACTCATCTTCAAGAAAAGCAGTAAAAAGACCCATTGCATTTGAACCGCCTCCAACACAGGCTGCAATGGCATCGGGAAGTTTGCCGCAGGCTTCCTGAAACTGCTCCCTTGCCTCATATCCGACTATCTGCTGAAAATCTCTTACCATCATTGGAAATGGGTGGGGGCCTACAACAGAACCTATTGCATAAAGCTGGGTTACAGGATCTTCAAGATATGCTTCAAAAGCTGCATCTACAGCATCTTTAAGAGTTTTTGTTCCCCGTGTTACAGGAATTACATTTGCACCTAAAATTTTCATTCTTACAACATTTGGATGCTCTTTTTTGATATCAACAGTACCCATATAAATATCGCATTCAAGTCCTGTCATAACAGCTGCTGTTGCAATTGCAACTCCGTGCTGGCCTGCACCTGTTTCTGCAATTACCTTTTTCTTTCCCATTTTTTTTGCAAGAAGAGCTTCCCCAAGGCAGTGATTTATTTTGTGAGCTCCGGTATGATTAAGATCTTCTCTTTTTAAATAAATATCTGCTCCGCCAAGTTTTTTGGAAAGATTTTTTGCAAAATAAATCGGACTTGGCCTTCCAACATAGGTTTTGTAAAGATGTGAAAGCTCTTTTTTAAAAGACTCATCTTTTACAATTTCTTTATATGCCTCAGTTATTTCGTTCATAATTTTTTCAAGTTGAGGTGGAATAAAGCTTCCGCCGTATTCACCAAAAAAACCTTTATCATCTGGCATTTCATAATTTAAAACTTTTTTGCTCATTTTATCAGTCCTTAATTTGTTTCAAAATTATCCAAAATTTTTTTTACACAGGAATCTTCTTTTTTTAAAATTTTTGACCCTCTTGTAATTTTGCATAAGGAAATTTTATAATCCTGTGCAATTTTTCTTTGAGGTTCTCCTTTATAAATTGCTTTAAGAAGTTTCCATCTTAAAACAAGATCAAAACATTCCTTGTCTGTCATTATTTCCTGAATAAAAGCTTTCATTTTATTTTTGTCAGAAATTTCACAAAAAATATCTGCAAGTTCATTAAAAGCTTTTTTATCTAAGCTTCTTTCGTTCATTAATCCCCCGGAAAAATGTTTCTGCATATAGAAACACAGGCTTTGACTTTTGTCAAGAAAAGAAGATTTTAAAATCAGTTCTTTGATAATGAATTTTTAAAATAAAGGCCCATGTCCACTGCAACAAGCAAGGCATTAAATACATAAAGCCAGATTACATTGTCATAGTGATAAAAAATTTTATGAAAAACACCTGAAACATAACCCGTAAAAATTATAACCATAAAAACAAGACTTTTCCCTGAATTACTTTTTGATGTATAGGACTTATAAATACTTGCAGGCCAGGCACTTCCAAAACAGATAAGCATTAAAATCTCAAATAAACTCATTTTAAATTCCTTTGTAAATTTTTCATTTCCAAAAACTTATTTTTATAAGACAAACCCATGATTTCTTGCAGTAACAAAAAAAAATCTGTATTACCTTAAAAAACTCATAAAAAACAGGCTTTATATGAAAATAACCTATGCAAAATACAAATTTATTTCATCTTTTACAGGTGAACTCCTGATTTTAATTTCAAGAGTTTTAAATTTATTCACTAAAAACAAGATTGTTTCTTTTTTTTATAAAAGAAGCTTTAAAAATATAAAATCTAAAAAAACATCACAAAAAAAAATCTGGTTTTATGCCTCATCTGTTGGTGAAGTTGGAGTTTGTGAAATTTTAATAAAAGAAATTCTAAAGCAAAAAATTAATTTAAGTTTTCATGTTTCAGTAATGACAGATTCTGGATATGAAATTGCAATGTCAAATCTTTTGAACCTGGCAGATATTTCCTATTCTCCAATCGATTCTGCACTAAATGTAAAAAAAGCATTTCAAATTATAAAACCAGATATTTTATGCATAATTGAAACAGAACTATGGCCAAATCTGATTTTTGAGGCAAAAAAAAATAAAATCCCTGTAATTATTTCAAATGCAAGAATTTCAAATTCATCTTTAAAAAACTATCTTAAAGTAAAAAACCTGACTCAAAACATATTAAACCTTGTTGATAAATTTTATGCAGCATCATTTCAGGATGAAAATAATCTTTTAAAACTTAACTGCAAAAAAGAAAAAATTATTGTTACAGGGAATGCAAAATATGATTTTTCCATTGATAAAAACGATACTGAAAAAATTCAAACCACCTATAAAAAATTTTTTGGATTTACAAAAAACGACCTCATACTTGTATGCGGAAGTACAAGAAACGGAGAAGAAGAAATTCTAGCTGATGTTTACAAAAAACTTAAAAAAGAGTTTTTAAACCTAAAGCTTATTATTGTTCCAAGACATCTTTCAAGACTTGATGAAATTACAGATATTTTAAACCAGAAAAATATAAGTTTTAATCTCAGAACCGACAAAACAAATATTTTTTCTGATGTAATAATTATAAATACAATGGGAGAACTCAAAAAAATTTATACAATCGCAGATCTTGTTTTTGTGGGTGGAAGTATTAAAAATTTTGGCGGCCAAAATATTCTTGAACCTGCCTCACTTCAAAAACCTGTAATTTTTGGCAGATATATGGATCATTTCAAGGAAATTTCTCAAATTATTTTAAATGAAAAAGGCGGGTTTGAAGTTCTTGAAGATAATATCTATGATGTAATAAAAAACCTTCTTAAAGATAATGACTTAAGAAAAGAAACCGGACTTAATGCTCTTAAGGCAGTTGAAAAAAATAAAGGTGCTGCAAAAAAACAGGCACAAGGAATTTTAAAATATTTATATTAATTTCAAAAATTTATAATTTATTTTAACTAGAGATTGGCCGAAAACGAGAATTTTTTGTTCAGCAGCTAACTAGAATTGATAAATTTTAAATCAGTTTTAAAACCATTTCCTTTAAATCGCTTGTTATAAGATTATAATGTTCTTTTATTTCTTCCTCGGTCATTTTGTAGGTAGTAAGGGAATGGCCTGCATTTTCCACAAAATAAAGATTGGATTTATCTCCAATTTTTTCATCAATTTTTAAAAGAAGTTCTTTATTGCAAAGCGGATCTTTTGTTCCGCTGGCAAAAATAACAGGACAATCAATAAAATAAAGTGATGAATCTTTAGCATTTTCAGGCTTTCCTGGCTGATGAAGGGGATAGCCTAAAAAAACCATTAAATCAGGATCAAAATAATTTTGGGCAACAATTTCAGCAGCAATTCTTCCTCCAAGAGATTTACCTGCCAAGACCATTTTTTTTGAAGGAAAATTTTTGTGGTTTCTCATAAAATTATAAGCTGCAATCCAGGCTTTTTTTAAAATTAATGCACTATCTGGCTTGACTTTATTTTCATATTTGTAGGGGAAATTAAACCTTAATACAGGAATATCAGCTTCACAAAGCACATGGGAAAATTTTTTTAAAAGATAATTATTCATATCATTGTTTGCACCATGTGCTATAACTGCTGAAACATGTGATGGAAAATCAGGAATTGATAAAATTGCGTTAAATTTTTTGTTATTTTCAATTTTAAAAATAAATTCTTTTTCGATCATAAATTTTTATCATCCATAAAGTTTGAAATTTAGCTTTTTTGTATTATTATACACACAAAGAATCATTCAAAAAGAAAAACTTTAATTATTAAAACCATCAACTTAAATTTTACCAACGGAGGTAGAAAACCCCATGGAAAAAAAATTTGATTTTGTTAAGTCCTGTGTGCTTGAAATGGGATTTGACATCATTTCAGAAAATCCAGATGAAGAAATAATAATCATATCTGATGAAGAAAGTTCAATTTCAAACCTTGTTATAGACTGCGAAGATACAATTCTTGTTATGGAACAGGTAATAATGTCAGTACCTCAAAAAAACAAAGACAATGTCTATAAAAGACTTCTTCAAATGAACAGAGAAATAGTCCATGGTGCTTTTGCACTTAATAAAGAAGAAAATTTAATAATTTTTCGGGATACTCTTCAGATCGAAAACCTTGACAGAAATGAAGTTGAAGGTTCAATCAGATCTCTTGAACTTGCTCTTTCTGAATATGGCAGTGAGCTTATTCAATTCTCTAAAAACTAAATTTATTTAAGGAGTGAAAATAATGTCAATTTTCAAGCGTATATTTAAAATCGGCCAGGCAGAGGCCCATTCAGCCATAGACAAATTTGAAGACCCTGTAAAAATGACAGAACAGGGAATAAGAGACCTTAAAAAAGATCTTCAGGCAGCAATGGAAACTCTTGCCCAGGTAAAAGCCATTGCAATCAGTACAAGAAGAGATTCTGACAACAAGAAAAAACTTGCAGCTGATTATGAAAGAAAAGCAATGCTTCTTTTACAAAAAGCACAATCAGGCGAAATTGATATGGCAGACGCTGAAAGACTTGCAACAGAGGCTCTATCTCAAAAAGAATCCCTTGCAAGTGAAGCTTTAAGTCTTGCAGAACAGGCAGCTGCCCATGAATCAAGATCAGCTCAGCTTCAGGGAAATGTAAATAAAATAAAGTCTACAATTACCAAATATGAAAATGAGATTATTACTTTAAAGGCAAGGTCTAAAACAGCCCAGGCAACTGCAAAAATAAATCAGCAGCTTTCCAAAATCGATTCGTCCGGGACTATTTCTATGCTTGAAAAAATGAAGGCTAAAGTTGAAGAACAGGAAGCACTTTCTCAGGCCTACGGCGAAGTTGCAAATTCTGAAAAATCTGTTGATGATGAAATAAATGCAGCACTTGCTTCTCCATCTAAAATTTCACAAAACGACTCACTTCTTGAACTGAAAAAGAAAATGGGACTTTTAAACTGATAAATAAAGCCTCCCTTAGCGGAGGCTTTAAACTAAAAACTGCCTTTTTTGTTCATTAAAACATAAAATTTGTAATTTGATTAAAAAATACTTTTATATGCAGCAAACTTGAAAACCGCTCAATTTAGGTTAAAGTTTTCTGCAATATATTTATAAAAAGGATAAAATATGTGCTTTTTTAAATTTTTTAAAAAAAAGAAAAAAGACCGGTCATTTATTGGAATAAAAGACCTTTTGCCAAAAGATATGGTTGATTATGACATGAAAACCTGGGAAGTGCAGGCAAAACACAAATATGATTATGAAGGTGAGGTTATTTTTGAGTGGCAGCTTAAAACAAGTGATGACAATATTTTTCTTGAAATAGACGATGCTGAATCAAGCAGTCTTATAATAAGCAGAAAAATACCAAATTCATATGTAGATAAGTCTGTTTTTGATGAAATTTCCTCTACAGACGAGGCTCCACAGGAAATTGAAGTAGAAGGTAAAAAATATTTCCTTGACGAAATATCTTCAGGCTATTTCTTTGAAAACTCATCTAATGAAGAAGAACCTTTTATTGCATATGATTACACATCTGAAGACGGTAAAAATTTTATAACCATTGAGCAATGGGGAGAAAGAAGTTTTGAAGTATGCCGTGGTGAAAATGTTTATGAGTACCAGTTTACAAATTTCCTTCCTGGAAATTAGATAAAAAAATGGAATTAATTGAAATAATAGATAAAAATAAAAAGCCCACAGGAATTATCAAAACAAGAGATGAGGTTCATAAAAAAGGCTATATTCATAAAACTGTTCATGTCTGGGTTGTTAATAAAAATAAGGAAATCCTTATTCAGAAAAGATCCAAATCAAAACTTACCCATCCTCAAATGTGGGATGTTTCATGTGCAGGCCATGTTACTGCAGGTGATACATCCCATGAAACAGCTGTAAAGGAACTTTTTGAAGAAACAGGAATAAAAGCGGAAATTTCTGAACTTGAATACATAACATCAATTGAAAAAAAATATTTTCATGGAGAAATTAAAGATCATGAAATTTATGATGTTTTCCTTTTAAGAAAAGAAATCAATCCCCTAAATCTTAAATTTGATCCTGATGAAGTAGAAGAATTAAAGCTTATGAATGCAAAAACTTTTTTTCAGTCTGCAATATCTAAAAAAGACTTTATATATAATAAAGAAGAATATGAGATTATGTCAAAAATTCTTCTCCCTTAATTCTTAATTTTTTTCACTTATAAACAAATTTAAAAATTAAAAATTTACTTTGTTTATAAGTGGTTAACCATCTGGTTTGACCTCTTATCAGTTCATTTACAAACAAATTTTTCTTAAATGAAAATATTTATTGAACTTGAAATAATTTTCATTTATATCATAACCAAGTATTTATGATATGCAGATTTTTTTAAAAATCAGTAATTGATAAAAAAGTCAGGTTTAGTAAAGCTTTTACCCTGCTTTAAAATAAATTTTAAAAAACTGGCTGTTTTATTTTTTCTCTATGATATAAGGCATTCCATTATTAAAAATTAAATTCAAAAATATTTTGGAGGTTTCATGGTTAAAATAGGAATCAATGGATTTGGAAGAATAGGAAGACTTGCATTAAGAGCTGCTCTTACAAGAAATGATGTTGAAGTAACAGCAATAAATGACCTTATTGACATTGACTATATTGCTTATCTTTTAAAATATGACACTGTTCATGGAAGATTTAGGGGAAGCGTTGAAACAGATGGAAATTATCTTGTTGTCAACGGTAAAAAAATCAGGGTTACAAATGAAAAAAATCCTTTAAATCTAAAATGGAATGAAGCAGGTGCTGAAACAATAATTGAATCAACTGGTCTTTTTCTAACAAAGGAAAAAGCAGAAGCACACCTAAAAGCAGGTGCAAAAAAAGTAGTAATGTCTGCTCCTTCAAAAGATGATACCCCAATGTTTGTAATGGGAGTCAACCATAAAAAATACAACGGAGAAACAATAGTTTCAAATGCATCATGCACAACAAACTGCCTTGCTCCCCTTGCAAAAGTTATAAACGATAATTTTACAATTACCGAAGGACTCATGACAACTGTTCATTCTTCTACAGCAACACAAAAAACAGTTGACGGCCCTTCCCCAAAAAAATGGAGAAGCGGAAGATCTGCACTCCAAAACATAATTCCTGCAACAACAGGTGCTGCAAAGGCAGTTGGGAAAGTTATACCTGAACTTAACGGAAAACTTACAGGAATGGCATTCAGAGTTCCAACAGCTGATGTTTCAGTTGTTGATCTTACATGCAGAATTGAAAAATCAGCATCTTATGATGAAATAAAAAATGCCATGAAAAAAGCAGCTGAAAATGAATTTAAGGGAATAATTTTATACACTGAAGATCAGGTTGTTTCATCTGACTTTACAGGTGAATCATGTACATGCATTTTTGATGCACAAGCTGGGATTGCACTTAACGATAATTTTATAAAGCTTATTGCCTGGTATGACAATGAAATGGGCTATGCAAATAAAGTTGTTGATATGGCAAAACATATTTCTTTATAGATTTGAGGTTTGAAAATGGAAAAACTTTTTATTGAAGATATTGAACTTAATAATAAAAAGGTAATTTTAAGGGTTGACTTTAATGTACCCTTAAAAGATGGACAGGTTGCAAATGACAAAAGAATAAGAGCGGCTCTTCCTACAATCAATTATATTCTTGAAAAAAATGCATCTCTTATTTTAATGTCACATCTTGGACGACCTAAAGGTAAAATTGTTCCTGAACTGAGTCTTAGGCCTGTTGCAAAGTATCTTGGTACACTAATCAATAAAAATATCAAATTTATTGATGACTGCTCAGGTGAAAAGGTTAAAAAGGAAATCTCATTACTTAATCCAGGGGAAATCCTTGTTCTTGAAAATTTAAGATTTAAAAAAGAAGAAACTGAAAACAACCCTGATTTTGCAAAGGAACTTGCATCTCTTGCAGATATTTATGTAAACGATGCTTTTGGCACAGCCCACAGAGCACATGCCTCAACTGAAGGTATTACGAAATTTATTAAAACTTCAGCATGCGGATATCTTCTGAAAAAAGAAATTGATTATTTAGGAAATGCACTTGGAAATCCAAAAAGGCCTTTTACAGCAATAATAGGCGGTGCCAAAATTTCAGGAAAAATAGATGTTATAGACTCACTTCTTCCAAAAGTTGATTATCTTCTCATAGGCGGTGGAATGGCATCAACTTTTTTTAAGGCAAAAGGCTTTGAAACAGGAAGATCCCTTGTTGAAGAAGACAAGGTTTTGCTTGCAAAGGAACTTCTTTTAAAAGCAGAAAATAAAATAATCCTGCCAAAGGATCTTGTTGTTACAGATGTTTTAGATTTTGATGCAGGAGTTATTGGAAGAATAAAACAAGTAAAAAACAATGAAATTCCAAAGGAAATGATTGCTGTTGATATTGGTCCGGAGTCAATAGTTGAATTTTCAAAAATAATTAAAGAATCCAAAACCATAGTCTGGAACGGCCCTATGGGAGTTTTTGAAATAGAAGAGCTTTCAAAGGGAACTTTCCAGGTAGCAGGTGCAATGGCAGAAGCTTCAGCAGGTGGAAGCATTACAATAATCGGCGGAGGTGATTCAGCTTCAGCCATAGAACAGGCTGGACTTTCAGATAAAGTTTCCCATGTTTCAACCGGAGGAGGAGCCTCCCTTGAATTTCTCGAAGGGAAAAGTCTTCCCGGGCTTCAGGCACTTTCAGATAAATAAAATTTCATAATTTTTTTGTTCGGTAAAAATTAATTTCACCGAACAAAAAAATTGGTTTTAAATTTCCCATATTTCCAGGAGTTTTTTATGAATAAAACCAAAATCGTCTGCACAATAGGCCCTGCAAGCAGCAGCCCTGAAATTATAAAAGAACTTATAAATGCAGGAATGAATGTAGCAAGGCTTAATTTTTCCCACGGAAGCCATGAAGATCACAAAAAAACCTTTGATCTCATAAGACAGATTTCAGATGAGCTTGATAAACCAGTTGCAGTATTACAGGATTTAAGCGGTCCAAAAATCCGTACAGGAAAAGTTGATGGAAATGGAATTGAACTTATCTGCGGAAAAGAACTTATCCTTACAACAGATGATATTATTGGAAAAGATAACAAAGTTTCAGTAACATATAAAAATCTTCCAAACGATGTAAAAGAAAATGAGCTGATTTTACTTGCAGACGGACTTATGGAAATTAAAGTAAAAAAAATCACTGAAAATGACATAACCTGCGAAGTTGTATCAGGAGGCATTTTAACATCGAGCAAAGGGATCAACCTCCCTGGCACAAGCCTCAACATCCCTGCACTAACAAAAAAAGACAAAGAAGACCTGGAATTTGGACTTTCAATAGGTGTTGATTTTGTAGCACTTTCATTTGTAAGAAGTGCTGCTGACATTGATCAAATAAAGCAGATAATCAGCTCTTTTGGCAAATTAACTCCTGTAATTGCAAAAATAGAAAAGCATGAAGCAATTCAAAACTTTGATCAAATTCTTGAAAAATCAGACGGAATTATGGTTGCCAGAGGCGACCTTGGAGTTGAAGTTCCACTTGAAAATGTGCCTGTGTATCAAAAAATGCTTGTAAACAAATCTGTAAAGGCAGGAAAGCCTGTAATTATTGCCACCCAAATGCTAAGTTCAATGGTAAGTTCACCAAGACCTACAAGGGCTGAAGCAACCGATATAGCAAATGCAGTTTTAGACGGAACTGACGCCTTAATGCTTTCTGAAGAAACTGCCAGCGGAAATCATCCTGTTGAAGCTGTAAAATACATGAGAAAAATTGCCGATACAGCAGAAAAAGAATATCCATACCCAAAATTCAAATTTCACCCTGATTCTGAAGCTTCAAGGGCTGTTCCCTATGCGGCCTGCGTTCTTTCAGGTTTTACAGACGCTTCAGCAATAGTTGCACCAACTAAATCTGGTTATACAGCAGCACAAATTTCAAGATTCAGGCCAAAAAGCAAAATAATTGCACTCTCACCTCTTAAGGAATCAATAAGAAAAATGTGTCTTTACTGGGGATGCATTCCAAAAATTTTTGGTGATCCTAAAGATACAGATGAAATGCTTGATAAAGGTGCAGAGGCAGCTCTTGAATCCGGTCTTGTAAAAAAAGGCGAAACAATTATAATTACAGCAGGTCATCCTGTTTGGGTGTCGGGTACTACAAATATGCTTAAAGTAAAAGAATTATAAGGAAAACAAATGGAATACAAAGAAGCAGTTTTTCCTGATAAAAAAAGGATCGCACTTATAGCCCATGACGGCAAAAAAGACGAAATGATTTCATGGGTTAAATCAAACAAAAAAATATTAATTGAGCATGAGCTTTATGCAACAGGAACAACCGGCTCCATAATAGAAAATGAGCTGGGCATAAAAATTAAAAGAATGCAAAGCGGCCCACTTGGAGGAGACCTCCAGATCGGGGCCCTTATTTCTGAAAAAAAAATTGATATTTTAGTTTTTTTCTGGGATCCGCTTGAAGCACAGCCACATGAACCAGATATAAGAGCACTTCTAAGACTTGCTGTATTATGGAATATTCCGGCAGCGACCAATATGGCCTCAGCTGATTTTATTTTTTCATCTCCTCTTTTTAAGGCAAATTATAAAAGACTAATACCTGATTATGAGACTTATCAGAAACAAAGAGAAATAAAAATTGAGCAATGCATAAAAGCATGCATAATCTCTGATTAAGGCTTTACAATATCTTTTAAAAAAAATTATCTTTGATTTCAAAAACTTATTTTAGTACTATTCTTTTAGTAAAATAAAAATTCATTTTTTTATTGTTTGCTTCATTTATTTATATAATTATTGCCAAAGACTTTATATGCAATTTTAAGGAGATTTTTATGGCAAAAATAGGCTTTATAACAGATTCAACTGCTGATTTTCCAGATGGAATAATCGATAAATTCAATATACATATTGTTCCTGTCCACGTTGTAGTTGACTCAAAGGATTACCTTGATAAAATTGAAATATCCAATGAAGAGATAATCCAAAAAATGAAAAACAATTCTCAGGT
This sequence comes from Desulforegulaceae bacterium, assembly GCA_034007295.1. GTDB lineage: Bacteria > Desulfobacterota > Desulfobacteria > Desulfobacterales > JACKCP01 > JACKCP01. The sequence goes on along the minus strand of JAVERC010000047.1, from coordinate 1,082 downwards.
TTTTACAAGGCCCCCGGCTCCGGCAGAATATGCTGACTTTTATGAAAAGCTTCTTAAAAAATATGATTATCTGCTTTCATTTCAAATTGCATCTAAACTTTCTGAGTGTTTTCAAAGTGCCAAAAGCTCACTAAATCTTCTTGATCCAGAAGCAGCAAAAAGAATAAAAATTATCAATACCAAATCTACCAGCATTGGCCAGGCAATGTATGTTTTAAAAGCAATTGAAATCATAAAAAGGGAAAAAACCCTGCAAGATTTGGAAGATAAAGTAAATCTTATTATGGGAACCAATGTATCAAACTTTACAGTTGATTCTCTAATCTGGCTCAAAAAAAGCGGTAAAATTGGAACTTTTGGAGCTGCATTCGGCAATATGCTTGATATAAAACCTTTAATTGTCTTAAAGGATTCTGTATTAAAGCCCTTGGGGAATATAAGAGGGAAAAAAAATGTCCTTAATGAAATGGCACAATACGCAGGCAAAACCCAAAAAAGAACAGGGTTTGAATATGAAGTATGGGTTGCCCATTGTGATGCCCAGGATGATGCTAAATATTTGGCAGAAAAGCTTGCAAGTGAACTTGGAATGGATCAATCTGAAATAATAATAGTAAACTCAGGAGCTGCTATTGCAGTTCAAACAGGCCCTGGAAGTATTGCATGGGGAATGGTAAAAAAATAAACGAAAAAATCTTTTAATCTAAGGCTAAAAGGGGCAATAAAAATTTTTTAATTATTGCCCCAAATTTCAAATTATTTGCAAAATTTTAAAAAAGCTTAATTTCAGTTATCAATTACCTCATTTATAAAAAGCTTTGACCTTACAAAAACTCCGCTTCCCCTTGCAATTTCGTTTTCTTCACTGTCATACAAAACAGCCTCAGAAATAAATTGAGATTTATTTTTATTTACTACTGTACCGTAAGCTTTTATAAATCCAGTTGATACAGGTCTTGTAATATATGTAGTAAAAGCTGTAGTAACCAGAAAATACTCATGTTCCAAAGAATTTGCTGCAAAATATGCACTATCATCCAGCATTTTAAAAATAACGCTTCCATGAACAAAATTACCTGAAT
>JAVERC010000087.1:0-5764 GCA_034007295.1 Desulforegulaceae bacterium | reverse complement strand
ATTTCTTTTCAACTTTTACTTTAATTTCACATTTACCTTCTTTCACAAAAATTTCAGGTTTATAAAATTCATTCACAGGAGCCTTATAATACATAAGCTCAAGGTTTTTAAAATGATCTTCCTTATTCATTTTCTTCCTTTTAAAAAAAAATTTCATTGGAAATTTCAAAATAATTCTTCACATAATCTGAATTTCTCATATATTATTACATTGTCTTCAAGCATTTTTTTTATTGAGTGCTTAAAAAAATGCCAAAGTGATAATTTTTTTTAATTTTGAAAATGTAGATGGAGTGCAACTTGAAACTCAAATGTCCTCATTGCAATACAGTTTATAACATACCAGATGACAAAATACCTTCTAACCCAAATTTAAAAATCAAATGTCGTAAATGCGAAGGTATAATTTCTTTTAAAGATGATGTTTTAAATGAAACTTCTGACTCTGATGTTAAAATTGAAAGCATAATTCAAAAAGCAAAGGCCCTTCCTCCTATTTCAGAAATTCTTTCAAAAGCAAGGGATATACTTACTGATGAAAACAGAGATATTAGGGACCTTGCAGAAGTGCTTGAAAAAGATCAGGCCATGACTGCAAGAATACTCAAAATTTCAAATTCAGCATATTATGCTCTAAAAAATCCGGTCAATTCTGTTCAACAGGCATGTGTAATTCTCGGTTCAGAAATTTTACTCCAGATGATCACCCTCGCAAGCACGTCAAAACTTCTGGGAAAAGAACTTAAAGGATATTCAATAAGCTCTGGAGAAGTTTTCTCCCATTCTACTGGTGTTGCCTTTGCCTCAAGACTAATTACTCTAAAAACAAACCCTGAACTTAGTGCTGATGCATTCTCGGCTGGAATTTTACATGATGCAGGCAAGCTTCTTCTAGACGATGACATCATTAAAGTTAAAGATTTTTTTGTGGCAAAAGTTTCTTCAGGTACTAAAATTCATATTGCTGAAAAAGAAATATTTGGATTTGATCATGCACAAATAGGGTATGAATTTTTAAAAAGGTGGAATATCCCTCCAAAACAGCTCACTGCAGTCAGATGGCATCATGAACCGTCAAAATCGGCCAATGATCTGCTCTCATACATAGTACACACAGCAAATGAAATTATTGGAATGGAATCAGACATTAATATTAAAGACAATGCAAATATTGACTCCAATACACTGAAAATTCTTAATTTAACCTATGATCAGCTTGAAGCAATAAGACAAGAAGCAAAAATTGCAACCGAGGAGGTATTCCACGGCTTTATTTCATAATTTTTTAATCAAAAAAAATCAGAGGATATCAAAAATTCCAGATAAAAACATACTTAAATCAAAGGCTTTTTTATCATATGCTTTGCAATAATCATTCTTCAATAAAAATAATCCTTTAAAAATGAAATCTAGCCTTGACTGCTTGTCACTATCTGGTATTCTTAAGTGAACTGAAATAAAAACAGTAAACATGGTTAATTTAAAAAAATAATTTTACAGTTTTTACAAAAATTTTGCTTGAGCCTAAGAGCTAAAGCAAAATTTTTTATTTAGCTCTTCAACTGGTCAACCAGTAAACCAAAACAAAGAGGCCGACATGGAAAAGAAATTGATAAAAACACAATTAAATGATGTAAAAGAATTTGAAAGACTCCCTGAAAAAAAATCAGAAATTTTTTTCAGAATTCCCTTCCTTTTCCTGGAAACAGCAGAAAAAAGACTTAAAGAAGCCTGGGATCATGCTGAAAAATTAATTAATTTTTTTGAAAATAAAAACTTTAAATCTAAAAAATCACAAAATCAGGTTTTCTTTGAAGACAATGAAAATTCAAAAGCTGAAATAACATCAGACAATTCTGATTTATGGATAAAAACAAGAATAAATAACAACGAAATAATAAGCCAGCTTGAAAATGAAATCGTTAATCTTGACAGAAAAAGTTTTAAATATTTTATAAATGATAAAAAATTAATTGCACATACATCTAAAAACAAAAAATGGGATGAAAATCTAAGAGGCTACATTGGCCTTGATGCAGGTTCAATTTCAATTAACATAGCCTTTGTAGAAGAAAGCGGAATTGTTTTTGAAACAGAATACACACTTACAGAAGGTGATGTAATAAACAACATTAAAAAAGCATTTACAAACCTTAATAAAAGCCTTCCAGCAAATACAATTATTTTAGGTTCGGGAGTTACAGGAAGCGGACATGAAATATCAGCTTCTCTTTTAAATGCAGATGTCTATGAAACAGAGCTTGATGCCCATGCAGAAGCAACACTTCATATGCTTCCAAAGACTCAGGTTATTTTTGATATTGGCGGTCAGGATTCAAAGGTAATGTATATTGAAGACGGAGAGCTTGACGAAGCAGGAATGAACAAAAAATGCGGTGCTGGAACTGGAGCATTTTTAGATGCACAGGCAGACAGACTTGGAATTCCAATTGAAAAATTCGGAGAAACAGGACTTAAAGCTAAAAAACCATATTCTTTTTCAAGCATGTGCACAGTATTTGTCGGCAGGGATTTAATTGCTGAACAGGCAAAGGGAAACACAAAGGAAAATATAATCGCAGGACTTCACAGAAGCCTTGCAATGAATTTTTACTCTACTCTTGGAATAAACAAAAAAACAATTAAGACTCCAATAGCATTTCAAGGAGGGGTTGCTTCAAATTCAGGTGTAAAAAAAGCACTTGAAGATCTTCTTTACGAAGCAAGGGGTGAAAAAATTGAACTTTTTATTCCAATGCATCACAAGGTAATGGGTGCAATTGGAATGGCACTTTTTGCAAAAAATGAACTCGAAGGAAATCAAGGAAAATTCAGAGGAATTGATACAATCTGCAAAATAAGATCAGAGTTTACAGAATGCTTAAGAGCAGAAGAACTAGGCTGCAAAAAACAAATGCTTTGCGATCTTGTTCATCTTTATCTGGAAGATGAAATAATAGTAACGCTTTATGCCTGTGAAAAGTATTCAGAGCTTATTGAAAGCGAAAAAAATATTGAACTAAAAGCCAATTTTGGAGGTTGATTTTGAAAAAAACAGGATGGTTCTGCACTTATACTCCAGTTGAGCTTATACATGCAGCAAATACAATACCCTACGGTATAAGAAATGATTCAAAGGCAGAACACGAAGATGTGCTTCTTGGTGATTCAATGTGTTCTTATGTACGATCATGCATGGGAGGTGCACTTACAAATGCTTATGATGATTTAAGCGGAGTTGTTATTGCACATTCATGTGAATGCATGAGAAGACTTTCAGACGGCTGGGCATTCAGACAAAATCAAATAAAACCAAAGCTCATTCATATTCTTGATATTCCAAAAATTGTAACAGAGTCTTCTATTAAATTTTTTGCAGGCTCCCTTAAAAGACTTAAAAATGACCTTGAAAATGAGTACGGTCCAATAAGCGATGAAAGTATTTTTGAATCCATTGAAAAATACAAAACTACAAGAATCCTTTTCACCCAGGTTGAAGATATGCGTAAAAATATAGACTCTGCTGTAACAGGACTTGAAGTTGAAGAACTTGTAAATGATTATTTTGCAATGCCGGTTGAAGTTTTTAATGAAAAATTAAAAAAATTCATAGACGAAAAAAAAGATTTAAAATCTGATGACTTAAAACCAAGAATAATGATTGCTGGAGGCCCTGGGAACAAAAGCCTGATAAAAGCAATTGAAGAAGCAGGTGCTCTATGCGTTTGTGAAAATATGTGCACTGGTTCAAGAGCCTTTGCTGGAACCTATGGTGATGAAAAAGATCCTTTTGAACTTTTGGCAAGGCTTTATCTTGAAAAAAATCCATGTCCAAGAATGCTTGGAGAAAAATCAAGATACAAAACAGATGAACTTCCAAGATTGATAAATGACTACAAAGTTGATGGAATAATTTATTTTTCCATGAAATTTTGTGCAAACATGCAAATGGACTGGGCTTTGCTTAAAAATCATACAGACATTGATATTCCAATGAAAGTGATTGAAGGAGACATAAGTTCAGAGATTAATGAAAGAGAAGTTTATTCGTTTGTCAAAAGACTTAAAAAAAGAAAGAAAAAAAATGAGTCATGAAAATACAGTAAAAGAAAACACTGAAGCAAGAAAAATTCAGCTTAAAAATTTTCTTAAAGCAAACGGCCTTGGTGATATTGAACCTGAAGATGCCGTAAAAATGGCTTTTATGTCAGAATATAAAACACTTTCTCCGTCAGCTAAAAGGGGATATGTAAATGCAAAACAGTTTTTCAATGCCTACAACTTTAATACATCAGGCGAGTTTGAATATCACCATGTAGCATGGAGATCGCTTTTTGTTCCAACAGAAATAATGTATGCAATGAATCTGATTCCATATACAACAGAAATGGTTGCATCACAGCTTGCAATGGCAGGTGCTTCAAGTGAAAGAATAGAAACTGCAGAAGGTTCAAATTTTTCAGGAGATTTATGTTCCTTTATGAAAACCGTTGCAGGAGGCGTTATTGAAAATATTTTCCCTACTCCAGATATTTTACTTACATCAACCCATATCTGCGATCCTTCAGCCAAATATGCAGAAATTGCCTCTCATGTATATAAAAGACCTGAATTTGTCCTTGATATACCCTATGGGATTTATGATCTATACAGAAACAAAAAAAATAAGGCAGATGAAAAAAGAATTGAAGAAGCAGTAGAATATGTAACAGAACAGTTTTATGAGATGATTGAATTTGTAACTCAAAAAACAGGACTTGAACTTGATGAAAAAAAATTAAAACAAATTTGCAAATGGACAAATGAGGCAAGAAAATATCTTGATGAAGGAAACAATATAATTTTATATGAAAGAACATCATCAAAAAAAGGAATAAAAGAACTTGATTATGCAGCAAATCTTATGCAGACCTGGGGAACTGAAGAAATAGTTGATGTTTATAAATCAAGATATGAAGACTACAAAAAAAATCAGCACGAAAAAAGAGAAATTACAGTTCCAAGGATTGCCTGGTTTCATTTAAGACCATATTTTAAAAATCAGCTTATGTCATATCTTGATGAAAAAATTGAAATTTCAGGCTCTCAGGTTAATTTTGTTTTTTTTGACGAGCTTGACCCTGAGGACCCTGTAAGATCAATTGCAAGAAGAACTGTAATGCACCCTGCCTACTCATCTGTAATGGCAAGAACAACAATTGCAATTGATAAAATTCCTGAAGATACAAGCGGAATAATTGCATATTATCCCAAGTCATGCAGGCATTTTCACGGCGGAGCAATAATGGAAAATGAAATGTTCAAAAAAGCAGGAATTCCCATTCTTACCATAGATGGAGATTGTGTTGACGACAGAGGAGACGATTTTCCAATTGTAAAAACAAGGGTTGACAGATTTTTAAAAGCTATTTCAAAATAAAAATTTTTTTAATAAACTGATTTTTTTAAAATTCGGATATAAAAAAAGGCTCAAAACCAAAAAGTTTATGAGCCTTTTTTTTAATATTAAATGAACTGGAGTATAAAAAACTTTATTTAACAGGTGAATAAAAATTGTCTTTTTTGTCCCTTTTTTTCATCTTTTTTTAAATAAATAAAAAACAGCCATTTTTATCCAATTACTTTTTAATTACTCCAAGATCACTGATTAGTGATTGGCCGAAAACGAGAATTTTTTGTTCAGTTCAAGGAAGATGAAAAATTTAACCGCAGGAATACATTTAGTATTTTGAGGATTAAATTTTGATTCTGACGCAGAAATGGA